>NZ_LDZY01000004.1 GCF_001029285.1 Desulfosporosinus acididurans
CAGTGATGCCGCTAGTCGCAAAAAACGCAGAGTTTGCAGAGATACACAACTACTACACAACAAGGATCAAGAATCCCCTGAAGAAGAAACAATCACTAATTGCCTTAAGCTGTAAACTAATTCGGGTGTTCTATGCAATATTAACAAAAGGTACAGAATACGATCCAGAAAAGCTAATTAAGGACATTCATCGTCCAGTTGAGCATTTAGCAGCGTAATTAGAATAGCAGCGAAACCATAAGAAACAAACGATCTGTGGGTTAAAGCGTCACCACAGAAGCGAGCAATCCAGGTAACCTAGCAAAACAAAAGAGCTGGTAGTCAGTCGCATATTTTTCCATTAGAGCAAGGACTCGGTAGAGGAGCATAACTGACACCCAATCATGGATAGGTGGAACGAAGGAATTTAGGGCAGATTTATAATCTTGACCCTGTTAGACATGGGAGGTTTACCACCGTGAGAATCATGGGTTTACAACGGCCAACATATCCACAAATAGTAGACGTTGGCTTTGCCATATCCAATTTCTCCGAATTAGACATTTTATGCGAATTCTATCCGTGGTGAGCTAATTTGGTTAGCTAGGAATTCTATGAAAATACGAGATATCTAAAGAAAATATCAAGATATTATAGGGAGGGAATTAGCTATGACAACACAAATGGCGGCGGCCAAACGAGGCGAAATTACCGAAGCAATGAGAATTGTTGCTCAAAAAGAGAATCAGTCCCCTGAAGATATATGTGCACGTGTTGCCCGAGGAACTGTGGTCATTCCGGCAAATATTAATCACTTAACTTTAAGCCCTGAAGGCGTTGGGCAAGGCCTTAAAACGAAAATCAATGTCAACTTAGGAATTTCCAAAGATTGTGCGAATATTAATCTAGAACTGGAGAAGGTACAAACAGCCATTAATATGAAGGCTGAAGCTATTATGGATTTGAGCAACTATGGAAAAACTGCTGAATTTCGTTCGCGTCTAATTAACATGTCAACGGCAATGATCGGTACAGTTCCTATGTATGATGCAATTGGTTTTTTGGATAAAAAACTTGAAGATATCACTGTAGAAGAGTTTCTAGCGGTTGTAGAAAAGCATGCCCAAGATGGTGTCGATTTTATGACGATACACGCTGGACTTAACCGTCAAACAGTGGCTCATTTTAAAAAAAATAAACGCGTCACAAATATTGTTTCACGTGGAGGTTCGCTTTTGTTCGCCTGGATGGAATTAAATGATCGCGAGAATCCATTTTACGAGTATTTTGACGATCTGTTGGATATTTGCGCCAAGTACGATGTAACCCTGAGCTTGGGGGATGGCTGTCGCCCGGGATCCCTTGCGGATGCTACTGATCCTGCACAGATTGAGGAACTTATCGTGTTAGGTGAATTAACCTTGCGCGCTTGGGAAAAGAACGTTCAAGTTATGATCGAAGGTCCTGGTCATATCCCTCTCAATGAAATCCAAGCCAATATGTTATTAGAGAAGAAATTATGCCATAACGCACCTTTCTATGTATTGGGCCCAGTAGTGACAGATATCGCTCCGGGATATGATCACATTACCAGTGCCATAGGCGGTGCCATAGCTGCCGCATCGGGAGCGGACTTCTTATGTTATGTAACCCCGGCAGAACATCTTCGCCTTCCATCCCTCGAAGATATGAAAGAAGGAATAATAGCTACTAAAATAGCGGCCCATGCGGCAGATATTGCCAAAGGAATCCCAGGTGCTGCTGATTGGGACCTTAAAATGAGTAAAGCAAGACAAGCGTTGGATTGGTCTACTATGTTTGAATTAGCGATTGATCGGGAAAAAGCTGAACGTTATCGGAGAGAATCATCTCCAACTCACGAAGATAGCTGTACAATGTGTGGAGAAATGTGCCCGATGAGACTGATGAATAAAATTCTATGATTCTTAACTAATGTATCAAAAAGTATACTTTTAGAGACACCCTTTGGGTGTCTCTTCGTCTCTAATTTGTTAAGTACACGTCCGACATAATACGCTAATTCTAATTTTCACTCTGGATAATGAGCAGTCTCCTTTGCCTCCGCCCCCTTGGGCAAATAAATTCTTGTTCGAATCATTCCGGCGAACTCCCCATCCTTGAAATAACTGCTATAGGTAATAACCATCCCAAAGGCTATTTTGGTAAAGGATTTTAATTCCCCGGTTTTAAACCGCTCTACAAAGCCGGCAATTTTTTGACGATTTTCTTCCCTGTGACAGTCTATAGCACGCAAACCTACAACGGGTTTTCCGTAGAACTGTTCCTCAAATTTATTGGCCCAAATCACATTAAAATCTGCATCTGTAACCAAGAGTCCCGCAGAAATATCTTTAAAAACCTCACCAAAATCCATTTCAATATACCTCCAACTATTTTGTTATCTTGTTTTTAGTATCGCAAGTACTTAGAAACCATCCCTTTGTTTTATTTTATATCTTTCGGTATAACTCTATCAAACATATAGAAGATTTTATATTAGGAAAGAATTTTGAAAATGTGTGTTGAATTTTTAGTGAATCTATAATCTATTTTTGTAGGGGTTCAGGGAATTTAGGGACTACATGCATTGACCGCAACTCCCATATGGTGTAATATTACACCATATGGGAGTTGTTTTAATGACTAAAGATGAATTTGTAAAAAAACTGGACCAAAAATTAAAATTAGTTCGTACAGAGTTTGATTATTCACAGGATAAAATGGCAGAAGTACTTGGCATGTCTAAAAAAACGCTTGTACAGATTGAAAAAGGCAGATCGACACTCGGTTGGATGGGTGCAGTAACACTTTGCACAATTTTTGGGAAGAGCGAAATTTTATCAATAACGTTTGGCGGTCAGCCCAAGGAAGTGATTATGGCTCTTGCCTTTGACAGCACCGAACGGGACTATCCTAAAACTCTTGGTGGTAAAATATGGTGGGAGGAGCTTGAGGCTTCTTTTGGCTATAAGATGCAAAAAAACCTAATCTCCCAGCATTATCGAATCCTTGACACCCAGGAAAGGCGGATTTGTTCTTCCTTTGAATTTGACCATATAAAAAAACGCTTTGAGGAGCTTACTCGTCATGGAGAAATTTAATACAGGATGCTTATTAATTCACGGTTTTGCAGGAAGTCGTCGTGAGATTGATTCTCTTGTTACTAAACTCAATGAATCTGGGTTTCCAACAGCAGTGCCTCTGCTTGCAGGACACGAATCAAGTCGCAGGGACCTAGCCAGAGCGAAATATACTGATTGGATTCAATCTGTCGTGGCTGCTTATGCTGATTTAGAAAAGCGTTGCCATAATGTGGTGGTTATCGGATTTTCAATGGGTGGCTTGCTTGGAATTCAACTTTGCCAAGTACATAAGATCCAAGCATTGGTTCTAATCAATACGCCAATATTTTATGGGAATATGAAACAAGTAATTTTCAATTTGAGATGCGATTTTAGATTTTATGCTAGGAAATATCTAAGCTCAAGTGCCAAGGTCCCCCCTTTTCCGGCTTTAATCCAATTTGTGATTTTACTTAATAAAACTAAATCTCTCTTAGCAAACATTAAATGTACTTCAATGATCATTCAAACCCTTGACGATGACACAGTTAAGCCAGAGAGTGCTAATTATCTGAATTCTAGAATTGCTGGACTGAGGGTCTTAAAAACTTATCCTACTGGAGGACACGTCGTTTTTCAGAGTGCAACCGGTGAAAAAATTGGGGCTGAGCTGTGTCTTTTTTTGCAAGAACTAGAAAGACTGAACTAATTCCCTTCCACATACCGGAACAGAATTATCGATGCCATCTATAACCTGGACGGAGAAACACTGGAAAAAGGAGCAAGGTATATTAACCCTCTATTGCATTCAGAATATGGCAATGATAAAATGAACACATTCATAAATGAATGTGGAGGTAAATCATTGTTACCATGAACACTCGGCGTGAACGAAAAAAAATGCAGGCAAAAAAATCTATATCAGAAAACGCCTTAAGGCTCTTTCTGACAAAAGGCTTTATGAATACCACGGTAGCGGAAATAATGGAAGAAGCTGACTTAGGAACCGGCACCTTTTATAACTACTTTGATTCAAAGGAAGATGTACTCAAATATTGCCTCGGGGAAAAAATAAATGAAGTCCGGCATACAGTTGAAGAGATACAAAAATCCTCTTTAGAGCCGTCACAAAAATTGTCGGAAATTCTTTTAACCGCCGGTAAGAATTTTGAAGAGAACAGTCAGCTTATAAGCATGTTTATGCAGTTTCGACGCCAGGCCTCGGGTGCCCGACGGGAGTCCCCCCATGGCTCTACTTTTTGGGAGATACTGGTTGATATTGTGCGCGAGGGGCAGGGAAAAGGCGTATTCCGTAAGGATATCCCTGTGGGAATAATTATCGAAATGTTCATGGGCTTACTACAATCCACCATGAATAGCAACATGGAAATGCCGTTTATGGATAACCTGAAACAAAAGCTGTATTTATTCCTGGAAGGGCTTGGAGTAAAGCAATAGACCTGATGACCTGATTGACACTCCCACGGCTAAAGCCGATGGGATTCTTGGGTGATTAAACCGAAGTACATTTCTGCTATCGGAGTATGACCCCAAGTTCAGGGCTATGCCATTAGCCCGTCCTAGAGCAGTACACAATGGTACTCTAGGCTGATAGCCTGTTACCAGCTACCACAGTTTCTTTGAAAACGATCGTTTTAACGTCTTTTTTCTTGACGACACATAGAGTTTTACCTGATAGACGCATTAGCTATCAGAACCTCTTACTCTATCCAGTTTTCAAAGATCAAACTAATACTAGTTTATCATAGTGCTAAGACATTTACATGTACATGAAATTACGAAGCCGCCTTCATCCCACGATTAAAACCGTGGGCTTTTGGCTACGTTTCTGTAATGTAATGGAAGAGTTGAAAATGAACGCATTCTAAAATGAATACGTTCATTTTTTATTGACAAAAAATATTTCGCGGGATAAAATAAAGTGAACGCGTTCATGTATGTATTTATTCATAATGTCTCTGTGAAACTAAATATGTATTAAGACTGTGGGAGGAATGTAAAGTGAAGGGTTCCGATAAAGCGGTAGCCATGATGAAGAATGGTTTTTTATGTAGTCAGGCAGTTTTTTTCACCCTGGGTGAACAGCTTGGAATGGAGCGCAGCCAGGCCATTAAATTGGCCACCGGATTTGGAGCTGGGGTTTCCGGAATGGGTGAAATTTGCGGCGCAGTAAGTGGGGGAATCATGGCTTTAGGCTTAAAGCACGGCAACGACGAAAACACTGTTTTTGATCCTGGAAATAAGACTTTTCCCTTAGTACAGGAACTAATAGAAAGAATTAAGGTTAAACACGGCTGTTATACGTGCAAAGGCCTAACTGGAATTGACTTTACCTCAGAAGGATCTAAGTTGTTTAAAGAACAGAATATAGCAGAGAAGATCTGCTTTAATGTTATAAGGGATGTTGTAGATACTGTTGAGGATCTCTGGTAAGTTGTGGTATTAAATAGAAAGGGAAAGAGTCTTATGCATTTGCTCAAATTGAGACAGTACTTGGCTTAATTTGAGATAAAGAAAAAGAACCAAATTTATTTTTACTTAAAAAATGGCCTTGCTTTCGAGGGAAAAATGCACCTTGAAGCGAGGCCATGATTTTTTCTTGCTGGAAAGTCATTGGGGCTCTGAATAAAATGACGCGGCTGAGTTGATTCAATTTATATGAACCGATAGAGTAGTTAAAGCTAACATAAGATAACTATAAATTACGTTTCTGTAGATAATATTAAATAGAATCTAGTGCCAAAGCTTAAACGTGTGGGGAAAGTGAGTTGCACTTACTTTTATTTGAGTGTATAACAAAGCTTTCCGCTATTTGAAAGGCTTTGTTTTTTGCGTTTAGAAGGTGAGATAATCACATTCTCCGAAAATCGCCCTATAATGTAAATGCAATAGTGTCTGAAACATTACTTATAGTCGAGACATATTTTTCCTAAATGGAGTGATTTTTATGTTGACAGTATCAACGTTTTACCTAAGTCGAGTGCTGGGAAACAAAGTTATTTCAAGCAAGCAGAAAGAAATTGGCAGGCTCTTGGATTTAATCGTTGATGTAAATGAGATCAGACCAAAAGTTATCGCTGCTAAAATTAAGGTTGACAGACAAGTGAGAGTTATCAACTATTCGGGTATATCCGTGTTTAAACGGACAGGGCAGTATATTCTTCAGTGTGAAGAGTTAAACGATGTGGAAGTTGCAAAAGAGAATATTATGTTCCTCAAAAAGCATGTTCTGGATAAGCAAATAGTGGACATGGATGGCCGGAAAGTTGTCAGAGTTAACGATTTAAGGTTAGCAATACTCAAAAGCGGTACTTTTACCGTTGCAGTCGATGTGGGTGTCGATGGACTTTTGAGACGAATTGGAGTTGCTAAACCCATAAAAATTATCTGTAAGCCATTTGGAATTCACGTGCCGAGTAAGATGATTTTATGGGATGAGGTAGCTTCCGTAGACTACTCCCATGTTGGGATAAAGCTTACTAAAGAACATGATAAACTTTTAACACTTCATCCATCGGATCTAGCGGATATTATTGAAGATTATGACAGGCATACTCAGGTCGCCATCTTTAATTCTCTTGACGAAGAGAAGGCTGCCGACGTACTGGAGGAACTCGAAACTGACGCTCAACTAAACGTTCTGAGAAATCTTTCAATAGAAAAAGCGGCCGATGTTCTTGAGAAAATGCCAGCAGATGAAGTAGCAGATATTCTTGATGAGATGAGAGATGAAGACGCCGAGAAACTGTTAAATGAGATGGAACAAGAAGTATCTCTTGAAGTTCGGGAATTGATGGAATACCCGGACGACACGGTAGGAAGTCTAATGATCACAGATTATATTTCTCTCAATGAGAATATGACCATTAACCAAACCTTAATAGCGCTAAGAAAGTTAAAACCTGAACCGGACACTGTCTATTATCTCTATATTGTTGATAATAACGAAAGGCTTGTTGCGGCAGTTTCCTTGCGCGATATCGTGATTTCAGAACTTGAGGTAAAACTCAAAGAGATAATGCATAGAGACATTTTTTATGTTTATGATTATGAGAAACCTGAAAAACTAAACGAAATTATAACCAAGTATAATTTGCTTTCTGTTCCAGTAGTAGATAAAAACAAAAAAATTCTTGGAATAGTTATTATCAATGATGTTATGGACCTTATATTAAGAAAAAGAAAAATGTAAGATTATTCCGAACGTTATAATTATATTTTCTTTATACCCTTCGTTGTATTATTTATGCTTTATTTATTTATAGATAGGCTATAATAAAACATATTTCATTGGGTGATAATAATTTATCTACATATTTAGAGTTTCTGGGTCACTTGATCTGTACAAGAACGGTTTTATATTGACTTCGAAGTTATTATGGGGGTAATCCAAATGGTATCTAAAAGTAATAAGATTTTCTGGCTACGCTTAAGGACAGTGATTTTTGGTCAACCACTGTCTACTCAATATGCTGAACATGCCCGTGTTGGGGTTTGGGGCGGTATACCAATTTTTGGCTCAGACATCATATCGTCCGAAGGGTATGCCCCGGATGCAATCCTATATGTTTTACTCGCGGCTGGTGCCCTGGGATATGCCTATGTGATGCAAGTTTCTTTGGTTATTGTATTGCTGCTCGCTAGTATTTTGCTAGTCTATCGTAAGGCAATTCAAAAATATCCTCAAGGGGGTGGTTCGTACACTATTGCTAGAGCCTATCTGGGTGAAAACGCGGGCTTAGTGGCCGGAGCCAGCCTGTCCTTGGATTATGTGCTTACAGTAGCAGTAAGTGTTAGTTCTGCAATTGAAAATTTAACTGGGATGTTTCCCTGGTTGGCTCCCACAGGACATAAAGTATTAGCCGATTGCTTAGTCATCGCTTTTGTTGCTTGGATTAATTTACGTGGTCTTAAAGAATCGGCACGTATATTTGCCCTACCCGTATATTTGTATATTATTTGTTTGGTATGTCTGGTTGGAACCGGTATTGTTGAAATAATGGTCCACGGGATAACCCAACATACGACAAGTCATCTTCAACTTCCTGCTACTACTGGAATAACCATGACAGCTTTCTTATTTGCAAGAGCTGTAGCCGGTGGAACGACTGCATTGACAGGAATTGAAGCTGTAAGCAATGGAGTAACGGCTTTTAAAGCACCTAGTCAAAAAAAGGCAATAACTACGTTAATTATATTAGGATTTATTGTGGCTTTTGGCCTTATTGGTCTCGTTTATATGGCAGGGGCTTATCACTTGGTGCCATCTGACGAAAACACAACACTTAACCAACTCGGTTTAATTGTTTTTGGGCACACGATTCCATATTTTGCTCTAATGGGAAGTGTTGCGGCGATCTTAGTTATTGCAGCAAATACGCCTTTCGCGGGTTTGCCCATTCTTCTTAGCCTGATGGCTAGAGATGGAAATGCACCGCGCTACTTTAAAAACCTTGGCGATCGATTAGTATACAGTGCCGGTATTTGGACTTTATTTATTATCTCAATCATTTTGATCTTAGTATTCCATGGTGATACTCATATGATGTTACCTCTTTATGCGATAGGAGTATTGCTATCTTTTGCCCTAACAGGACTGGGACTTGCCCGTCATACGTTAAGTGAGCGAGGAAAGGGTTGGGTAAAGGATGCTGTCGTTTTCATATTTGGAGGGGTTGTTTCTTTCCTGGTATTTTTAGTGTTTATTACTACCAAATTCACAGAAGGTGCTTGGATAGTCCTCATAATTTTACCGCTATTGATATTTTTCTTTCACACAGTGCATCGGATCTATAGAAACGAAATTAAAGTATTGCATCCGACTTCTGAGGCTTTGACTGATTTTCGTCGACATTACGACAATGTAACTCAGCGGCGTGCTCATACCCAAATAACTGAATATCGTAATAAAATTATTGTACCTGTTTATGACTTAAATCTAATGGTCTTAAAAACGTTAAAATATGCCTATGCGTTCACACCTCAAGTTACCGCTGTGCACGTCGCTTCTGACCCCGAGAGAAAAGATAAACTATTACGACACTGGTCAGAAGCCAAGATAGAAATTCCGCTCGTAATTGTTGAATCGCCTTACCGAGCAATAGTTCATGACTTTATGAAATATCTTGATGATTTAGAGGATAGAACAAATTTTGATACGATTACCGTAGCTATACCGGAATATATACCGACTAAGATACGTTATAATTTCTTACACAACCAAACAGGGCAATTGTTAAAGTTAATGCTTTTGTATCGAGAGAATATTTTGGTAACAAGTGTACCCTATCATTCCGAGGATGCAGAAGTATTAACCGCGACTTAATTCTACCCAATAATGCAAGTCATTGGGTCAGCCATCAAGTGTGATAAATTCGCAAACTAATAATGCGATCACTGATTTGGAAATGTCCAGAAACTTGAAGAGAAAGACTATTTTTAACGGTCTTTCTCTTTGTGTTACACTAATGGGGCGCCATAGCGATATGATTAGCAAAATCTGTTTGAAGTCTTTGAGAGGTTCTCTTTAAACTCAGATATATGTTCAACATAGATATATGCTACAATGAGCTTAAAAACAGCATAATGTTAGATAAATAGGAGAAAAAATAAGGCTAACCGCAAGAGCAGTAAAGGGATTGGTGTCAGATTATTTTTCTTTTGCTAGTTTGAAAGCCTTAATAAGCTAAATCAAATGGTCAATAAGTTCCGGATTTTTAGAACATCTGACCTTTAAGTTTCCTTGGACAACTATACTCACTAGGCGAAAAAACCAGTTTCGGTTTCTGTGCCTGTTAGCTATTATAGAAAGAAAGTGCCGAATTTTGATTATTTCTGGATTGATTCTAACGATTTCTATGCTGGTTTTTGCCTTGGGAAAAAGTCCGGTGTTTAGAGTAGATCGTGCTGGAATTGCAATTATTGGTGCTGCTCTAACGGTTGGGACAGGAGTAATGAGTTTCGATCGGGCAGTACAGGCTGTAGATTACCGGACGATAGTCCTTTTATTCTCAATGATGATTATTACATCCTACTTAAATATGTCAGGATTCTTTCAACTAGCCGGAAATCAGTTTCTAAATCGTTTGCATAGCAAAAGTCAATTAATGTTAATGGTCATTCTTATAACAGGTATTTTGTCTGCCTTCTTTATTAACGATATTATCTGTTTAATCTTAACCCCGATTGTAATCATGATTACTAGGCAGGCAAAGTTAAATCCCACACCTTACTTACTAGGAGTAGCGACCGCTTCGAATATAGGCAGCGCTGCCACCTTAATTGGTAATCCTCAAAACATCCTAATTGGCAGCCTTTCACATATTAATTTCGCTTGGTATATGGCGCTGGCAATTCCACTGACACTCTTAGGACTTGGGCTTATTTACGTTATGATAAGCTGGATGTACAAAGTGGAATTAAGCGGGCAACTTCCAGAGGTTCGGCCGATGATAGGGGTAGTGCATGGATATTTAGTTAAAAAAGGTTTAGTCGTTGTATTTTTAATTTTGGTAGGATTTTTAATGGGATTTGATCCGGCGCTTGTTGCCAGTCTAGGAGCAGCATATTTGCTTATAACTCGTCGAATTAAACCGAATAAAATATATAGCGGCATCGACTTTAATCTTTTAGTCATATTTATAGGATTATTTGTAATTATTGGTGGAGTTGAGCATAGTGGCTTGCTCATGTTACTTATTAATACGCCATGGATGAAAAGTATCCAAAGTTTATGGGTGTTTTCAATATTGACTGTGATACTTTCCAATATTATTAGCAATGTACCAGCTGTCATGCTGCTGAAATATCTAGTTCCGCTCCATATGGGGCATATTTGGTGGGCTTCATTGGCTGTTTTCAGTACGTTTGCAGGGAATCTTACGCTGACTGGTTCAATTGCCAATTTGATTGTTGTGGAGCTCGCAAAAAAAGAAAAGGTGGAGATAAATTTTGTGACCTATCTTAAAATAGGGCTCCCTTTGACAGTTATCATGGCGTCGGTTGCACTTGTATATTTTACAATCGTAACGAAGGTCTTCCATATAATTTAAGTACGTTTATGATCCAATCGTAAGACTCCCACTTTTTAAGTGGGAGTGGATCTCCCGTACTCTGCTTCGGGGTAGAGTCCCCCACCGAAGTCTCGATGTTCAGCTTTAGCTGAACGAGTTCACTCATACAAGGACAACTCTTCTGGAAAGGGCTGGATGATAAGTTTTCATTCAGCCCTTATGTGATCTAAATCACATATCAATAATTGCATTTAGTTTATGATTAATTAATGGGTAAACCAGAATAGTTGAGAGAGTTTTATGTTAAGGAGGTCAGCAACAGTAAAAAAGTCTAAACTTATGGAAAAAAGGAGATGGGATATGCGATAATTTCTTACTGTCGAAAATTGACGAAAAATTATGATTAAAGGGAGGCAGGAATTAACAATAACTTAAAGAATTAGAGTATATTCGTACTTATTCTTATTAAAAACACATAGTTATTACCAAAAAACACCCACTATTAATGGGAAATTACTTATGAGGAGGGGATTGTCCTAACAATGAAGTCGACTTCAAAACGTATGATTACTCTGTTAGGGTTGGGAACTGTTTTTGTATGTGCTCTATTATTCTTATCTTACCACTACATCATTGGCCCTGGAGGACTAAGTACGAGTGTACCATCTTTGAGTGCGGTTGCAACTGGGGATAATAAGGCTTGTGTAGAATGTCACCAGAAAGAAAATCCGGGAATTATCCAGCAATATCATGACAGCGAACATTCCAGCCGTGGAGTTCAATGTCTCGATTGCCACAAAGCAGTGAAAGGGCAAGACACGTTAACGACACAGCATTACAATGTTGCAATTATCTCTAAACCGACTCCTAACAATTGTGCCCAATGCCACGCAACCGAGGTCAAACAGTTCGAGGCAAGCAATCATTCCGCAAGATCATGGTATGCGGTTCAAGGAGCTGAAAATTTCACATCGGAAGAACTGGCTAAATATCATTTGCTCGATGCTAATGGCAAGCCTCTCAATGGGGGTAATGCTAATGCTGTTTACAATCTCATCGGTAAAGATGCCAGCGCTCAATCTTGCGAGGTTTGTCATGCTATTGGTCAAAAGAATGGTGATGGCAGTTTCGGAGATTGCACAAAGTGTCATTTAAGGCATACTTTTGATGTAGCACAAGCACGTAAACCCGAAACATGTGCCCAATGCCATCTAGGCCCCGATCATCCGCAGGCAGAAATATATAACGAATCGGCTCACGGAACTTATTATCAAGCCAATCAATCAAAATATAATATGGACGCGCCTCCAGGAACATTGACTGTCAAAGACTTCCCGGCTCCAACTTGTGCCACTTGTCATATGTCGGCCTTTGGGAGCGTTCAAGGAACTCACGATGTAGGGCAGCGTCTAAAAGATAACCTAACTCCTGAAATTGCTTCACTGCGCAAGGATGGGGATGTTCACCAGCAAACGATGAATTCAATTTGCCTTAATTGTCATGTCCAGTCGTTTATCAATAATGTCATGAGCAAAGCAGACAAAACTATTGCTCTTACCAATCAAAATGTGCTAAAGGGTAAATCGATTGTCCAAGATCTGCGCAATTCTGGTTTGCTAGGCACGAAACCTTTTGGAACCCCAATCGACTTTGAATATTTTGAGCTATGGCATCATGAAGGCCGTAG
Organism: Desulfosporosinus acididurans; assembly: GCF_001029285.1. GTDB lineage: Bacteria > Bacillota > Desulfitobacteriia > Desulfitobacteriales > Desulfitobacteriaceae > Desulfosporosinus > Desulfosporosinus acididurans. The sequence goes on from NZ_LDZY01000004.1 coordinate 12,783, forward strand.
AGCACGGTTCGGAGCAGTCATGGGGGGAGCAGATTACGTGAATTGGAATGGGATTTATGAGCAAGAAAAAGCATTAGTTGACATGCAATCAAAGGCCGATGCTTTGAAAGCGAAGCATTAGGGGAGGATTGAAGATATGATCCGTCGGTTCTATCAAATAGCTATTCGCTATAAAACCTCTCTATTGCTCGGTATGATGGGAATAAACTTTCTGCTAACGGGTGTTGACGTCTTCATTGCCCATTCGCAAAACAATTTTTTTCGTTGGGAACTAATTCCCTTGATTTATACCCCGCTTGCCGTTCTAGCTATTCTTGGCCAACTCTTTCTTGGAACTAATAAAGGAGTAAAGAGAGTCTTTCAGGGAGTTATGTGGTTAGGTGTTGTTGTCGGTGTATTAGGGACATTTTTCCACTTGTCGGGAAATGCTACATTCAGCCGTGAGAGCTTGTTTCGACTATTAGTCGAGGGCTCTCCGGTAGCTGCTCCGATCGCTTTTGCAGGAATTTCCAGTTATGCTTTGGTGAGTGAACATTATCGAGGAACAGAGAGACGATCAAAATTACTGATGCTGGTCGCTCTTGGCTTCTTAGGTGCGGTTGTTGCAGCATTTTTGGATCATGCACGCTTGGCTTTTATTCCGGTCTATACCCTAATTCCTATCGTTTCTGGCTCACTTGCCACAATTGCCTGTTTCTATGCGGCTTATTATCAAGTAAACACTATGGAAAGTTGTATTTATTTAAGCATTGTAACACTTAACCTATTCGTAGGGTTATTGGGATTTGGGTTCCACGTCTGGGGTGATTTAGCAGGAACTCAGAGTATTGTCTGGGCAAGGATCATGTATCGAAATCCATTACTTGGTCCCTTGCTATTTTCTAATCTTGCATTTCTGGGTGGACTAAGCCTGCTGCCAGAAAATGATGAAATGTTCGTTTAGAATATATTTTATGATTCATACTACTATTTAAGTAGTTTATCAATTAATTTTAGGCGGAGGGTTAAGCCGATGACACAACATTTTATTAAAAATATTGATTTTTCCAAGGCTTTGTCGATGGAAACTTTGGTTCAATACACTGAGGGGCAGGTTGTGAGCAGAACTCTGACCCAAGGGAAATCCCTAAGTATTACGTTATTTGCTTTTGCTGAGGGGGAAGAAATTAGTGCACATTCTTCAAGCGGAGACGCTTTGGTCTATCTTCTTGACGGAGAAGCGGAAATTACGATTGGGGAAGAGAAATTTTCTTTGAAAAAGGGAGAGACAATAGTTATGCCAGCTGGAGTCCCACACGCGTTGCTGGCGGTTAAGAAATTCAAAATGATCTTGACTGTCGTGTTCACCCAATAAGAAATTAGGATAAGCTGATTTTTTATCTGTGGCAGATGTGACGAACGAAAGGCTCCCTTTTAGTAGAAGGAGAGCCTTTCGATTTTTTAATCATTAGAAGGTTTAACCGTTGAAGCCAGGCTTGTTAAACCAGAGACCGCACCAAGTCCCATCGTTTCTACAATAGAAGAGGGTACTATGACCATAGCTCCTTTTTCCTTGATACCCTCATATAAGATATTCATTGCCCGCAGATGTAAAGCAACGGGATTATTCTCATAAGATTTGGCGGCTTCGGAGAATTTGGCCGCAATTTCTGTCTCAGCAGTCCCTAAGATTATTCTGGCCCGACGCTCCCGTTCAGCTTGAGCTTCCCGGCTCATGGCATCTTGTAGTCCTGAGGGCAATACGACATCCCGTATCTCGACGGCGTTAACAACAATACCCCAGGGTTCAGTCCGTCTATCAATTACCTCTTTTAGTTCACGATCAATTCTTTCCCTGTCGGAAAGCATTTCAGCTAAATTTGTTCGGCCGATAACATCTCTTAAAGCTGTTTGCGCTGCCCAAAAAATTGCGTCTCTATACTGAGCTACTTCTAATGAAGCTTTCTTGGCATCTACTACGGTCCAAAACAACACAGCATCAACGTCAACGGGCACTGTATCTTTTGTCAGAGTTTGTTCAGCCTTAAAAGTCGTGGTGATCGTCCGGTGGTCAATCCAGTTACTTACAGAATCTATTATTGGAATTACAAAGAACATGCCTGGCCCAGCTAAGTGGCTAAATTTACCAAGACGGAGAATGACCGCTTTCTCCCATTGATTTGCGACTTTTACGCCATACCCAACCAAAAGGGCTAAGATAACACCAATTATTATCCAGCCCAGCCACCCAGTTATAAACCAAATCAAGCCACCGGCTAAAAGAAAAATAAATCCTAATAACATAGATAGAGGACTAGGTCCACGAAAATCAAAAATGGGGAGGTTTACATTTTGATTAGGCAATCTCAAACACCTTCCTAACTATTTAGTAGATTTCTTTACTAAGGGTATTTTGCACAGCTTTCTATATTTATATGGATGTTTTTGCTTGAATAACTCTATTGGAACTGATATTTATAATGACAAAGCAGTAGTGAATGAACTGCCGCTTTGTCGTTAAATTGTTAAAAATTATAAGCTAGGAAATTAATGAGTAATATTATATAATGCTTCAGTGATGCTTATATATGATTAAAATATTATTGGAGAGAAAAAGCATCATCAGAGAATCATAAATGGGAGGAGACATTGAAGTACAGATGAATCAGAAAACCCGAAATTATTTACCTTATGTTCTGTTATTAGCAATTATATTTTTAGTGGGTGTATGGTATGTAAAATGGAATCCTTATTATCACAAAGCTTTTTTGGCGGCTGCCAAACATTCCATTGGAGATTCTATTGTTTCGGGTAAAGCCGCAGCTCCTCCAGCCCCCTCCTGGACAGCAGCTTGGAATTATACGATTACCTATTTTAAGGCAGTGTGGCAAGCCATTATTTTAGGACTCTTGTTAGGATCTCTAGTGCAGGTATTATTACCAAGGAATTGGATTTATAAAATCTTTGGGGAAACTAATGTTAAGAGCACAGTGCTTGCAGGGGTTGCAGGAATTCCATCCATGATGTGTACATGCTGCTCGGCCCCGGTCGTCGTTGGTCTGCGCCAGAGGAAAGCTTCTGTTGGAGCGGCTCTGGCATACTGGCTTGGTAATCCTGTGCTTAACCCGGCAACGATTATCTTTATGGGCTTTGTACTTTCTTGGAAATTAGCTCTTTTTAGAATCGTGGTTGGAATTATTATGGTTTTTGGGATCGGATACTTCGCTAACCATTTTGTAAATGATAAGGAGACTATGGAGCATTTCATAACAGATGATTTAACAGGCGAAGCGCAAGGGAATCTTTTTAGACAATGGATTAAGGCTCTGTTGCCTCTAATGCGAGATACCCTTCCTGCTTACTTCATCGTTGTTGTTATTCTAGGGGCTATTCGTGCCTGGTTATTTCCGGCAATAGGCACAGAGTGGGCTGACAGTGTCTTGGCAGTAATTGGACTTGCCATAGCTGGAACTTTGTTTATCATACCAACTGCAGGGGAAGTTCCTATTGTACAATCACTGATGGCCTTTGGTTTAGGTATTGGTCCAGGGGTCGCTTTACTCATGACGTTGCCGGCAGTTAGTTTGCCATCTCTAATTATGGTCAAGCGGGTCTTCCCAAAGAAGGTTCTTCTTTTTGTAACAGGCGCTGTAATGCTTATAGGTATAATTAGCGGTGTTGTGGCAATGTTGATATTTTAAGGGTGTAAATAAATTCATCATATAGCAAAATGTCCAGAGGCTATGCTTTCATATTCTGAGAAGTATAGCCTCTTATTAATGAAAACTTTACTGCTATTAATGATTCTAGTAGTCTTACATTATTTTTGGTTTTAGAAGGATTGGTCGTATTTATACCGAATTAGAAGTATTTGATACAACCAGATTTGGAGGGTTTACTATGTCAGATCAGAATGCACCAAAAGGAGCTTTTATTCAAAGGGATAAAGAAACGTATGCCATTGTTCCACGAATCCCTGTCGGGGTAGTTACTCCTGAATTATTGGAAAAGATCGCGAGTGTTGCCAAGAAATACGAAATTCCAATCATTAAGATTACTTCCGCTCAGAGGATTGCTTTAGTGGGAATGAAACCTGAGATTGTCAATTCTGTGTGGGAAGAGTTAGGAACCGGTATTGGACCAGCAGTTGAGAAATGTGTTCATTATGTTCAGGCTTGCCCAGGTACTACCGTTTGCAAATTTGGAATTCTTGATTCTCTTGGTCTGGGAATGCGGTTAGAGGAACTTTTAGTGGGAGAAGAACTCCCCGCAAAAGGGAAAATAGGTGTATCCGGTTGCCCTCTATGTTGCGCTGAGAGTTTTGTACGTGATTTTGGCATTTTTGGAAAGCGAACGGGTTGGACTTTTGTGTTTGGGGGGAATTCAGGCAGAATTCCTCGTATTGGGGATGTCATCGCTGAAAATTTAAGCGATGATCAGGTCGTCGAATTGACTAAAAAATGCTTGGAATATTATCGGGGAAATGCGAAACCTAATGAGAGAACTGCTCGATTTATGCAGCGCATAGGAATTGAGGAATTTAAAAAAGCTGTATTAGCAGCAGAGTAGCTAACTTGCGCCCTGCTAAAGCGGCTATACTATTATGTTATTAAATCTGTACTAAAATAAATGACGTGATTGATATGGTAACTGCTTTGCTACTTTAATATATACTCATATATTAAATGAGTAATTGGTTAAATTTAAATTTGAAAAGTAGCCGTGATAAAGCCTAGCTGCTGGTTAAGTGCTGGTACTTGTATGGCCAAACTAAAACCATCGTTTAAACCAATACTTTTCAAAAGCTAATTTTGCATAATAAGATAATTTTGAAGGGTGTAATAAGGTAACATAAGGTTGAGGTTTCTTATAATAATGAACTGTTGAATACCGGGCTCGACCGAACCCGGTATTCATGATGCACAAGCCTTTCCCATCATAACGAAATTTGGGTTTCAACCCTCGAGATAATAGACGAATGTTTTTTGCTACGACAACTGCTTGGGCATGTGCAAAAGATCCTGCTTTCGGAGCATAGGCACCTAAGACAGGTAATCTGATCGCTGTTGCATCTCCAATTGCATAAACACCGGGATACCTTGTTTCCAGAGTTAATTGATCTACTTCAATGTATCCGCTTTTGTCTACCAAGTCTGTATTACGTATTACTTCGGGGGTCCAATGAGAAGCTATACCAAGCAAAAGGTCTGAGGGAACCTTTGTATCGTGATCTAACATTAATATGTTCCTTTCAACCTTTATAACTTTGGCCTCAGTAATCAATTCAATATCCTTATCGTCTAACATTTTTCTAACGCTTTGACCAACTTTTGGTGGAGCTATAGGTTCGGGTGAATAATCTGGGGTAACTATAGTGAGTTTGATTTTATGGCGAAGCCCACGTTGACGGAAGAACTGATCAAGAAGAAACATCATTTCATAAGGTGCCGGGGGGCATTTATAGGGTAAGCTGGAAATAAAGAATACGATCTGGCCGGAAGTGAAATTCTTTAATCTTTGGCTTAATTTCACCACGTCGTAAAAATCGTAAGCATTGAAAACGAATTCGCTAAAGCCTGGTACAGTTTCCGGATGGTACTCAACCCCTAGGGATATTATGAGATAATCATATTCTAGTTGTTCCCGGTTAGTAGTTACCAAATGTTCAATAAGATCGATATTTTCAATTTCTCTATGTAAAACTTCGATTTTCCTTTTTTCTAAAATGTTTAGCTGCTTGGTTATTTTTGAGGGCTTCGTTTCTCCGATCATTAAGCGAGGAAAAGAAGGAGTAAAATAGTGATTTGGTTCCCGGTCAACCAAAGTTACCTTCATTGAAGAACCCATAGTATTTTTTAAAGCATTAGCAGCAACTATTCCACCAACTCCGCCACCAAGAATCAGGGTTTTCATAAGCTCACCTCATAAATTAAGTTTTCCCTTAAGCAGAATTTTATTCTTCCTTTCTTAATAAATCTCGGTTAATTGTCTAATTCATCCATGACTAAATCCTTACGTCACTTGCTCCTTGCCTGAAATTTCATTTTCGCATTGTGGAAGCTCCTCTATACAAGCGCTTTCAGAAGATTATTGAGGCGATAAACATTTCTAAACCATTGATTACAGATGAAGTTAGTAAAAAGAATGGCGGCAACAATTTGTCGGATGCTTTAATAGTGATAAAAAGGATCTCTCCTTAAATTGGAGAGATCTTTTGGTGTCGGCTAAAAAGTATGCGAGGCGAATATTAGTTAATTATATATTGCAGAGGAATATAACGAAATATGTCGAATATTGATATTGACCTGCAAAACCATAGGACCTGTTTTTTATGGCAGATCTAAAAATAACATAATGTTAGATTATAGGAGGAAAAAATTGAAAAATAGCCGTAGCAAGAGTAGTAAAGGGATTGGTGTCAGATTATCTCTATTGCTAGGATTTGTTTTAATTTATATCCTAGGCTCTAGTATTTTATCTTTTGCTAACTTTGAAAGCCTGAATAAGCTAAATCGAGAGAATGTACAAAAAACAATGGCATTTACCAATATGGTTAATGAATCAAGACAAGCTCAAGTTGAGTTCAAAAAGCAAGTACAAAATTGGAAGGATACGTTGATAAGAGGTAATGACCCGAAATCTTTCCAGAATTACTACACTCAGTTTCAACAAGAGAATAATACTGTTCAAACTCTTTTGAAAAAGCTTAAAGAAGATATGGCTAAACAAGGGATGAGTACCGTTTCAGTTGATTCTTTAATAACCAATCATAAAGAGCTTTTTGAAAAATACACTTCAGCTATTAAAAACTATGATATGAATAACAGGGAAAGTTTACATATTGTTGATGGGCTTGTGAAAGGTATTGATCGAAAACCAACGGACGATATGGATTCATTGGTGAATCAAATTGTCGATAAAACGAATTCAGAAAATGAAACCATGGTTGAGCAGACGGATATTAATGCTAACAATTTTAGAAAAAATTTAATGGTTATAGCTGGATTTGGCGTATTCTTAACTATTGTCCTATCAGTTCTACTATTTTCCACTTACCGGGGAATAGTAAAATCTATCGGACAACTCAATACGCTTATGGATAAAGCTGGGGGCGGGGACCTCACTATAAGGGGCGAGATCTACAGAAACGATGAATTAGGTCAGCTAACTGAAAGCTTTAATCAATTTATAGAAAGTATCAGAGGCTTGCTTACAAAAATACTGCAGGACTCGAATCAATTGAATACAGAAAGTAAAACTATTTCATCGTCTATAAGAGAAATTTCTGCCCAAACTCAGATGGTCAATGCATCGACTCAAGAAATTGCTGCAGGCATGGAAGAAAATACTGCAGCAACTGAAGAAGTGAGTGCATCAAGCCAGGCTATATTAGATTCTACCAAGCAACTCCTTAATATGGCCGATAAAAGTACAGAACACACACGCGAAATCAAGGAACGAGTTCAAAATCTAAAAACTGATACTGTAAATTCAGCTAATCTTAGCAAAGAAATTTACATACAGAAACAAGAGCATATCTTAAGGGCCATTGAAAGTGGCCAAATCGTTAACGAAATTACAAATATGGCTGATATTATTTCTAATATTGCAAGCCAAACTAATTTATTGGCTCTGAATGCTGCAATTGAAGCTGCTAGGGCAGGAGAGAGCGGCAAGGGTTTTGCTGTTGTAGCAGAAGAAGTTCGTAAACTTGCGGAACAATCGGCGAAAACAGTTTCAAGCATTCAAACAGTTACTAAGGAGGTCAAAACAGTATTTGGAAATCTCTCGGAATATGCACGGGATTTGTTGGATTACATTAATGGGCCTGTAACTAGTGACTATGTAAAGATGATTGAAACGAGCAGGCAATATGATGAGGATATGGACTTTGTATATGAGTTAATCCGGAAATTCAAATCAAACACTGAGGAAATTTCTATTTCAATCGAGGAAGTTTTAAGGACTATTGAATCAGTTGCTGCATCGACAGAGCAAAGCGCTTCCAACTCAGGACAAATCTCAATAAGCATGAATGATACAGCAAAAGCTATTGAAAGTATTTCCAAGATCGCCCAGGAACAAAGTTATTTAGTTGAGGAGCTAAATCAAATGGTCAATAAGTTCCAGATTTTTGGAACATCTGACGTTTAAGTTTCCTTGAACAACTATATTCACTAGGCGAAAAACCAGTTTCGCTTTCTTTGCCTGTTAGCTATTATTGAAAGGAAGTGCCAGATTTTGATTAGTTCTGGCTTGATTCTAACGATTTCTATGCTGGTTTTACTTTGGGAAAGAGTCCAGTGTTTAGAGTAGATCGTGCCGGAATTGCAAGTATTAGTGCAGCTCAAAGGGTTGGGACAGGAGTAATGAGTTTCGACTCCCACTTCTTAAGTGGAAGTGGGTCTCCCGTACTCTGCTTCGGTGGGGTAGAGTCCCCCACCGAAGTCTCGATGGTTCAGCTTTAGCTCTATTTTCGAATAAGACCAAATGACTATGGCAAATAGTTTATGCGTTGGTAAGTGCTTCTCGCCAACGCATTTTTTGTTGGGGTAAAAATATTCAGATTATTCACTAAAACATTTCCCTGACATAAAGCCAAAAATTGGAGTATGGATCGGGTTTTTATTTAACTATATACTGTTTATATAATGATATCTGTAAATGTCCTGGCCTCAAACAAGTTCATAATAATAAATAATGGGGTTAAATTATGACGTCACGAAGAACTTTCATTAAAATGATCGCGGGGACAGCCGCAGGTATTTACTCTTTTGGGTTATTTTCATTCAAGAATGGCCCACTTGAAGTTCTCACTCAGAAATCTATTACTCAGAAATCTGTTTCAGTAATTGCTTCAGAACCGAAGCCACATTATTTACCCCAAAAAGTACTGAACAAGTCCCTAATTAACGCATTTAACTATATTGTAACCCCGACATATGATCATTCTGGCCAAGCTGTTCATCCAAGTGTCATTGATTTTAAAACAGAATATGGAATGGAGGCTTGGGGGAACTTTCGTTATTGGATGGCTCTTACACCGTATCCGAATTTTAATAGTGCGTGCGAAAATCCAAGTCTCCTGGTGAGTATGGATGGGATCAACTGGGTTAATCCACCAGGTATAAAGAACCCTTTAGCTCCAAAACCCTTCGGGATTTTGGAAAAAAATTATAATTCTGACCCTGAATTAGTCTATGATCCAGGTGATAATACACTGATTTTATATTGGCGTGAATATAGTAACAACGCTTTTGAGAAAATATGGGCAAGAAAAATAAGTCCAACCCATGAGTTAAGTAATAAAGTCCTTTGTTTTCAAAAAGCGTGGGACTTTACAAAAACAGGTTTAGTTTTATCTCCTACCATTTGGCGTAAAAGTGCTCAAGAATGGTATATGTGGACTACTGATTCGCGATTTACAATGTATCTGTATACTTCGAAAAACGGCTTGACATGGAGTGAAGGTCAACCTTGCAGTTCTCCCTGGGATACATGGAATGGTGGATATATTCCTTGGCATATAGCAGCTAAACCCAATTATCCCGAACAAAGGATTGAGTTCTTAATTGCGGGTTGGCCTAAAAGAGAAACTATTAATAGTTGTCAATTATTTTATGCAACTGCACCAATGGCACAACCCAAAGAACTTAGTATCCCCTTTGAGAGGGCCTTAATTGAACCCAGCTCAGGGCCCAGGTGGGATAATGGATACATTTATCGGAGCAGTTTTGTTATAGAGCACGGGAATACAACGAAATTACGTATCTGGTATTCAGCTTGTTCAAAGAAGAAAGTTTGGCACATCGGTTATACTGAAGGAACTTTAGATAATAAGACATTCCAACGTGTCTGAGTATCTGCCTAATAGGTAAGAATATGCAAATAGCCTGCTGCTTAGGCAGCAGGCTATTTAACCCTGAACTTTCAGATATTACTCATCTTCTTTTAAGTTTTATCCTCCATAATTGAACCTTGGGGTTCCATTCATTTATAATAGTGCTAAAATATTTATACTTGGTCTGGATATACTTTTAACATAGATGGACAAAATAGTAATCCAGTGATAATAGCTTAGGAAAAATTTTAGACGCAAACAACAGACTGCCTATAGGGCAGTTTCTTCGATTTATCTTCTTTCTAGGAGGGCAAAAGATGATGTAGAAAATTCAGTTATATTATCAAGGTGAAATGGAAAGGATTTAATTAAATAATAAGGGTCAGGCTGGGGTACTGCAGTACGATAACGGCGCAGCTTCGACCTATATTGAGGTGCGTCGCTCAGGATATTTTTGAATCTGGAACCTTCGAAGCCGGTGAAAAGTCTGGCATTTTAGAAACAATTGAGGCTATAAAATGTTTGGAGGTGTTGCGGGCATGATTTTTCCCCTGGAGCTGCAGGCAGCCCGCATCCGCCTAGTTAAAGAACGTCCCTATTTAGCCTCAGCTGCCTGGGCTCTCCGTCCGGTTCCCAAACGCGGTTTGAAAACAATGGCGGTTGATATGTATTGGAGGCTCTACTATGACCCTTCAGGATTATCCCAATGGCCGGTAGAAGTTATCGAGGGTGCTTTGTACCATGAAATTTGTCATCTTCTCCGTAACCACTCCGAAAGGATGAAGGATTTTAATCCACGTTTAAGTAATATAGCAACAGATGCGGAAATCAATGATGACCTTATTCGTGAAGGTGTAAAATTTCCGGCTCAACCTGTAACTCCCGATCATATTGGACAACCGGAAAGCCTTTTGGCAGAGGAATACTATGCTGCTTTGGAGAAACAGGAACAGTTGCCGTTAGTTTATCAAAAGAAGAATCAAACTTCAGGTTCACCGGTTCTGAATTTTTCTCCCAGGCCGGGTTCCGGTTTGTCCGGTTCTTGTGCAACCGGTCAAATGGCGTCTTGGGGGGATCAACCGCCCAGCAATGGGTCTCCGTCTGGAGTCGGTCTAACTGAGGGAGAATTAATTCGCCGCAATGTTGCTCAACAAATCAGAGAACATGCCAGAAGTCAGGGCAGTGTTCCGGGGCATTGGTTTCGTTGGGCAGGAGACAAGCTTCAACCTAAAGTTGACTGGCGAAAACGGCTTGCTGCGGCTATCCGCTTTGCTGCTGCAGATACAACCGGGGCCACCGATTATTCATACTGCCGTCCCTCGCGCCGGCATCGACAGATCGGAAAAGAAAATGTTATATTTCCGTCCCTGCGCTGTCCCCTTCCTTCAGTGGCGGTGGTGGCGGATACCAGTGGAAGTATGTCTGAGAAAATGCTTTCTCAGGCTTTGGCTGAAATATCCGGTATTTTAAGGTTCTTGGCACAGAAGGAGAAAATCTGTGTTTTGGCTGTAGATCAGACAGTTGAGTTTTGTCGCCGAGTGTTTCGTCCAGAACAGATTCGACTTACGGGTGGCGGCGGAACAGATATGAGAGTCGGCTTAGAAGCCGCGGCAAGATTAAAGCCTTTACCTCAACTAGGAATTGTCATTACTGATGGACAAACCCCATGGCCCGATCATCCTCCGCAAAGGATGAAAGTCATTGTAATATTGTTCGGAGACGGAACAGCCCCTGATTGGGCTGATATTATACATATCAAAGCATAGCTTGAAAACCTAAGAGAGCAGTTGAGCTTTTTATGCTTAAGAATAGGAACCTTGCCAAATGGTTTGGCAAATAACATAAGAGGTGAAATAGATGAAAAAAAGTATGGGAGCAAAAGCCTTAGTTTATCCAACACCGGTTTTTGTTATTGTACTTATGATGATGAAGGTAATCCAAATGCCATGACTGCAGCCTGGGGAGGTATTTGTTGTTCATCTCCGCCCTGTGTCGCGGTTTCACTACGCAAAGCTACTTATACTTACGGCAGCCTTCTAGCTAAAAAGGCCTTCACTCTAAATATTCCGTCAGAAAACTTTATTAAAGAAGCCGATTATTTTGGCTTAGTATCTGGAAAAAAGGAAAACAAATTTGCTCATACCGGTCTAACAGCGGTAAAAAGTGATCTGGTTGATGCACCTTATATCAAGGAATTTCCGATTAATTTAGAATGTAAAATCATAAACATTCTTGAAATTGGCCTGCATACGCAGTTTATTGGTGAGGTTTTGGATGCAAAGATTGATGATACCCTTCAGGAAAAAGGAGATCATCCGCTTATAGAACAAATAAAACCATTAATATTTGCGCCTGAAAGCAGAAGTTATCATGTTGTGGGTAAACAAATTGCCCAGGCATTTGCTATAGGCAATGACACTAACATTAAATAGAAATGAATTTAGCGCAAGAGGCCACTCTACTTAAGTGTGGCCTCTTTTTCAACGTTCTTTTCAATACCAAATTGACTGCACTGGCGATATTAGGTATTCGTTTTATCTGGATATGTGATTAGGAGAAAATTTCAGAATTAAATTATATTATCACAGAATTCGAAATAGCAATTTTATTCCTGTAAAATAAAGTGCTATACTTAAATAAATTAAATTATTGCGAAAAATAAATCAATTAAAAATTCGATTTTAGTCAAATATATATCTAAAAAACGCAAAAATTTAAATTTTAATAATTATATTCAATATGCTTAAAGATTTATCTATAAAGAAAAATTATGATAGGAGTGATGTTAGATGGGAAAAAGAAATATCGTTATTGGAGTTACCCCAGTAGAATTCGATAATATGCCAGATTCATTAATTGGCAAGTATACTCTCGCAGTTTTGGGCGTTCGCGATTTATACAACAAAATGACCAAGGAGTGGGCTAAAGAATACAATATTGATCTTAAAGTTAACAATAAATGTAATATGCAGAAAGCTATATCAATATCAATGACAAATAATTGTGTGTCATTAGAGGCATTGAGCATTTTAATGAGAATAGGCAGAAAGCCAGTGTTAATTTCACTGGCTCAGAAGAGTAATATACCACATACAATATTCCGTGTGAAAAACAAGGTGCTCTATAGCTATACACTTTTAATTTTTGACTCGTTAGAAGATGCGGCCAAAATGGCTGAATTCTTTGTTGAAAAAGCCAATAGCTATTCCAGTGTTCTTGAAAGGTGTTCCTATGAGGCTGCCGGGTTAATAACTGATAATCATGTATATTATGGTGAAGCAGATCCTAGTCATACTATTAATTCTCCATCTGCCTTTTACTAAGGTTTTCGCTCTGGGCAACCATAGCGTTATGTTTGGCCTTAAAGGTCTTAAAATACCTTAATAGACCGATTCATCCTTAAAATTACTAGTCTTATCTCGATTAGCCCCCATCAGGATTGGTGGGGGCATTTTTTGGCTTTGAGTTAAAAGAGTTGAGTAAATAGAGTGTTGCTTCTCACTTCTAGTATATACATTAAGGCATATACAAAAGGTAGAGGGAGTAAGAGAAGATTTAGTGATCCAATTTATCTTGCGCTAGAATTGACTACTGACGATTTTTACGAATTACACGTTGAACGGATTGTGTAATCGCCTTTGCCGTTAAGCCCAGGATATTATGCAATTCATCATAGGGAGCACAAACGGCAAAACGATCTTTAACGCCAACTCTTTGCAAGGGAACGGGAAATTCCTCAACCAAAAGTTCTGCTACAGCGCTTCCCATTCCGCCGAGGATCGTGTGTTCTTCAGCAGTGACCACGGCACCGGTTTTTTGAACTGAGCGCAGTAGTGTCTCCTCGTCTAAAGGCTTTATGGTATGAAGATTAATGACTTCAGCTGAAATTCCCAATGAGGCAAGCTCCTCGGCCGCCTCCAGCCCTTTGGCAACCATTGCCCCGGTGGCTATGATGGTTACATCTTGTCCTTCCCTTAAGATACGAGCTTTTCCCAGTTCAAAAGGATCCTCTTCACAGGTGACAAGGGGAACCGGCAAGCGCCCGACTCGCAGATAAATCGGCCCTTGGTGCTGGGCCGCCGCTCGCACCGCTTTGCGCATTTCAATGGCATCGGCCGGCTCTACAATCATGATGCCCGGCAAGACACGCATTAGAGCAATATCTTCAAAGGGCAAATGGGTTGGGCCATCTTTGCCGGAAGAGGCGCCAATATTGTGCCCAACAATTTTTACATTTTGATTTGCATAAGCCACCGAAATGTGGATTTGCTCCCAGCCGTTTCCAAGTAGAAAATTAGCATAGGCATTTATAAATGGAATTTTCCCAGCAACGGCGAAGCCGGCACCTGTTCCTACGATATCGGACTCTGAAATTCCTAAGTCGAAAAATCGTTCAGGAAATTTTTCTTTAAACAAATATGTCATTGAGGCTTTGGCGACGTCTGCATCGAGGACAACGATATCAGGATTCTCTTGTCCCAAGCGAACAAGTTCTTCCCCGTAAGCTTGACGTGGTGCAATCTTTGTCATTTACTTCAACTCCTCTAGTGCAATTTTTAATTCTGCATCACTGGGAGCGGCCGCATGCCAGTCGACTTGATCTTCCATGAAAGATACACCTTTTCCCTTAATCGTATGAGCGATGATCACGCTTGGCTGCAGTTTGACTGCTTGAGCTTGAGCAAAAGCCTTTTCAATCTGGGGGAGGTCATGTCCGTCGATTTCGAGGACATTCCAGTCAAAAGCTCTCCACTTTCCCGGCAGATCTCCTAACGATTTTACCTCGTCGAGACGACCGTCAAGCTGTAATTTGTTGTAGTCGACTATAGCGCAAACATTATCTAAATGGTAATGAGCAGTTGTTAACATAGCCTCCCAGACCTGTCCCTCATGCAATTCTCCGTCACCCAGCATCACATAGGCACGTTGATCGGAGCCTTTAAGTTTCGCCGCTAGTGCTGCTCCATTGGCAATAGATAGACCTTGGCCCAGCGAGCCTGATGCCATATCAACACCTGGGGTAGATTCACAGCTTGGATAAGCAGGAAGCCTACTCTCAGCTTCACGAAAAGTGAAAAGCTCTTCTTCCGGGAAAAAACCCCGTTCGCATAAGGCTGCATATAGTGCCGGTGCCGCATGTCCCTTAGACAAAAAGAAAAAATCCCGTTTATCCCAGTGAGGGTTTTGCGGATCGACTCGGAGAACGTTCATATATAAAACGTCAAGGAGATCTGTTGCCGACAAGCAGCCCCCTGGGTGTCCTCCCTTGGCTTTGTGGGTCATCTTCAGAATATGACGGCGCATTCGCCGGGCAACTTCGCTAAGCTCCGAATGGGACAAGCTTTTACCCTGGATCATGGCGTTTTCCTCCTTAACTTGAATATTTTCTGCGATCTAATTGTACTCCGCGATGAAAAAAAACGAAAGGCCGCATCAAATGGTGTGCAATAAAGAGAAGAGTAATTATAATTTTGATAGCGATTTCAGGAGCAAAATACTATGACAAGGAGGAAATAACGAATAATCGTGGAATGATAGATGATATAAGACGATATCTTATCGATAGTTAATTATTATTTTAATGGCAAGGAGGCAATATCTTGAGTAATTTACGTGCCCCAGAACTCTTTATTGATAAGAATGGTTTATGGTTCGCTGATGGCTTGGTAATGATCAGGAAAGAAATTGTCAACTTATTTGCTTCTAATCTCAAAAAAGATGATCTTAATAACTTTAATATAGAATGGCAGAATCAATTGTACCCTGTAAAGGTAGAAGACGTCCCCTTTTTTGTTCAATCGGTAACTGTACAGGCTGGTCAGATAATATTACAACTTTATGATGGGCGAAAATTCCCCCTGCCTTCAGGCAATATTTTAATCAAGAACCAGATCCCTTATATTTCTTTGTTTTGGCCGCGTGATACGAAACTGTCCCGTTCTTCCTATTGCGAGTTGTGTAAAAACTTGATCGAGCGTGATGGACAGTACTTTATTAATTACGGCGAAAAAGAATGGCTTGTTGAAGAGTTGCAATGAATTAGGGTTTACTCCATAGCCTCATTGAGCAGAACCATATGAATATGATCTTGCCATTTGCCGTTAATTCGCAAATAGTTCTTGGCCAGGCCTTCGTTATAAAAACCGAGTTTTTCTACTACTCGCATCGATCGTGCATTCCGCGGCAAAATATTGGCCTCAATTCGATGAAGCCCTAATTTTGTAAAGGCGAATTCAATAACTTTTTTTAAGGCCTCCGTCATGTAGCCTTGGTTGATTTCAGTATGATCCAATTTGTAGCCTAAATGGCATGAAAGGAAGGCCCCATGAACGATATTGTTTAAGCCAATTGATCCAATTGTTTTAGACAACGCCTCATCTTTTTTAAAAAGCCAGACCCTAAATGTATCCCCATCATTAATTTTGGACAATTCTTTGTGCAACGCTTCTCGATGATAACGAATCGTATAAAATTCAGGTTCCTTTTTAGCTTCCCATTCCTGGAGAAACTTATCATTACGCTTATAATAATCCAAAATTAAATCGGCAAAGGATTCATTCAGAACCATTAGTATTAGTCGTTCAGTTTCTAATTGAAGCTGATTTAAAAACCCCATTTTCTCACATCCTCCTAATTCTAAGTTGGGAGAATTAGTATATCATTTAGCTGTTTTTCGAACAAGAAAAATTGTATTACCATTTTCATGTGCCCGCTGTCTGGACCGTCAGTAGGAGCGGCATCTTTAAGAGCAGTTTAATAGCTGTTTCCTGATCTTAAGTAATGGTGCCGGCGGTGACTAAGTTATCCAGAGAGTTAAAGGGGCTGCGAATGGAAGATGAATGCAGGTTTTATCTGCATATACAAAAAAGCAGCCTCGAAGACTGCCGAATAATGTGATTAACTAAATTATAAGATGCGACATCCTAAAAAGGGTGATGCCAAACCAACCTGATTGACATCACCCCCCAATCTTACGAAAAGAGACATGCCTAACTTGATGTTAGACGAGCTCTTGGAAAAAAGTCCCTCCGAATTGCTGTCCCCGGAGGGCAAATATAAGTACCATGAAAAAGACTAAGGGACTTACCCCTTGAATGTATTATATCATGATAAACAGGAATAGCTATTGGTAATAACAGGTGGTTCCTTGGGGTCAGCTAACAATTAATAGTGAAAAATTCTTAGTTTCTTGATAAAATTGTATCAACAAAAGTTCAATAAAGAATACTATAGGTGAATTTAGAAGAGTTCAATAGTATGTGATAAAAATAAGACCGAGGCCTTATAATCCGCATAGTTTTCTCTATATCAATTTACAAATGGTGAGGGGGAAAGAATTGCGCAGAGGAAATCAAGAAAGTAAAAAGGATGTTCTGAGTGAACTCGTTCAGCTAAAGCTGAACATCGAGACTTCGGTGGGGGACTCTACCCCCACCGAAGCAGAGTACGGGAGACCCATTCCCACTTAAGAAGTGGGAGTCTTACGATTGGATAAAAAGGCCAAATGAATCTATCGCAAAATTAGGCAAGGAGGAAGTAGTTATGAACTGGAAGTACGAAGATCGACGGATATATGCAACCGATGAAAAAGGCGAACTTATGTGTGAAGCAACATTTGTTTCTAAGGAAAACGGCGATTTAGATATAGACCATACTTATGTAAATCCAAGCTTGAGAGGGCAAGGTATGGCTGGAAAGATGATGCAGGTTGTAGCCGATTATTTAAGAGAAAAGGGTCTTAAGGCTTCGGCTACTTGTAGCTATGCTAATAGCTGGCTGAAAAGACACGAAGAAGGGTATGCGGATATCTTATCAAAGGATATGGTTGATCAAGCTGTTGCCTGTAAAATTAATTCTAAGCATTAGGTTTTTTAAATTAGAATTGACAAAAGCGAAGTTTGCAACTAGTATATTAATCATTATCAATTGAGTGAACTCGTTCAGCTAAAGCTGAACATCGGGGCTTCAGATACAATAATGTCCAGTGAACATTATTGTCGAGCCGCCTTTTCCAATAGGAATACTTAGCGGCGAAGGAGGACTCTACCCCACCTGAAGTTAACGAAGGACCCACCTCTACTTATAGAAGTGGAGGGTCTTAAAAACTGAATAAATCTCTTATCGAGAGTGGTGGAGGGACTGGCCCGATGAAACCCAGCAACCAGCGTAAGCATGGTGCTAAATCCTGTAGGAGTATTCCTAACAGATGAGAGTTATAAATATCTCTTCATGTTAGAGGAGATATTTTTTTTTGCAGCAAAAATTAATGTTTTCTAAAAGAGAGGTGCTTTTCATGGATGATATAATTTGGTTTCCTGTTACAAATTATGAAAAACAACGTATCAGACGTATCTGTGATTTAACTGGAATGACTCAACAAGAATGGTTTGAGGTGGCCTTGAAAAAATCCGAAAGGGATCTGGTTTCATTGACTGCCGAGAAAAAAGTTGTTTTGTATGGCACTGTGTTAGGAAAGAAATTGGAGTTAAAATGGAGCTAGTGAAGGGTGATAAGTAAAGTAACTTTAAAATTAAGACGGAGAATAGAAGAGGTGTTATTTAAATGGCCTTGAGGCAGCTTAGGTTTTTTGATGATGAACTTTTACGAAAAAAGAGCAAACCCGTTGAAGTAATCGATGACAAAATAAGACAAATACTCGATGATATGGCAGAGACAATGTATAAAGAAAATGGCGGTGGATTGGCTGCCCCTCAGATTGGATTGCTTAAAAGATTGGTTGTCATTGATATGGGACAAGGGCTTCTAAAGCTAGTAAATCCGGAAATTATTGAACGCGAAGGGAATCAAAAGGTTATTGAGGGATGTTTAAGTATTCCTAATATTTGGGGCAAACTTAACAGGCCTGCTAAAGTAAGGGTAAAGGCTTTAAACGAAAATGGGAAGGAAATAGTATTACCCGGGACAGGAGATTTAGCAAAATGTTTTTGCCATGAAATAGATCATTTAGATGGTATTCTTTTTGTAGACTCGGTTACTGAATATGTTAAAGGATCATAAATAATTGGTTAACAGGAGATAAATGAGTGCCTAAATTGAACTAGTTCGTGCAATATTTAATTTTCTTCGAATTTAAATGTTTGACAATAATTCAGAGGAAATTGATGAAATATGTAGAATTAAAGCATACGAGTTGATGTAGAATTAAGCATATAAGTTATGACATTTAATAAGTCGTTTGGATTACTTCGCAAAAGAGGAGTGGATCTTAAAATTAAAAAGAAAATAAAATTATTTGCTATCTTCCTAATTCCTTTTGCCGGATTGTTTTTTGGATCGTTTACATACTACAACTATAAAATAAACCATTTGGAACCGGGTAATTATGCTGGCAAATATTTGCTTAATGTTGACACCTCAAATAGCACTGAAAAGAAAATTGATCAATTATTATCTCAGCGCTTCATTACGAGTGAGGGGCTGCTGACAAGCTGTCAGGGTGTTGGAACAGAAAGTGATAGGTATATTCTTTTAGAATCCCAAGGTCAACTTATAGAGTATGCTCTGCTTGTTAAGGATAAAAATCTATTTGAATCTGTTCTTAATAATCTGCAAGCGTATTTTGAAGCCCCCAAAGGATATTATTACTGGCGGCTAAATTTGCAGGAGAAACAACCGGACAATGCAACAGCCTTGGTTGATCAACTTAGAGTATTGAGGAGTCTAGACGAAGCAAGTACTGACTTTGGCGAGCCAACTTATAAAATCAAAGCTTTTTTCATGGCCTTTAATCTCTTTAGATATAATCGGTACGAAAATGTATTTTGCGACAGCTACGATGGCAGAATAGGAAAAGCAGAACAAAAAATTTCTTTATTCTATATCGATCCGGTGGGATTGCAAACCTTATCCGACGATTTTCCTCCAGCTAAACAATCGGTTCGCAGAACTTTAGATATTCTTAAAAATGCCCCCCGTAATAATCAGGGCTTTTTCCCGTCCAATTATAATTTGCAGACTGGAAGTTATGTCTGGCCGGAAAAGTTCACAACTGTCGAACAATTATACACGATTGATTACGCTCAGAAAGCCGGGATGAATGTTAATACGTTCTTGGATTTTCTGCATAAAAGTATTCAGGCGAACGGTAAGATTTTCAGTACCTATCATGCAGATGGCAGTCCAGACGGTCTTGATGATTCAGCAGCGGTTTATGCGTTAGCGGCACGGATTTTTCATCAGGCTGGGGATAATAAGGATGAGCAATGGTGTTATGAACGAATGCTCGCCTATCGCATTTCAGATCAACCTGAATTGCAGGGGGCCTTTGGTTATGAGACGGCCAAATCAGCGTTTGCTTTTGATCAAATGGAAGCTTTGTTAACACTGCATCAAGAAGGGAAGACTATAAAGTAATAAAATGTTAGAACATAAAAATAAAGCAATTCGCAAAGATTACTTTTTTTTTGCAGAGATTTTTCTTCTTTGGTTAGTTTTATTAGCCATTAATATGTCCACAATTCCAGGGGCTAATCTTTCCACATTCGTGCTAATGGGTTGTACCGTAGCCGCCTTATTAATTGGTTATATTTTTGGCTCCATGACTGGGCTTATTACTTCCTTAGTGTTTGTCTTTGTCTATGGATCATATTTAATTTACAATGTGTTGGTGAGCGGCAGTATAACTGAGCTTAAAGTGCAATATGTCGTTTGGCTGTTCGTCGTTCCTTTGGGTTCCTATTTAGCGGGACAGATGAGTGCTTATGTAACTGGCCTTTTCTGGCAGTTGGAAAGAAAGTCAGATCTTGAAGAGTTTATCACCATCGATGCACAAACTAAATTTCTTAATCACAAGGCTTTTTTTGCTAAGCTGGAAGAGGAAATGTCCCGCTCCCGGCGATTTGAGCAACCTTTAACCCTTATTATAATCGTTCTCGTCAATGAGACAGAAATGCGCACAGTTTACGGCCGAGATGGAATGAGCCAAATTACTCTTGAAATGGCTAGAGTCATCGAGGAACATACTCGCATCATAGATGTTAAGGGTTGTATCGATGAAAAAACTACTGCCATAATTCTTCCGGGCACTCCTGGTGAAGGGGCTGCAGTTGTAATTGAAAAGCTTAATAATTCCTTAGATAGAATTAGCGTCAACATAAATGGGAAACACAAAATTATAAAACTAAGGGTTCGATTGGGAAAAGCAGAAGTTAGGAAAGGTGAGGACGATATTTTTGCTCTTTATGACCGTGCCGTGGAAGAAACTAAGTATGATCTTGGCTAGTCTTTTGCTATTTCTTATAACTGTTTTTGTTCCCACAGCCCAAGGGGATACCGCCGAAAACGATCTGATGTCACAGCTTCGGCCGAAAGCTGTGATTCTTTATGAAAGCAGGATAAGGTTTGGTGAAAGTTTTCCTCTTGTTAGTGCCTTAGAAGAATATTTAGGACACTTTAATGTTCAAGTTGAAGAATTAGAACGTTCAAAATGGACTCCCGGCAGTTTAAAGGGATTTGACTATATCTTTTATTTAGGTGACAATAAGGCGAATCTGCCGAAAAGTATGCTTTCAGAAATGAGCAAAGCACGTAAATTGTTTTGGTTCGAGCAGAATATTCAACAGTACTCAAACTATAAGAAATGGGTCGGCTTTCAAAGTCTAGGTCAACAAAGTGATTTTGTATCGCTTCATTATCGAGGAGAGGATCTTCCCATTGATCCCGCTGCAAAATTCAATGTTGCCTATCCAGCTGGTGCGAAAAACCTAGTCACTGCCGATAATTTACAACATACTGTTCCTTTTGTTTGGAAAATGGATAATGTTGTATATGTAAGCAGACTGGATTTTCAGACGCCTTTGAACTTAATTTTGGGCGGAATTTTAGAAGATACCTTAAGCGGGAATCTCGTTGAGAGTCGTCAAGTATTATTGAGAATTGAGGACGTTCAGCCCCTCACTCCCTCCGCTGCCGTGGCTAAGTTAATAACCACTTTAGCGGCCGCGCGAGTTCCTTTCGCCCTGACTGTGACTCCTGCCGTAAACGTAGGGGGAAAAACGGTTACTTTGGCAGACTATCCGCAATTAGTTAAAGTCCTTAAAACCGCTGAAGCAAATGGGGGATGCCTAATTCTCAAAGGATATGAGGCCACGAATGACAATGAATTGGAGTATTGGAATACTGCTGACGATAAACCTCTTGCAGAGGACAAAGAAACTCTTGCTCTAAGCAAGATAAGACAAGGCATTGAACTCTTAGCAGGGTTAGATTTGTATCCGCTGGCCTTTGAAGTGCCGGGTTCAGCCATGTCTCCCCGTGGCTATAAGACTTTAGCCCAGAATTTTACGACGTTGTCCGGTCAGGTTCAGCTTTCTGATACCTCATCCTCTGTATCTGTTAACGTTCCTTTTACATATCAATCAAAACGGGCAGGGATGTTGGTGTATCCCAACAATCTTGGCTATTATGATCCGAAACTGTTAGACCCTACCGGAACGATTCTGGAACAAGCTCGTCAATTATCGGTGGTTTCTGATTGCACTGCCGGCCTTTTTTTTCATAGCTACTTGCCGCCTGAAAAGCTGTTGCCTATTATAAAGGGTTTGAGCCAACTGAAATACCGGTTTGTGGATCTGCGAACTACAACTTACCGGGTAACTACTCCTCATGTCTCGATTACAAGTGAGAATGGGCACCGCCGAATAAAATCGGATATTCCAGTCATATCCATTGACCAATCCCTAAGTGGTTTGAGATTATCAGTACGTAATTGGTTTTATGTACTGGCTTCGTTACTTTTAATCATTCTGTCACTATTTCTCTTGATCCTGTCTCGAATCCGTCGGAGCAAAAGCATTTTGTACGAAAAAAGGAGGAGTTAAAGTGAGAAGCCTTACTTTGACGGATTGGTTATTTATTTCAACGGTTTTGGCCATTTGGGTGCTCCTCTTTTACCATGTGATTCTAACGTTTGCCGGATATCGCCGGTTTGTGGCATCATTTTCAGAAGAAGAAAATTCTCCGGGCATTAGTTTAGAGTCTTACCCGACAGTATCGGTTCTTGTTCCTGCTCATAATGAAGAACAAGTAATTGGCCGTACTGTAGAAGCTTTAGCAAGATTGGAATATCCTAAAGACCGTATTGAAATCATTGTTGTCAATGATAGTTCCACAGATGGAACTGGTAATGTACTGGCCGAAAAACAGAAAGTGTATCCGTTTTTAAAAATTGTTACGATTAACCCTCCTTTAGGAGCCAAAGGTAAGTCTAACGCCCTTAACCAAGGTTTTCTTGCTTCAAGCGGTGAGTATATTGTTATCTATGATGCGGATAATACTCCTGAAAGGCGAGCGGTTCGCAGATTGGTGGAGAGGATTGTAAACGATCCTGAACTCGGCGCTGTCGTTGGGAAGTTTCGCACGCGCAACAAGAACGCTAATATCCTTACCCGCTTTGTTAACATTGAAACTCTAAATTTCCAATGGACTGTTCAAGCGGGTCGCTGCAGTCTATTTGGCCTGACAACAATTACGGGAACAAACTTTTTAATTAGGCGCAGCATCTTAGAAAAAATTGAAGGCTGGAATATCAAAGCATTAACCGAGGACACTGAGTTGACCGTTCGGTTATATGACGAGGGTTACTACATTACTTGGGTGCCTGATTCTGTAACCTGGGAGCAAGAACCGGAGAAATGGAGG
Organism: Desulfosporosinus acididurans; assembly: GCF_001029285.1. Taxonomy (GTDB): domain Bacteria; phylum Bacillota; class Desulfitobacteriia; order Desulfitobacteriales; family Desulfitobacteriaceae; genus Desulfosporosinus; species Desulfosporosinus acididurans. The sequence continues at coordinate 36,262 of NZ_LDZY01000004.1, forward strand.
ATCTGGATCAAGCAGCGAACTCGTTGGGCTCGCGGAAACTTAGGCGTTATTAATTACTATATTCGTAACATCTTTAAGTTAAGAAACAAACGTATCGCCGGGGACATTATTTATTTCTTTTTTACCTATGGTATTTTCTTCTTTTCGATTCTAGTTTCAGATGCGATTTTTCTTCTCGGTTTATTGGGAAGAAGCAATTTAACCCTCACAGGACCATTTACGATTATCTGGTTTATGGCCTATGCCATGTTTATCTTCGAATCGTTCATTTCTGTAAACTTCGAATCGGGTGAGGGAACATTCCTCAATCTTCTTCTTATTTGCCTTATGTATTTTACCTATTGTCAGTTGTGGCTTTTTGTCGTCGTAAAGGCAACAATTTCAGCAATTAGCGATCGGATTTCGGGGACCAATGCACGTTGGTATAAGACCGAACGGTCAGGAGGTTAGGAAACGGTGTCTAAGAAACTTATCACACTAGCATTGGTGCTAATCTTACTTCTATTTCCGTCTGGTGTTAGGGCCGCTGAAGTGCCTAGGCAAGAACTATCTAATCTCACCTTATTTTCCACTGAGCAAGTATTTAAAGCGCCTTTCAATCAGGCAACGTATTACTTTACCTTACAGCCCTATTTTCAAGTCAGCGGACATTGCTTTTTGGACTTATTTTATACTCATTCCGATATTCTTGATTATGAAGCTTCCAACATTAGCGTTCTCCTCAATGGGATACCTATTGCCAGTCGAAGGTTTTCGCAGGAAGACACAAAAAATGGATCATGGCGGGTGGATTTGCCGGCTCGGAGCTTCGCTCAAGGAATCAATCAAATTCAGATTGCAACCAAACAGAGTACTTCCGGATCAAACGATCAGGACATTGACAATCTGGGTAATTGGGTTGTTCTTTCGCCCCATTCGAACTTACACCTCGAATTGACGGCAAATTCAATCGGTTTGTCCACATATCCGTATCCTTTTTTAAATCCTCTTGCTCAGAAGCCGGTGCAAAGTACGTGGTATTTACCAAACAATACTAATGTCGATGATATAAAATCCATGTTGGCGACAGCTGCTGATTGGGGTTCTAAAGAACCCTATCAGCAGCTCAAATTTAATGTTAAAGTTGGAAAAGATAATTCTGGAGACGGTGACAAGATCCTTTTCGGGCAGCTCAAGGAATTGCCCGGTACCGGGAACTCTGATTTACCGGCTCAGGTAGGCGTGCTTTCCTTCAACCAAAGCTCAAACGGGAACGGAGATACTCTGCTTGTCTCAGGAACTGACTCTTCAGGCTTAGCCAAGGCAGCGGCGTCTCTGAGCAGTCCTGATACGGTTAAACAGATCAAGGGCAATACACTGATTGTTCAAAATGATCCCGCTGCCAACCGGCCGCAAAAACAAACCATCGGTTTAGCCGGTTCCTATACTTTATCTGATTTAGGCTACTCGGATATCGTCTTGGGTGGGGCATTTCACCAGCAAACCAGTATCGTCCTTAACCGCCCCTTAAATTGGCAGCCCGGAAGTTCCAGTTATATCAATGTGCATTTTAGGCATGCTGTACAATTGGATCCTGCCAAGTCCGCTCTCACAGTTTACATAAACGGGATTCCGGTAAAAAGCACTCCTTTAGATGCCAATAATTCCGATCAGGGTGAACTTCGTGTTCAGATTCCGGCATCAGAATTAAATAAACCTTCATGGACCGTCAACTTTGCTTTTATGAACTATCTCAATGTTAATGGCAGCGCGATGCGTTATGATGAAGTCGCTTGGTCGGTTCTTTCTGCGGATACAGAAATTTATCTGGCTCCAGGCCCAATTGATAATTCATGGGGACTGAAGGAATTCCCCACGATTTCCCGTCCCGGTCAGCCTTCTATACAAGCCACGATGTGGTTATCTCAACAACCGGATCAAGAAGAATTGACCTTGGCCGCGATAATTGCTGCCAGGGCAGCTCAAAAAGGGCAACAGGTTAATTGGAATGTTGTGTTGGGGGCAAGGACGAAGCAAATGGAAGATAACGGCCCTGTAATAATGGTAGGATATACTCAGGAGAAAGAACGTTTAGAAGCGTTAAAAAAATATATTCCTGCCTGGCCTGAGCAAAATGGCAGTTATGAAGTTGCACCTTTTGTCAGCTTCATTCCAACTCAAAATAATACAGCAGCTCTTCTTGAGGCGGCCACATTGCCTTGGAATAAACAGCAGCCTCTTTTTGTAGTCCTTGGAACGAAAGCTGATTCCCTCAGTAAAGTGAGTGAGGTTCTTACCAACAGTAAATTAGCGGATCAAGTAACCGGACAACTAAGTATTATTTCCGCTGATGGAACCATTACTTCCTTATCCCCGACAGTGGAAAATCAAAGAAATCAGCCCAACATTATTCAACAAAGACCTGTTCTCGGATACGCGGTGGTTGTAGGAGCAGTGTTGCTGCTCACCCTTGGCGGTTTATGGCTGATTCGAAGAAGGGATAGGGTGGGCAGACTATGAAAATAATGGGAAAGGGCAAAGCGATTCTTATAGTTTTTATAGTATTAGCAATTATAGCTGTTTCTTTGGTTCTGGTACTTTGGAAACAGAGGTCGGTTCCCCAAAATTATACATCGGTTCGTTATCTCGCGCCGCTGCCAAACTCGGAGCAACAGACGATCCAGAATTCCTTAGATAATTTTTGGCACGCATACTTCCTGCAAAATACTACCAAGGGAGATGAAAAGGACCCAGCTCCAGTTCCAAAATCGGAATCAATAAACCCTGTAAGCAGTGAAATAAAACCAACAACAGATACAACGACGAAATTACTTTATCCAGGCATACCCCAAGGGCTAGCGACTGTCCCTCTGAGCAATTCTAGTATCAAATTAGGCTGGGATCCTGCTCCGTATGCGTCAACTTATAACGTTTATCGCTCGACGAATCAGGAGCGAGGTTATCGTAAGATTGCCAACGTGAAGAACCCAGAGTATCTGGATACAGGACTTAATCCAGGTACCAAATATTTTTATAAAATTAGTTCTGAGAAAAGTACCGGTGTTGAAAGCTATTTTGCAAACCCAGTTGGCGCTGTGACCAATGCCTCAGATGTCTCGGATGATCCGGATGCTTCAGCCACAGCCAAGGAAACCAAAAATCCGTAAAAAAGGAAGTGCCTTTCGCTTTTGCTAAGGCACTTCCTTTCTTGTGATGCAAGGTTCTAAACAATAAATTTGCCAATGACACTTTGAAGTTCTGTGGCTAAGGAAGCCAGTATATTGGCAGATGAGGCTATTTGTTCCATTGATGCTGCTTGTTCCTCGATGCCTGCTGATACCGTTTGGGCTTGAGAAGCAGTCTCCTTACTATAGGTATCGATTTTTTTGGCTGAAGTTGCCAGCTGCTGAGCACCAACTGACACTTGTTGAACCGTTGCTGTTATTTCTTCGATTTGAGTTGTAACAGACTCCACAAGTTTGCTGATCTCCTTAAATGATTGTTCAGCGACATTTACGACATCAAGGCCTTCTTTTACATTTTTAACTTCATGGTCCATTGCTGTAACTGTTAAATCGATGTTTTCATTATTTTGCTCAATAAGAGAAGTGATTTCTGTTGTCGATTTTCGTGACTGCTCAGCAAGTTTTCGTACTTCTTCGGCCACCACTGCAAATCCACGGCCATTTTCTCCTGCTCTTGCTGCCTCAATTGCGGCGTTTAAAGCTAGTAAATTGGTTTGTTCCGAAATTTGAGTTATAAACTGAATGATGGTGCTGATTTTTTTGGAGCTGATTGAAAGCCCTTCAATACGTTCTTGAATGATATTTGTCCCATCACTGATGTTAGTCATCTGGAAGGTTACTTCATTCAAAGCCTTTTGGCCGGCTTGAGTTGTCATCAATGTTTTTGTCATCGAGTCGGAAATTTCACTGCTGCTGGCCGCAACTTCCTGTGTGCTGGCAGAAATTTGTTCAATAGAAGAAGTTACGTCATTAACAGCCATTGCCTCTTTTTCTGTCTCGTTGGCAACAAGCTCCATGGATGAAGCAATTTCATTGGCAGCTTGTGTGTTTTCTTCAATTATGGCACTAAGTTCTTCAGATGATGCAGTAACTTGTTGTGAGGTATGACTAACCTGGTTAACTAGTTCAAGGAGATGTTTTTTCATGAGGTTAAAACTCTGGGCTAACTTACCTGACTCATCGTTTCCCTTGACTATAACATCTTCAACCGTTAAATCACCATTCGAAACTCGTTCTACCCCTGCTAAGACTTTCTTAAGGTTAATGGTAATTAAATTCGCAATTAGATAACTGATTAGAAGGCCCAAAAGAGCCGCGATGAGGGTTAAAACAATGATGACTCTTTGGGCATTGCTATTTGTTGAGTCATTTTGAGTATAGATAGTATCTGCTTTTTGGGCACAGAAATCAGCAAGTTCTTGCAGGGTCGTGTTTATTATATCGAGATGTGCTTGAGCGTTATTAGCGAAATATTCATAAGCCGTTGGATTTCCCTGGTTGGCCAGCGCTATTGCTTTTTGCTGTTCAGTTCTAAAGGCGGTTAGCTCCTGATTAATTTTCGATAATCTTTCTTTTTCATAGGAGTTATTAGCTAATTTCAAGTAGGAAGCATAACTTTTATCAAAGGCATCAGAGAGAGAAATGATCTCGTCTTGCAACTTTTTTTGAGTGGTTTTATCTTTGACTAAAAAATAATGAAAGGTATCTGCTTCATCAGCCCTGGACAAAGCTCGCGCATCATTTATGTATTTGACAGACAGAAGGTAATTTTCATAGATATCGTCCATTTGAGAATTGTCGACGGCACTAAAGTGGTAACCAACAAAACCCACTGCGCAGATGAACAATACCATGATTACGACCAAGGCTAAAATCTTTTTCCGAATTTCCCAATTTCTAAACCAACTCATACATAGCGCCTCCAGATTATTGGTATTTGGCAAAATTAGTTGAGTTATCTCGTCTAGCACTTTTACAGTTTTTTACTTCATACGTTTTTTTCATCATTCGCTTTAAGCGCAGCATCTGTTGCTGAGGTTTTGAGCCCTCCTTTTATTAGGATTTTAAGTGGAAATACAAATCGCCACACCTTTGCGGTATGGCGATTTGAGCGTTTCGGAAGCTTGGCAGTCATCAGCTTAACTGGAAGACCCATAGCTTTGCGTCCTTGGCTTTCGCCAAGTTTGCCTTTATCGTCCATCCCATAATTTTTTGTACAGAACTCTTTCGTATAGTTATAATACTACCTTTAATTTCTCGAATGTTGATGTTGACAGTATCTTAATGACTTTATCAAAATTCATTAAACTATAGCATCGTATCATTCAAAATGGTGTTATAACTCCATCATTTATATTCCTTGTTTTCCTTTAAGATTAAGCGTTATCAACAATTGAAGCAAAACCTTGATAGAACAATCACACTTTAGTCACGAAAATACCAAATGTCTGGTTTAGAGTAACGTTAGGACAAAAAGGAGGTGAGTTGAACCATGAATTCCTACAGCGGAGGCTTTAGTTTTGGAAGTGGTCAGGGGCATATTTCGCCTATTCCCAATGCTCCTGGTTCGAATTTTTCTGTCCCCAATAGTGGCGGCAGCAATGTAATAGGTAACGGTTTAAACGTTTACGCCTTAATTAACATGGGGTTGCATTTTATTCTCGTAATCGCTGTTCTTCTGCTAATATTCTATACTGTTAAACACTTAAGCAAACTTCTCCTTTCAGTTAATAAACAGAGTGATAAAGCTCTTGAATTGCTGAATGAGCGCTATGCCCGCGGAGAAATTGATACGGAGGATTATATTACAAGGAAAAAGATGTTAGGCTGCATGTCTGAAACGAAGACAGGTTAACAAGAATCAGGAACCAAGACGTTATAAATAAAATTTGCTGCCCAAGAATCTTCCGAATGCGGAGTGCTTCTTGGGCTTTATCCAGTTTTTAAGACCCGCACTCCTTGTAAGTGGGGGGAGGTCCTTCGTTAACTTCAGGTGAGGTAGAGTCCTCCTTCGCCGCTAAGTATTCCTATTGGGAAAGGCGGCTCGGCAATAATGTTCACTGGACATTATTGTATCTGAAGCCTTGATGTTCAGCTTTAGCTGAACGAGTTCGCTTTGCTCAGAACCTGTAAACAATATTGACAGTAATAGAAAAAATAACTATTATAATAGTTAGTCGACTAACTATTAGTCGTAAAACTATATGTACTGGAGCGAATTTTTTTGGGATTTGAATTCAATTCACTTGAATGGTTATTCCCTGTATTTGACCGCATGCATCATAATTGTTTAAAAGAAGAAATTGTAAAGAGGGGGTTAGGCGAAGTAAGTAACCCACAAATTTTGTTTGTGCTTAAAAATGAAATGAATAATATGTCAGCATCGCAGAAGGAATTGGCAGAAATAATCGGAATTAGTCCACCAACTATTGCAATATCTATCAAGCGGATGAAAAAATCCGGGCTTATCTATCAGTACCCGGATGAAAAAGATTCTAGACGCAATCTCATAAAGCTTTCTGAAAAGGGATTGGCCTACATAGAAGAATGCGAGAGCGCTTTTAACAAAGTGGATAGAGCGATGCTTATGGGGTTCACAGAAACTGAACGCGAACAAATGAAACAATTTTATTGTCGTATGATTAGCAACCTTGAATCTTTGGGGGCAAAACCTCCAGCTCAATTTAAAAAGGAGCATGGTACGAACGATGGAAATTAATGATCTAAAAAAGCAAAAATATCTTGGTGATAAAGGAATGATTGTGCTAATTGCGGTTCTTAGTGCTTTCATCCCCCTTTCTATGGATGTTTATCTTCCAGCCTTGCCTACTATGACAGAATATTTTCGGGCATCTCAGTCAATCATTAATCTCACATTAATAATGTTCTTTATTTTCTTTGGCTTTGGCACCCTGTTCTGGGGACCGTTAAGCGATAAGCATGGCCGAAAACCGATAGTATTAATTGGTCTCTCCATTTACACTGTTGCCAGTTTTCTATGTTCCTTATCATCAAGTGTATATTTACTGATCGCTTTTAGGGCTTTACAGGCATTTGGAGGAGGAGCCGCTTCTAGTGTGGCAACAGCGCTTGTCAAGGATGTTTATAGCGGCAGAAAACGAGAATCTGTTTTGGCAGTGGTTCAGTCGATGGTTGTAATTTCTCCTGCTGTGGCTCCTGTTGTTGGATCATTCTTGTTGAACGTAACTTCTTGGCGGGGAGTTTTTGTGGCTCAAGCCTTAATAGGTATTTCCGCTCTAGCCGGTTCTTTAGCTTTACAGGAAACAATTGTTGAGAAAAGTTCTGCTAGTGTGATGAGGACCATTGGCAGACTCGGTGTAGTTCTTAAGAACATGAGATTCACGTCACTTCTTCTCATCTTTTCAACCATGAGCATACCTGCCTTAGCTTTTATCACAGCATCTTCCTATATCTATCAGGAAAATTTTCATTTAAGCAGTCAGGTTTATAGTTACTACTTTGCTTTTAATGCCTTGGGGATGCTGTTTGGCCCACTCATTTATATCCGTTTATCAAACTATTATAAGCGTACTACAATTATCAACACTTGTTTTGCCCTAACAATCATAAGCGGGTTACTTATCAGTCTCGTTGGCAGCTATTCACCACCGTTGTTTGCTGTTACTTTGGTGCTCTCTACTGTTTCCGGGAGCGCAATGCGTCCGCCGAGCGCATTTTTGATGTTGGAACAGCAACAGGGAGACACAGGTTCCGTCTCATCACTTATGGGTTCCTTTGCCACAGTTATGGGAAGCGTTGGCATGGGCATTGTTTCTCTGAGCTCGAATAATCAAATTGCTGTTATTGGAGTTTTGAATATTATTTTGGGATTGATATGCGGAGCAGTTTGGCTATATCTTTCCAGCAGGCCATATTTAAAGCAAGCAACAGCCGATTAAGAAGCAGAATTATCGCTGCTTCTTAGGCGCTCAACTGTTTCGGCAGCAAGGGGACAAGAACTAATCCGGATACGATGAGCAACATGCCAAGGGCTAAAGTTTTTAAATCGCTTAAGCCTGATTTCAAAACCCAGAAAGAGTAAAGAGAGGCTCCCAAAGCCATTGTTCCATCCAATAAACGTTTCCAAAGATTAATTTTTTCGTAGTTCTCTCCTTTTAAAACGACTACCAAAGAATAAATGCCGGAGAAAAGGTAAGGAACTAAATTTGCAAGGGTGGCAATAACAATCATTTCGTTAAACGCATTGGCAATAGTATCCGAAATCATTGAGAGCAGGAATAATTGGGTAAGACCGTTTGTTATCCAGGCAGCTCGGTAGGGTGCCCCATTTTTGTTTTCTTTAACGAACCAGTGAGGGAAGAGATTAAGGCGAGCGGATTGGTAGGGGACCTCAACACTTAGTAATATCCAACCAACTGTTGCACCGAGCATGGAAAGAACACCGAGAGCCGCCATAATCAAAGAACCCTTTGACCCAATAATTCTCGTAAGAACGTCAACTAAAGGTTTGTCGGCAACCATCAATTCTTTAGCCGGCAATGCCCCCATTGCCAAAAATGTAATGAGAAGGTAAATGGCTAGGGCAATTACCAAACCTGTTAGTGTTGCCCATTTAACATCTTGTTGGTTCTTGGCACGTCCGGATAGCCATACTGCAGATTCAACACCGACGAAGGCCCAGAGTGTAAGAATAGCTCCTTGATTCATTTGCTGAAAAAGTCCGATTGTTTCACCTGATTTAAGCGTCTTTTCTGCAATAAACGGATGGAGATACGTAACATCGAAGATGGAAAGAGCAATTATTATAAAAAAGATAAATCCTAGGATTTTAGTCACAGTAGCAAAAAAGTTAATTTTGCTGGCAGCATAGGTTCCTTTGAACATAAGATAATGAACAAACCAAAGTACCGCCGAAGCAATAACAAAAGAGAAAAAATTACCTGTCTGAATATTAAAGCTGCCTAGGGAAAAGAGAATTGTTTTAGATTGTAAAACAGGCAGGAAATACGTTAGATATCCAACAAGTGTAATAAGAATTGCAGCATTTCCAGGTGAGTTTGAGGTCCAATATCCCCATGAGATTTCGAATCCCATGATTTGTCCCAGCTTGCTTTTGCTGCCAAATAATTCTCGTGTATAACTGGGTGGACCGCCGATTAATTCAGACTTAAAATCTGACAGCTGGCCATATACATGGGCCAGCATTAAAACCCCGAGGCCGGTGAATAGCCAGGCAAGCAACACACCTGCGGGGGAGCCGACGTTGGAGAGAGATTGTGGGAGCATAAATATTGCCGATCCAACCATGTTTCCGGTAACAAGTGCGGTTAATAACCAAAACCCTAGCTTTTTGTCACTCATATTAATCCTCCATACTTTTTCTTAAGGCAAAATAAAAGTAAGCCCTCGAAGCGATCTATGTGCTGCGTAAGGGCTTACCCTGTTTAGAAGGTATATCTCCGAAGGAGGTAGCTCTCCACAAGACGCTTGTGACAGTTATGTTCCTTTCAAATACATAACCAGCATGTGAGTTTTTGGGAATTATCTCACACACTTCGGCGATGCTCCCTTTCAAGCCATAATATTGCCCAAATTAAAAATGACTTTACTCTTGAGGACCGCGCCTCTACCCTGAAATTATGGTTCTATGGAATTAAAATTGATCCTTAAGTATCGTAACTGGGATAAGCCCTCTTGTCAATGAGCATTCTGCTCATTTGAACTGTAAGTTTATGGATTTTATCTTGCCGATTTTTATATTTTATCTAGTTTTTAAGACCCCCACTTCTTGTAAGTGGGGGTGGATCCTTCGTTAACTTCGGCGGGGTAGACTCCTCCTTCGCCGCTAAGTAACCCTATTGGAAAAGCGCCTCGGCAATAATGTCCACTGGACATTATTGTATTTGAAGCCCCGATGTTCAGCTTTAGCGTAAGCGAGTTCACTTGGACTCAACCCTCATGTTGAAACAGAGAACTAGAGAATAGTTGTAGAAAACAAGTGATGAAAAAACAGAGAACGACTAAAATTTTTAAGCGATTTAATTGATTCTGATCCGCATTTGGAATATAATAGCATTTGTGTTGGGGTCTTGATTCATTACTTAATATTTACAACAGCCTGTAGATTAAGGAGATTCTACAGCGGTATGGATACTACTCGTGTTTTCCTTTGGATTACGGCTGACATGTTAATCCTAAATATATAATAAGGGGGAGTACTTGTGGATGCACCAATGAGAATCGTTTTACTTCGCGATGCGGATAAATGCAGCCTTAATAAACAACTCAGAGATGCGAGAAATGAGTATACGCTTGGTCAATTAGAGAATGAATATTTTCAGTGGCTTGATCAGTTGGTTTAAAATCCCTTGATATCTTCCCTTTAATGAAAAGGAAAATTGCCAGGAACATTGTATTATGAAGACTGAAAAAGTAGGGATCATCAGAAACTTTTTTAAAGTTTTTGATGATCCCTTTTGCCATTGCTTGTTCAAGCTGATAACAGCAAAGACAGATTCTTCGGTCGCCACCTATGATCTTTGCTCTTTTTTAGACTTGAGATATCCGCTTAAACCAATTAACTCAAAATATTTGGCAAAATTCATGACAATAATATTTGTCCAAATATAGCCGAAGTTGTTACCGGAACCAGCGGTAATAAACTGTACATTGAGAAAGAGTCCAAGAAGTGCAACCCATAAGAGCCTGAAGCCGATGATCATCCCAATACCAACGGCTATTTCACAGAGAGGGACTAAGAAATCAGTTACACCAGGCATGCCATTAAAGATGTGAACTGCAACCCATGCCCATAATTTATTGATATAAAGAGGATCAAAACCATGAGCTTTAGGTGGCAGCATGTTGGCAGCCATCCCCGCTATAAGCCCCTTTGCATGGCCTCCGGCAAAGTTAAGCCAGCCTGAAGTGGCTTTTTCCCAACCAGCTTGAACCCAAGCAAAACCATAAATAATTCGAGCAACTGTGAAGATAATAACAAAAACAGCCTTTTTCCAATCACGCATTTCATTTTTAACAGTATCAACGTATGAGTTCATTTTATGAAGGCCTCCTTGATTAAAAACTTAAAATCTAACTTGACCATACTAACATAAAATTAAAACCCTATCAATACATTATTTATTGCATAAAAAACAAAATTATACAATTAGATACAACCTACATTTGACTATCAATTTATTATAAAGGAGTTCTAGGATATTAATATGAAAAAAATTCACAAATAAGAAGTTAATTGCTTTTTATTAAATTATAAACCTATAAAATATTTAATAATTTAAAAGAAAATGTGCAATTTTACGCCTTGATGCCGTTTGAATCTGATCAGAGTGAAAGAAAGTTTCAAGAGAAACAATTTCTGCCATAAGTTTTTTGAGTAAATAAAAGAACTACTGTACATAATAATTTCAAATGATTAGGAGGGATTAACCTATGACTGTTCAAGCAGATTTAGAAAAGGCTGTAGCTGCGGCACAATCGGCACTAGGAACCTACGAAACCTTCTCCACCTCAACTTTGGATGAGTCAGCTAAACAAATGTTTAAGGAGATGTCGAGTGACATGCAGCGTCATGTTACACAACTTAGAGGGCGTTTAGCCTATGTAACTCAGAATAACAGCATGAACAAGCCCCTAAGTTAAAACAGAATCGATTGATTATACGTTCATAAAGATATAAGCCGCATTCATATTAGCGGCTTTTATTAATGAGCTGCAAACAAAATATTTTTGTGAATTAAATCACCAGTTTTTATACAATTGTAATACTCCCACTTCTCCTATTATTAGCAGGAACAGAAAGTGTCAGATTTAAACGCTTTAATTTTTTATCACAATTATCAACCTTACAGAGGAAATATAGTAAATATGTGGAATACTTATTAAAAAGGTTCTCGTGAGGGGACAATTATAAGAAGGTGACGATTTGAAAATTAGCCAATTTAAGATGAAACTTTTGCCGGGACTTCGAGTTGATATTGTTGTACCTGAAGGGGAGTACGCCGGAAAATATCGGACTCGCATTGAAGAAGTGGGAGAAACAATCATAGCAGTAGGGACACCTTTTGAAAAGAGTAACATTGTTCCCTTGCGTATTGGGACGAACTTAAAACTAATATTTTGGGATGAAGTATCTGCCTATTCCTTTGCAACGAAGATCAAACAAAAAATAGCAGTTCCGATTCATATGCTTCTTTTAGAGTTGCCGGAAACTATTGTAAAGGTTCAGCGGCGTAATTATGTTCGAGTTACAGCTATCTACCCTTTCATCTTTCAAATAGTAACACTTGAAGGGTTTAGCGATGACTTCAAAGGAACCATGCTAGATTTTAGCGGCGGCGGGATACGCTTTTTAACGGAAGAACTTGTGGAGGATCAAGCTATACTCAATGTTTCTTTAGACTTAACCGATGGACGTGTGCAAACTAAGGTTCAGGTTCTCCGAATTGAAGAGACTGAGGAAAGAAATCTACAACGATATTGTGTCTCGGCGGAATTTATAGAAATATCGGAGCGGAGTCGAGATCGGATCATCCGCAGCGTTTTTGAAAAACAAAGAACGATGCGTAAGAAAGGATTAGAATAATCAAAATCACTCATTGCTTTTCAATGAGTGATTTTGATTATTTTTGAGGTTATTGTTATAAAGTTTGACACCTTTTGGACAAGATTCATACTATATACTAATACAAGAAAGGAAACAAGAAAAAGTCCTTAATCCCAAAAACTCTTAATCTGATCAAATTCCCGGCCCCCCTCCTAATCCTCTTATGCAGGCCATTTTAGGCCTATCTTTAGAGGAGGGGATCTAAATGTTAAAACTGCCGCCTTATCCGCCTTATGTTCCGCATACTCCGCTGCCGCCAACAGTTCGCTGGTCTCATGTTCCTTATCCGCCAGTCGGAACTCCGCCATATCCGAATGTATGTATATTATTTGACACTCTTCCTATCGGAGCAAGAGTCGTAGTTGGACTTGGATCAAGTGAATGGGTTGGAAATTATGGCGGAGTTATTGATGGAGTATTATTCTTAACGAATGCTCAACTGTTTTCCAATGTAGGCAACCCAATCGATGGCATTCAATCTGTGGTCAGGATTCCAGTCATTAATCTTCAATATATTAGTTATTAGATTATCAGTTATTAAAAAATAGGAATTGTGTAAACAGTAAACCGCCAGAAATCGTAAGATATCTGGCGGTTTTTTGTCGTTTTCGGAAAATGGTATAACTAGGGAGAAGAGGGGGGAGATCATTTGTCTTGAGGGTTCGAAAAGGGAAAACTTGAATGGGAGGAATTGATATGGGGTAATTTTAATTCCTAGAATTGGAATTTCTTAATTTCTTCTTTTAATTTATTTGTACTTTCTTTAGTCCTAACTACTTGTTGTTTGACTTCATCAGACTTGCTTTTTACTTCAGCGGCTCGATTTGCAATGTTGGTGATTCCGATAGCCCCTTCATTAGCAGCATTAGCAATTCCATCTATTGCAGCCAAGATATTTTGGATCGAATTCATAAGCTCCTTAGATGTTGCACTGAATTCAGCAACAAGTTCATCGACAAAGTTGGCATCTTCTCTATATTTTCCAGCTACATTGAGCATAACCTTATAATCATTAGTTACGTCGTCAGAAACAAAGGAAAGTAAATTATCGGAATTACTCGAGAGATTATTAACAGAGTTTGTGACTTTTGTGGTAACCTCTTGTATTTCCATGACAGCGCCTTTTGACTGCTCAGCAAGTTTTCTTATTTCGTCAGATACCACAGAGAAACCTCTGCCCGCTTCACCAGCCCTGGCAGCTTCAATCGCAGCATTTAAGGCAAGCAAGTTTGTTTGCTCAGTTATTTGCATAATCGATTGGGTTAAGAGGTTAATTTGATCAACAACTTTTGATTCGACGATTGCCTGTTCTAACGTTTCCTTAGTTCCTAAAAATACATTATAGGCTTTCTGTTGGGCGGTATCAACATTTCTCTTAGTATCTTCTGCTCTTTCTGCAATTTTCCCCGCTGAAAGGGCACCTTCGTGAGATTTCTGAGCAATTAACTGTACGGATTTTTGTATTTCTTGTGAAGTTGCAGCCATCTCCTCTGAAGATGCTGATGTTTCTTCCATACTTGCTGCTAACTCTTCTGTTGTAGACGATATTTCTTCGAAGTTTTCAGCTAAGACAATAACGTTATTCATTACATCCTGAACTTCTTGTTCAATCACAGCCGATTCATCTCGAATACTATTGATCAAATGTTTGATGGAATTTTTCATATCATTTATAGCGTTTGTGATTGAGCCAATTTCATCGGATCGAGCCAGGTATTTAGGATCAATATCCCGAGTAAAGTCTCCGCTGGCAACAATTTCTAAATACTCCGCGGACTTTATGATAGGAGTAGTTATTCGTTTAGTAGTTATAGTGATTAACAATATTGTAATCAGCAGCATAATAACGGAAATACTTAAAACCATAAACGATATTTTTTTAGCGCCTTGATTTAATTCGCTTTCAGCCATAAATGACGCTAAAATCCAGTCTGTGCCGGTAACTTTGTAGGGATTAACTATGTACATTGTGCCATTGATATTGACATCAAAGGGCTTTAAGTCTTTGGCAAGGAGATTTTCCAAGCCCGGTATCTTAACATCAGATAATTTTTTGAAATTATTTTTGGCATTATTGCCATCAGCTAAGATAACACCAGTGTTATGAACTATCATGTAATAGCCTGTCTTGCCAGGTTTCATAGAACTTAACATGCTGCTGATCACAGATTGCTGAACATCAATTCCGATTGTTCCGATGAGGTTTCCCTTAGCATCGGTAAAGGACCTAACGTTGCTGGTAATCATTTGATGAGAAATGCCATCCACATAGGGAGCCGTTCTAACGATAGCCCCATTGCCGCTTAAACCGGTTTTATACCAGTCTTTTTCAGGAGGATTAAATTTGGCCGAGATGCTTGTTTCAGGCCATTGGAGATAAGCACCATTTTTCGTACCGAAATACACATACATTGTTCCGGGATGACTTTTAGCATACTGATCAAAAACTTCATAAATTTGTTGTTCCAAACCTCCGTTTTTGGAAGGTGTCATGTTAACCGACTGATTGTTATTAGCATATGAGGTTATATTTCCTTCATTTGCTTCCATGACTAAGGGATTGGAGGCCATCATATTGATATCTTTATCGATCCGGTCATAAAAAATTTGAATTGAATTGGCAGCAATTTTCATCTGTTCGTTGGAATTGTTAAAATAATCACTTTTTGCTTGGGTTGTTACTTCGTAACTGGCAATAGAGCCAACCGTTGCCAGGGCGATAATAATAATTGATAAAGAGATCACTAGAAACCTAGATTGGATACTTTTTAATTTCATCCATGAACCCTCTTTCTATATTATTTTATAAAGAATTATGTAGTTTTACGTTTATCAAACACAATACCTTAATTTTCGGCAAAATTCAATATAAATTTCTTGATTTTGAGTTAATTCTGGGTTAATTCGAAGTTACCTATACCTTATATTTCATGATTTGAACCACAGATAAGAGCTAGTGAACTCGCTTACGCTAAAGCTGAGCATCGGGGCTTCAGATACAATAATGTCCACTGGACATTATTGCCGAGCCGCCTTTCCCAATAGGATTACTTAGCGGCGAAGGAGGACTCTACCCCACCTGAATTTAACGAAGACACCCCCACTTATAGAAGTGGGGCCTTAAAAATTGGATAAACATCTTAGTGAGCATGTCGTCGGGCGGCTGAAAAGGGTATAGCGTATTACGTCTTCCTTATATCCCCTATAGCTGTTTGGTATATTACAGTTTTATCCGGAGGTAATATAATTATCTGCAAAGAATATTGTCGAATCCAAAGTTTTTAAAGTCTTTAAAGTCTTAGAAATAGTACATTCTAGGCCTATCAAAATCGCTTAATACTCTAAACCCATTATTAAATTTAAAAGCAAATTGCAATTAGAGCTAATGTATTTTTGAACTAATGTATTAACGAAAGCAGATAACCTTTGTAAGTTTTCTGCATATTTAAATGAGGAGTAGTTCCATGGAATATTTCGGAGAAGAAGCCTTGGGTCTTGTCGAAACAAGAGGGATGGTCCCAGCCATTCAAGCCGTAGATGTCATGTGTAAAACTGCCGATGTTGTTCTTGTTTCTTATGAAAATATGGGTTCAGGTCTTGTCACAGTCATGGTGAAAGGTGATGTTGCCGCAGTAAGGTCTGCAGTGGAACAAGGGGCAGCAGCGGCAGCTGCCATTGGTGAAATGGTTGCTGCACACGTTATCCCGCGCCCCATAAGCCGAGTAGGGAAAATTGTTTCCCGGCATGATATTGATAACTGACATGAATTACTTGAAAAAGGGGAATTGCATGGAGAGAAATGATGCCTTGGGATTTATAGAGACCTATGGACTTGTATCGATACTTGAGGCTGCAGATGCGATGTGCAAGGCAGCAGACGTAGAACTGGTTGGATATGAGAATGTAGCTTCCGGATTAATTTCTGTGGTAGTACGTGGTGATGTTGGGGCTGTGAGAACCGCGGTTGAGGCTGGCGTTAAAGCAGCCGAAAAAGTAGGTAAGATTTATAGTACTAATGTTATTGCCAACCCTCATCCGGATGTTGAAAAAATTGTCGCTAAGCACGTTATAGATTGGTGAACGGATGACCGTTGCTTTTTACTTGGATAGAGAAAGGAGGCGAGGATATGGAGCGGATCGACCAGGATTTACTTTCCATCCAGGAAGCCCGAATACTGGTGGAAAGTGCGCGAGAGGCACAGAAATCTTTGGCAGCATTCCCACAGGAAAAACTGGACAAAATTGTGGGAGCTATGGCTGCGGAAGTTTTAAACTGTGCCCGGGAACTTGCGGTGATGTCCTCCGAGGAAACGGGGTTTGGTAAATGGCAGGATAAGTATCTTAAAAATGTCTTCGCCAGCGACTATCTTTTTAAGAAAATCAGAGATATGAACGTCGTTGGTATCATTGCAGAAGACAAAGTCAACAAGACCATGGATATTGGCGTTCCCATGGGTGTTATTGCTGCCTTGCCTCCTTCGACAAATCCGGTATCAACAACGGTCTATAAAGCCTTGATTGCCGTCAAATCGGGTAATTCGATTGTCTTTTCACCTCATCCCAGGGCCCAAAAGACCATTTCCAAAACTCTTGAAATACTGATACGGACGGCTGAAGCTAACGGTTTGCCCTCGGGAGCAATCGGATATTTAAGGACGGTTACTGTATCGGGCACAGTTGAAATGATGAATCATAAAGATACCGCTTTGATTCTGGTTACAGGTGTACCTAAAATGGTTGCTGCTGCCTATTCTTCGGGAAAACCCGTTATTTACGGAGGACCGGGCAATGGGCCGGCATTTATTGAGCGTACTGCCGATATTAAGCAAGCGGTATCAGATATTATTGCCAGCAGAACCTTTGACAATGGCATCATCTCTGCCTCAGAACAATCAATTGTGGTCGAGGAATGTATCGCAGGGGAAGTTAGACAAGAGCTGAGAAATAATGGGGCTTGTTTTCTCTCCGAAGGAGAGTCAGAAGAGCTCAGCAAGCTTTTCCTGTGCCCGGATGGCAGTATTAATCCGGAAATTGTCGGTAAATCAGCTGTCGAGATAGCAGAGAAAATCGGAATGTGTGTTCCTGAAGAAACAAAAGTCTTAATTTCCGAACAGAAATATGTCTCGGATTCCAATCCCTACTCGAAAGAAAAACTCTGCCCGGTGCTGGCTTTTTACGTTGAAAAGGATTGGCTTAATGCCTGTGAAAAATGTATTGAATTGTTGCTAAATGAAGGAAAGGGTCATACTCTTGTTATCCATTCTCGCAATGTGACTGTGATTCGAGAGTTTGCTCTGAAAAAACCGGTTTCCAGACTCTTGGTCAATACGCCTGCCACATTGGGGGGGATTGGAGCGACAACCAATCTTTTTCCGGCCATGACATTGGGCTGCGGTACAGCCGGCGGCGGTTTCACTTCTGATAATGTTTCGCCAATGAACTTGATTAATATCCGCAAGGTCGGTTACGGCGTTAGGGCTTTGGAAGATATCGCCAGGGGTGCAATAGAGAGGGAAAATTCAGAGACGATCAGCGGACATTGTTTCCCTGTGAAGAGTTCTAGGGACCCTTCACAGGATTTGAAAGCTCTGCTGGAAAAATTGCTGGAGCAGCTTGCTGCCCGTTAAAGGTTTAAGTAAGTATAAGGGAGGACCATAGTTTGAATCCAAAAGACTTTTCAACCAAATTTGCCGATGCCACCAAAAACTTGTCTTCGGATGAAAAGGCGGCCATCATGAAACTGTTTGAGGGGATTTCCAAGGAATTAACTGTCAACAAACCTAAGCCTTTTTTGGCAAGTGAACCAAAATCGCCTGTATTTGCAGGAGAAATTACTAGCTTAACGCCGCGTTTGAAACGGTTGCGCGATGCTTATCTAAAAGCAAAACCCAGTGTCAGCATTTATCGTGCCAGAGCTTTTACGCAAGTAGCCAAAGAAAATCCGGGCATGCCTAAAATTTTGCTGAGGGCTAAATGCTTTCGAAGAGCTTGTGAGACAGCTCCTTTATTAATTCAAAAGGATGAGCTGATTGTTGGGCATCCTTGCGGAAAACCTCGCACAGGTGCCATTTCTCCGGATATTGCTTGGCGATGGGTTCGGGATGAGCTGGATACAATGGCGACGAGACCGCAGGATCCTTTTCAAATCAGTGAAGAGGATAAGCGTGTTTTACGGGAGGAAATTTTTCCTTTCTGGGAAGGTAAAAGTGTTGATGAAATTTGCCAGACGCAGTATGAAGAGGCCGGTGTCTGGTCGTTTTCCGGCGAAGCCTATGTTAGCGACCTTTCCTATCATCAACTTAACGGTGGGGGAGATACCTGTCCCGGTTACGATATTATCCTTATTAAAAAGGGAATTAATGGTGCAAGGCAAGAGGCCGTTGATCAATTAAATAAATTGTCCATGGAAAATCCTGATGACATTGATAAAATTTATTTCTACAAAGCGGAAATTGAAACTTGTGACGGAATATTAGCCTACGCCAAACGTCTCTCAGACCATGCCCGGGAACTGGCTGACAGGGAAGAAGATTTAGAACGTAAAAAAGAACTTTATAAGATCTCTGAGGTTTTGACCTATGTGCCTGCTAATCCGCCGCGAACCTTCCAGGAAGCACTTCAGTCGGTCTGGACGCTGGAATCCCTCTTTATGGTGGAAGAAAACCAGACAGGAATTTCTCTTGGACGTTTGGATCAATATATTTACCCTATGTACAAAGCCGATATGGAAGAAGGACGCCTGAACAAATTACAAGCCTTTGAATTAGTAAGCTGTTTCATTATTAAGTGTGCTGAAGTTATGTGGCTGTCCAGTGAAATGGGTGCGAAATACTTCGCAGGCTATCAACCCTTTATTAACTGTACCGTGGGCGGTCAGAAAAGAACCGGCGGTGATGCGACGAATGATTTAACCTATCTGATCATGGATGCTGTTCGGATTACCAGGATGTATCAACCGGCTCTTGCCTGTCGGATTCACAATAAATCACCCCATGAGTATTTAAAGAAAATTGTGGACGTTGTTAAAGCAGGCCTTGGCTTTCCTGCCTGTCACTTTGATGATACCCATATCAAGATGATGCTTGCTAAGGGTTTCAATATTGAAGATGCTCGTGACTACTGTTTGATGGGGTGTGTTGAACCACAAAAGTCGGGCCGAATCTATCAATGGACGTCTACCGGGTATACTCAATGGCCGATCGCGATCGAATTTGTCTTGAACCGCGGCATGATGAAATGGCATGGAACAATGGAAGGGCTTGACACAGGAGACCTCGATAGTTTTAGCACCTACGAAGAATTTGATGCTGCCTGTAAAAAGCAAATTGAGCATATTATCCGCTTATCAGCTATCGGTACAGTTATCAGTCAACGTGTTCATAGAGAACTTGTTCCTAAACCGTTGATGTCCCTGCTTGTAGAAGGCTGCATGGAAAAAGGCACCGATGTGACCAATGGTGGAGCGTTGGTTAACTATGGACCTGGTTTGATTTTCTCTGGGTTAGGAACCTACGCAGATTCAATGGCAGCCATTAAAAAACTCGTCTATGACGAGAAGAAATATACCCTAAAACAGATTCGTGATGCCCTAAATTCCAATTTTAATGGGTATGAAGCCTTGCGTACGGATTGCCTGAATGCGCCGAAATACGGGAATGACGACGACTACGCAGACAATATTGCCTCGGATATTATCTCTTGGACAGAACGGGTTCACAATTCCTTTAAAATGTTATATTCCTTCTTAAGTCATGGTACTCTTTCAATTTCTAACAATACTCCCATCGGAGAAATTACAGGCGCAACTCCTAACGGCCGATTAGCTTGGACCCCATTGTCTGATGGAATCAGCCCGACCCAAGGAGCGGATAAATTAGGTCCCACAGCCATTATTAAATCCGTTAGCAAGCTGAATAATGATGCTATGAACATTGGCATGGTCCATAACTTTAAACTTTTACGCGGCATTCTGGAAACCCCGGAAGGAGAAAACGGCCTGATTACGCTGCTCAGGACAGCCTCGATTCTCGGCAACGGAGAGATGCAATTCAGCTATGTCGACAATGAAGTGTTGAAGAAAGCTCAATTGGAACCTGAGAAATACAGAGACTTAATCATTCGTGTTGCCGGGTACAGCGCCTACTTTGTCGAACTGTGCAAAGAAGTACAGGATGAGATTATCAGCAGGACCGTTTTGGATCATTTTTAAGAACAGTTTAAAGGAACTATAAAATTATGAGTACAGAATCAACCGGCATCTTAGAGCGCAAAGCGAGGATCTTCAATGTTCAGAAGTATTCCATCTATGACGGGCCAGGCATTCGAACCTTAATCTTTTTCCAAGGCTGTCCCCTAAGATGCCAATGGTGTTCAAATCCGGAGGGACTCGAACGAAAATTTCAGGTCATGTACATGGAAGATTTGTGCGTGCATTGCGGAAGTTGTGTCTCAGTTTGTCCGGAGAATATCCATTATTTCATTAAGGCAGAGGATGAGCCGCAATTCCACAACGAGAGGCCGAGGCATGACGTCAACAGAAGCCTTACTTGCAGAGGCTGCCGCAAGTGTGAGACCATATGTCCGCAAAAAGCGTTGTCAATCGCCGGCGCGGATAAATCAATCTCCGAAATTTTAGAAGTTATTCAGCAAGATTCTCTCTTTTACCTAAGTTCTGGGGGAGGCGTCACTCTTGGGGGCGGCGAGGTTACAATGCAGCCTGAATTTGCCGCCAATCTCCTCATGGAATGTAAGAATATGGGAATTGATACGGCGATTGAAACCTGCGGTTATGCCAAACTGGATTCGCTGCTCAAAGTGGCCCAATTTACAGATTTGATTCTCTTTGATATTAAGCATATTGACTCTGAAAAACATTATGAGCTGACAGGAGTACGCAATGAACGCATTCTAGAAAACTTAGGTGAGCTCCTGCGCCGCGGCTTTAATGTAAAAATCAGAATGCCGCTGATTCGCGGAATGAACGATAGTCTAGATACAATTCAGCGAACTATGAAATTCTTACAGCCCTTTAATAAACGTAAAAATTTTCGAGGTATTGATTTGCTGCCCTATCATAAATTGGGCATTAACAAATACAAGCAATTGGCGATGAATTACCCTATTACTGAAGACTTGAGTTTTAAAGAAGAAGAATTAGAGTCAATAGCTGCTGTGATAAAAGATTACGACCTAGAGGCTAAAATAGTGAAGCATTAAAAGGGCTTAGAGTGTTTAGGCCGTCAGGACAGAGGGATGTTATGAGTGCAGACGAGTTTGAGCGAAAACGTATAATTCAGGAATATGTGCCTGGCAAGCAAGTTACGCTGGCTCATATTATAGCTTCTCCCGTTCAGGAATTATACGAACGTCTGGGAATTGAAGAGCGGGGAGCCATCGGAATTGCGACTCTTACTCCTAGTGAGACAGCAATTATTGCCGGAGATATTGCGACCAAGACGTCTGACGTAGAGATCGGTTTTTTGGATCGTTTCACCGGCTCCTTGGTTATATCCGGCGATGTGGCTAGTGTTGAAGCAGCTATGACTGCCATTAATGAGACGCTGGAAAAGTTGTTGGGCTTTACTCCTGCGAGGATTACACGTACATGAAGAAACGCATTATGGTCGTTGGACCGACTCAAGCAGGCAAATCTACTCTGGCTAATCTCTTGAATGACACTGATAGACCCTTAAGAAAAACCCAGGATGTTATTTATGGAAAAAACACCATCGATACACCTGGTTCCTATATTGAAAACGCTTCTATGTATAAATATTTGATTGCCACTGCTCAAACGGCATCCCATGTGCTTATTCTGCTTGATTCATCAAGACCTGTTGATGTTTATCCGCCTGGATTCGCCAAGACCTTTACTTGTCCTGTTGTTGGCGTGATTACCAAGAAAGACTTGGGCCTGGAAAATGTTAATTTGTGCACACAGAAGCTATCAGGTATTGGAGTTTCCGAACCGTATTTCTTGGTTTCGCTGAATGATAATACGGGGGCAGCGGCCTTAAAAACACATTTGCGGCTTGTTGATCAGAAGAAATAAATTTTAGGTGATAATGAGCAGTGTCTGTAGTGCAACAATGGATCGGGTGCCGAATTGAGATTTCTGAAAGTGGGTGAGGCCATGAAATTTATAACTGAGATGGAATTACGCGATTTATATCAAAAAGAGCCTTTTACCACCTACTCTTTGGAATCGTCTATAAAGATCACTCCAGGTGCTCGTCAGTTTTTGGTGGACAGAGGTATCAAGTTGGTACAGCATCAAGAGGCTCAAAGTAATGATGGGATAAGTGTGAGACGTAACAAAGGGATGGGAGATCAAGGACTGAAAAGCTGCTGTATACAGAGATTACGGAGTACGATGGACACCCTCGAATCTCTTTTCCTACTGGTTGCAGCCGAGCTAATGTCCGGCGACGCCATGTTGGCCGAGGAAGTTATAGAACTGGAAAAGTGTTTCCGCAATGTAAAAAATGCTGAACTTCAAGGCTTTCCCCCAGATCCGATAAAATTCTGGGACTGGTCGGAAGAGGAAATTAAAAATTGCGCCGACAATTTAGTGAAATTATTGGAGATTAATGAATTTCACTCTCGGTTGGCCAATGGCAAAACGGTTACTTTGTTAAATTATTTACGCGCTTCACTCAGTGAGCTTGAACCAGCCATTTTAGAAGCATATTGGCTTGAAGAGCAAGAAGTTTGTTCGCGTCAAGATCTGATTGAAACTGTCAGTGTGATCATTAACATACTCTGCATAATGATGTGGAAATGTCTGGGAGGACAGAAATGCAAACCGTAAATTCTGCGTTTCAAGAATGCGATCAACTTGTTCGTGATTTTGAGAAAGTCATTGCCAAGCCTTTGATTAAGAAATCTAACGTCTATTATACAGGGATTGATTTGGGAACTGCCTATATCGTCTTAGCAGTTTTGAATGAGAATTATCAGCCTGTTGCCGGGGCGTACCGCTTTGCCAATGTGGTTAAAGACGGGATGATTGTTGATTATATTGGTGCGATTCGTATCGTTAAAGAATTAAAGCAAGAACTCGAAGAAAAGCTGGGAACTGAACTGATTTTTGCTTCGGCGGCCCTGCCACCGGGAACCTTTACTTTAGATTCAGGGGCCATTAAGCATGTTGTCCAAGGTGCCGGTTTTGAGATCACCAAATTATTAGATGAACCGACTGCGGCCAATGCAGTACTAAAGATTAAAAATGGGGCAATTGTTGATATTGGCGGTGGAACGACAGGGATTGCTATTTTAAAAGACGGTGAAGTGATCTATGTAGCCGATGAACCTACGGGCGGCACCCATTTTTCCTTGGTTATTGCCGGGGCTTATAAACTAAGCTTTGACGAGGCGGAACAGTATAAACGGAATCCGCAAAATCACCGGGAATTGATTCCGGTCTTAAGGCCGGTTATTGAAAAAGTCTCTTCCATTATTAATCGTCATGTCCAGGAATATTCGGTCAAAGAAATCTATCTGGTTGGCGGAACCTGCTGTTTGGCAGGAATCGAAACGATTATTGCCAAACAAACAAAGCTTCCAACCTACAAACCGCAAAATCCTATGTTTGTCACCCCCTTGGGAATTGCTCTGAACTGCACACAGGAAATTCAATAGACAGGAGCGGTTTCTCTATGGACTATCGGATTATTAAATCTCCTTCTCAAGGAACTCTGGAGATGCTTTTTCGACGCAAAGGCTCTGCCTCATCTGTCACGATTGAGAATTACGATGCTGTAGGCTTAGTTCAGGGACGACTCATTGATATGGTGTATGCTGCCGATATCGCAGAAAAAGCTGCAGGAGTTGTCGTGGAAGATATCAAGGGGCATTGTCCGCAGCATCTGATCATGATTGCCCTTTTCGGGGATACGGCATCAGTGGAAGCAGCCATTCAAGAAATACGAGACAAACTAAATAAAACAGGTGAAATGCAGTGATAGCAGCAAAAGTAATTGATAACATATGGGCGACTCGAAAAGCCGATTCGCTCCGTGGATTGAAATTTATGCTGGTTGAAGTTCTGGGAGGAATTGATGCCGGTCGACTCCTGATCGCCGCCGATACTATCGGTGCCGGAATTGGTGAACGTGTACTGGTTTGTACAGGCAGTTCTGCGCGTAAAATGCTGGACCGTGACGATACGCCTATTGACGCCGTTATTACAGGAATTATAGATGAAGATTGTACATTTTAACAAATAATTCGGAGGTGGAGAACGTTGGATCTTCTGGACATGATTAGGGATGCAGGAGTTATAGGGGCAGGAGGAGCTGGATTTCCAACTCATGCCAAGCTAACTTCGAAAGCAGAGTATATCTTGCTCAATGGTGCTGAATGTGAACCTCTTTTGCGGGTGGATCAACAACTGATGGTTCAGTGCGCCGATGAAATCATCATGGGATTAGCTGCAGCAGGAAGATATATTGAGGCCAGAAAGGCTATTATCGGGATTAAAGGCAAACATAAAGAAGTTATCGCCCACATGCGTGCAAGAATCGCTGCTCAGGGCCTTGAAAGTTACCTGGAAGTTATGGAACTTCGGGATATTTATCCCGCCGGAGATGAACAGGTTTTGGTTCATGAGTTAACCCGGCGAATTGTTCCGGAAACGTCTATCCCTTTGAAAGTTGGGTGTGTTGTAATCAATGCTGAAACCGCACTCAACGTATTTAATGCCATGTCCGGAAAACCTGTGACGGAAACCTATATCACAGTCGCAGGGGATATACCTCAGCGTCTGACTGTCAAAGTACCCGTCGGTTTGCCAATCCGTGAGCTCTTCAATCAATGCGGCATAGACAATTTAGAAGACTATGCTGTTATTGATGGAGGCCCCATGATGGGGTCTATTCTTAAGACCTTGGATGGTCATGTCACCAAGAAAAGTAAAGGCTATGTTTTGCTGAAAAAAGATCATTTTCTCATGCGCAAGAAGTCAGTCAATCTCGATCAAGCACGGGTTATCAGCAAAACGGCTTGTGAGCAATGTAGAATGTGTACCGACTTGTGCCCGCGTTATCTCTTAGGTCATAATCTTCAGCCTCATAAAGTTATGCGGGCTTTGAACTACAATCTCGAAGATGTTAAAGAACAACAAATTGCTTTATTGTGTTGTGAATGCAATGCCTGCGAATTATTCTCCTGTCCGGCAAATCTCCACCCCAGGTCTATTAATCGTTATTTCAAAGGCAAGCTGGCAGAACAGGGGATTAAATATCAACCGACAACCATGGAATTTCAGCCGAGAGAGGCTAGAGACTATCGCCTAATTCCAACCAAACGACTCATTGCCAGAATTGGCTTAACAGAGTTTGACAAACCGGCTCCGCTGACTAACGTCAATTTTCAGCCCCATTATCTGACGATTGCTTTGCGTCAGCACATTGGAGCCCCGGCAATCCCAGTAGTTGCTGCAGGTGAACAAGTTCAAGCCGGTCAGATGATCGGGAAAATCCCCGACAACAGTCTTGGGGCTTCAGTTCATGCCAGCCTGGCAGGTACTGTTAGGGAAATTACCGATAACGCTATTGTAATAAAGGTGGGTTAGTATGTTTAGAGCAATTGGAATGATTGAGGTTACTAGTATTGCAAGAGGAATTTTCGCAGCTGACCAGATGCTCAAAACTGCTTATGTTGACGTGGCCAGTGCTACTTCTGTCTGTCCTGGCAAATATATCACGATCGTTCACGGAGATGTAGCAGCGGTTGAAAGCTCTGTTAGTGCAGGTGTTGCTGTAGCAGGAGAATATTTGGCTGATAGCTTTGTTCTTCCCAATGTTCATCAAGGGGTTTTCCCGGCTATTACGGCAACAACGGTACCGGAAGGTACTGGTGCGCTTGGAATTATAGAGTCATTTTCCATGGCAACCATGATTACCGCTGCTGATGCAGCCCTAAAAGCCGCCGATATTCAGGCTCTGGAACTTCGCCTGGGCAGGGGACTTGGCGGCAAAGCGTACTTCACCTTCACCGGAGATGTTGCCGCAGTAGAAGCCGGTATTGAAGCTGGGAAAGCCATTGCTCTGGAAAAAGGATTGCTCGTTGATACGGAAGTAATTCCTTCGCCATCTGAGCGATTATGGAGCTCTTTATTGTAAAGCTGAATTTTTTCTTCCTATATAATGTATGCATTTTAAAGATTCAGTGAAAGGAGGTGTGATCTTGAAAAAACTTGTTTGCGCCGATGAGGTGAAAGCAGCAGCAGCAAAGGGACAAAAAATATTCTGTGTTGAGGGCAATGCGATTATTACACCTTCAGCCAGGGATATGGCTAAAGATTTGGGGATAGAATTCACTGAAGGTTCGGTTCCTGCAGTAGACCATAGTTGCAATGTAAGTGAAATGCAGAAGGATACAATCCGAGGAACAGAGATAGACAGAGATTTGATCTATCAAGTGGTCAAGGCCGTTTTGATGAATAAGGTTTTGCAAAATAGCTCATTGTCTGTTCCTGTAACACCGTTTTTGTCAGAGAGTGAACCGAAAAGCGGACTAAAAATTGTGCGGGGCAGAACAGTAAATTTTGAAAAGTTTGATACAGGAAATTCAAGTTCCAACGTGGCGTACCGAGAAGTTGTCAGTCAACATGATTCTCAAATGAGTGCGGGTTTTTTAACGATTGAAAAGTCCAGTTTTGATTGGGAATTATGTTATGAAGAGATTGATATTATTCTCGAAGGAAGCCTGTCCCTCACTATAAATAATAAAACCTATGAGGCCTGCCAGGGTGATGTTCTTTTTATACCGAAAGGTTCGAAGGTAACTTGGAGTTCTACCGGGTATGTCAAACTCTTCTATGTAACCTATCCGGCAAACTGGCCTGACCTTAAGGCAGAATAGGAGAGAATGTTATGCAAGCGCTTGGCTTAATTGAGACACGGGGATTTCTCGCTGCGGTTGAATGCGCAGACGTCATGCTCAAAGCGGCGCAAGTGGAACTTGTAGGGAGAACCTTTGTCGGCGGCGGTCTTGTCATGATTGCAGTAACCGGTGACGTGGGAGCCGTTCAAGCTTCAGTGGAAGCCGGTGCAGCAGCGGCTAAGCAGATAAGAAACACATCACTAGTTTCACAACATGTAATTCCCAGACCAGATAGCCATATCGAGCATTTGCTTATTTCAAACATCCCACCAAGTTCAGATTTAAAAACCCCTATGAAGGAATCGCTTCCAAAACAGGAAATCTCCAAACAACTCTTTGAATCCAATGAAACTGCAAAAGAATCTTCGGACTCTTCGCAGCCGCAATTGACGTTTTCCAGCAAAGAGGAAGTCGATACTTTTGTCCATCAATTTGGGCTTAAAAATGGCTTGGATGCTTTAAAGGCTCTTTCAGTAGCCAAACTCCGCAAATTAGCCAAAGGATATAAAGACCTTGATGTTGCAGATCGTGTAATAGCAAAGGCAAATAAAGATCTACTTTTGCAAAAGTTTAAAGGTTATTACGAGAGAAAGAAATAAGACTAGATTCTGCGCAAGGTTGTCGAATTGTGCAATAGGTCAGGTATACCCTGAAAAAGGTGCATACCTGCGGAAGGAGGAATTGTTGAATTGGAAAGCTTTGATTATGATTTGCAGTCTGTACAGGAAACTAGGAATCTTGCCCGTCAGGCTAAATTGGCACAAGCTGAACTTGCAAAATTCAATAGTGAACAGATTGATAAAATCGTTCGAAATATGGTTAAAGCTGCGGAGGAAAATGCCGTATCATTGGCTAAAATGGCCGTAGAGGAAACAGGTTTTGGCAAGGTTGAGGATAAAACGTTTAAGAATCGCTTTGCCTCCACAGAACTTTATGAATTCATTAAAACAATGCCGACTATAGGAGTCATTCGTGAAGATACGGTCAATAAAGTTACGGAAATCGCCGAACCGGTAGGATTGCTCATGGGAATCGTTCCCTCAACGAACCCTACCTCAACCACGATCTATAAGTCCATTATTGCCATTAAAGCACGTAACGGGATTGTGTTTTCCCCGCATCCTTCGGCACTAAAATGTACAAATCAAGCAGCAAAATTGATGCATGATGCGGCGGTTGCAGCAGGTGCTCCTGTAAATATTATTGGCTGTATCTCCAAACCATCGATGGATGCAACGAATGAACTTATGAAGTGTGACGAGGTTGCAATGATCATTGCGACTGGTGGTTCTGCCATGGTAAAGGCAGCGTATAGTGCAGGTAAACCTGCTTTGGGTGTCGGGCCGGGAAACGTTCCAGCCTTTATCGAAAGAACTGCTAATGTAGCGAAAGCTGTTAAAAATATTATAGCCAGTAAAACCTTTGACAACGGAACCATCTGTGCATCTGAACAATCCGTTATTGTGGAAGAATGTATTCGTGATCAAGTTGTGGAGGAGTTCAAACGCCAAGGCGGTTATTTCATGACACCTGCGGAAACAGAGCAGGTAAGCAAGAAGTTATTTGTTAAAGGACATGCGATGAATGCCAAAATGGTAGGGAGATCTGCGGAAGTCATCGCCAATAATGCTGGTATATCGATTCCTCCGGGAACAAAAGTGCTGTTGGGAGAACAACAGGGAGTGGGTGAAGGATACCCGCTGTCGTATGAAAAGTTAACGACAGTATTAGCTTTTTATTGTGTAAAAGATTGGCAAGAAGCTTGTGACTTAAGCATTAGATTATTGCATAATGGCGGAGTCGGTCATAGCATCTCTATCCATACAGAAAATCCTGAAATAGCCAGGAAGTTCTCCGAAAAACCTGTTTTTAGGATTTTAGTTAATACGTCATCAAGCCAAGGCGGAGTGGGAGCAAGTACAGGGCTTGCACCGGCCTTTACCTTAGGCTGCGGCACTTGGGGCGGCAGTGCAACCTCCGATAATGTAACACCGATGCACTTGATCAATATCAAACGTATTGCCTATGGAATCAAAGACTTCACTGAAAATGTCAATAACTCCCCCTCCTTCTCCTGTGAGGCACAGAAAGCCGGTGTTTCCGGCAGTATCAGTGAAGATCAGATTCAAAACCTCGTGGAAGAAGTGCTTTCGCTCCTGAAAAAAAGAGGTGACTACTAAAGTGGGAAAGTACGACACTTTAGTAGAACTTTTACTCGAAGTGGTCAAAGAGGGGGGAGAGATAAAAGAGAAAGACAACTCCATACCTGTGGGAATCTCTAATCGCCATATTCATTTATCCCAATCTGACGCAGATGTTTTGTTCGGAGCGGGGTACACCTTAACAAAAACTAAAGATCTGTCTCAGCCGGGGCAATACGCCTGTCAGGAGACATTAACCATCTGCGGGCCTAAAGGGGCCATCGAAAAGGTCCGCATTCTGGGGCCGGTGAGACGTGAATCGCAGATCGAAATCTTATTGGCAGATTGTTTCAAACTGGGGATTACAGCACCCGTAAGATTGTCTGGAGACTTGGAAGGTACTCCGGGGATAACTCTGGTTGGTCCTAAAGGAAGTATCTTGCTGACAAAAGGACTGATCATTGCTCAAAGGCATATTCATATGTCCCTGGCAGATGCCAAACATTTTTGCGTTACAGATGGCGAAGAGGTAACTATCCAAACGACTGGACTTCGAGGGGGTACTTACACGAATGTTATGGTAAGGGCCAACGATAACTCAAGTCTGGAATGTCATCTTGATACTGAAGAAGCCAATGCTATGTGTCTTAAATCAACGTCAAAAATTAAGATCGTAAAATGAAAGAAATTAGAGGAGGCAATTAACAATGAACAAAACTGAAGCATTAGGATTAATTGAAACTAAAGGTCTGGTTGGAGCAATTGAGGCGGCTGATGCCATGGTCAAAGCAGCTAATGTCTATTTGATTGGCCGCGAGCTTGTTGGCGGTGGTTTGGTTACAGTTATGGTCAGAGGAGATGTCGGCGCTGTTAAAGCTGCTACCGATGCCGGTGCTGCCGCTGCTCAACGAGTTGGAGAACTGATCTCCGTACATGTTATTCCACGCCCACATGGTGACGTAGAATTGATCCTCCCTTCAGTGAAGAAGGAAGCATAATCATTTGAAATTTATTCCCAACAGTGAACAAATGGAGGCCAAAACTTCTTAACAAGAGGTTTTGGCCTTCGGTCTCTTCACTGTTTGAACTTTGTCTTGGACTGAATGTTATAGAAACAGAACTACCGAAATCCAAAATAATATTAGATTTCGGTAGTTCTGTTTATCATATTAGCAAATACTGAATTTTTAGCCTTTGCTTAAAACCTTAACCTACATATTTCATGAGGCGTTTACCATAATCCGTAATTTTATAACTTAGTTGAAGATTCCCGTTATCATCGAGAGCAGCATTCTTTAAGTCAATAAGACCAGTAGCTGTCAGCGTAAGAAGATAATCTTCAATGCCTCTCTTATTAACACTTCTATCAAGAGGATATTCATTTCTCAGGATTTCTAATAGTTCTTGATTTGAGAGGTTTTCGTTCTCGGAGATCACTTGTAGTAGTCTAAATTTGACAGGCAACTGCCCCATAAAAGAAACCTCCTTAGCGAATTTTTAGATTGAGCAGATCCTTAGGATTTCCGATGGTAAGGATCGTCCCCAAAGATAAGACAACAACTCCGATAATTAAGTTTGGTGTGAGCTGCAGGTTATTCAACAACCAACCGAAGAAAACAGACCATATGGCAAAGGTCACACTCAAGCCCATGGTTCTGGCTACTCCGGTCATATTCATTGCCCGATACCAAGACAAAAAAGAAGTACCTCCGATAAGGCCGATGACAGCAATGTACCAACCAGTGGGCGCCGAGAAACTTTTCGTAAGGATCTGGTAGGAAACACCTCCTGCCAATGGGAGTATGGCAAAAAGATAAACGAAAAAAGAAGTAGCTTCTCTTATGCCGATAGCGATATCCGAATCAACCAAATCCATCCCATAAGTTGAGAGCACACCTTCTATAGCCCAGCCAATGGCAGAAATAACGGCAAAGGTAATGCCAAGATAAAAATGAGGATAATTAGAACCGTCAGGCGGGACAAAACCTACAATAAATGAGCCAGTAATTGCTAATAGAATACCGGCCCATACACGAGGTGATATCTTTTCTTTAAGAAAAATAGCCCCAAGAACAGCGCCGATTGCAGGATATCCTGCCGTAATTGCAGCAGTATAGGAGGCTCCTGCGAAATAAATTCCAAGCAGATTACCGGACATTCCGATTGGTCCGCCTAAAATAGCGGCTAACATAATTATTCTAGCCGGTCGTGTTTTTAAGGTACGAGCATAATCGCGCCATTTTCCATTTATAACATTATAAAAAAAGAGCCAAAGCGCGGCGAACCCATCATGAATACAAGCACCGACTAAAGGAGCAGCGAAAATACTCATATTATTTGTAAAGGGGGCTAAACCAAGCACCATTCCCATGAGTACCCCGTCTAGCCCCCAAGCCGCACCTGACAATAATCCACTTCCAACACCTTTTTTAGCAAACGCTAAGTCCCTTTTCTGTAAAAGTGATTGTGCTTGTTGTTCCATTAGTCCAATAACTCCTTAAGTTAGATAGATTCCAAACCGCATTGACGCAACTGATACAACCTACACAGCTTGGACAACTTGGGCAGCTTGAGCTGCCTGTCGTTTTTTGGTACAAGTATCTTTGATAACCCTGATAAATTCTTTTTCCACCAAGGAAAGATGGTGGCGATTCGACCAAATTAAGAGAATAGATACTTCTAAGTGAGCATCGTCAATCGAGATTTTCTTAATTTTATTGGATTTTGCGAATTCATCAGCCATAAATTTAGGAACAAATGCGATACTTTCACCTTGAGATAAAATTTTCTCCATCATTTCTAAATTATCTACGCGGTAAGAGACATTAATATCACCATATTTACGCAGCAAACTAGATACGCCACAATTGGTGATATACTCAGTGTTGTACAAAAGTATAGGCAAGGTAAGTGCTTGATTAAGAGGTATTGAATTTTGACTAATTATTGAGTTTGTCCCGGTTATAATTACAAATTCATCCGTAAATAACTCTTTACAGCTGATATCTTTGGCCTGGCAAAACGCTTCGGTATTAAAAATAATACCAAAGTTTGCTTTGCCCGTTTTTACGTCCTGTAAAATATTATTTGATTCTCCGACTTTTAATAAGGTATTAACTTTGGGATGATTATGTTTAAACGTTGTTAAAATATCGGGCATAATAGTGATATTTACACTAGGATCTGAGGCAACTGAGATATTTCCATTAAGCTCGATCGAATTAGCTTTACCTATGGATCGTATATCATCGATGATGTCGAGTACTTCTTTTGCTTTGACAATAATCAATTCCGCTATCTCGGTTAGTTGAGCACCAGACCTTGTTCGAGTCAAAAGTACGACACCGAGTTCATCCTCCAGTTTACTAATGGCTGAACTGAGTGCGGGCTGGGAAATATGAGCTCGTTCAGCTGCTAGCGAGATGGACTTGGATTCCTGGACTGCAACTAAAAAGGCTAATTGTTCAAGTCGCATAGTTCATAACCTTCCTTAATAACGTAGTCGAATCTCGGCTATAATTATACTATTTGTAATTTAAATTACAATATAAAAGAAAGAAATATCTTGCCTAAACGAGAATGATTTTAGTTATATAGGATATAACTACTAAGTATCCCGTAGGAACAACCGATTTAGTTATATGGGATATAACTACTAAGTATTTCACAGAAAATGTCGAATCACCTATAATAAGCGCAAGTGCTTATTATCACAAAAGATAACCAAAAATCACTAGAGAAAAGAGGAGGGACGAGGAAGCTAATAGGACGCGGGATAAAGTATAAGATATAAAAGTAGGGGTAAAAAGGTATAAGGGTATTGTTTCATAGTAACTGAGTATTATCAAAATCAAAAATACGGGAGAGTGGGTATATGGCCGTAGTGACAGATTCAAATTTGGATACAACAGTTAAAACGGGTGGTAAAAGACATTACCTCGATGATGCACGTATGTGTATGGAACATTACAAATTTTTAATAATTCTTGCTCTAGCCTATGCGTTTGACCAAATGGATTTATTTACGTTTTCTTTCGTAGCACCTGCCTTAACTAAGCACTGGGGTGCTTCCATGGAGTGGATCGGAATAGTCAATTCGTGTACTTTTGTAGGTATGTTGTTTGGCTGTTGGTTTGGCGGCTGGTTGTCTGACGTAATTGGACGCAGAAAAGCATTTTTGTTTTCCGTGTTCTTTTTCTCGGTCTTTTCTATCTTAAACGGAGTGGCACCTACTCCAGCAATCTTCTTAGTTTTTAGAACGTTAACCGGTTTTGGTATCTTATCAATGGTTGTTGTGGCTATGGTGTATATTACTGAAATATTACCGGCTGCTTCAAGGGGAAAATGGCAGGCCATATCGCTGGCAACGGGTTTGCTGAGCGTGCCTTTAATTGGACAAATTGCTGAAAAAATCGTACCAAGCAGTCCTAATGGTTGGAGATATATTTTCTTCATCGGCGGAACTGGTTTTATTATCTTTATCTTAGCTCTAAGCTGGCTAAAGGAATCTCCGCGTTGGCTTATCGCAAAGGGTCGTTATTCAGAGGCCGAAAAAGTTATCCAAAGATTTATTAAGGATGAAAAAGTTGACATTAACAATGAAGCGAGTATTAATCCCGACAATACTGCTCCCAAAGAGGCTGGAACCATAGAGACTCTTAAAGAAATCTTCAGCAAGAAATATGCACGAAAAACCAGCGTCCTGGTCATCATGGTCTGCTGTATTACTGTCGGTTACTTTATGTTCTTTGGCTGGATGCCCACATTACTAAATGATTATGGTTTTTCCTTGGATGACGCTTTGTGGATGTCTGCTCTCGTATCGTTTGGAAGTCCAATCGGAAACTATCTGGCTGCTGCCTTTACGGACAAAGGCGGAAGAAAGATTCCGATCGTTATCTACAGTCTCTTAGTTGGAGTTCTGACAATTGTCTTTGGTACCCTTAAGATCCCCATGGTTATTGTTGGCATAGGTTTCTTTATCAGGGTACTCATGGATGGTGTTTTCGTAGTCATGTGGTCTTATTTAGCTGAAGCTTATCCAACTCATATAAGAACTAGCGGTACAGGCTTTATTTACAGTACAGGCAGACTTTTGACTGCTGTAGCTATGGTCGTTGTACCAATGATCTACAAAGGCTTTGGATATACAGTGTTGTTCGGCATAATCGGTGTTATGTTCCTCTTAGTCGCTGTTACCACTGGACTCTGGGGCGAGAAGACCGCTGGTCGTTCCTTGGATGAGCTTGAGGCTTAGATATTTTTTTCATCTATATTCTTAAGATGATAATAATAAAGAATTTTAAGGAGTTGGGGTTATGAAAAGAACAGCACTTACCAATAAGTTATTGGTTTTGGGCGTTGATGGAATGGACCCAAGAATCAGTAAAAAGTTCTTGGCAGAAGGGAAAATGCCTAACTTACAAAAATTCATTGATCGAGGAGCTGCTAGAGAAGATATCCGTCTGCTGGGGGCAATTCCTACAATTACTCCGCCATGTTGGACAACCCTTGCCACAGGCGCCTATCCAGGAACTCATGGTATCACATGTTATTGGAGACAATCGCCTGAAAGTCTCGATGCTGTTGTCTATAATATGGATTCACGCAACTGTCTTGCAGAACAAGTTTGGAATGTTAGTGCTGAAGCAGGAATGAAAACATTAGTATGGCACTGGCCGGGGAGTTCATGGCCGCCAACCTCTCACAGCGAAAACCTTAGTGTAGTTGATGGTACGCAGCCTGGTTCTGTGAACATGGGCGTTGCCCAGCTTGACTGGGAAAAGGTTATCGTGGCTACACCTGAAATCAAAGAAGTGCGTTATGCCCCAAGAGTAGACAAGCCGGCAGGTGTAGGCTGTATCATTACCGATTTGGAAGACACATTGGACAATGATGTTGATGACGAAATGATGGAACTTTGGTGGGGTGACACCGCTCGTCAGGGTGGAGAAATCCGCACTTACGTCATGGATGATGAAGATACCGAAGTTGTTATTGGCAGTAAGGTTGCCTACGACATTGTGAATTCTCCCCTTAAAGAGGCTGCCGGTTGGGCTAATGCTCCCGAAGGTTCCAAAGAATTTACTGTCTTAACTTCTGGCGGTGTGATGAGACGTCCTGCGCTTATTCTGAAAAATGCAGCCGGTGAATATGATCGTGTGGCTATTTACAAGAATAAGAAAGCAGAAACTCCAATTGTTGTCCTGGAACGTGATAAAATGGTAACCGGTATTATTGATGATGTAACCAAAAAAGAAGTTACCAAACCGGCCTGCCGTTCAATGAAGATTCTCGAACTTGACCCAGCAGGAAATCGAGTGAGACTATGGATCAGTAATGCACTTGATATTTCCAATGACCAATTGTGGCATCCCAAATCTCTTTATCAAGAAATTAAGAGCAACGTAGGAGAGGTTCCGCCTGTTAGCTTAATTGGCGGGGAAGATGCTGAATTAGTCCGTGAAATCTTCGAACCTTCTTGGGATCTTTATAACAAATGGCAAGCTGACTGCCTGAATTATGCCATCAAAGAAAAAGGTTATGAAGTTGTATTTTCACATCTTCACAACATTGACTGTGCTGGCCATCAATTATGGCATCTTGGCAAGACTTTGGAGCCCTGGAATTATACTGACGAAAAAACGTATCAAGGGTTCATTGAAAAGTTCTATATTCAGACCGATAAGTATTTTGGTGAATTCCTCCATTTACTGGATGAAGGTTGGACAGTATTTATCCTCAGCGACCATGGCCTTATCGTTGGCGAAAATGTACCGCCAATTATCGGGGAATACGGTGGTCTCAATACCAAAGTTATGGAAAAACTCGGCTATACTGTGATGAAAAAAGACGAGAACGGAAATTCTATCCGTGAAGTAGATTGGGAAAAGACGAGAGCCGTTCAAATCCGCAGTAACTATATCTACATTAATCTTAAAGGCCGCGACAAATACGGTATTGTAGACCCGAAAGATAAATATGATTTAGAAGAACAAATCATCTCTGACTTATATAATTATAGAGATGAGAGAACGGGCAAACGTGTTATCGGAATTTGCCTCAGAAACAAAGATGCTGTGTTAATTGGTACAAACGGGCCAGAATGTGGTGATATCTTCTTCTCAGTAGAAGAAGGCTATAACAGATTGCATGGTGACAGCATTTCAACCTCAGAAGGATATTTTGATACCTCAGTTTCCCCAGTTTTCGTAGCGGCTGGTTCCGGTATTAAGTCCGGATTTACAACCGAGCGGACAATTCGTCAAGTTGATGTTGCACCTTCAGTTGCCGTATTGCTCGGTTTACGTTTCCCCGCACAATGCGAAGGAGCACCGATTTATCAGATCTTCTCTGAAGAAGTTTAGTATTAGTGAATTTAGAAAAATGATTTATGCAGCTATCAGAACGTAGCACACTGATAGCTGCTTTTTAACTGAAATATCGAGGAATTAGTGAACTCGGGCCTCACCCCACTTATAGAAGTGGAGGTCTTAAAAACTGGATAACCTAATTTTCTAAATGATTAAGTATCACTGAATTGATTATAATGATTAAACTAATGTTAATTAAGGAGTGTTAATATGTCATTACAACAATTAAACTCAAACAGTTTCGAGGAAATCATCTATGACGATTGCGAATCCTGCTTGGTTATCTTTTCTAGGAAAGATTGCCATGTGTGTAAAGAAGTCGTCCCTATGCTTGATGAACTAAAACCACAGTATGAAGGTAAGTTTGGGTTCTTTTATGTTGATGTAGAAGAAGATAAGAATTTATTTCAGCGCTTTTCTTTGAAAGGTGTTCCGCAGATTCTCTTTTTTGCGAACGGTGAATATCAAGGGAAACTCGCCGGCAAGGTTGAAGAAGAAGCTGTCGAAGAAAAAATTGCAGAAGTACTCAATGCTTAATCGTTTTGAATGCGTTTTAGGAAGTAAAGAAAAGGAGTAAAAGTCATGGCAAATACGTATGACTTGATAATTATTGGCGGCGGACCTGCCGGATTATCGGCTGCTATTTATGGAGGCCGGGCAAGGCTTAAGACTTTGGTTATCAATAAAGGGACTATCGGGGGTTTAGTTAACACAACTCGTGAAATCGTAAATTATCCTGGATATACTCAGGTTAGCGGACCGGACCTTATGAAAGATTTTCATAAACATGCTCAAAGTTTTGGCGTTGAATTCTTAAAAGAAGAGGTCGTCAGCGTAGATCTATCTCAGGAAGAGAAAACAATTAAAACTAAAAAAGGAAAAGAATTTTCCGCTAAAGCAGTTATCATTGCTTGTGGCAGTGAACCTAGGCTTTTGAATATTCCTGGGGAAAAAAGACTTCGGGGAAGTGGAGTGGCCTATTGTGCGACTTGCGACGCTGAGTTCTTTGAAGGTGAAGATGTTGTCGTCGTAGGCAGCGGCGACCAGGCTATTGAAGAGGGCATGTACATCACTAAATTTGCCCGTAAAGTAACTGTTATTGTTTTACATGATGAAGGAATTCTCGATTGCAATAAAGTAAGCGCTGAAAGAGCCTTTAACAATCCTAAAATTGAGTTTGTTTGGAACGCTACCATTGAGGAAGTACTTGGGGAAGAAAACGTAGAAGGTGTAAAACTTAAGAATCTGAAAACCGGCAGTTCCTCAGAATTAACCTGTCAAGGCGTCTTTTTCTTCGTGGGGATGGTTCCTTCAACGAAATACCTAATAGACTGTGGAATTGAAATAGACAAAAGAGGATATATCCCCGTAAATGACCTAATGGAAACTAATCTCGAAGGCGTTTATGCTGTAGGGGATAATCGTATAAAATATTTAAGACAAGTAGTATCGGCTGCAGGTGATGGTGCAACTGCTGCTGTTGCCGCTGAACGTTATATCGAAGAACTTAATGTGTTTAACAGCAATGTTCTTCAGAGCGAGAAAAAGGTCTTATTATTATTTGAAAATGCCCAAATCAATGAGAGCTTAGAGTTTGGGACCTTATTAGAAGAGGTTAACAGCGAATCCGCCGAAAATTACAAAATTGTTAAGGTTGATATGGCAACGAAGAAAAACCTTGCTCAAAAGTATGATATAAAGACTGCACCAGCAGTTATTGTTTTGGAAAAAGGAAAAGAGATCAAACGCCTTACCTGTGTTTTGGATAAGGATAAACTAAAGTCACAATTATGCTAGATCATATTTATATAAGGCAAAAGGAGCACCTCAGGTACAATAGGTGCTCCTTTTGCTTTATTCCTGTGAACGGTATAAATTTTATTTTATTTCTATGTTTTGGGGTGTCCCAAATGTATAACCAGGATAGGCAGCCGTAAAGGTATAAGTTTGACCGGTGCTTAAGACTGCGCTGATTGTATAAGTTGTTCCATTGTCTGATGTTGTCGCATTAGAAATCGATACAGGGTTTCCTGAACTATTTTGAAGCGTAAAGTTATTAGGTGCCAAACCATTTAGTGCAGGGTTCAATGTGACTATAAATCCAGATGTCGACAGGTTACTAATTTTCATAGTTTCACTGATCGATGTCTTAGCTGGAGCGGTATTAGGAGTTGAGGAAGAGGAATCGGAAGAAGGATCAGCAGAGGAATTAGCAGGCTTATCTGAAGAGAGACTAGAAGAAGAATTAGCAGAAGAATTAGCAGAAGAATTAGCAGAAGAATTAGCAGAAGAATCGGGAGTAGAGGAAGAATTATTTGACGATGCATTAGATGATCGGGCTTTGACAGCGGCAATATTAGTTATGATTGAATAAATTTCCTTGCTGATATTGTATTGATGAATAAGACCATTATCAATTAGAAATATGGTAACTGAAGAACTTCCTTTACTATCATTTTGAATCAAAGTTTGCAAAAAGGCATAATCTTGTGCAGTAACGGAAAGCTGTTGAGAAGTTCCATCTGAGACATATAATATCCAATACCCTGATGTTAAGGCATTATTTTCACTTCCAATATTCATTGTAATATTTCCACTTGGTGAGATTTGAGAGGAATAATTGGGTGAATTGGGATCATTGGGGTTATTATTAAGGTCATTTGTATTGGGTAGGTTTACATCATTCGAATTTGAAGCTGGCACACTCTGATTATTGCTGGTTTCTAAATAGCCGTGAAAGAGAAAGTAGCCAATGACAACAATTACTAATATGCCTACAGCTAATGTCCCTAAATCTTGCCTAAAGTCGCCGTTAGGTTGACGCCACCTTTGGTAAGGCATAGGTCTTCTCCTTTCAAATTTAGAGAATAAACTACCACAACCTTAATGTATTTTAATTGAACAAAGATTAGTACAAACTAATAAAATATTATCCGCTTTTTTAAGACCCCACCCCCACTTCTATAAGTTGGGGTGGGGTTTTTATTCCTATTGGGAAAGGCGGCTCGGCAATAATGTCCACTGGACATTATTGTATCTGAAGCCTCGCTGTTCAGTTTTAGTTGAACGAGTTCACTTGATGTTTTTCCTTTCTAAATGTTCGGACCATAATTAACACTAGTAGAATACCAGCGGTGATACCACACATCAAAAACCCAACAGAAGAACCATATTTTTCAGTAAACCCTCCGGCAAATAAGTTGCCGATTGGAGTTGTCCCACCAAGAGCAAGTGCGTAGACACTCATAACGCGGCCTCTGTATTCGTCTGTAGAATTAAGTTGTAAGGTTGAGTTTACTGTATTCATAAAAATAATATTAAAAAGGCCAATTCCAGCGACTAAAAACATGGCTAATGAAGATGAATGGATAAAGAATATAATTGCCATTAAGACGGACAAAATGAGTGAAGAGGTAAACATAATGCGCCGATTGGGGTTTGTCCGAGCTTTTGTGGCAACTATCATTGCCCCGATTAATGAGCCAATGCCCATAGCAGAAAGGAGAAAGCCATAGCCGTTAACACCTTGGTGAAGTACCTGATCGGCAAACACGGGGAAAAGGACATTGGTATTCATTATAAACGTCCCAATATCTAAGACAGCAAGAACAGCGCAGGCTAAAATTGGTTTCGTGAAAATATAGTTAAGCCCATCAATAACGCTTTTAAGCATATTGTCTGTTTTGGGAGGACGAGTAATTACCTGAGGATGAATGAGTGATAACCCTATAATTACCGGAATGAAGCTTATAGCGTTCAAGAGAAAGCAAAATCCGGCACCAATACTTGACATCAATAAAGCGGCGATTGTTGGACCAATAATGCGTGCTAAATTAACGATCGTAGAATTAAGGGCTATGGCATTGGTCAAATCGTTTCTGCCCACCAATTCAACCATAAATGCTTGACGGGTAGGCATATCCAATGTATTGACTAATCCCAGGGTGGCAGCGAGAAGTAATACTTGCCAATAACGAATGTGTCCTGATAAAACAAGTGATGCCAGTATTAAAGCCTGGAGCATAAGGGCGGACTGGGTAAATATCAGGATAGCTTTCTTGGGAAATTTATCCGCTAAAACACCGGCAAAAAGGGAAAAAGCAAGCATAGGACCAAACTGGGCTACCCCCAGAATTCCGAGCAGAAACGCTGATTTCGTTAGGGTATATACTAACCATTGTTGAGCAGTTGTCTGCATCCAGGTTCCCATTAGCGAAATGCACTGGCCGAACCAAAAATAGCGAAAATTTTTATGAGTTAAGGCTGGAAAGGTTTGACCAAGCTTTCTGGTCACGGCGAAAGTGTTATTCATTTTCTTCTCCAATTTCTCAAATGATTATTTTAGCTGAAAGTACTATTAGATAAAGTACTATTAGCAATAGTATTGTATAACGTTACTTAACGTGAATCAATATCTGCAGTTATTGTGAGCCAAGAAACTAAGGAGAGAAAATTAACCAAGGAAATTTATAAAAATTTTTTTGAACCCCCACTAAAAACTTAGGCAATAAACGTATATGCATTTAGAGGATTTATTTTGAACGTAACGTTGTTTAGGAGGGAAAATTCATGAACAAAAAAGCAAAATTGACATCTGTGGCCGTGACAAGTACTTTACTATTAGTTACTCTGGTTGGAAGTGTCCAAGCTAAGCCTTATTATAAGCCCCATTTTAATCGTTACTCAGGTCAAGACCGTTTTCAAACGTCTACGGCTATAGCTCAGAAGGAACTTCGGGGACAACAAATGCAAAATGTAGTTCTGGCCTCTGCTTATAGTTTTCCTGATGCTTTGTCAGCAAGCACCTTGGCCACAAAACTTAATGCATCGATTATTCTTGTAGGTTCTGACGTTAATGATTCACAAGACAGTTTGAACTTTGTCAAGAATCATTTAATAGCCGGGGGAAATGTCACGATTATTGGTGGAGTTGGGGTAATTAACGAAAAAGTTGAGCAATGGTTACATAAAGCGGGCTATCATGTCAGGCGAATGGGTGGCTTTGATCGTTTTGCCACGAATTCAATCATTGTCAACAATCTTAACGTGAGTCCTGGAACACCGGTTATTGTTGCCAGCGGTAATGAATTTCCGGATGCCTTAGGTGTTGCTTCACTAGCGGCCAGCAAAGGATGGCCGATTCTCCTCAGCAGTCCCACAAAATTGCCTGATAATGTTAAAGATTTTATCTCCAAAGATCAACCTTCCAATATCTATATTGTTGGGGGTAAAGCCGTTATCAACGGTTCGCTGCAAACAACACTTCAAAGTTTAGTTCCTAACGCCCAGATACAACGGTTCGGCGGTCAAGATCGTTTCGAAACCTTATCACAAATCTTAACGAAATTTTATCCAAACCCGACTCAGATTTATCTCGCTAATGGATATGATTATGCCGACGCGCTTTCTGGAAGCACATTAGCAGCTCAAAACAATGCACCGATTTTGTTAATTGATCCCAAATCGAGGCAGTTACCCCCATCGATTAAAGACTATCTCATTACCATTCGGAATACGGGCAGCAATCCTCAAATAAACGTACTTGGCGGATCGGTTGGTGTCCCTGACTGGGCAGTTAATCTGGTCAGCGGAATTTTTGGGGATTCAACCAGCTCTTCAGGAGTTATTCCAGTAACGGTAAGCAACCCGTCGACGACAGGGATTACTGTAGGATTAAATCCGGCCCTTAATGGTTTAACTGCCAACAACTTTACGCTTCTAAATAGTTCGGGGAATTCGATCGGTGTGACAGGTGCGACAACTTCTAACGGAGGAGCTGCTTACACCGTTAATGCACCTTTAAGTGCCGGTCAAACCTATACGTTAAGGGTAAACTATAATGGTAATAGTGTTGGAACAGTCCAGACCTTCACTGTTCCTTACGTTACAAGCAATCAAACTGTTACTGTCAGCAATCCATCAACATCAGGATTTACCGTGGGGCTCAGTTCGTTACTTAATGGTCTGACGGCCGGCAATTTTACACTTAAAAATAGTTACGGCTATACTGTTCCTATAACAGGTGTGACGACTCTAAACGGAGGAGCCACTTATACCGTTAGTGCAGCCTTAAGTGCGGGTCAAACCTATACTCTAACGGCTAACTATGCCGGTTATACCCTGGGAACATCTCAGAGTTTCACGGTGCCCTATACTAATGTCAACAGCGAAACACTCACTGTAAGCACTCCTTCATTAACAGGATTCACAGTAGGTCTGAGTTCAGCCCTGAATGGTTTAACCATTAACAACTTTACGCTTCTTAACAGTTCCGGATATTCTATACCGATAACAGGTGTGACTACACTTAATGGAGGGGCCACTTATACGATTAGTGCAGCCTTAAGTGCGGGCCAAACTTATACTTTAACAGCTAACTATGCAGGCTATACCATGAGTACAGCCCAGAGCTTTACGATTCCATATAACACGAGTAATGTAACGTATACAGTTAATAACCTATCGACAACCGGCTTTAAAGTAGGATTGAGTACTGCCCTGAATGGTTTAACCATAGGTAACTTCACTCTCCTGGATAGTTCCGGAAACCGTATCGCGATTTCCAGCGTTACAACCTCTGACGGCGGAACAACTTATACAATTAGCGCTGCTTTGAATGTTGGTCAAACCTATACGTTAACGGCTAATTATAATGGTTATGCTTTTGGAACGTCTCAAAGCTTCGTCATACCTTCTGTTTGAGCCGGTTAATTTAGACCAGACGTAAGAAATAGATAGTTCAAAGCCGAATCTGGTTGAGACCTAAATCTCTCAGCCAGCAATCAAGAGAACCATGCAGTCGGTAATTAATTCAAAAAAGATACATTCGATAAAGCTCCCCTTAGGCAGATTAGTTTAAATGACTGCCAAAAGGGGAGTATTTATTTGCAAAACTAGTTGACAAGAATAGATTAAATGGCTATTGTTGAAATTAGAATATTTAGATTATTGCACGAGAGTCACTCCCACTTAAAGTGGGAGTCTTACGGTTAGATAAATTCATTAAATTCATCTTAAGGAGTAAGGGTGTGAAGGAAAATAAGTTCTGAAAGAGTGGAAATAGAATCAAATTACCGTAATACATGTCAAAAATTCTGGCGGGATATTAAAAAAAGTGATCCTAC
Source organism: Desulfosporosinus acididurans (assembly GCF_001029285.1). Lineage (GTDB taxonomy): Bacteria > Bacillota > Desulfitobacteriia > Desulfitobacteriales > Desulfitobacteriaceae > Desulfosporosinus > Desulfosporosinus acididurans. The sequence goes on from NZ_LDZY01000004.1 coordinate 80,398, forward strand.
AGAGATAACAGCGGTACGAACTGTATCCTACAATAGTGATACCCGTCAATTCATTGTGCTTTTTTTTAATGAAGAGTATGTTGTGGATAGTGATCAAGAGATCATCCGACGGAGAAGAGATGGATATGTTCCAGAAGTGTTGGCGACGATCATTATTCTCAATTATTTGGCCAATGCCAGGCCTTTCCGGGGATCAGACGTGAATTGGGTAAGCATTAAAGAACTGCCTGGTGGTATGATATTTTATTCTGCATTTCACAAAACAGTTATATCCGTGTTAATTGAATCCTTTGGACATCAGTCCAGCCGATTAATGGAAGTATCTCACGTCTTAGATGGTAAGCCAGGTCCTTTCGGAGACGCTTCGGTAATTTTGAGAGCATTTCCCGAAATACCCTTGTGTGTTGTAATCTGGGAAGGGGATGAGGAAGTTAATCCTAATGCCACTATACTCTATGATTTTTCCATAGGACAAATATTAGATACTGGAATAAGTATTGATCTTGGAGTATACCTAGCAGAAGAGTTAAAGAAGCTTGCCCAAGGGCAATTTGGTAAATACATTACATAGTGTAATTAATTAATAATTTGAGCAGCGATTATGAGCTCTAGTTTGAAGCATTTGTTGTACAATTTGTCAGAATGGCCTATAATAATAGTATAGGACAAAAAAGCTAATAATTGTCTTTTGTTGATTTATAGTTTTATATCTTTGTAGCTTTTTAATGTGCTTAGATCTATACTTCATTAAATTACACTCCATTCCAATGTAGTCCTCAAAGAGTTGGAATGGAGTTTTCCGTTGTATTTTTGCAAGTTTTTAATTTTGACTACTGAGAAGAAATTCTCAAATTGTAATTAAAGTTTAGTATTGCAAAAATATTAACCAATATTGAAAATTATTATATAAAGTAGAATAATAAAAAAGGTGGGTAAGAGCATTGATATTACTATGAGAAGAGATGAGGCTTTAAAACGAACTATTTAACCATTTATAGATTCAAAAGATGGAGAAAGTTAACAAAGAACCCACCCCCACCTATAGAAGTGGGGCCTTAAAAACTGGATAAAAACTACTTCTAATGTTAAATAGAGAGAGAATTTGATTTGATGGCAATTTAAAGAAGGGAAATCAGAGGTAAATTAGGGTAAATAGAGGTGTTTTAAAATGTACTTAGTTTTTCCTGCGGATGAAAAACTTAAAGAAAGGCTTGATGCAGTTTGCAAATCATTGAATGTATCCCTTGAAGAATGGTTTGAATCTGCCTTAAAAGCTTCAGAATTTGATGTATTGACAAATCTGTTAAGCAATCCGAAAGATAAAGTTTCATGGATGTGGGACGAGAAGCTAAGCCGGTTTGTCAGGCGATCGGATATTGAATGATTTAAAATTAGCAGAGTATGGGGACCCACTCCCACTTCAGAAGTGGGAGTTTTATGATTGAATAAAGATTCGAAGATATTTGGGCCGTGAGAGAATAAAGTTTCTCCACGGCCCTTCTATTTTTATCGAAGCGCAAGACTCCCGTTTCTATGGTGAGGGTGGTTCACATACCTTGCTTCGGGAACAGATTTATTAATTATTTACCCAAAGAGAAGGAAATGTATGAAAATTGTGGAAAGTAAATAGGTGGAATTTAATTATAAATTTGGAAGTAATGGAGTGTGCCGGATTGGAACATAGAGATGTAGCTCGTTGTGCATCATGCGGGGGAAAGTGTTGTAGGCTTTATCTAAAGAGGTGTGAAGGTGGACAATTGCCCGACGATATTCAGTATGCTAATGACAATATTGTCGATCAAACTCAAAACTTCGAATATTATTTCAAGCACAGTGTTTGGTATTTAGAAAAAGATAAGTTTGAGGTTGAACCACTCTATGACGTACTGAAAGCTTTTTGTGCTTGGATTGATTCTTACATCTATGATGATTTTTCGGCTAGAAAGATTGAAGCCCTAAAATTTCTTAGTGAACTGAAAGACCGTGGAATCAGTATGGGGTATTGTGCTTATTGGACTAGAGGAAGCGGTTGTATTATTGCATGGGAAAAACGTCCTGTAATTTGCAAAGAACATCGATGTAAGGAATGGCTTGAACAAGACAAAAATAATACTGAACTAATACTAAAAATGAGTTTGAAAGGTAATAGAGAGCAAAATTCTTTAAACCAGTTTAATATTCATCAATAATACTCATGGTATTAATCTCTTTAAATGTTTCGAGATAGTTGGAGGCCTTGCATTGAAGAAACTGAAGTTAGAAAGCGTTGATATTGTTCGGAAAAATATTGAAATAATCGGGTCATTGTTTCCAAATGTTATAACCGAAGCAAGAGATGATAAGGGAATTATTAAAAAAGGTATTAACTTTGAATTGCTTAAGCAGGAACTTTCAGGAGATGTTATTGGCGGAGAAGAATCTTATGAGTTTAATTGGGTTGGAAAAAGAGCAGCTCTTGTCGAAGCCAATAAGCCTATTAGGAAAACTCTTCGGCCTTGTATTGAGGAGAGCAAGGATTGGGAAACTACAGGTAACCTGTATATTGAAGGGGACAATCTTGACGTTTTAAAGTTGCTGCAGGAAAGTTATTTAAATGGCATTAAGATGATTTATATTGATCCGCCCTATAATACAGGAAAAGATTTCATCTATAATGATGACTTTAAAATCGATAAAAACCATTATAACGAGCGAATTGCTGTGTGTGATAATGAAGGCAGGAGATTATTCTCAAACACTAAAACTAATGGAAGATTTCATAGTGATTGGTGCAGCATGATCTATCCACGTCTTCGGCTAGCGCGTAATATGCTGAAGGAAGATGGAGTGTTGTTTATTAGCATCAGTGATCAAGAGATAGATAATTTGAAAAAAATATGTAATGAAGTATTTGGTGAAGAGAATTTTTTAGCTGACATAATTTGGAACTCCACGAAATCCGTGACCAACACAGCGATAATTTCAGTTTCTCATACCCATAATCTGGTTTACTTTAAATCCTTGGATTATTTCGTCAAACATCGAGAACGTTTCAGATTTCCCGAAAATGGGGAGGGCTTTGATAATCCCGACAATGACCCTCGTGGCAAGTGGAAGGCGGACCCTTTTCAGGTCGGTGGGTGGAGGCCTAATCAACAATACGAAATTGTTAACCCTAATACGGGTGTTGTTTATAAACCCAATGCTAATTGCAGTTGGAAAAATGACTATCGAAAGTTTCAGGAATTACTTAAGGATCAGAGAATAATATTTGGTAAAACCGGTGAAGGTGGTCCGCTTAGAAAGCGTTATATTTGGGAAGCAGAAACAAGGGGGAAAGTTGCGAAAACTATTTGGGATGATATTGAAACGACAACGAACGGAACCCAGTTAATTAAAAAGCTATTTGCTGGCTTAGATGTCTTTGATAATCCCAAGCCCGTAGAATTAATAAAACGTTTTCTGCAATTAGCAACTGATCCAGATGAAGACTCTATTATTCTTGATTTTTTTTCAGGATCGGCTACTACTGCTCATGCCGTTATGGAACTAAATAGCGAGGATAAGGGAAATCGCAAGTTTATTATGGTCCAATTGCAGGAGCCTTGTGCCCAAAATAGTGAAGCTTTTAAAGCCGGCTACAAAAATATTTGTGAGATTGGTAAAGAACGAATACGCAGGGTTGGGGAAAAACTATTAGCTGATAAGAGTGATAAAGAAGAGGTTAACAGGCAAGACGTAGGGTTTAGGGTCTTAAAGGTTGACAGCACGAATATGAACGACGTGTATTATGCAGCCAGTGATTATCATCAATCTATGCTTTCAGAATTAGAGTCAAATATTAAAAAGGACAGAACAGATCTGGATTTGCTTTATGGCCTTATTCTTGATTGGGGCTTGCCTTTATCCTTTAGTCATCGAAGTGAAACAATAGAAGGGGTTACTGTGCATATTATTGCTCAAGGTTCTCTCGCAGCTTGTTTCGAAAACCGTATCTCTGAACCGGTTATACGTGAATTAGCAAAGCGGAACTTTCAGAGAGTAGTCTTTAGAGATAGCTGCTTTGCCGGTAGTGCCGCTAAGATTAATGTTGAAGCAATCTTTAAACTACTGGCCCCTAATACAACCATTAAAGTTATATAAGGGGGGGCAGATTTTGAAGCTTAAGTTTACTTATCAAAAATTTCAAGCTGATGCGGCAGCAGCAGTTTGTGAAGTTTTTGACGGTCAACCTAATTTTGCTTTAATTCCAATAAACGAGGAATTTGATTTTCCGGGATATGCTAACCAAAAGCTTTTGATTTCTGAGGAACTGATAAAGTCAAATCTCCAGAGACTCCAAAGCACAAATCGAATAAAGCCATCACCAATGCTGGATGGAAGATACAATTTAACCATTGAAATGGAGACAGGTGTAGGTAAAACATACACTTATATTAAGACTCTGTTCGAACTGAATAAGCATTACGGCTGGAGCAAGTTCGTTATTATCGTTCCCTCTGTGGCCATCCGTGAAGGTGTTTATAAGTCTTTTGATATTACAAAAAACCATTTTGCCGAAGAATACGGGAAAAAGATTCGTAATTTTGTGTATAATTCCAAGGACTTAGCTAAAATCGCTCAGTTTGCCTATGATAGCGGGATTAATGTTATGATTATAAATTCGCAAGCCTTTAACTCCCGAGAAAAAGATGCCAGACGTATTTATATGAATTTGGATAGTTTTTCTTCACGCAGGCCTATTGATGTTATTGCAGCGACCAATCCAATACTCATCATCGATGAACCCCAATCGGTGGAAGGAATTGCCACGAAAGAACGGCTTAAACAATTTAATTCCTTATTAACACTGCGTTATTCTGCAACACATAAAAAAGATTCTCTCTATAACTTGGTATACCGACTTGATGCTTTGGAAGCCTATAATAGGCGACTGGTAAAAAAAATTGCCGTCAAGGGAATTTCAATTACTGGAACTACAGCATCAGAAGGGTATTTATATCTTGAGAAAATTAATTTGTATGTCGATCGCCCTCCTGCCGCAGTTTTTGAGTTTGAAGTAAAAAGCAGGAATCGTGTGAGAACGGTAAGAAGAATGATTGAAGAAAGGTATAATTTTTATACTCATTCCGGTGGGTTGGAGGAATATAGGGGCTATATTGTTTCTAAAATAGACGGTTTGAAAAATACCGTTGAATTTACGAATGGTGTTGTCATAACGGCCGGCAATATTTTCGGTTCAGTTAATGAAGAACAGATACGTCGGCTTCAAATCAGAGAAACGATTAAATCACATTTGGAACGAGAACATCAATTGTTTCACAGAGGCATAAAAGTTTTATCGCTTTTCTTTATCGATGAGGTTGCAAACTATAAACGATATGATCAAACCGGAAAAGCATTGAACGGTAACTATGCAGATATTTTTGAAGAGGAGTATCGGGAAGCGCTTAAAGAATGGGAATCAATTTGTAGGGACTGTGATTACCTTCAATTCCTCAAGGAAATAAAGCCTGAAAAAACACATGCTGGTTATTTCTCCATTGATAAACGAAATAAACGAATGACTAACAGTAAAATCGTCGATAGGGAATCATTAATTTCAGATGACGAAGGTGCCTACAATTTAATCATGAGGGATAAAGAAAGACTCTTAGATCTCAAAGAGCCGGTGCGCTTTATTTTTTCCCACTCAGCCCTGCGAGAAGGATGGGATAATCCTAACGTTTTTCAGATATGTACACTCAAGCGGAGCTCCTCAAATATAAGGAAACGCCAAGAGGTAGGCCGGGGTCTTCGCCTCTGTGTCAACAGCAATGGTGAGAGAATGGACGCAAATGTCCTCGGCAGTGATGTTCATAACGTCAATGTCTTAACGATCATTGCCAATGAGAGTTATGACAGCTTTGCCAAACAGCTTCAGTTAGAGCTAGCAGAGTCTGTGGCTGATGGTACAATTTACGATCCTCAAATAATGGCACCCGAGGATGCGCGAAGTAACAGTACCGGCATGAAACTTCATAAGCAAACTGCTGAAATGAGGACTTTTAATACTTTTGGGGAAAAAATCAGTGCCAAGTTATCCAACAGGGTTGAATTTGAAAATGATGAATTGATCCAAAAGTCGATCCAGGCTTTGGATAGAGAGCTTAACGTACCTCAGATTGCCATTAAGATCGAGTACGGTGACATGGATACCATTAAATCAAAAGGAACTCTGCATAGGGGGCAGGCCATCAGAAAGATTGCAGGCAGAACAGAAAAGGCCCATTCTGCTGTTAATATAAATATCAAGTACGATTTAATTGGAAAGATTGTTGAGGCAACAGGTTTAACGCGAAATGATGTCTGCAGCATTTTGCAAGGCATAAATATTCAAACGTTCGAGCAGTTCCGTATAAATCCGGAGGCATTTATTCTCAAAGCCTCTAAGCTTATTAACCAACAAAAAGCGGCGGTGGTTATTAAAGATAGTGACTATCATAAATGAGATGATGCGGTTTACAATGAATCGCCTTAATAATTTGGTTTCAAAATGTTATGCTTTAGCGTAGTTGGTTTTATCCGGCTTTATCTAGACCTTTATCAAGATTAAATAAGGTCTGGATTTTATTTTTAACAATATGCAAAATATAATTTACGTATAGATTAATATATTATATAATATGCAATGTAGAGGGGGATGGAGATTGAAGAACCTTAAATTAAAGTCCGCTAGGGCAAGACTGGATATGTCCCAGGAGCAGCTGGCCGAAGCTGTTGGTGTTACGAGGCAGACAATCGGCATGATTGAGGCTGGGAAGTTTAATCCATCGTTACAGTTGTGTATTGCGCTTTGTAAAGTGCTTGGTAAAACATTAAATGATATTTTTTGGGAGGAAGAATCATGAAAGATGAGAGAATTGAACAAGCCAAAAATAAAATAAGAAGTGAAATAGCTGTTATCATATATGTGGGCATAGCCATATCTTTTGCAGTTAAAACGTTGCTCTTTAAGATGAACCTGCGGGAATGCATGACAGAATATTTGATTTTAATATTTTTCCCGGTTTATGAAGTCATACGCATGAATATGATGAAGGTTAGTATCTATAGTGTTTACCCTAAGTATAGGCATAAACAATTAAAGACTTTCATTGTATTCGTCATATTATTTTTTGTAGTTGCTGCTGTCTCTGTCTTTTCTTCGACGAAAGGATCAACCGTGAACCTTTCACAAGGCTCAATAGTTTTCTTATTCATATTTATCGTTCTGTTTATCGGCGTTTTTTTCATGGCAACAAAATATCATCAAAGCAGAGCTTATAAATATGAAAAAGAATTCGATGATGATAACGGTCCTGAAGAATGAGCATAGCATAGAGTAGTAAGTGTTGAGACAGAGTGAGCAAGAATCAAGAATATTGTATGCATGTGTAAGATACATTTACTTAACGTATATAATTCGTTAATATGCTAAGTAGAACATAACGAATACCGTTAAAACAAAGCAAAGGTGCTTTGAGGGAAGTTTCTCTCCAAGCACCTTTTAAATTTGAGTAAAACATAATCAATAAAGGATTCGGCACCAAACTTGCGTGAAATTAAGAAAAGTTAGAGGTAATAACGGTGAAAAAAATAGAGGCAATAATTCGGCCCGAGAAACTCGATGATGTAAAAGAAGCACTCAGTAAAAATTGGATTAATCGCCTAACGAATAGTTATGTTTTTGGAAGTGGGAAGCAACAAGGGTATATTAAAGTTTACAGGAATGTAGAGTTTGACGCTTATTTTATTCCAAAAATGAAAGTTGAGATTGTCGTCAAAGACGAAGACGTTGAAAAGGTTGTGAAAATAATTACCGAAATGAGCAGAACAGGTATGATTGGTGATGGCAAAATATTAATAGCCACTGTTGAAGATGCTGTGGGAATCAGAACTGGCGGCAGTGGAGAAAGAGGACTATGATATAGTCGAGGAGGAAATTATTTTAATTGGTCAGATACTAGTAAAATGCATAAGGGTAAGAACCTTAAGGAGGATATATCAATTAATAAGCGAAATCTTATAAAATAGAGTCGGTAGAGTCTCTTAGATTCCAAATTCCTGGACGGAGGTACCAATGATGAAAATTACAGATATCAAGATTGGCCATATCTCTATTCCTTTGAAAAGACCTTTTAAAACCGCTTTAAGAGAGGTAAATAGTGTAGAAGATGTTGTTGTAAAAGTAATAACCGATACTGGGCATATAGGTTATGGAGAAGCGCCGCCAACGGGAGTGATAACAGGGGATACTACGGGAGCGATCATTGGAGCTATAGAAGATCATATAAAGAAACATTTAATTGGCTTGGATATTAATAATTTTGAAGAGATTATGCTTAAATTGGATAAAGCCATAGTGAAAAATACCAGTGCCAAAGCAGCAGTAGATATTGCGCTCTATGATCTTTATGGACAATTGTATAATGCTCCTCTTTACAAACTTCTAGGTGGCTATCGAAAAGAAATTACTACAGATATTACGATCAGTGTCAATACTCCGGAAGAAATGGCAGAGGATAGCAGGGCAGCTATTGAGGAAGGCTATAAAACCTTAAAAATTAAAGTGGGGAAAAATACAAATTTGGATATCCAACGGATGAAGGCAATCCGTGAAGCAGCAGGATTTGCTGTAAATCTTAGAATTGATGCGAATCAAGGGTGGGGTGCAAAAGAGGCGATATATACATTAAGGAAAATGGAAGATGCAGGGTTGAATATTGAGTTGGTGGAACAACCTGTGCCTGCTCATGATTTTGAAGGACTTAAACTTGTTACAGATCATGTATCTATTCCTGTACTTGCTGATGAAAGCGTATTTTCCCCGATGGATGCTTTAAAAATAATTCAAATGCGCGCGGCAGATCTCATCAATATTAAATTAATGAAAACAGGAGGTATTCATAATGCCTTAAAGATTTGTTCATTAGCTGAAATGTATGGAGTAGAATGTATGATTGGTTGTATGTTAGAAAGCAAAATAAGTGTTACAGCTGCGGTACATTTAGCATTGGCAAAAGGTATTATTACCAAAGTTGATCTTGATGGTCCTGTTTTATGTAAAGAGGACCCTATAGAGGGTGGTGCAATCTTTAAAAACCATCAAATAACTATAGGAGATGCACCTGGTCTTGGATTTAGAACAATTCGCGGAGTCGTTTATCATTAGAATTTATATCATCTTCACATATTATGTCCGATCTCGTTGTTTATTCAGTTTTTAAGGCCCCACTTCTATAAGTCCCCATCTGAAGTCCCGATATTCAGCATTAGCTGAACGAGTTCACTAACCTAAAAGATAATCTAGGGGATTTTGAAATTTGCTTAAATTCGATCGGATTAGTGACCTTATAAACAAAGTATTTCAATTAGGCTATGTTTAGAGGCAGTAGACGAATACATCAAACATCAAATTGCTGTAAGGAATACAGGAATATAGAAATAAAAAATATAGAAATATGGGAATAAAAGAACCTATAGAGTAGAGCTCCAAATATGAGTCTATTTCTATAGGTTCTTTTATCTATCAACAAAAGGGTAATTATTACAATATAAAGGGAGATTTTAAACAAAGGAGATTATATAGAAAATTAGGAAAATAAAGGAATTAACATTTTTGAAGTGAACTATATAACTATATCCTATGGTAGAGCGAAAGTAGCAATCCCATCAAATTAAAAAGAACCAGATTAGGAGGTGTTAACGTGTTTATGTTTCACAGTCCCCCAGACATAATGTTTTCGGCAATTCCAATTATATTCTTTGTGATTTTTTTCTTGGTCTTAGGCACCATAATTTTTGGCATCGTAAAAAGTATTGGACAGTGGAGATATAATAACTCACAACCGAAATTAACTGTCTCCGCAAAAGTTACCTCGAAGAGAACTCATACGTCAAGCAGTATTCAGCATAATGCCGGTGACATGGGAATGCATCATGTTGAATCAACATCATATTATATAACCTTTGAAGTCGAAAGCGGAGATCGGATGGAATTTAGAGTTGATGGTCGTGAATTCGGATTAATAGCAGATAATGACCTTGGAAAACTTTGTTTTCAAGGAACAAGATTTTTAAGTTTTGTCAGGTATAAATCTTCTCCTGCAGATGGAGATTCGAAATAAAGAGGTTCATGAGAAAAGAAGAACATAATTTCCTCTGTACTATATTTAAATATTGTGATAATCTTGACTTGTGTGAATTATTTAGTATATGGTGGAAAGTGGTTGGCTTAATAGTACAAAAAATGATTCTCAGTGGCTAACGCACAATAGCACTTATGGGGAAGGTGTAAAATGAAACAACGAATTAGTACTGATCAAATCCAACAACTGACTGCGCAACAGCGAGACAAACTAAAAGAATGGTGGATGCCATCATTTGGGGATTTATTTGTTTTTGAAGACTATTGTGATGAGAATTTATTCGATACAGAAGATGAGATCAACATAAATTTTTTTAATGCGAAAATTAAACCATTCAGTCTTCCGTTACTGTCAGTGGGGCAATGTTTGAGTTTATTAGCGCCCTATAATCCTAAACTTAGCTTTGAAAGTAATGGTTTGTGGCATCTAGAGATACAAGTAAAAAATGATCAAAAAATATATATGGAAAAAGACCCTATTGATGTACTTTTTCAAGCTGTAAAATTAGTTATTTCCTAAAAAAGTATAGAGACGGTTTTCTTGTAAAATAAACTAGAATATTGTTTAACAAATTCTTCATATTCGTTTATAGAAGCCTCGGTAGATAAAGTTTATAATGAATTATATGAATTCGTTGGTTACGATTGCGTAACGGCGTCTTTCATTTCCTCTCCCTCTTCTCCCCCCTCCTCCGAGGGGGATTTTTTTTACTATCTTTCGATATTGCTTTTTCCTATTTTCTCCCCTAGCAAAACGTAACATTCATACCCCAGACTAGTTTGCCTAAGGATATCCTCGTCGATTTTAACTTTATTCGCTTCGAAAAAAAGAATTACTGTGGAACCGCCAAATTTGAAATAGCCTTTTTCATCACCCCGGTTTATGGGTTTATGAGGGGGATAGGTTTGGACAATTGAACCTACGCAGGTTGCTCCAACTTCTACATATAATACATCGCCAAAATTATTTGAATGGAAGATAGTCCATTCTCTTTTATTTTCACAAAAAAGTTTCTTAACTTTTTGAAGAGCAATTGGATTAACAGAGTAATAAGATCCTTTAATTTTTGCGGATTTTTCACAGATCCCACTGTCTATAAAATGAAACCGGTGATAATCAGTAGGGCAAAGCCTTAAAATTAAACAGGTTCCATTATTGAACTTCTCAGCGATGTGATCATCATTAATCAATTCTTTAAGACTATAGGTAAAGCCTTTAACCTGAACCAACCTATTTAAGTCTATGTTGTCATAAGCGTAAAGTCTCCCATCTCCGAAGGAAATCAGCGATAGGTTATTTGTATCGATTGGACGAGCCTGAGAATTTAATTTACGATAAAAGAAGTCATTAAACGATGAAAAATCGTTAAGCTTTTTTTCGGTTTGAGTCAAATCTATATTGAAATTGGTAACAAAAGTATTAATTTTCTTCCTGCTCATTCTCCTGTTCAAATACCAGCCATAGAGGCTTGAACATAGTCTCCTTTTTATAATAAGTTCTAAGAGACCCACACCGATGGGAGATGAGTAGGTCCAATTTAAAACTTTTTCGCCGGCTACTTTTTCTATCTCATAAGATTTTTTGGTTCGATTATAATACTTAATCAAATGCATCAACTCACATTCAAGTTTTTGGGAACCGTGGTTTGCGAAGGGTCGGCACCGTAGTATTCATTTTCAATATCATTATAACTATACAATTTAATAAAGCAAGAAAAGTACCAGGCGAGCCTTATATTTAAAAACAAGTAAGATTTCGAAAAAAATAAAAAAATCTTCAAGATTTTTTCACAAATGTCAGGAATTTTTTTTGTAAAATCATTGCTATAGACGAGGGATAACTTAGTTAAGAACGAAGCTGTCTCTGAATCTCGTCAAAATACTTATTACTATATCAAAGAATGGAGGTTATTAAGAATGAGTTATTATGACAATGACAAATTCAATCAACCCAGCTATTCTAACTCTTTACTTACCCCAAAACGTTCCCGTTTCCTTTCCCCGATTATTATGTGTTTAGTCAGTGCAATGGTAGGGGGACTATTGTCAATTGGCATCGCTCCATCTTTATACGTAAACCGGCCGTCAAACCAAACAACGGCGCCTCAGATTTCGAACAAAGCGGCTTCAAAAGCTGTAAAGCTGGATTATAACTATAATCAATCATCTTTTCCGGTGGTACAAATTGCCAAGGATGTCGGGCCCGCAGTTGTTAATATCGCTAACTTTCAGAGCAACAACGGGAATGACATATTTACTTGGGGAACTGATAATTCTGGAATCGGTGGAAATGGCTTAGTTGAAACGGGAAGCGGATCTGGATTTATCATTGACGCTAAAAATGGATATATTGTAACAAACAACCATGTTATTGATGGAGCTAAAAAATTAGTTGTGAGTTTGTCCGATGGCAGGAATGTTGATGCCAAAGTAATAGGGGCAGACACACGTACAGACCTAGCTGTCATAAAAATTAGTGATACCAATAACTTAACAGCTGCAGCCATTGGGGATTCTTCAAAGCTCCAGGTCGGCGAACCGGTAGTGGCAATCGGCAACCCCGGAGGTGAACAATTCGCTGGTTCTGTAACTACCGGAGTAGTGTCTGCGACTAATCGAATTTTAGATATTCAAGGTGAATCAAGCTTTAACTTGATTCAGACAGATGCAGCAATTAACCCAGGGAATAGCGGAGGACCTTTAGTAAATTATCTTGGTCAAGTCATTGGAATCAATTCTGCAAAATATGCTCAATCCGGATTTGAAGGAATGGGCTTTGCGATACCAATTACAGATGCAATGCCAACAATCCAACAATTAATCCAAAAAGGCTATGCCAGTCACGCAGGCTTAAAAGTTCAAATTACCAACCAGTACACTCCAGAATATGCCGCCCAAAGAGGTTGGCCGGCAGGAGCTTATATCACACAGGTTGTCAGCGGCGGTCCGGCAGACAAAGCGGGTTTACAACAGGGTGATATTTTAACCAAGGTTAATGATGTTACTATTTCGGGTTATGCTGAACTTACTCATGAACTATTTAAATATAAGGCCGGTGATAGTGTTAAAATAACTTATTTCCGTAACGGGTCTACAAAAACTGTAACTGTTACGCTAGTAGATATCAAAGATTAGAAATAAGGCGTTCCTCAAGAATATAGAGTCACCTAAGGAACCATTTAGGGCCTCCTTAGGTAATTGTCCGCAGCTTCGGTTAACATTTCCTTCCAGGTGGGAAAATTTGTGGTGTTTGCAACAAAGGTATCAATTGTTTTGTCCGGAATTGCATCATAATCTTCTTCTGTTGTTACATTAAATCCACCTGCAGAGAAAAGTTCTTCGATGGATTCAAACTGAGTGTAGAGCTTCATAAATTCAGTTGTAAAGATTTCGCTTAACGTAACAGTGTTTCCCAAATTCCCATGCCCCCAATATAGTTTAAGGTTAATAGTTAGTTTCGTTATTTCGCATTAGGAGTATTATTTGAACTTAACTATAGTTTTTATACTATTACAGTAACGGCCAGGCTACTATTGCCTGGCCTTAAAAATATAGCAATTAGCAAAAGAAATTTTCCTAAAATACTATGCCCATTGCAATTAGTGTAAGAATAGCAATTACGACAATTGCCACACCGACCCCACAAAGTATCATTATATTTGCCCCTCCTTATTACTAATATATAACATAATATTCCTATTCTGGTTTAACGATACAAATTGAGACGGCAAGCAACCGCCAAGGAATATTCGGTCGGTTTTCTGAAGTGGTTAGGTAGAAGCAATATTAATGCAAAATGTAGAAGTAACGCTAAAATAGAGAGAATTTTACATACAGATCAAGCAATTGCCAGAATATTGTCGAACGAACACTCATGTGTTAAGATAAATGTAAGTAAATGATTACTCAGAGAAAGAAGAAAAGATGTGTCTGAAAAATTATTGCCAACTAAGGAAAATTTGATTTTGTCCACCATTGCGGTGATTAGTGAATTTGGGCTGCAAAGACTTACCACGAGAGAGGTAGCGAAAAAACAAGGTATTTCTGAATCAGCGATTTTTAAACATTATAAAACTAAAGATGAATTAATACTTGCAGTGCTCAATCATTTTTCCCAATATGACAGGGCCATTGCTGAATCCTTATGGCTTAAAAAACTTGATCCCATCCAAGCCATTATATTTTTTATAGAATCCTATGTTACATATTATGAGAATTATCCGGAAATAACAGCGATTACTCTTTCGTATGAAGCTTTATCGCGTGAAGCAAAATTGGCTGACGTCGTTTATAGGATTTTCGCGGATAGATTAAATATAATTCGATCATTAATTAATGACGCTAAGCGGCAAAAGGAAATTGACACTGAAGTTGATTCAAATGGTTTAGCAGACCTTATTATGGGATTAGAACGGGTATCTATTCTGCGCTGGCGGTTGGAAAACTATAATTTTTCCTTAAAAGATTATACGTTGAAAACCTTAAAACAAACATTAAATGTTTTCCAAAAGAATAAGAATTGATCATTTTAAGTAAATAGAGGAGCGGGTACGATGAAAAAATTACTTATCGTTGATGACGCGGCTTTTATGCGACTTTCTATTAAAAGTATGTTGCAAAAATCTCAAATTGAAGTCGTTGGTGAAGCGGCCAATGGGGCAATTGCTGTTGAAATGTATAAGGAATTACGTCCTGATATAGTGACTATGGATATTACGATGCCTGAGATGACGGGAATTGAGGCTTTGAAAGAAATTCGAGTTTTTGACCCTCAAGCCCTGGTCATTATGATTTCCTCCATGGGACAAGAGAGTAAGGTTAAAGAAGCTATCGTTAACGGTGCCAAAACCTTTATCGTTAAACCATTTACAGAAGAATTTCTACTGCAGACACTTAGCAAAGCCCTAGGTATTTAGCAGCGGGGTTGGTTATCGCATTTTACTTCAGGGGGTACTGGTATGACCGGGAACCGGAAGAGTATGACAGAGTTTAGTGATTTCGAAATAATTTTTAATACTAGTCCCATAGGTATGTTTTTGCTCAACGAAAGCTCAAAGGTTGAAAAAATAAATGATGCTGCCATTAATTATCTTAATCTCAATCCTGAGAGTGTTTTTGGCAAACCTTTGGGAGACGGGATTCGCTGTCAGGGCAGTTTTGAAACCGCTTTGGGATGTGGTTTTGGGCAACAATGTCCCTCGTGCAAATTACGCTTGGCTGTAGATTCTGCTATGAAGGCAGGGGAAGTAACAACACGCCTTGAGTACAGCAAGATACTGATTGGCGAGGAAGAAAAGAAGAGATCTTGGTTTGAGGCAAGTATTACTCCAATTACGGTTCATGGCAAACGGAAAGTGGCAGTCATGCTCAACGATATCACAGATAGAAGATTAGTTGAGGTTTCAGCGAAAAAATATCAAGTTCTTTTAGAAAACGCCCGTGATATTATTCTGATTATCGATATGGAAGGGAATATCTTAGAAGCTAATAAAGCAGCAGTACTTGCCTATGGCTATGCTAAAGGAGAATTGGTAAGTCTCAAGATATTTAATCTTCGCGACACAGACGATTGGAAATCGAAGCCGATAAATGAGGTCGGGGAACAGGGAATTTTATTCGAGACTAATCATTTGCGAAAAGATGGAAGCAGATTTCCTGTTGAGGTTAGCGCATATATTACAATGATTGAGGATCGACAGGTTTTAGTTAATTTTATCCGGGATATATCAGAACGAAAAAGGGCTGAGATTGAATTATTCAAAAGTGAAAAGAGCCAAAGAGTCTTGTATGAACGCTATCGTTCGCTAATTATGAATATGCCGGATAGCTTTGCTTATAATAAAGTTATCTTCGATAAAGCGGGGAACCCCATAGACTATGAGGTTCTAGAAATTAACGAAGCTTATGAAAAAATTTTTAATGTATCACGTCAAAAAATTATCGGCAAAAAGTATTCGGAACTTTTTTCCGGCGATGATCAAGAATTCTTTAGGCAAAGGATGGCGGAATACGGAGAGGTTGCTTCATCAGGAATTGAGCTCAATTCCCCGATTTACTATTCCAAGTGGAGTAAGCGTTGGTTTTCTGTAAAGTTGTATAGCCCTGAGCCTGGTTATTTTGTCTCTATTCTAACGGATATGACTGAACGTATAAATGCAGAACATGAATTAAATCTTGCTAAAGAAAATGCTGAGGCTGCCAATCAGGCGAAAAGCGAATTCCTAGCTAATATGAGTCACGAAATCCGCACCCCAATTAATGGGATGATAGGGATGATCGATTTAACCTTGATGACTACGATGAGTTCTAAGCAAAGAGAAAATTTGGAGATTGCTAAAACCTGTGCTGATTCCCTACTGAAAATCATTAATGATATTTTGGATTTTTCGAAAATTGAAGCCGGAAAATTAGTCATTGAAAATCTAAGATTTGATCTCCAGGAACTTTTGAATTCAATTATCAAAGCACACTTGCCTATGGCTCGGAAAAAGAATTTAAAGTTAGATTACCGCTGCTTTTCCTCTCTGCCCCCAAATTTGTACGGTGATCCAAACCGGCTTATGCAAGTGTTAAATAATCTCTTGAATAATGCTCTAAAATTCACAGATCTTGGAGAAGTTATCCTGACAGTCAGAGAGCTTAGCAAAACTAATGAGACTGTCGAAGTGAGGTTCTCAATTTCCGATACGGGTATCGGAATATCTGAGCATGAACAGGCAAAGCTCTTTAAAAATTTTAGTCAAGTGGACGGTTCTATTCGACGAAAGCATGGTGGTACGGGGCTGGGATTGGCAATCTCCAAGAAATTGGTACAAATAATGGGAGGAGATATAAAGCTAGAAAGCAAGAAAGGAAAAGGAAGTACCTTTAGCTTCAGTATAAAATTTGGCGCCAAAGGAGAATTAAACGATCCCGCGTCAAATGAGATTATGTCTATCTGCGATGCTGTGAAACCTCTTAGATTTCTAATCGTTGAAGATGATAGCGTTAATCTGATGGTCTTGACTTTAATGCTTAAAGAAAAAGGACATTATGTTGAGGCTGCCACAAATGGGGCGGAAGCTCTTGAATGCCATGCTCGGAATCAGTATGATGCGATTTTTATGGATATTCAAATGCCCGTTATGGATGGAATCGAGGCGACTAAGGAAATCAGATCAAGAGAAGGTGATAATCAGCATACTCCTATCATTGCTTTAACTGCCTACGCTCTTGTTGGAGATCGGGAGAAATTCCTATCTTATGGATTAGATGAATATATTCCTAAACCCATTAAGATGGACGAGTTATTTCGGGTTTTAAATTCAGTAGTAAAGCGTGACCAGGGAAAAATCCGGTCTAATGAGGCAGGGCTTGAAATCGAGATTAGTGAAGAGGGAAAACTCATAAACTTCAAATCGGAGACATTTATCAGATGTGAGGATGACCTATTAGTAATTCGGGAAATTTCCGGTCATATTAAAGACCTTGAAACAGCCATAGCCTTACATGACTTACCGCTTATAGAACAAGCTGCACACAAAATTAAAACCAGCTCTGAAAAGCTCGAAGCGGATAACCTTAAAACCCTAGCCTTCAAAATTGAGCTAGCAGCAAGGCGGGAGAATTTTGAGGGAGCAGTTAAAAATGCCGAGATGGCAAAAATTGACTTTAAGACTATCCGATACGGTGGAGAGTTAGGCTGGGAAAGATAAATGAACAGTTAAAAAAGAGCGCGTTGAATATAGCCAAACTAAACGATATTTACAACGGATTTTAGCAAAATCCGTTGTTTTTTTGCGAATTATTAAAGGAATAAGGAAGATAGTGTAGAATAATAAAGAATTGTAGATTAAATTAAAATAATAATAACTTAACTTTGTGGCGAATATTAATACGAGTTCACTCAAAAATGTCTAACTATTATGAATTATCCTTCCCGCACTTATTTTTAATATAAAGGACTTAGTATTACCAAATTCATTTTCTGGAAAAGGAGAACTTCATTATATGAATGACATTGATGCAAATACCTTAAACTATGATTCTCTGTATAACAGTCTATTTAGAAATAGTCATTCGATTATGTTTTTAGTTGATTGGGAAACAGGAAATTTTATTGATGCCAACGATGCCGCATGTAATTTTTACGGTTATTGTTTGCGTGAGTTTTTGGCCATGCATATTGGTCAAATAAATACACTAACTATCAAAGAAGTTTTAGGCGAAATGCAAGAGGCTAATCGTAAGAAGAAAGGCAAGTTTCGATTTAAGCATCGATTAAAGAATGGGGAGTTTCGACATGTGGAAGTTTATAGCGGCCCCATTTCTTTAAATAATAAAAATTTACTCTATTCCATTATTCATGATATTACCGAGCAAGTTAAGGCTGAGGAAGAAATCATCAAGCTTAATAGAACACTAGAAAATACAGTGCTTGAAAGAACGCGGGAGCTACAAGAAACCAATGGCATGCTTGAAGAAACAAATATCAGTTTAGAAGAGGAAATCTCTGAAAGAATGAAAGTTGAGGAAGCCTTGCATCAATCTATGCAGGAAATCCGAGATCTCTATGAAAATGCACCCTGTGGCTATCACTCTTTAGATAGGAATGGGAAGATCATTCGAATTAATGATACGGAGTTAAAATGGCTGGGCTACACTAGAGAAGAAGTTATCGGCCAAAAATATAGTGATTTTATCACACCCGAGAGCAAGCTGATTTTCGAAATGAACTATCCCGAATATATTAAGCGGGGCTGGGTCAAAGATTTAGAATTTACACTTATTCGTAAAGATAATTCATTGTTTCCTGTTTTAGTAAGCGGCTCCGCCGTCTGCGATGAACATGGAACTTACCTTATGAGTCGTTCTAGTGTCTATGACATTTCCCAAAGGAAAGAAGCTGAGAATAAACTCAAGCAATTAAACAGTGAACTTGAAGAAATCGTAGCCTACAGAACCTATAGCCTCGAAGAAACGAATGCAATTTTGGAGGAGGAAATCGCTGAACGAAACAGGATTGAAAATGATCTGGCCAACAAGAACCAGATTATGGATACGCTCTTAAACAATTTAAATGTTGGTGTATTAATGATTGAGATTTCGTCTGGGAAAACAATTTTTACGAATAAACGAGCGAAACAATTATTAGGCTGCGACTTAGATAATATCCGTATTGGAGAGTTATTGGATGACTATTCGGTTTATAAATCTAATACGAATGAACCTTACCCTAGAGAAGAAATGCCGATAATCGGGGGGATGCGGGGAGAACGGCGGCATGTCGATGATATGGTAATTGTTCGCCCGGATGGGAGAAGTATGTTGCTGGAGGTTTTTGGAACGCCCGTAGCCAACACCGCCGGACAAATAGTAGCCAGTCTCGTGAGTTTTGAGGACATTACGCATCGGAAGCAAGCTGAGGATTCTATTCGAAACCTCAACGCGCAGCTGCTTACAACGAATGCCAGACTGGAAGAGACAAATACTTTGCTGGAAGAAGAAATTCAGGAACATTATGAGGTTGAAGCTCAGTTGCTTAAGGCAAAAGAAGAAGCTGATTCTGCGAACAAAGCCAAAAGCCAATTTCTTGCCAATATGAGTCATGAAATAAGAACTCCTATGAATGGGATCATAGGGATGACAGACTTACTGAAATTTACGAGCTTGACGGATGAACAGAAACATATGCTGGCAACAATAAAGTCATCTTCAACTCTATTGCTCAATATTATTAATGATATCCTTGATCTATCAAAAATTGATGCCGGAAAAATTGAACTCTGCCCTGAATATGTCGATGTTAAGAACTTAATCCAAAATAAATTCAATTTGCTGAGAGCAGTTTCCAAGACCAAGGGACTGGATTTTGAAGTCAGCCTTGGAGAGAATGTACCAAAAGAAATAATTGTGGATAAGACTAGGCTGATCCAAGTTATTAACAACCTTTTAGGAAATGCCATTAAGTTTACAGAAACAGGGAAGATCAGTCTTTCCTTTAAGATGATTAAATCGATCAAGAATAAAGTCCTTTTGATGACCTCTGTTTCAGATACGGGGATTGGAATAAAGGAAGAAGATATACCGAAACTCTTTAATTATTTTACCCAGCTAGACACGTCTTTTTCCAAACGTTTTCAAGGGACAGGCCTTGGCCTTGCAATATCTAAACGATTGGTCGAGCTTATGGGGGGAGAGATCTTTGTTGAGAGTAATTTCGGCAAAGGAAGCACTTTTTATTTTACTTGCTTAGTCGAGGTACCTGAACATCAATCAAAGTTTGATATTATTTGCGATAAATCAATTGAAGAAAAATCAATGCTGCCCTTAAATATTCTTTTGGTTGAAGATGATTTTGTCAGTCAGTTAATTATTAAACAAATAAGCAAATTAAAAGGCTGGCATTTAACAGTGGCTTCTAATGGCATAGAAGCTATAGAATTCTATGAAAGCAATAGCTTTGATTTGATTTTAATGGATATTCAGATGCCGCGAATGAGCGGATATGAGGTCACTAAGGCTATCAGAAAAAGAGAATCAATAACAGCGGATCATACTCCCATCATAGCAACTACGGCTTATGCCATGAGCAGTGACAAAGAAAAGTGCTTAAGCATGGGAATGGACGATTATATCAGTAAACCTATCGATATCCGGAAACTTTCTACAATGATCAAAAAGCATACAAGATTGGAAAATGATTTATAATTGATTAACAAACACGGAAGTGAAAAAAATGTTAAGAACTGATGGAGATAGAGTACCCCATAAGTGTAGACTCACCCCTGTTGAAATTAATACCCAAGTTGTAAGAAGAATGGGCAAAGACAGGAGTATTGCTATTTTAAGTGGACGTTTGCAAGCTGAAAGCGTTATTATAACCCAACAGGAATTGTCCGAACTTGCCCTGCGTGAGAGTGAACATAAATATAGGTCTCTATTTATGAACATGACAAGTTCTTTTGCCTATTGTGAAGCAATTTGGGATAAGAATGGCGATCTTGAAGATTACCAATTCAGAGAAGTTAATGATCACTATGCTCGGCTAATAGGCAGAGATAGAACTGAACTCATTGGAACAAGATTTTCGGAAGTAAACAACATGAATCATCATGATCAAAAACTTTTGCTGAAACAAATTAGCGATTTTCTTAAATCAGGCGAGTCAAAGTACGAAGGTGAGTTCTTCAATGAAAAATCAAAACATTGGTATTATAGGTCCCTTTATTGCATAGGCAGCGAATGCTTTGCAGCAATTATTACAGATATCACCAAACCTAAAAAATATGAAATTGAACTCAGGGAGGCCAAGGAGGAAGCAGAAAAGGCCAGTGTGGCTAAAAGTGAGTTTTTAGCAAATATGAGCCATGAAATCAGGACTCCCCTTAACGGTACGGTAGGTATGATTGATTTAGTTCTTCAATCACCTCTGACTCCAGAGCAGTATGACTGTTTGGAAGTTGCTAAGAGCTGTGCCTATTCCCTCTTAAATATCATCAATGATATTTTAGATTTTTCCAAAATGGAGGCAGGTAAAATGCAGACTGAAAGCATTGACTTTAACCTCAAAACACTTTTGGAAGAACTAGTTAAAGCACATAATCCCAGTGCCGTAGGCAAAGGTTTGGAGTTAACCAGTTCGATTTCTCCCTCTATACCAACGTATTTGAAAGGAGATCCCAATCGGCTTAGGCAAATCCTTAATAATTTAATTAGCAATGCTATAAAATTTACATCTCAGGGACATGCGACTGTCCAAGTTCGTGACACCAAAGCTGCGGATATATTGAAAACGAGATACGCGTTGGAATTTTCCGTTTCCGACAGCGGAGTCGGGATAGCAGAAGACGAAATGGAAAGGTTGTTTAAGAGCTTTAGTCAAGTAGACAGTTCCCATACTCGAAAATATGGCGGTACAGGTTTAGGGCTAATTATTTCCAAGCAATTAACGGAGTTAATGGGAGGAAGAATGTGGGTTGAAAGTCGAAAAGGAGAAGGAAGCACGTTCTTCTTTACCCTTGAGTTTCCCTTGGGGCAGAGCACTGATGAACAATTGTCGGCGGCGAAGAAAATTACAAAGGGACAATACCCCTTAAATATCCTTCTGGTAGAAGACAACTTAGTAAACCAGGATGTTCTCACGAAGATGCTGCAGATGGGAAGCCACAACGTTCATAAAGTCTGTAATGGCTTGGAAGCTTTAGAGGTTCTTAAACAACAGGAATTTGACGTTATACTCATGGATATCTATATGCCTGAAATGAATGGAATTGACACGACAAAGCTAATACGAGAAAGAGAAAAAAAATATAACCTAAAATATACACCGGTAATTGCGCTGACGGCTTACGCCTTGCAAGGAGACAGAGAACGTTTTCTTGCTCAGGGTATGGATGAATATCTATCTAAACCGGTCTTGATGGAAGACTTATTGGATGCTGTTCAAAACGTTACCAATACTGCTGTACCCAAAGTAGTTAAATTTCCGGGTGATATGCAGGGAATACGGATTTCCAGCCAATTAGTGGCTTTAATCACCCAGTTACTAGATTTAATAGCCAATAACGATTTACCAGCTATTGAGAGAACGGCTCACCAATTGAAAAAACTGGCCAATAAACATGACGCAGAAGAGTTAAAGATTTTAGCCTTTAAAGTCGAACTGGCCTCAAGACGAGGCGATTTGCAAACGGTTATTGAAACTATTTTAAAACTAAACGAGGAATTTGTGTCTAGACGAATTATTTAATAATAATCAAATTGCTTAATATCTTTTGAGGTGTTTCCAAATCATAAATGGGCGGTGTCATTCGCAAATCTTGATTTTAATTGCAGAGAAGCTTTCTTGCGGCTAAGGATAAGGACCTGGCCTCTAGAAAGCTTTTTTTTGTAAGAGGAATTTAACCTGTTATTTTTTCAAAAGTGTTTTGAAACTATGACTCAATGCTAATTTATCCAGTTTTAACATTGAATTAACATTTGATTCATTAGATTTTTACAGAAAGCAATTAAGATGTAAATGAGGATTAATTTCTCGCAAATTCGACAGCATAGTGAATGCCTGAAGAAGGGGTTTTTAGATGTTTGCGTCTAAAGTTAAAGGCTTACCAAAACTATACCAACTACTAAAAGACAATAAAACAATCTGGGTAGTTTATCTTGACATCATTAATTTTCATGAAGTTGAGTTTCGTTATGGATATAAAATTTGTCAGGAAATTTTGACTGAGATTGAAAATGAGATATATTTCACTCTTAAAAAACAACGTAGTCTTTTCCTGTTCTCACATTTGGAAAGCAGAGGGGGAGATGATTTCGTTGTTTATTTTGTTCCCGGAGAGAACACACATTGGGAAATGTCTGATCTTCTTGAACAATGGGTTCTTCCTATGGAAGAACGGTTTAATCGCAGGTTGAGCAAACTTGTGAAAGAAAAGATCCGCTTGCGCACCGGAATTGCCCGGTGTGTAAATATAGACAGCAGAAGTGCTGATTATTTACTTTATGCGGTGGTGAAAGAGGCTTTTCTTCTCAATAAATCCGAACCAGATCCTCAATTTTTCGCCCGGCGCGAAGAGATCACTCATTTAATTGAAGAACCGGAGAAGTACCTGAGAACAGCTTTTCAACCAATCATCGAAACACGAAATGGTGATATTTTTGGTTTTGAAGCACTGACCCGTATACCGGGTTCAATTTGTTTCAGCGATATTTCAGATCTCTTTCCCTTTGCTGAAAAAATAGGTCAACTTTATCCTATAGAAACTCTTTGCCGCCGGCAAGCAATTAAAGCTTATCCCAATGTTTTAAACGATAAAGAATTTCTATTTCTGAACATTAACCCTCAAATCTTGCTTGACCCTGAATTTGCCTCTGGCCAAACGAGAAAATTGCTTAGTGAAATGGGAATTACACCTGCCAATGTTGTGCTTGAAATTACCGAGCGAAGTGCTATTGAAAACTACGCCGCCTTTCGCGATGCCTTAGATCATTATCGCGGTCAGGGCTACTTAATTGCCTTAGATGATTTAGGGGCCGGCTATTCTTCTCTGCAATCCGTCGCCGAACTTCATCCGGACTTTCTCAAAGTTGATCGGTCTTTAATTTCGGGAGTTCACGCTGATCCCACAAAATGGGCTTTACTGGAGACCTTTGTTACCTTTTCCAAGCGTATCGGCTGCAGTATTATCGCCGAAGGGGTTGAAACAGATGAAGAAATGCGAACCGTAGTCCAGCTGGGTGTTGATTATGTCCAAGGTTTTTTTGTCGCCAAACCCGATTTCTTCCGAAGGAGTATTAACCCCGCGGTTAGGGAAATTCTCAATCCTGAGCGCCGATTTAAATATACGGAAAATAAACCTATCAATTCCATGATAGAACCCTTGCCCCTTTTTGCAACCAATGTCCTTGTCAGTGTTGTAGAAACCTATTTTCGTGACCATCCTCATCAATGGCTTGTCGGGATTACTGAGGATTCGCGAATCGTTGGAGTTATGCAGCGGGATAGACTATTTGCGGCTCTGGGTACCCGTTATGGGGTTCCTCTTTATTTAGAACGTACAGTTCCTATTTTGATGGATACCAATCCGTTGATGGTTGAAGATACTACGCCTTTGGAAGTTGTCTCTAGTCTAGCAATGCAGCGTTCTGATTCCCAGCTTTATGACGGAATTATTGTTGCTAATCAACGAAAGCCCATCGGTATGGTATCTGTTGCAAATCTCATGAAAGCTATGTCAGAGAGACAGATTCAGTTGGCCCAAGGAGCCAATCCCCTGACAGGGTTGCCTGGTAACCTGCGTATTGATCAGGAAATACGGCAGCATATAGAACGGGATCTTACCTTTGGCCTTCTCTACATAGATCTTAATAAATTCAAATACTACAATGATTTATACGGTTTTCAACAGGGCGACTTAGTAATCAAAATGTTAAGCGAGGTCTTGCTGAATGTGAGAGATTCTTTGAACGACGAGACCTTTGTCGGACACATAGGTGGTGATGATTTTATTGCAATCGCGTCCCCCGAAAATCTGGAAACTTTAGCGGCTGAAATTATTAAACAATTTGAGCAATCTTGTAAACAGTTACCGGGTCAAGAGAACTTAAGCGTTGCTTTGGCCGGGCTCGTCATTAATAATGCTGAGCAAAATTGGACTCCTTTATTGGTCTCCGAGCGGGCTGCCCGAATTAAAAAAGAAGTAAAGGCTTTAGGAGGCAACTCTTTCATATTGCGCTAAATAATTAATGGTATAAAACTAAAATCAAAGCTAATTTAATACATACGATTCACTAAATCGAAGATAATGGAGGAATTATTGTTGAATAATAAAATCAGAAATTTATCAAATGCAAATATGAATATAAAAAATATTTTTAAAGCTATTTCTAGCAAATTAAAAAGCTTAACGTTAAAGAAGAAAAATGTTACAAAAAATAAGTCGATAACGAAATTCCTTAGAAGTTTTCGCAACTTCAAGATAGCCTATAAAATTAATAGTTTAGTTCTTATTATGGCCGTCTTGATGGGATTTATCGGCTACATAGGTTATGCTTACTATCAAAGACAAAATAGCGAATTTAATAAAATGTATGCCAGCTCTTTATCAGCCGTTAAGGTCTTAAATGAAGTTAGGGCTAATACGGGAGTGGCAGAGGCTTTGTCCATGGAGATGATTTTAGCTCCTATTGACGAAATCCGCAGACAAGAAATTCTTAAGGATCTAAAAAATGCTGATACTACCATAGATGCATCTCTTAAGGACTTTGCTTCAATCCGCAAAAGCTCGGGGGAAAACGCAAAGTTAACCGGCTTAAAAAAAGCCCTTACTGACTACAGAAATGAAAGGCAAAAGGCTTTCGACCTCAGTGATCAAGGAACAAAACAAGAAGCCTATTTCGATTATACCAATAATGCATTAACTTATGTTGATAGTATACATATTCTGCTTTCGAACCTGATTTCTTATAATCAAGAGTCTATGGATAAAACTCTTGCCCAAAATAACCAAGATTTTCTTTTCGCCGGCAAAGTTTTGCTCATTTTTCCAATTGCTGCGGTTCTTCTAAGCTTGCTTTTAGGCTTATTTGTGGCGAGACTTTTAGCAGACCCCATCAAGGAAATGTTAAAAAGTGTGCAGGAAGTTGAACATGGGAACTTAGTGGGTAATGAAGGGCTTATTCTCTCAAGGGATGAAACAGGTCAATTGGGTCTTGCTTTTGATGCAATGCGAACTACCCTGCGTAATTTAGTCGGTGAAGTTTCACGATCCAGTCAACTTGTGTCAGAATGTGCTCAGGTAATACAAGCGATCACTGAAGAAAATTCTCTTGTTTCAGAACAAATTGCCGGGACTATGACATCAACTGCCTCTGATACTGAAAAGCAAGCGGTTACAGTTAATGAGGCTTCCGCTGCTATCCAGCAGGTATCTGCAAGTGCCCAGCAAATCGCAGCTACCAGTATTTTTGTTGCAGATCTCACCGAGAAGACCTCAAAAACAACAAAATCAGGCCAGGAAGCAATTGACAGAGTTGTTCGACAAATGTCTGTCATAGGGAACAGAACTAAACAAATACAAAACAACATTAATAACCTTACCGCAAGTAATCGTCAAATTAAGGATTTTACGAAATCTATCGGTGATATTGCTGCGCAAACCAATCTGCTGGCTCTTAATGCTGCCATCGAAGCAGCGAGGGCTGGTGAACATGGACGAGGGTTTGCTGTGGTTGCTGAAGAAGTGCGGAAGCTGGCAGAACAGGCTCAGGAAGCCTCGAAGCAGATTAGCTCCTTGATTAGTAATAATCATGACAATATTACCTCGGTGGTTTCAGTCATGACGGACGCTTTAAATGATGTCGAAGAGGGGATTCAAGTTGTTGAGATCGCCGGAGAAGCATTTGCCGTGAACAATGGTCATATTGAAGAGGTATCGACTCAGGTCAGGGAAATATCCACATCGATCCAGCAAGCTGCTGTCGGCAATCAACAGATCGTGGATTCGATTTTTAATATACGAAGGTTTAGTGAGGTTACAGCACAACGTGTTCAATCTGTGACAGGTAATATTCAAGAACAAGTGGCAACCACTAGTCGTTTGACTAGGGCAAGTCAAGAATTAGCCGCAACCGCCCAAAAACTTCTCACTTCAATCCAAGAATTCAGAGTTAGTTAATTCCTTTCAATGGTTACCTTACTCTACAAGAAACGAGTTTTAGTGGAGTAAGGTATAGTTTTACTATTATTGAGTATTACTTATTATCATCCTTTAACAGAAGCGATAAGTGGAACGGAGATGGTACTGTGTACAGTATGATGTATGGTGAAATCTCTTTCGAAGAAATGTACTCAATAATCAAAGCTTATTTATCGCAAGATAAGAAAGGAGAGTACAAAGTCTCAATTGGTTCAGACAGCCAAAACTTTAATGATACTAAAATACCGATAACCGTTGGCATTCATAAAATTGAAAATAAAGTCGGTAAAGGAGGAATTTTCTTCTCGGAAATTAGAAGAGTTAATAAAATAAGCAATATACGCCAAAAGATTTATTATGAAACAAATCTAAGTTTGGAACTCGCCGAAAGATTAAAGGGAAAATTTATTAATGATAACATTCCCAATAAGATAGCAATTCATGTTGATGCCGGATATAATGGCCCGACGGCTAAGTATATTGCTGAAATAATGGGTTGGGTCAGATCTTGTGGCTTTCAATGTGTCATCAAACCGGATTCCTACATGGCGTCCAGCGTTGCTAATCGATTATCTAAATAAAGTATTATGATAAATAAAACCGGGATTACTTCCGGTTTTATCCAGTTTTTAGTTCACTATTTCTATAAGTGGGGGGGCCTTCGTTAATTTCAGTGGGGTAGAGTCCGCCTTCGCCGCTAAATATTCCTATTGGGAAAGGCGTCTCGGCGATAATGTCCACTGAACATGTATTAACGAAAAACAAACGGGAATAATTCTAAAAAGCAGATATGGAGTTAGTATCAGATATGGGAGTTAGAATATGAATGAAGTTAATAATATTGAAGGCGCTTTGGACAACCCTGAAGAGGCATCTCTATTTGAAGGGTTTGATATTGCAATTCAAAAAAGAGACATTCAGCGAATTGACAGATTGGTAGATGATTACGAAAAGAGCATTTTGAATCGGCTGGAAGAAGACTATACCAGCAGAACTACATATCCTGACCGCTTAGCCGATCGTATTGCTCAATTTGGCGGAAGCTGGAAGTTTATTATTTATTTTGGACTGTTTTTGGCTGCTTGGATAGTCTGGAATGGACTTCTTTGGACAAAGTCATTCCATTTTGATGAACCACCATTTATTCTCCTAAACTTATGTTTATCGTTTCTGGCAGCTTTTCAAGCCCCAGTTATCATGATGAGTCAAAACCGACAAGCCGCCCGTGACAAACATGAATCGGTGATTGATTTTGCTATTAACTATAAGGCTGAGCTGGAGATTGATGATATGCAAAGTCATTTGCATCGTATTGAAACAGACGGTAAGAAAAATATGGAGCAAGTTAAAACTGAGTTTTCACAAATCAGGAAAATTCTGGAGTCTATTGAAGCCAGGCTGGATAAATAAACATGAGTAAGGAAACTTCATGCAAGGGGAGCAGCGCATACGACTTTAAACGTAGTGCGCGGGCACCTCTTTTTTTATGCAATTGGAGCTTAACAAATCCAAGTGTCCTTCGCGCCAGATAAGTATCTTTACGCTGAAAAAATAGAATTAAAAATTAAGCATATAGAAATGCAATCAAATACATACTAATACCTGCACTGGGAACATTTACAGAGTTTATTTGTATAACTGACATAAGAGTAAGGATCAATGTTACGACTGAAGGTTTAAGACTTAAGGTTAATGGGTTAAGAATTAAAATTTAAGGAGCTGTATTGGCTGATGCTGAGACTATGGAGATATTTAAAACCCTATACGTTGTTAATTATCACAGCTGTAATTTTGATTTTTTGTCAGGCTATGGCAGACCTTTCCCTGCCGGACTATATGGCCAATATTGTCAATCAGGGAATTCAACAGGGGGGAGTCCTTAATGCTGTTCCTGTGGCCGTGAGACAAAGTCAGATGAGCAAGCTTACTCTTTTTATGACTCCTGCCGATAAGGCGGAGGTTTTAAAAGATTATACCTTAATCGACAAATCAAGTCAGGACTATGAAAGATATGTCCAGACGTATCCGATTTTACAGAGGGAATCAATTGAGGTTCTAAAATCTATCGATCAAGCGGAAATAAATAAGCTGAACCCAGTATTTGGCAGGGCATTTCTAGCAGTTTCAGGTATTGAAAAAATGAAATCTACCGCTAATGGGGGCGTAATTTCTTTTAACGGAATGAAAGTTCCAGCGAATACAGACTTATATGCCCTTATTTCCAGACTTTCTCCAGCTCAACTAGCTCAACTAAACGGAAAAATTAATCAGCAATTCTCTGCCTTAAGTGACAGTATGATTATTCAAACAGCTGTCAGTTCCGTTAAAGCAGAATATGCTGCATTAGGCATGAACACAAACAAAATACAAAATAATTATATTAACAATACGGGTATGGTGATGGTCTTAATCGCTTTAGTCAGTGCAGCCTGTACTATCATGGTAGGGCTTACCTCAGCAGTCATAGCCGCAGGACTGGCACGGGATTTGCGTAAAGGTGTATTTTCAAAGGTAGAGAGTTTTTCTAATTCAGAGTTTGATCAATTTTCTACTGCATCACTGATCACGCGAACTACCAATGACATTACCCAAATACAGACTCTGATTGTCATTCTGATCAGAATGTTTTTTTATGCGCCAATGATGGGTGTCGGTGGAGTGATCAGAGCTCTGGGTAAGAGCACTTCTATGTCTTGGATTATTGCTGTTGCCGTAATTGTGCTTTTAGGTTTGATCTCCATCGTTTTTTCGGTAGCTATGCCCAAGTTCAAATTAATTCAGAAACTTATCGATCGACTAAATTTAGTCACTCGTGAAAATCTCTCCGGGATGATGGTCATTAGGGCCTTCAACACCCAGAGATTCGAAGAAAGTCGTTTTGATCGGGCTAATTCTGATCTGACAAAAACCAACCTATTTGTCAATAGGGTTATGGTAGTCATGATGCCGGCGATGACCGTGATTATGAATGGAGTTACACTGCTCATTGTTTGGATTGGCGCTTCTCAAATAGCCAATGCAGGGATGCAGGTTGGAGATATGATGGCTTTTATGCAGTATGCCATACAAATTATTATGGCCTTTTTAATGTTGTCGGTGATGTTTATTATGATCCCAAGAGCATCAGTATCAGCTCAGCGGATTGCCGATGTTTTGGCGGTTAAACTTGTTATCGTTGATCCGCAGACTCCTAAAGACTTCGATCCTAAAATTAAGGGCGAATTAGAATTCAGGAATGTTTCCTTCAGGTATCCCGGCGCCGAGGAAGATGCTTTGCAAGGTATAAGTTTTAAAGCCCTGCCAAATCAGACAACAGCGATTATTGGCTCGACAGGCGCAGGCAAAACAACTCTAATTAACCTGATTCCTCGTTATTATGATGTTACAGGCGGTTCTATCTTCTTCGATGGAATAGATATCCGTGACGTAACGCTGCATGATCTTCATGACAAGATTGGATATGTGCCTCAAAAGGGTATTTTATTCAGCGGAACTATTGAATCTAACTTGCAGTATGCAGATGAATCTGCCTCCCGGGAGGATCTCATCAAAGCTGCAGATATTGCTCAAGCCACTGAGTTTATTAAGGAAAAGCCGGAAGGATTATTGACAGGTATTGCCCAAGGCGGAACAAACGTTTCAGGCGGACAGAAACAACGATTATCGATTGCCCGAGCTTTGGTTAAGAAACCGGAACTTTATATTTTTGATGATAGTTTTTCTGCCTTGGATTTTAAAACAGATGCGGCCCTCCGTAAAGCCCTGAAGTCTGAAACAGGAGGAAGTACGGTCCTTATCGTTGCCCAGCGCATTTCCACGATTATGAACGCTGAGCAAATTATAGTCCTTGAGGAAGGGAAAGTGGCGGGAATCGGGACCCATGATGAATTAATGAAAACTTGCGAGGCTTATCAAGAAATAGCCTTGTCTCAGTTCTCGAAGGAGGAATTAGCATGAGCGTGGAGACCAGGAAGAAGTCATCTCCGCGGGGTCCCATGGGTGGTGGTATGGGCGGCGGTCCCGGTGGTATGATGCAGGGGGGCGAAAAGGCTCGAGACTTCAGGGGCACCATGAAGAAACTATTAAATTATTTGCGTCCCTATCGGACGGCCATGATCTTCGTATTTATTTTTGCCGCTGCCAGCTCAGTCTTTTCTATTGTTGGTCCCAAAATATTAGGAAATGTCACCACACACCTTTTCGAAGGCGCTTTAAGCAAGCTTTCCGGCAGTGGCAGCGGAATAGATTTCAATTATATTGGGAATACGATTCTCCTTTTGGCAGGCTTATATTTTTTAAGTGCTCTTTTCAGTTATGTCCAGGGCTGGGTTATGTCAGGTGTGGCTATGAAAGTCAGTTACCAGTTTCGCAAGGATATTTCAGAAAAAATTAATCGTATGCCCTTGGGTTATTTTGAACGAACAAATCATGGTGAAGTGTTGTCTCGAGTTACGAATGATGTAGATACCCTCAGCCAAACACTAAATCAGAGTTTAACGCAGATTATTACCTCTGTAACGACGGTTCTTGGTGTGCTGGTCATGATGCTCAGTATAAGCTGGCTCTTAACCTTG
Organism: Desulfosporosinus acididurans; assembly: GCF_001029285.1. Lineage (GTDB taxonomy): Bacteria > Bacillota > Desulfitobacteriia > Desulfitobacteriales > Desulfitobacteriaceae > Desulfosporosinus > Desulfosporosinus acididurans. The sequence goes on from NZ_LDZY01000004.1 coordinate 112,299, forward strand.
GTGGCTTTCATGGTGATCCCCTTGTCCATGATCATTATTATGGTTATCATTAAATATTCACAGAAATACTTCAAGCTGCAGCAAGATTATTTGGGAAATGTAAATGGTCATGTAGAAGAAATGTATAGCGGTCATGTGATTATGAAAGCCTTTAATGGCGAGGAGAAAAGTATTGCAAAGTTTGAAGGCTTTAATAGCAAATTATATAGGGTGGCTTGGAAATCGCAGTTTTTGTCAGGCCTGATTATGCCTATTATGAGTTTTGTTGGAAACTTAAGTTTCGTTCTCGTTAGCGTTTTAGGCGGTTGGCTTGTCATCCAAAAATCTATGCAGGTTGGAGACATTCAGGCATTTATTCAATATGTACGATCATTTACTCAGCCGATTACTCAATTGGCCAACATCTCGAATATACTTCAGCAAACAGCAGCTTCAGCCGAACGTGTTTTTGAGTTTCTAGCCGAGGAAAATGAAGTTCCGGAGAGCACCAATCCAGTTAAACTGGAGAGTGTGCAGGGGTGTGTGGAGTTTAGAGATGTACATTTCGGCTACGAAGCAGATAAGATTATTATCAACAAATTTTCCGCTTACATAAAACCTGGACAAAAGGTTGCTATTGTTGGACCGACGGGAGCGGGTAAGACTACGATCGTTAAGCTTTTGATGCGTTTTTATGATGTTAATGATGGTGCAATTTTGGTTGATGGACATGACATCCGCGACTTCAGCAGGCATGATCTGCGTTCTTTATTTGGTATGGTTCTTCAGGACACATGGCTTTATAATGGAACCATTATGGACAATATCCGTTACGGTCGTCTCGAGGCAAGTGATCATGAAGTAATGGAAGCGGCGAAAGCCGCACGCGTCGATAGTTTCGTTCATACACTGCCGAAGGGTTATAATATGGTACTAAACGAGGAGGCTTCAAATGTCTCGCAAGGGCAAAAACAACTCTTGACTATTGCTCGAGCCATCTTGGCTGACCCAAAAATACTTATTCTCGATGAAGCCACCAGTTCTGTCGACACCCGGACGGAAGTTGAAATTCAAAAGGCTATGGATCACCTTATGGAGAACAGAACGAGTTTTATTATTGCTCATCGTTTATCCACGATCCGCGATGCTGATTTGATCCTTGTCATGAATCATGGTGATATCATAGAGCAGGGGCACCACAATGAACTTCTGGCAAAAGGCGGCTTTTACGCTAACCTTTATAATAGCCAGTTTGAGGCTGCTGAAGCAGGCTGATGAGTTTATAACTTCCTATGGTATGTTTAATTCGAGATTAATTGATTAATATTAAAGGAGGCTTTTGATTGCTCAAGAGCCTCCTCGATTTTTCCAGGTTATCTAACGCATTTTCGAACAGAGTTATGGTTCTCTAATAACTAATAAGACTCCGGCAAGTATTAAGACTGAACCTATCCCAAATGGGAGTCCTACGTGTTCGCCGAGAAAAAGCCAGCCAAGCAAAGTTCCTGATAGGGGCTGGAAGAAGAAAAACAGACTTCCGCTGGCGGCCTCGACCATTTGCAGGCCTTTGTTCCACAAAAAGAAAGCAAGGGCAGTAGAAACAATGCCAAGATACAAGATTCCACCCCAAATAGCAGGCTGGGCCATGACGGCGACTGGAATTTGGCTGGCCTGAGAAGCTGCAAAAGGGGTAATAAATATAGTTGCTGTAAAAATTGCATAGGTCGTAACAACAAGTTGAGAGTAAGTGCTGGGAACTCGTTTGATGAGTACAGACATTAAGGCCCAAGTTACTGCTGCAACGCCTAAGATCAGTCCTCCAAGCTGATAAGTTGTACTAATATCTCCGATACCAACAATGCACAAGACGCCAATGGTTGCTAAGATCACCGAGAGTCCTTTGCGCAGGGTCATTGTTTCCTTTAGCAAGAGGCGGGCGAAAATAACCATGAAGGCCGGGGTTGCCGAGGTAATAATAGCTCCCATCTGAGCCGTCGCCAGTTTTGTCCCCAGAAATTGAGTCCAGATCGATAGGGCATAGCCTGTTATGCCGATCGTCAGAATTAAAGGGATGTCTCGCTTACGTATTCGCCAAGATTGATGGGTTAGGACTGCCATGGCTGAAAGGACGAGGAGCGCGATTATATAGCGCAGCCAAACTAACTCTAAAGGTGGTATGACGGTAAGAACCACTTTGCTAATGACATACATACCTCCCCAAATTGTCGCAGCCAAAGCCAAATAGATAGAGCCTAGTTTATTTTTGGACATTTAAGTTCCCTCCGTCGTCAATCAAATTAAGTCCTTATTCCAGACGGAAGATGTACCCTTCGATCCGTCAGGATAAAAGGGCATCGGGAACATCATTTTCAAACAGTGGCGCTAAAAACATGCCAATTCACCTCCGTAAAAAGGAAAATTCGCCTTAACAGACCATTTTTCCTTTAACTTTCAAATTTTAATTTAGATAGATAAAACAATCCAATTATATAATGCCTAAGAACGTAAGATTTGTACGTTATATATTTAATTTCTTTAGAACGCTACTATATATTAGGTACTTAGAAGAATAACATTTTTTGAAATTGATTCGTAACCTTGAAAATTATAAGCATCTGGGGTGAAATATTCGCTATATTTTTATTAATTTCAACTTTTAACTACATTGTTATGTTATAATATACAACAAAAGACAAAGGCAAACTTGGTGAAAGCCAAGGACGCAAAGCCACGGGTCTTTCTATTTGAGGAAGATAGCCGGGTTGCATCATAAAGTAAGAAATGTCTTTGTCGTCAAGAAGAGCTGTCTTGGCGATTTTGCTTTCTTAGCAAAGGAGTGATAATAGAAGTTTAAAAATTCAGAAAGGAGCGAATTAATTGAGTTATATGCAGTTAGTTGTATTTAGATTGGGTGATGAAGAATATGCCCTCGAAATTACGTTTGCTCAGGAGATCATTCGAATTCCGGAAAGAATAACTAAAATGCCTTATCTGCCTTCCTACATAGAAGGAATGATTGACTTAAGAGGTAAGGCGATTCCGATTATTGATTTAAAAAAGCGATTTGGTGGTGTTGAACAATCTGAGAGAAGTGTTGACAGCCGTTTGCTTATTTTGAACATAGAGAATGTAGGAATTGGGATAATTGTGGATGATGTCTCAGAAGTTATAAAGGTCGAAGAACAATCGATTGAAAGGCTTAATGCAGAACTATCAGGTCTCGGAAGTAACAGAGTGCAAGGTGTTGTTCGGATTGACGAGCGTTTAATTCTTTTGTTGAACGGGCTGAATTTTAAGGCTGAAGTTTTAACGAGTAGATAGCAATGGGAGTGGTTTAAAGATGATAGCTTTAGCGGGCGTTGAGTCGTGTAAGTTTATGGCAGAATTTATGGCTGATTTAATACCGGGCGGAATATTGTTCGGAGTTGTTGAACATGACACCTTTGTTTGGGTAAAATCCTCTGAGTCCTTTTCATTAGACATCTTTCAGGTTGGCAAGAGGTTAAATGAAGATACAACGACGATGCAAGCAATACAGAATAAGAAGGTTCTAACGCAAAATATTCCCCGTACGGTTTATGGTTTGAGAGTAGTTATCGTCTCAATCCCTATCATCGATGATAAAGGAGACATCTGGGGTGCATTTACTATAGCATTTCCTAAGTTACACCCTGTAGCTGCCGCCTTTGGAGATTTTGCCCCTATTTTAGCCGAGATGTTCCCTGAAGGGGCTTATATATATATGTCAGACTTAACAAAGATTGCTTATGCACAGGCCTCCGATAAATTTGACATGCCGTCAATAGCCGTAGGCTATGACCTAAAGGAAACAGATATTGCTTATCGGGCGCTGCAAACAAAAAAGCCTATTATTGAAGAAATTGACGCTTCTAAATACGGGCAGCCATTAACTATTGCTAATTTTCCCTTGTATGATGATGAACATAAAAATCTCGTCGCCACTCTGGGAATTGTGACACCGAAAAAAACGGCAGTAACCCTGCGTGAAATGTCGATTAACTTAGAAAGCAGTCTTGAAGGTATAGCCGCCGCCATAGAGGAGCTTTCAGCATCTGCGACGGAAATACACACCAATGAAGGGAAACTTAATACGGATATTAAAGGGATAATAAATATTTCAGAAGAGATAAATGAGGTATCGGCTTTTATTAAAGAGATCGCTGATGAAACGAAAATGTTAGGATTGAATGCAGCTATCGAAGCAGCCAGAGCTGGAGATGCTGGCCGCGGTTTTGGTGTAGTTGCTGAGGAGATAAGAAAACTGTCTGCTCAATCAAAGAGCACAGTCCCCAGAATTAAACAATTAACTGATACAATAAAGGGAAAAGTTGAAGAAGCGAGCCGAAAAAGCAATATCTCCTTAGACGCCAGTCAAGGGCAAGCGGCCGCCTCGGAAGAGATTTCTGCAAGTATCGAAGAAATTACTTCCATGTCTATGGAATTAAGCAATCTCGCCAAAAGTTTATAATCATTTTCTGTTTGAGCTAATGCTTTAATTTCTGACGGACCTGCTCAATTTTAGTAGTCGCTGAGACAAGGTCTTCTTTGCTGCTTTTTAATTGACACTTGCTCAGATCACCGGCACTACTCAAACTATCGTTGAGTTCAAATAGGGATGCCGTTAATAATCTGGACGCTTCGGTTAAATCAATGATCATTTGGCTGTTCTGGGATAATTGTTTTAGAGCATTACAATTCAGGTAATCATTGGCGGCAAGCTTATATAATTTATCTAATGAGGCTGTTATTTGCTTTTTACCCATTTCCTTTGAAGCAGTTATCTCTTGATATTGTTTTAAGATGTCTACCAGAGAATTTTCTATTTCTGTGGGAGTCATAGAAGGATTGGCAATTGTCGGTACAGTATCTGAAAAATCCTGCCAGGCAGATACTCTTTGGTTGAACGCTAATTTCAGAGCAGCAATGGCAATAATGATTACAATAATCGTTATTCCCAGGCTGGTAAGTTTTCTCTGCTTGTTAGCAGAAGTTCTGATTAACCGCGGACGTTTCACTGTTCACCCTCCTTTCCTAAAGACCATATCTGTTCTATCGTTGATATTTAGAAGCCGAGGACAGATAAGAAAAAACGGTCTCCATATTCTGTAAAACATATGCTAAAAGTGAGTACCTAATTCAGGTCCTCGCTTTTTTTGTGTAGCAATTACGGATTATAAAAGTTATGTTCAATGGATATTATATAATATGCAAAAAAAGTATTTATTTGTAAGATTGTTGAGTTTTAAGGAGAGATGAACGTTGACGTTAATGTTATATTAGTGCTAATATAATCTTAGCAACAGTAAGGGAGGATATTGTGGATAACTATAAAATTGACCAAGTTGCTCTCCAAAGCGGCTTGACCAAACGAACAATCCGATATTATGAAGAGATAGGGATATTACCGCCGCCTAAACGCAGTGAAGGAGGGACTAGGTACTATAATGAAGAGCACATAGAATTGCTTAAAAGAATTAAGTATACTAAAGACGCCTTAGGCTTATCGCTGGAGGAACTACAGCATTTTATTGCGCTTAGCAATCTCATTGAGTCACAAAAAGTAAGCTTTAAACAAACTGCTGAGCGCAGAGAGCAAAGGGAAAAACTGTTGAGTATAATAGACACCTTAGATGAAGAACTTATCTTAATCGAACAGAAAATCTTAAAAATTGAACGGGTTAAAGAAGATTTAACCAATCTGAAGAAACGAGCTCAAGCGGTAATTGAGAAAATTAACTTAGAGGAAGTTAAATAAAGTATTACCTCTATGGTTTTATCAATTCCGAAGGAGGTAAATGGAATGAGTATTGATAAAACGTTCTACAACAACGTCCTTAAAAATATGTTCGCTGATCCCTGCGAGGTTAAATATTGGGATGGGGACGTTAAAAAATATGGCGAAGGAGAGATTCAATTCCGAATTAATTTCAGTGTGCCCATACCTAAATCAGAAATTATCCGTGATCCTTCCCTGGCCTTCGGCGAAGGCTATATGCGTAAAAAAATAGATATCGATGGAGCTGTACAAAAAGTCATCGAGTCGATTTATAATAAGCAGAACAGCTTTCTGTATGATAAAAAACCTTATGTTAAATTCGCTAAGATGCTTTCCAATACCCTAAGGAAAAGTAAAGATGATGTTCAATATCATTATGATATTGGCAATGATTTTTATCGACTTTGGCTGGATGAGAGCATGACTTATTCTTGTGCTTATTTTGAATCACCGGAAGATAGTCTTTATCAGGCTCAAAAAAACAAAGTAAATCATATTCTGCGTAAACTTAATTTGCGGCCTGGACAAACCTTATTAGATATTGGTTGTGGGTGGGGAGAATTAATCCTTACAGCTGCGAAGAACTATCAAGTTAAAGCTATGGGGGTAACTCTTAGTTCAGAACAATACTCCCGAGTTTCGGAGAGAATTAAAGAAGAAGGATTAGAAGAGCTTGTTGAAGTTCAGCAAATCGATTTTCGGGAATTGAACGCAAGAACCTTTGATCGAGTAGTAAGTGTAGGGATGATTGAGCACGTTGGCAGAGAAAATCTTGATGGGTATTTCTCCGCTGTAAAATCCTTTCTTAATGAAGGGGGAATATCCCTGCTGCATTGTATAACAGGCTATGATGAAGACTCAGGCACAAACAGCTGGATTGACAAATATATTTTTCCCGGAGGATATATTCCGGCAGTCAACGAACTCGTATCCCTAATTGTTGAAAATAAATTCTGTCTTATTGACCTCGAGAGTTTGCGCGAGCACTACACAAGGACTTTAGAACATTGGACCCGAAATTTTGAAAAGGCACTTCCGGAAATTCGAAAAATGAAAGACGATACCTTTATGCGCATGTGGCGTTTATATTTAAATTCTTGCGCTGCGTCATTTCATTGCGGCAACATAGACGTTCATCAATTCCTTTTTACCAAAGGTGTAAACAATAATCTTCCTTTAACCAGAAAGTACATGTATCAATAATTTATAAAAGAACAGTGAACTCGTTCAGCGAAAGCTGAACATCGAGGCAGAGCTATCGAAAGGAAATATGCACAGAAAAAAAGCCCGAGAGAAGATATTTTTTGATCTTCTTTCGGGCTTTTTTTCTTACCTTATCTGCAAAAATACTTAAAGAAATTACTATTGCTTCTTCATTTTGCTGCAGTTGCGTTATGACATAATTTTCACCAAGTTTTGCTGAGGGAAAATATCTGTAAATTTTTGGTACGCAAAATCTAAAAAGCCGGCAGTTGTGGCAATTGATAGAGGAATAAGGGTTTCTGCAGCTTTGGAATAGCTTTTAGTTGAACAGCCATTTTCAATTGATACTAGGGGATAAAGCTGCGCTGATAGCTTAGCGTTTTGCTTAATCCACTGTACTGGATGTGTAAAGGAAGAGTATAAACCGGTTTTGGCAGGGAAGCTGTACCAGTTGCTCGCTGCCCATTTCTCAAATTCTAAGTGCCCATCAAAAACGACTCCTGTTGAATGATGGGGTACACACATATCTTGTACTAAGTGCAAGGCCGCTCCAAGATAGAACATTCCTTTGACCATTTCTTTAGAAAAGAGGGACATGGCTTTGTTGAAATAATATTGACACTCAGCGCTTGCATCTGGCCATTGGACGCGGTTTTGATCGCTGTTCCAATTATAATAATGACAAACATTTTTCCAGCCACGGTCTGCCCATAACAGGCCTTTTTTAAGATATGTATGATAGTCCTTGAAAAAGTTGGCTGCTCTGGACTTGTTGTCTTGTTCTAAGAGGCGGTAAGCTTGTTCTAAGCTATAGATGTGAGGAAGGCCCGGAGAATTAAGTAAATACTGCAAAGGTCCTACAGGGGCTAAGATCATTTTGGTCATTTTCCCCAGAGTGTATGTATATACACTGACGTTCATGAGTTTATCACCTCTTCATTTTAATCTTCCCAGAAAGGCTTTGCTGAGTTAACTCCTTTCAGATTCGAACTATCTTTAGCTTCAACCTTATTCTAAAGCATGAACGTAAAAGACGTATTGTCAATCTGTTAAAATAAAGTAAATATGCAAAAAGTACAATCATATTGCAATATGCTGCTTGCCATAAGGCATCAATAGAAGTTGATACCCCCCTGGAAGATAATCAGAATCAGAATCAGAATAAATATTGATCCTCGGAGATATTCTAGGATAATTAAGAGATTGAGATACAAGGTTTCAGGCATTAATAAATTATTAAAGGAGGCTGTCTAAATGCCATTTATCAAACTTGAAGCCGGGAAAATTGATAAGGAGAAAAAAGAAAAACTAATTAATGAGTTTACTAGAGTTGCCAGTGACATTCTTGGAATTTCAGAAGAAGCCTTTATAGTATTAATTAAAGAGAATGAGATGGATAATTGGGGTACAGGGGGTAAATTACTTAGCAAAGTGTTAGCAGAAAGAGGAAACAAGTAGATAAGCAGTCCAACAAAAGGTTGCCAGAGCGGATAGGACGTTCTGGCAATCGAAATTTAGCAGCCGTTTTCATTTTCTTGTAAATAATAAATTTAATAATAAAAAAACAATTTTTGAAGGATTTTCCTTTTTATTCTCGAAATAACATAACGATCAGTTATTTACCTTTTTTTATATAACCCGCTATAAGACTTAGAGTGACTAGAAAATCAGATAGATATAAATATCAGATGATTATGAATTATCGGAGGATTTTAATATCTATGGCTGCAACGTTTCGAACAATTAAAGATTGGGAAGTATTTGTTGATTTTAAAAAAGAGATAATTCAGCTTAGGGAAGAACGAGTTAATCTTCAATCAGAGGTTTTTTCGCTAAAAAAATCCCTAAAAAAAGAAATTGAGAATAGAGAATACCTAGAAGGTGAAATAGCAAAACTGGGGCGTTTAAATATTATAGGTCAGTTGGCGGCAGGTCTTGGACACGAAATTCGAAATCCTATGACAACTATTCGAGGGTTTCTTCAAATGTTACAAAGTAAAACGGATTTACTCGTCTTTCAAAACTATTTTGAATTAATGATCGAGGAGTTGGATAGGGCCAATCTAATTATTACAAATTTCTTATCTCTTGCCAAAAATAAACCGACTGAAATTAAACGCGTGAATCTCAATAAGTTGCTGGAAAACCTATTTCCGTTATTAATTGCTGATGCTTATAGTCAAGATAAGAAGTGTATTTTTCAACCGGGTAAAATTAAGGAAATTGATATTGATTCCAATGAAATTACACAACTAGTCTTAAACTTGGCCCGAAACGGTCTTGAAGCAATGCAGCCCAATGGCTGTCTTACGATTGAAACTTTTATGGAAGAAGATAGTGTTGTCCTTAGTGTAAAGGATGAAGGAAAAGGAATTGATGAAGAGAATCTAAAAAAGCTTGGCGATCCTTTTTTTACTACCAAAGAAAACGGAACCGGCTTGGGTCTGCCCATGTGCTTCACAATTGCCAATAGATATCATGCTCATATAGACGTTGATACTGGTCCAGACGGAACTACTTTTTTTGTTCGTTTTCCCAGACCTTGCGATGAGATTGAATAATTGCTTTCCTAAAAAATGAAAGGGGCTGTGTTTTCTCACAGCCCCTTTTTCAAGTGGGATTACCGTTACTAATTATACCTGCGCGCTCCTAAATAACGGGAAGCATAAAAACTGTCACTGAGACTGGAGACTTCAATACCACTGTTAGGGTTACTGGCATGAATAAATCGTCCCCCCCCCATATAAATGCCTACGTGAGATGCACCACTAGTGTATGTAGTGAAAAACACTAAATCACCAGGCTGAAGGTCATTTTTGCTGACAGAACGTCCTGAAGCAAATTGAGCATAGGAAGTACGCGGCAGGGATATTCCGGAATTAGCATAAACATATTTTGTAAAGCCCGAACAGTCGAAACCACTGCGAGTGGTTCCACCGAAGACATAGGGCGTACCCTGTAAGCTAAGAGCTCGACCCACAATGGAGGAATTATTACTGCTTCCTCTGGAAATACCATAAGCAACCGTCACATTGCCAGGCCCTTTAGCAATGACTTGATTTACAGGATTTTGAGTGACTTTTTCAGCTAATACTTTTTTAGTTACGTCGATACCATTTTTGCGCACATAAGAATAAGTAACTAATTTTGCGCCATTACTTCCTTGGGTTTCAATTTTTGAATTGTCAAAGGCCAAACTCGGATCAATTTTCGTTACAACATCGTAGGGTATTGTTTCCGACCCTGAATAAGTTCCTTTACTAACAACGGTAAGATAAGGTGTGGAATCAACAAGCTTTATAGTTTCACCGGGTTTCAGCATGGTATTTTTAGTTGACCCCGGATTACCGGCTAATACATCATCGGTTAACATATCGTTTTTGCGGGCGATAAGCCACCAAGAATCATTAGGCTGAACGGTATAGTTTTTCGTCGTTATCTTGCCACCCATCAATACCTTAAAAGCTTGATCAGCTGATTTTACTTGATCCGGTGAGACTTCAGCTTTTTCGACACTAACATTCTCAGCAAAACTTATTGATTCGATCTTATTTTCAGAACTGGGTTTTGCATAATAATCTTGGTATTTTTTAAGAACCTGATTCACGTCTTCTTTATTTGGCAAAACAGCGACAACAGATCCATTTGCTTTTAAGCTATAACCATCAAAATAACATGATATGTCATTTTTTAGTTTTTCTTCATTTAAAGAAGATTCCAGATAGACAGCTGGACTAATTCTGACGTTCTCATAAGTTATAACGTCGTGAGTTTTGGCAACTACACCATAAGGTTTGCCTTCCTGTTGCAAAACTGTTTTTACAAGGTTTTCAGCTGTCGCTGAATTTTTTGCCAGGCCAATCTGATGACCGTTAACAAGAACTGCTGCCGCAGAAGTCGTCGTTGTAAGGTTGTAGGTGACCCCACCTATTAAAATGAGAGAAATCGATAAGGTAACGATAATTTTTGGCGATTTCCAAGAAATCTTTTGTAACGTATTGCGCGAAAACTGTTGGATAACCAGTTTCCTTTGAGTCCAATCGAAATGTTTGATTCGGCTAAGTACTTCGCCTTGAATCTGAGACAGTTTACGAGACCATTGCATATTTTTCACCTTTCACAATTGCCTACGAGGTTAGTTGACGGATTCGGGCAGGAAGGTGTAAGCCCTTCGCGTATTATACGCGATTAACCCCATAAATAAAATCCCCCGTTCTAGACGACTCTAGATTCGGCATTCCTTCTCCTTTCATTAAACATATCATTAATTATTCGACACTATATGCAAATGTCCTCTAAATTTATTTATGAAATACTTGTGAAGTTTTAAACTCACTCTAAAAAACTTGCTATTTCCCGTTTAAATGAGTGCAAACTCTAGGACTTAACGGGCATACTAACAGCAAAATAACTCTCAATATTTAGGGAACTTTAATAAGGGGGGGCGTGTTGTGTACAGACTTAATTCTATGCAGCAGAAAAAAGTCCTTGATTCTTTTCATAAAGTTGTGGACACGCGAAATCCAGAACTAATCGGTGAGGACTTATTTAATCATTTAAACCTAAACTGTAATTTTTCTTCCCATTTTACTCTGGAAGGGTTTCGAGATGCTTATAGCGGCGATCATTTTCAGGAGTTTTTAAATTACTTTGATCGCTGTTCTCCCCAAAGTCAATGGCTTAAAGCACCGGAAATTAGCCGAGAATTTGCAGAATTGAATCAGAAAATGGTTGATTACGGAAGTGATCATATCTAAAATAAGTCGCGGATAAGCCATTGGGAAAAGTCAATGGCTTTAATTGTGGTCATATTTTATACCATATTTTTGTAGGCGATAAAGCAATGTTGGGCGGGTAATTCCTAAATATTTTGCTACCTTGGTCTGATTATAGTTGTGTTTTTCCAGAGCCTTAATGATAAGATGTTTCTCTAATTCTCCTAAAGAGAAACCACTTTCAGTAAGCTGTATCTCCGGCGTTGTCAATTCTTCGAGATGATTGAGCAACTCTTTAGGAAAATGTACCGATTTGATTTCCGAACCCTGACAAACAATAAGGGCTCTTTCAATAACATTTTGCAGCTCTCTGATGTTTCCGGGCCAGTTGTATTGGGTTAAGGTTTTCATAGCTTCTGAGGAAATTTTTTTACTTTTAGTAGGGTCGAATTTTTCTAAAAAATGATTAACAAGAAGAGGAATATCCTCTTTTCGTGATCGAAGGGGAGGCATGACAATGCCCATGACATTTAAGCGATAGTAAAGATCTTCTCGAAAGGTTCCGCTGGATATAGCCGCGGCAAGGTCCCGATTCGTTGTGGCGATGACTCGAACATCAACGTGGATTGTTTCGGTTCCGCCAACTCTTTGAAAACAGCGTTCTTGTAATACTCTTAACAACTTTGCTTGCATGTTAATAGGCATTTCTCCAATTTCATCAAGGAGGATTGATCCCTTATCGGCGACCTCAAAGCGCCCTTTTTTTCTGCTGGTTGCGCCGGTAAAGGCCCCTTTCTCGTGGCCGAATAATTCACTTTCTAAGAGGTGTTCCGGAAGAGCGGCACAGTTTACTGCCACGAAGGGTTTGTTGAAACGATTGCTGGCTTTGTGAATTTCTAAAGCAGCAACTTCTTTTCCCGTTCCGCTTTCACCGGTAATCAGTACTGTTGTACCGGTTTTGGCAACCTGACGGATTAAGAGTGAAACTTCTTTCATCGGTTCACTCTGCCCAATAAGTTTACCATATTGTTTTCCCAATTCCTGACGTAAAAAATCAACTTGATTTTCCAGATTGGAAAGATGAAGCGCTTGTTGAACCTGGACTTTGATTTTTTCAAGCTTGAACGGCTTTGTGATATAGTCCATAGCACCAATTTTCATCGCCTCTATGGCCGTATCAATAGTCCCATGGGCGGTAATCATGATGACAGGTACATTAGGGTATAAAGATTTTAGCTCTTTTAATACTTCGATGCCATCGAGATCAGGCATTTTTAAGTCTAAAATTACCAGCGAGGGTTCATTTTCTTTGGCCAATCGAATGCCCTCTAACCCCCTTGTGGCAGTCATCACCTGATATCCTTCATGGCTGAGTGCCCTCTCGAGGGCCCAGCACATTCTTTCCTCATCGTCAATGACCAGAATTTTTGGTGTCAAGAAGATCACTCCTGTCTTAGAATTTTAGGCAGTACAGGAAGATTAATCCGGAAAGTAGTTCCTTTTCCCATTTTGCTGTCAACGTCAATGGTTCCGCCGTGCAATTTTATACTTTGATAGGAAATTGACAATCCAAGGCCGGTACCGGCCTTTTTTGTTGTATAAAAGGGATCAAATATTCTTGATTTATCGTTTAGAGGGATTCCCTCTCCAGTATCCGCAAAGCTTATGGCAATGATGTTCTCCTTTTCTTCCGTGGTTATTGCCAGTTCGCCGCCTTCGGGCATCGCTTCTGACGCATTAACAATGATGTTTACAAAAACTTGTTTAAGCTTTTCGGTATCAGCTAAGATTTGAGAGAGGTTATTTGCCAGATCTAATTTTACGTGGACCTTTTGCTTGCGCAGCATTGCGGCGGAGAAAGAGAGGACACCTTTGATAAGATCATTAATGGAACATTCTTTAGAGGCAACTTTAGTAGGACGTCCGAAATCTAAAAGTTCCTGAATCTCAAAATCTTGGCGGTCGATTTGTTCTTCTATTGCCCGCGTAAATTCTTCAATACCGGTCACTTGAGAATATTCCTCTTTCATCAATTCAACCAAGGTTTTAATGATAGCAATTGGATTGCGTAATTCATGAGCTACACCGGTTGCCAGACGGCCAAGAGCAATCAGGTGCTCTGATTGTCTCAACTGATCTTCCAATCGTTCCTTTTCGCTGAGGCCAACGGCCAAGCGGTTAACTGCTTGAGCTACCTGACCAAGTTCTCCAGGCATTTCAGGAAGCAAAAGATGAATATCATTTTCCATGCGGTTTAACCCCTGCTTTAAGCGGTTAACTCCGGTCATTAAGTTTCTGATAACAATAAGGGCACCAATCATAACAATGGCCAAGACTGCAAGAATAAAATACCTTTCGAGTTTTCGAAAGAAGCTGCTCTGATAAAAGAAAGGATTAAGCCGCTCTTCGACCCACATTACGGCGACGACTTTCTTATCTAAAACTACAGGGGATATATATTCAACGACTTGATCATTCCATGAACCGGATATGCGAAAGAGCGGAGTATTGCTCATCTGAGTCGCAACTAATCCCGGTTTTGTATTGTCAAAGATATCCTTTTCCCTTTGAGCTTCTTCTTCTTGTGAGAGGTTACGATAGTTATGCAGGAAACCAAGTACGGTGATCTTTTCCGTTTGGGGAATATACAAGCCAAAGCGAATTCCTAAATTAGCCTGTATCTGTGGGTTCACAACTTGAGTGAATTCGTCTTGAAGCAAGGATGAAGAAATTTTATGTGATCCTAAGGACAATGATTGAAGATTTTTCGAAAAGTCCTTATTGATACTGTTGACCAGGGCTTCAAGCCGTTGTTCTTTGTCTAGGAAAACAACTTCATCTGTCTTTGAAGCGAAAAAAATGTCATACATTAGAGCAACGGATGGTACAAGCATGATAATGGCTATTATAATTACGATCTGATTTCGTAAACTGCTGCTTTTAAAAGTAGAGAATAATTTGTTTTTTCTCAGCATATAATCACTTCCGTTGTTATAACTGTAGTATATGCTACAGTTGTTATTTAAAAAAGTGGGGGGCTTAAAAACTGGATAAATAGCTCAAATGAGCATAGAATCCCTGTGGTAAGGTGTAGCATTTGCTACACTTTTTAATTATTTAATTGGCGAAGATCTTGATCTATGGCCTTTTAGAGTCTGGCACGCTTTTTGCTATGTAACTTAGGTATATAAAATTATACCACAATCTCAAAGTAAAGCGTGATATTGTTCCTATGGCGCATTAATTCAAATACGAAAGGTGGAATTACCTTTGTCTAGCTTAGTACTTAATAAGTATTCACCTTTAGTTGATAAAATAGAAACAGAGTCCGGAGATCGATCTTCCCATTTTTGGCTTTTAGTTAATCCTAAGTATCCGGCTGTCCGTAATGACATCTGGGTACCGGTTCTTGAAGTGATCCAGGATCAAGTATACCGAAAACTCAAAAAAAGAATTGAGACTAGAAATATCTATATAAAAAGTATGGTCAGCGATATTGGCTTAGTTTCTAATGCTTCCCATTTATGGTCAACATCTGAAATTGCAGATGATATTATATCGTTCAAGGAAAGTATTCTCGAATATCGGCCCAAACTATTAGTTACCTTTGGTACTCTAACATATGAATTAGTAAATCGTATCTGTGAATCGGGATCAGAAAGAGAAACTAAGTATTGGAACAGCGCAAATTTAGAATACGAATTCGAAAAATCTATTGCAAACTTTGATATCAACAGCACAAATAGGATCCCTCTGCCTCGTCGAGTTATGACAAGGGGTAAGTTAATGGAAGACTACGATTCTTCTTGGGAAGTTTGTGAAAATTACTTTAAGGATGTTGGAACAAAGATTGCTGAGAGAATCATTGAACATGAGCATGAACTTAATATTTGGATTAATTGATGTGTCTGAATTTCATTAGATATGGAATAGATTTAGATATAAAAAACCGCTTTGAAAGCGGTTTTTTTTTGCATGAAGCTAATAGACATTAATTCAGCTAGTGAACGCAGTCTGCGCAACGGGCAGCACCTATAGCTGTGCTTGGCCACGATTGTTTAGGCCACAATAGAATTTGTCTCGGTTAGACAATCTTTTATTACGTTATATATTCTGTCCGACAATTCATTGGCCTGATCTTTTGTGAGACTGTCGGTGGGGATGGGATCTGAAATAATAATTTCAACATGGGTCGGCTTAATCAGAAAGCCATTTTGTTCCATAATCTTATAAGAACCGCGAATTGCAATGGGAACAATAGGAACTCCGGCCTTTATTCCCAATTTTAAGCTTCCAGGCTTAAATTCACCTAACGTTTCACTCTTACTTCTCGTCCCTTCGGGGAAGATAACCATGGAATAGCCCTTTTTAAGATGATCTGCGGCCTGATTAATAACTTTGAGTGATTGGCGGATATCGGAACGGTCCATAAAGACACATTGCATATGTGTCATCCAAGTACGAATAAAGGGTATTTTAAGCAGCTCAATTTTAGCTATAAAGGCCTTGGGTTTTTCTATGTATCCCAAGAGTAAAGGGATGTCAAAGTTACCTTGATGGTTGCTCACAAAAAGGACGGGGCCGGAAGGGATTTTCTCCTCTCCGGAGATTGTAACTGTTACTCCTGCACACTTTATTAAGGATCGAGCCCAGTTTTTAGCCATTTCAGCAGTGATTTTGTCACGTTCGGAAATTCGTCCCAGCTTGGACAGACGATTAATCTTCATTAGGGCGGGTTCGATAGCGATAAGGTAGAGCCAAAAGTAGATAAACCAAATAAATGTCCGGATCATTATTTCGTTCCTCTCAATACTGTTTTATAGATATTATAGCTTAGAGGAAGGATTGATAAAATATTCATGTGAAAAAAGTGATGATTATTTTTTAATCTTGGATATAATGGGGTATTGTTTCTTCAAACTCCTTGACTACTTAAGACGTAATAGGTAAGGAGTTTGAAGTTTAAACGTTTGTTTTGGAAGTTTCAGAAAGATTCATATCGGACGGTATTATCCAAGCTCTTACGCAAGGTACCATGCCGATCGCTGGATGCCGGTTCAGCTGCGGAATAACCGATTACTAAAATAGTTAAGGGTTCATAGTTGTCGGGAATGTTGAATTCTTGGCGTAGAGTTGTTTCATCAAAGTAGCAGATCCAACATGTTCCTAATTCAAGTTCGGTTGCCTGAAGCATCATATGATCCGTCACAATGCTGACATCAATTTCTCCAATATCTTTGCCATCGAGAGGCCTTTTCCAGGTAACACTGTGATCAACACAGACAATTAAAGCGACAGGTGCTTTATAGATGTTCGCACATTTGGATATCTTTTCTAACCCCTCCTTTGAGCAAATGGCGAGGATTCTTTGGGGCTGTGTATTTGCCCCCGTTGGGGCAACTCTGCCGGCTTCGAGAATCTTTAGCAGTTTTTCTTCCTCAACTTCCTTGGTTTGGTATTTGCGAACCGAAAAGCGTTTTTTAGCGAGTTCTAAAAATTTCAATCCATATCACCCTTTCTCAGTATGCTTTAAGTATTATAACTAAAAACAAAAGCTGGTATGAATTCGAAACATATAATCATAAGTTAAATTCTCTCAGTAAAAAAGAAGTGTAATGGCAGTTCACTCTGCATCGTCTTAAAATTACGATATAGAAAAAATTTTAGTATTGTCATATAATAGGTCTGTTAATCGAAAGAAGGGTTTATATGCTAAATTTATGGCTGAGCATAGCTCTCATAGTTCTTATAATATTGTTTTTTTTAATTCTTATTCATTTAATAAGAAAGAAGAATAAAGAACTGAAAGTTTTAAACAGTTATTTGCATTTGAGAAATGAATTTTTTACCGAAGTGTTCAAGAATACTCAAGATGGTATTCTAATTATTAATCAAAAAGGGCAGATACTTAATGTTAATGAATCATTAAGAAGAATGTTTGATGTTGAAAACTTAGAAATTATGGGTTCGGTTGTTAGTGATGTCATGATTGTCACGGATAAAGAGGAATTTCGGAAAATTTATAATGAAATTTTGGAAGGAAGAACAGTAATTTCTGATATATCATGTTTTCGCAAAGATGGATCTCCTATTCAGGTTCGAATGATGGCGTTCCCTTTGAAAATCGAACCAGGCGAAACCAGAATCTGTATACTTTTGAACGATCTTGCTAATACAAAGAGCTCTCTAAAAGATTTGGAATTGCAAAAAGTATATTTCCGCAAGCTTTTTGAAAACTCCCCGGAGGCTATTTGCATCTTGGATACTGAAGATAAGTTTATAGATGTGAACTGTGCCTTTGAAAAAGTGTTTGGATACTCAAAAGAGGAACTGATTGGCTCGACAATTAACGATAAAATTGTTGCCTTAGAGCAGATCGACAAAGCCACTGAGCTTTCCAAAAAGGTTATCAAGGGAAATATCGTTGAATATGATACTCTCAGATCGCGTAAGGATGGGAGTTTTGTTCATGTACATATACTCGGCTACCCTTTAATATTTGAAGATAAACGTATTGGCCTGTTCGGAATTTACAAAGATATTACGGAGCAAAAAAGGGCTGAAGAGGCTTTAAAAGCAAGTGAACATACGTTTAGAACTCTCTTTGAAGGTTCCTCTGATGCAATTTTGATCCTGGATGATAACAAATTTATAGACTGTAATCCTGCGACGATAGGACTATTAGGATATGATTCTAAAGGGAGTATTATCGGCAAAAGTTTTTGGGAGCTTTCACCGCCATTCCAAGCCAAAGGAGTTTCTTCTCAGGAGAAAGCTATGGAAATCATTAAGACTACTCGTAGGAATAAGAAGTTTGAGTGGCTTTTGAAAAAGAAGGATGGGACAATTATTCCCGGAGAAGTCATGCTGACGTCCATCCTAATTAATGAAAAAAGAGTGTTTCATGTCTTATGGCGAGATATCAGCGAACGTAAAAAAATGGAACGACGGTTTGAGTTTTTGAGTTATCGTGATTTTTTGACAGGATTATATAATCGCCGATTTTTTGAAGAAGAGCTTAAACGTTTAGATGTGCAGAGAAACTATCCTTTAACTGTTGTTTTTGTCGATGTTAACGGTCTTAAGCTTATTAACGATTCTTTTGGTCACAGTATGGGGGATCAACTTCTAAAAACAGTGGCCGAGGTTATAAAAGGTTCCTGCCGATCCGACGACATTATTGCCCGCCTAGGCGGGGATGAATTCGTTCTTCTTCTGCCTAAAACCAGTGCCAGTGAAACAGATCAAATTCTTAAGCGCATTAAAACTCGGGCCTTAGAAGAGAAAGTAGGGTCCATTGCTTTATCGGTCTCTTTCGGATATGAGACAAAGACACATAAAGGTGAAAATATTTATGAGATTTTAAAAAAGGCCGAAGATTATATGTATAAGAAAAAGCTCTTTGAAAGCCCGAGCATGAGAGGAAAAACCATTAAGGCGATAATTAGCACTCTGCATGAGAAAAATAAACGTGAAGAGCAGCATTCTCATCGAGTATCAGCACTTTGTGAACGAATTGGCAAAGCTCTGGACCTTCCCGAAGGGCAAATTGAAGAACTAAAAACTGTTGGCTTGCTTCATGATATCGGTAAAATCGCCGTTGAAGAAGCAATCTTAAACAAGCCTGGCAAATTAACCGATGATGAATGGGAAGAAATAAAAAAGCACCCGGAAATAGGTTATCGCATCCTTAGCACGGTCAATGATATGTCTGAAATGGCGGATTATGTTTTATCTCATCATGAACGTTGGGATGGGAAGGGATATCCTAAAGGGCTAAAGGGTATAGCGATCCCACTGCAGTCTAGAATTATTGCCATTGCTGATACTTATGATGCTATGACCAGTGAACGAAGCTATCGCAAGGCTTTGCCTGAAACCATTGCCTTGCGGGAATTGAAAATTAACGCTGGAGTTCAGTTTGATCCTCAGTTAGTAGAGATTTTTCTTCATGACGTAGAAAATTACTCAGCATAATTCCTTGCTTCGGTGGGGATAGGGCCCAGCTTTAGCTGAACGAGTTTACTCACTTGACAAGCAGGTGGTTTTCAATTATACTGAGAGAGTTAAAAGGGAGTAGTTTTAAATTACAAAGTCAACATACCCGGCAAGAACTCTTGCCTGGCTTTGTAAGCCCAAGTGGTAACAAGACTTTTGACATGGTCTTAAATGACTATGTCAAAAGTCTTTTTTATTTACCTCAAGGTTTATATTTGAAGTGAGGAGTGGTTATATTCATTAAGTAAATCGAAATTTAATAGGGGGTAGGGGATAATAGGAAAGCAAAAGGAGGATCTATGTGAATTATTATCAAAAAGAAGCCCAGGCGGTTATTGCCGAATTAAAGAGCGACGAAGACAGTGGATTATCTTTTTCTGAAGTTAGAGCCAGAATTCAGCGTTATGGGAAAAATGTTTTTACTCCTAAGCCCAAAGAGAGCCTTTTGGTCAAAATTATGGAAAGCTTAAAAGAACCTTTAATTATAATTCTTTTAATATCAGGGGTAATATCATTGCTCATGGGGCACCTGCCGGATGGGCTGGGAATCTTCGCAGCCGTTCTTATAGCCACAACTATTTCCGTAATTCAGGAAGGCAAATCGGATAAAGCCTTCGAAGCCTTGGCTAAGCTGAGTGATGATGTTCTGGTGAAAGCAGTGAGAGATCGCCAGATAATTCATATACCGCAAAGTGAGCTTACTATCGGTGATATTATCCATTTAGAAACAGGGGAAAAAGTTCCGGCAGATGCCAGAGTTATCCATTGTTCAAACCTCGGAATTGATGAATCTCTGCTGACTGGTGAAGCAGAATCTGTCACCAAAAAATCCAAGCCTATTGAGCGGGAAAATTGTCCCCTGGCTGAACAAACCAATATGCTGTTTTCAGGCACCATGGCCATCGAAGGACGGGCTATTGCTATAGTAACTGCTGTTGGCGATCAAACAGAAATGGGTAAAATTGCTGAAGAGTTAAAGGGGGAGACGACGGCTCAAACTCCCCTGCAGGAGAAATTAGCGGATCTTGGCAAAAAAATCTCAATTATTGGATCGATAGTAGCAGCTGCAATTTTTCTTTTCGAGTTGTTTATCATGTATCGACAAGGGTTGTTTGTTCCGGGTAATATCGCTTCGGCCTTGCCGGGAGTTAAAGACGCTTTTATCACTTCCGTAGCTCTTATCGTGGCTGCGGTTCCGGAAGGCTTACCGACTATGGTGGCAATTACCCTTGCATTTAACATGCAGAAAATGGCTAAAAATAATGCTTTAGTCCGTAAGTTAATTGCCTGTGAAACAATTGGTTCTGTGAACGTCATATGTTCCGATAAAACAGGAACGTTAACAGAAAACAAGATGACTGTGGTAGAGGCTTGGTGTAATGGTCAAGAGGCATCCGCTGAGAGCCTGAATTGTCCTGCATTATTAGAGAATTTCTGTCTTAATACGACAGCAGATATCACGAAAAAGGATGGTCAATATACGTTTCTGGGAAATCCAACGGAATGTTCGCTTCTTGTCTATGCTGATACGAAACAAATTAACTATCGGGACCATCGCAAACGGTTTGGCGAGCCAGTTGCCGAATACAATTTTACGTCAGCAAGAAAAATGATGTCCACGGCTTATGAAACGGCAGATGGCTACCGTATTTATACCAAGGGCTCCCCGGAAAAAGTCCTTAAGATTAGTGATAGAGTCTTGGTAAATAATGAGATTGTTCCCTTAACTCAGGAACACAAAGATAGAATTGAAGCTGGAATTAAAGAACTTCAGGATCATGCACGGAGAGTATTAGCCTTTGCTTACACCGATTTTAGAGCAGAGCCTCAATGGGAAGATATCTACAATGTGGAAAAAAATCTTATTTTTACAGGCTTTGTTGGAATTGAAGATCCTTTGCGCAAGGACGTCAAGGAGGCTATTGATCAGTGTCGTCGGGCTGGTATTGCGGTTAAAATTTTAACCGGGGATAACATTAACACTGCTAAAGCTATCGCCGATCAACTGGAAATTATCCGCAAGGATTCTCTGGCTCTCGAGGTTACAGATATTGATGCCATGAGTGATGAGGAGCTGAAAAGCAAACTCAGTAACATTGTTGTCATAGCGCGTTCAAATCCTACGGCTAAAATGAGAGTTGTTAAATTGCTGCGTGAAAACAATGCTTCCGTAGTTGTTACCGGCGATGGCATCAACGATGCTCCTGCTTTGAAAGCGGCTGATGTTGGAGTTGCTATGGGAATCACCGGAACTGAAGTTACCAAGGAGGCTTCGGATATTGTCTTGTTGGATGATTCATTTTCCAGCATCGTCAAAGCTATAAAGTGGGGGCGAGGCATTTATGAAAACTTTCAGCGCTTCATTCAGTTTCAGTTGACTGTTAATATTGTAGCCTTCATCACAGTTATTTTGGCAGAAATCATAGGTTATAAAATGCCGTTTACAACCCTGCAATTGCTGTGGGTAAATATTATTATGGACGGACCGCCGGCCTTAACTTTAGGTTTAGAACCTCCCAGAGAACATTTGCTTGAAAAACGGCCGATTAAACGGAATGCCTCTATTGTTACTAAAGATATGTTATTAAAAATCATAGCCAACGGTTTGTTTATCGTGGCTGCCTTAATTTTCCTTCTGAGAACTCAAATTCTTGGGGGAAGTGAAGCACAGCAATCGACCATTGTCTTTACGTCGTTTGTACTCTTCCAGTTATGGAATGCCTTTAACTGCAGAGAATTTGGAGAAAAGAGCATCTTCCCTTATATTCATAAAAATAAAACTATGCTCGGCGTCGTATTTCTAACCTTTTTAATTCAAATTATGGTTACCCAATTTGGCGGGCAGGTATTTAAAACAGTTCCTCTTGAACCTTATCTATGGTTAAGAATGCTTGGATTTACGTTTAGTATCGTTGTGTTCAGTGAATTTTTAAAACTTATTATGAGAGTTGGGCAAAAGTTCGTTAAGATTAATAACTTATAGTTTTTGTTTCTATCCTGAAAGAATTTGTTATGGGCTAGGCGCTTTTAGCGAAAGTGTCCATAGGACACTTTCATCACTGAAGCCTCGATGTTCGGCTTTAGCTGAACGAGTTCACTAGGATCGATTTACTGAATAGGATGTTTACGTTTATCATTATAGTTCAGCAGGAGTATCCATTCACAAGGATACTCCTTTACTGTTTCCTTTAAACTTTCTGGAAAAGCAATAGCTTCAAGGGAGGAGCCTTGCCAATAATAGTAGACTCTCCCCTCTTGCCGTCTATGGTTTGTGAGATTCGGCGATCCATGGCCTAAGGCTCGCCTAGCTTATTATACAAATGTTTACAAAACCTTAACGTTCAAGGGTGTGTCTTTTAGTATAATAAGCTTGAAAGTGGGTGCCAAAAATGTCTCATGATCTAGATATAGTCGATAAGTTAATTTCTTTAATGTCCTCAGGAAAATATAACGCCCATGATAGACTGCCCTCTGAAAATGAAATTGCCGATACTTACGAGGTTCCTCGAATTACAGCGCGGAAAGCTTACGAAAGACTTGAAGAAATGGGATATATCTATAAAAAGCAGGGAAAAGGGAGCTATGTCAAAGACCGATATCAGCAAATTGAACTTGTTCTGACAGGAGATGTGAGTTTCAGTCAAAAAATGATCGAGAAAGGGTATGACTTCCAATCGAAAACGATCTTTTGCCAAGAAATTAAGTACAACAAGAAAATTTATAATTACTTAGAAACTACTAAAGAGGATAAGATCTTCAAAGTCGGCAGGTTAAGGTATATTGATCGTCAACCAATAGCGCTGCATGTCTCTTATCTTGCAAAATCGGTCTTTGAGGATATTGATGACGTCGGCAGGGATATAACCTCAATGTTTCAGTATTATCACAGTAAAGGGTATACACAATTTGACTCTAAACCCAGCGTCTTAAGTGTTTCTTTTCCCACGGCGTCTCAGAGAACATTGTTTAATTGTCCTCATTTGATTCCTCTCTTAGTTTTGGAATCGGGTTGCATGGATAAGAAAACGGGTAAGGTATTGGAGTATCTCAAAATTTATTATCGAAGCGATTGCTTTTCTTATGTTCTATGTTAAGGAACAAGACCAACTTTTACGCTCTCGCCCTGAATCCTAACTTAATAAGTTAATTGTATTACAAAAAACGGCATTTCCAAGGGTTATTTGCTGAACTGACAGCGAATAACCCTGGAAATGCCGTTTTTTAATTGAACTATTTCCGACGGGGTAGAGCCCATCCTTCAGTGCATTTTATTTACGAAGATTTAACGGAGCCCATACAGAGCTTTAACACAGCCAACTTGGCAACAAGTTATGCTCAATATGTAAACGATAAACGCTTGCAAAGGATGGCTGGGTCATGATTAGAAAACAGCGAACAGAGATCTTAATTAAAGGTTCTGCGGAAGTTTCTGCAAAATTAGCCCATGAAATACTCCAGATTTATGACGTTAGGACCATTGAAGAAAGCAAGAATAGTTTAGTCATGGTAAAAGTTCGGGAGGGCGCTCAGCGAAGCTTATTTTACTTAGGTGAGGTACTTGTTACCGAATGTAAGGTGATGATCAACGGTTTTTTGGGAATTGGTATGGTCAAAGGGCATGAACCAAACTTAGCCTATAACCTGGCAATTATTGATGCGGCCTATAATGGGGATTTGCCAGAAACCAAAGCATGGACTAAGGCCTTATTGCAAGAACAATTTCACATTAACGAAAACTATGAGGCCCTAAAGAAGCAAGTCTTAAAAACAAAAGTTAACTTTAACACCATGGATGTTCAATAAGAGGGGGGATAAGTAGATGAAACTAGATCTCGTTCATGATATCCAAACAGCTTATCGCAAAACGCTTGCTTCCATGTCTCGGCCGGGCTTAATCAAAAACCTTCGTGATCAGGCAGATAAGGTGGCTATGGAGATTGGATGTTTTAACTCAACTCTAGTATTGGCCCTGATGCTTTTCGATACAGAAGTAACCTTTAAAATATGCTCGGAACATGAAGCTGAGATGGCCAAACTTATTAATCAGTTAACGTACGCCAAAGCAACAGAACTGGAGAGTGCCGATTATATTCTGATCTTACATGACTCGAAACCGGGGGATTTGGAGGAGGCTTTTCAAATAGCCCGCAGCGGAGATTTGCTGGACCCTCACAAAGGAGCAACCTTGATCATTGAAACAGACGTCGTGAGTAATGAACGGAACCTCACTCTGAAAGGGCCCGGAATCGAAAAAGAAAACTATATGGATGTAACGCTGAACGGCCAGTGGGTTGATTGGCGGGAAGAAAAAAACTCTGAATATCCTCTGGGAATTGATTTAATCTTTACAGATCGGGAAGATAACATTTTGTGCCTCCCGCGGACAACTCAAATTATAAAACAGGTGGTTGGATAGATGGGGTATGTTGCTGTTAAAGGCGGGACTCTTGCCATTGAAGAATCGCTGAAACGACTAAAATATGAGCGGTTAAAAAAGGGAGTCGTTGTTGATTGTCAGAGAATTGAAAGCGGAATGCGCTGCTTAATTGACCAAGTTATGTCGGAAAGCAGTCTATATAATGAAACGTTGGCAGCTTTGGCCATAAAGCAAGCGGAAGGAAGTCCTGAAGAAGCTGTCTTTTTAATGAGAGCCTACCGTTCAACTCTGCCACGCAATCATTATTCCCGCGTTGTTGAGCCTGAGGACATGATGGTCGAACGCAGAATATCTGCAAGTTTTAAAGATATACCCGGCGGACAGATTTTAGGTGCTGCTAATGATTATACTCATCGTTTGCTTGACTTTAACTTAAGTGAGGAAAGCGATGAAGAGGCGATCAATTGGGTATGTGATTATGTCCTGGAAGGCGGAGAAGGTAACGATAGAACAGATTTGGCTAATTTACCTAAGGTGGTGGATTATCTGCGGGAAAATGGTTTGATGTCAGTTTGTGATAATGATAACCACGAACCGGATGATGTTACAAAAGAGAGTCTCCAGTTTCCGGCAAGCCGAAGTGAACGGCTGCAGATTTTAACCCGAGGGCAGACAGGAGCTGTTACGTCTCTGGGGTATGTAGCCTTACGCAGTTTCGGGGCCCTTCATCCTACGGTGGGGGAACTGCGAATGGGAAACCTGCCCCTTTATGTGGATAATCCCTTTAATGAACAAAATGAAAAAGACGATGGTTACTACATCGGTGAAATTAAAGTCACGGAAGTCGAGACATTGTTTCCAGAAGATATTCAGAACATTAATGGGGAAAAAGAGATTGAATTTAAGCTCGGCTATGGACTTTGTTATGGCCAAAATGAGACAAAAGCAATTGCCATGAGTATTCTTGACCACTGTTTAGAAGTGGGTGAATCAGAGCATGCCATTAATGACGAGGAGTTTGTCCTGCTGCATATCGATTCCGTCGAGTCTCCGGGTTTTATCTCACATCTGAAATTGCCCCACTATGTAACGTTTCAGTCCAAGTTGGACAGCGTGCGACAATCGAAAAAAGAACCTGCCCTAAACCAAGGGAAAGAATGAGGAGCTGCATTCATGAAGATTGAATATAATTTCGCTTTTTTTGATGAAGGGTCTAAACGGGAAATTAGAAGGGCAACCTTAAAAGCTATTGCCATCCCCGGTTATCAGGTGCCTTTTGCTTCCAGGGAAATGCCCATCGCCAGAGGATGGGGAACGGGAGGACTTCAATTAACCCTTTCCCTGGTGGGAAAAGAAGATATTCTGAAAGTTATTGATCAAGGCTCTGATGAATCGGTAAATGCCGTCAATATTAAGAAACTAATTGCCCTTACAACAGGAATTGTTGTTACAGACGAAACGACTGAAGCGACCATCATCCAATCGAGACATCGGATCCCCGAAACCCCCCTGCAAGAAGATCAGATCCTCGTTCTCCAAGTACCGATACCAGAACCTCTTAGGTATTATGAACCGAGTGAATATGAAACTAAAAAACTTCATGCGGAACATGAATACAGTGGTGCTTGGCTCATGCTCTTTGAGCAGATCGTGAACTATGGGGCCATGTCCACAGGAGCAGATCATCCTGTTATGGTTCACAGCAGATATGTGATGGCACCCAGCCCTATTCCGAGATTCGATAACCCCAAGCTGAATCAGAATAAAGCCTTGATTCTTTTGGGCGCCGGACGTGAAAAGAAGGTTTATGCAGTACCTCCCTACACAAAGG
This sequence comes from Desulfosporosinus acididurans, assembly GCF_001029285.1. Lineage (GTDB taxonomy): Bacteria > Bacillota > Desulfitobacteriia > Desulfitobacteriales > Desulfitobacteriaceae > Desulfosporosinus > Desulfosporosinus acididurans. Next base: position 139,199 of record NZ_LDZY01000004.1, read on the forward strand.
TTGCGTCTCTGGATTTTGCGGACTATCCCTTTAGGGTTGAAACGTTTCAGGATAAGTGCTGCAGATTATGTGGAGCTAAGGACGTATTTCTGGATGAACTATTGAATGATATTACGGGTGAAGCCTTATATCAATGCAATGACACCAGCTATTGCCTGCAAAGAATGAATGGAATTTCAAAAGAATGAGGGATTGCAATATGGATGATTCCGAACGGCCTGTTTTAGCGGTGCGAAATATTAATAAACAATATGGTCAAGGATGTGTCAATTGCCGTGGGGCAAAAGGGGAGGGTTTGCTGAAAAATTATTGTCCCGTTTGTGGTACGGTATATGCCTGCAGGGATATCTCCTTTGAAGTTTATGCGGGAGAGATTTTAGGAATCGTGGGAGAAAGCGGCAGCGGTAAGTCGACGATGATGGAGTGCCTTTATTTTGACCAGGAAGTAAGCAGCGGCGAAGCTTATATTGCCTCCTATAAAGGCGGTGAAACAAATGTCTTCGAGGAATCTTCACAGCAGAAACGCTATATAAGGAATCATCTCATGGGAAAGGTGTATCAAAACCCCCTCATGAGTCTCAAGATGAATTTCTCCTCCATTGGAAATATCGCCGAGAAGCTGATTTCAGCCGGAAACAGGAATGTGGGACAGATGAAGGTCCGCGGGGAAGAACTGTTGGAGCACGTTAATATCCCTGTCTACCGTATGAAAGAAGCTCCTAAGAACTTCTCGGGAGGGATGCAGCAGAGGGTTCAAATTGCTAAAGCTTTGTCGAACAATCCGCCGCTGCTGCTCCTCGATGAGGTCACGACAGGATTGGACTTATCCGTTCAAGCCAGTGTCCTGGATTTAATCAAGAGCATTCAGAGACAGTTAAAGATTTCTATGATTATCGTGTCTCATGATTTAGGTGTTATCAGAATGTTGGCTGATCGAACTCTTGTTATGCTTGACGGACAGGTAATTGAACAAGGTTTAACGGATCAAATTTTAGAAGATCCCCAGCATGGTTATACTCAGAAACTTGTCCAATCCTTGTTATAAGTGCTAGCAGATGAAGGAGATAGCATATGTTTATAATCACTAATGCTCAGATCATTACGGAAGAGTCAATCTTGACAGGGTATGACCTTCTGATCAAAGACGATCGAATTTTCAAGATCGTGGCCCAAGGTGAAGACGCTCTAACCGAGGAACTTCAAGAAGACATTCAAGTTATTGACGGGGCAGGCGGCTATGTCGCACCGGGGTTTATTGATATTCACTCGGACTATATTGAGACAATGGCAGCACCAAGACCGACCTGCCTAATGGATTTTCAAATGAGTCTTCGCGAAACTGAGAGACAGTTAGTCTCTCATGGAATTACCACTATGTTCCATTCTTTATCCCTTTTTAAAGACACTGAGTATAAGCGCAAACCCATCCGCAATCCTGAAAATGTTCGGAAATTCATCGATTTAGTTGCCGGAACTGGAACCAACCATTACTTGATACGACATAAATTTCACGCCCGGTTTGAAATAGACAATGTTAACGACGTGGAGGAATTAAAGGAGTATATCGAGGAGAAAAAGGTTCAACTTGTTTCCTTCATGGACCATTCACCTGGCCAGGGACAATACCGGGATTTAGAGGTTTATAGGAATATGGTCAAAAGCTATAACGATTTAGAGGATCAGGTGATTGATCAAATTATTGACCGTCATCAAAGGAAGGAAAAAGTAACGATTGATGGGATTCGGCAAATCGCAGAACTGGCTCGGGAAAAGGGTATCGCTATTGCGTCCCATGATGATGACACTGTCGGAAAATTAGACTTGGTACAAAGCTGGGGAGTGACAATCAGTGAATTTCCCATCTCTTTGGCAATAGCTCAAAAAGCCAAAAAGAAAGGATTATTCACCATGGCAGGTGCCCCCAATATTCTCTTGGGAGGTTCCCACAGTGGAAATTTATCTGCAGCTGAAGCAATCCTAGCGAACGCTATTGACATCCTCTGCAGTGATTATTATCCGCCTGGGATGCTGCATGCTGTGTTCATGCTTCATGAAACGCATAAATTTGGTCTTGTCGATGCTTTCAAATTAGTAACCCTAAATCCGGCCAAAGCAGTCTCTCTGGATCAGGAAATCGGCTCCATCAGAGAAGGAAAAAAAGCAGACCTCTTGATTATACAAATGATTGAAGAGAATTATCCAGTTATTACCGCGGTAATCATTGACGGGAAGTTAAAGCAAACAACATCGTATTCAGCATGAAGGTTGAGTAAGTTGGGAAAGGTCGGATGAAATAATTATGATCGAAAGGCTTAGTCAGAAACCTTGTATTCATGAGAACTGCCAGCTGGACAATGTTGAATTGGGTCAGTATACAGAAGTAGGGATTTATAACGTCTTGGAAAATGTCAAATTGGCTGATTTTTCCTATACAGGGCCCTTTTGCATTGCCCAAAACGCCGAAATCGGCAAATTTGCCAATATTGCGGCGATGGTAAGAATCGGACCTACCGATCATCCCATGGATAGGCCTACCCTGCATCATTTTACCTACCGCCGCAGGAAGTATGGTTTGGCAGAATCCGATGATGAACAGTTCTTTCAATGGAGGAAGGAGCAGAGGCTCGTAATTGGCCATGATACTTGGATTGGACATGCTGCCATCATTATGCCTGGTGTGAAAATCGGCAATGGAGCGGTGGTAGGCAGTGGTGCAGTGGTTACGAAGGATGTGGATCCCTATACTGTTGTAGTCGGAGTGGAGGCTAAACCCATCAAGAAACGATTTTCTGAAGAGTCTGTTCAAATACTTGAGGAGATTAAGTGGTGGGACTGGTCCTATGAAATGATTAAAGAAAGGCTTAATGATTTTTATCTTCCTATCCATGAATTTCTAGAGAAGTATAAAAAAGCAGGTGCGTAAATGGAAGAAATATTAGTTGTCCAGGATTTAACCAAATCCTTTATCATTCACAATTTAGCTAAGCACATCGAAGCGCTTCATGATATTTCCCTTAACCTAAAAGGAGGTGAATTCGTCGGGATTACAGGGAAAAGCGGCAGCGGAAAATCAACGGTCTTTAAGTGCATATATCGTACTTATGTACCCCAGAATGGACAAATTTGGTATAACTCGCAAAAATATGGCTTTGTAAATTTAGCAGAACTCTCAGAACGACAAATGATCTATCTTCGGAAACATGAAATCGGTTACGTATCACAGTTTCTAAATATAATGCCGCGGACAACCGCACGGGAACTGGTAAAACAAGCCGTTTTAGAAATGGGATCTGGTGAAGATTATGCCAATATGGAAGCTCAGCGAATGCTGGAACATTTTGAATTGGACAAAGAATTATGGGATTGTTATCCCGGAACCTTTTCCGGCGGTGAAAAGCTGCGCTTAAATATTGCCAGGGCTATGGTCAAGCGTCCTAGGTTACTGCTTCTGGATGAACCTACTGCCAGTTTGGATCATGCTTCAAAAATAAAAGTGCGGGAACTGATTGAGCAATTGAAACGAGAAGGAACAACGATGATGGGAATCTTTCATGACCTGGAATTTATGGAAAACCTCTGTACTCGGGTTTATACAATGAGTAATGGGATATTACATGATCTTCAAATTTAACCTAAATATTACAATTGTTTAATGGGAACATAATTATTGTTAGGTAAAATACAGATAAGGCTTATGGACATCGCAATCATATTTTAAACATCGAGAGGAGAATAAAAAACGTGAAAAAAGCCACTTTATCGGTCATGGCAGTTCTTCTAATGTCTTCCCTGCTGGCGGGATGCGGCACTGCCGCTTCTTCAAGCTCATCTGCAAATTCTGGTTCAGGTTCAGGTGTTAAAGAGCCTGCAACAATTACCATCGCCTGGCTGCCTAATAATTCAGGAGATAATGAAAAGGCTTTTCGTGAGGAATTTGACCAGATCATCGCAAAAGCAACAGGAAAAAAAGTTGAAAATAAATTGACTACTGATTATGCTATAGCCATTTCAGCCTTGGAAAGTGGAGACGCTCAATTAGGGTATTTCGGACCGAATGAATACATTGTCTCACATGCTAAAGATCCCAAGGTCATACCTTTGGTGGTGGAAAGCGGAGATTCAGGGACTTTGAACGATGCCCTTTACCACAGCCGTTTTCTCGTAAAAAAAGGCAATGAAGATCAGTACAAATCGGGTGACAGTTACGACATTGATAACATAGCAGGAAAAAAAATGTCCTTCGTTTCCACCAGCTCGACATCCGGTTTTAATATGCCTGCCGCAGCAATACTGGGGAAATTCAACAGTCAGGACAAGTGGAAAAGTCTTACCAAAGATGACCTGGCCCAAGGCGGGAGCGGAAAATTTTTCAGCCAAGTTCTCTTTGCCGGCTCACACCAATTGTCCTTAGTAAATGTACTTACGGGCAAATCTGATGTTTCAGCAGTTGATGATCTTGATGTAGCCCAATATGTAACTCTCAGCTCAGGAAAAGACAATGAGACTGGGGCTGTATATACAGTTAAACAGGGTGCCGATGCTCCATTTAACACTCTTGCCGGCGCTCAATTTGAGATCATTAAATCCATACCGGTCTTTAACACACCCCTTGAAGCCAACAGCGCAGTGCTGAGTCAAAAAACCCTGGACGAAATAACTCAGGCACTTACCTCTGATGAGACAACAAAGGATACCAAGATATTTGCTCCGAAAGGTTCTCAAGGATCTGTCTTTGTCCAGCCCCACCGCTTCTTGAAAGTTGATGATTCCTGGTACGATCCCATGAGAAAAGTTCTTGGCTATTCAAAATAGAAGCAATAGTTTAAGTAACTAGTAATTATTGTTTTTCAATTAAGTAGTTAAGGTTTGGGGGAGAGGGGCGTTGCCTTGACGCCTCTCTCCCAATAAGAAAGGGGGACTATGAATGAAACTGGAACTAGGTGTGAACCGAGAATTTTGTGAACCTTTGTTGGAGTTAAAACATGTCACCAAGTATTATCATGGTGCGGCACCGGCCCTGGAAGACATCAATTTTTCGGTTGCGGAGGGAGAGTTTATCTCTGTTATAGGCCCATCCGGTGCCGGGAAATCCACCCTTCTCCGTTGTATTAACCGGATGATTGAAGCGACCAGCGGCGAGATTTCCTTTGATGGAGTCCTTATTTCGAAACTGAAGAAACGAGACCTGAGAAAGCTGAGAACAAGGATCGGCATGATATTTCAGCATTATAATTTAGTTGATAAGTTATCAGTCATTGAGAATGTTCTTCATGGCAGGTTAGGTTACAAATCCACCCTTGCCGGGGTAATGGGACGGTATAGCCCAGAAGAAAAACAACAAGCGATGAGGATTATTGACTTATTAGGTTTGCATGACCAGGTCTATAAACGCTGTGACCAACTAAGCGGCGGTCAGAAGCAGCGGGTTGGTATTGCCAGGGCTTTAATTCAAGATCCCAAGCTGATTTTATGTGATGAGCCCATTGCATCCTTAGATCCCAATTCAGCCAAAATTATTATGGATCACCTCAGAGATGTTTCTGCTCAGATGGGCATAACAGTTATTGTTAATTTGCATCAAGTCAGTGCTGCTCTCAAATATTCGGATCGCATTATCGGTGTCAATCAGGGAAAAATCGTTTTCGACGGCTCCCCAAGTGCTTTAACTGCCGAAAAAATCGCAGAAATTTATGGGTCGGAGTCCAATGATCTCATGGTTGAATTAGGAGAACGCTATGCAATCTGATATTTTTGCTAAACGCAAAAAGGACAGTCTGATATTTTTTTCCTTATTAATAGTGGTTACCGTTGGCTCGGTCGTCATTACCCAGTATGATGTGTCGAAAGGGTTTACCAGTCTTCTTAAGGCTTTTATCTGGGGAGGTTCCAATTTTTATCCCGATGGTAAGTCACTGACCATATTGCCTGATGTACTGCGAAAATTATGGGATACGATCCTGATGTCTATTGCGGCAACGACAGTTGCCACGGTTTTCGCAACGCTTTTGGCTTTGGTTGGTTCCCGAACCACAAGGATGAACAGAGTGTTTAGTCTGGTTGCCCGGGGCATTGCCTCACTCTTTCGCAACATTCCTCTCGTCGCTTGGGCCATGGTCTTAATGTTAGCTTTTAGTCAAAGCTCAATTACAGGCTACTTGGCTCTTTTTTTAGGATCGTTTGGGTTTCTGTCAAGAGCCTTTATTGAAACCATTGACGAAGTGTCCAACGACTCCGTTGAAGCCTTGTCAGCTACCGGGGCCAGCTATTCCCATATAATTTTTCAATCAGTTTTGCCGTCCAGTCTCCCCCAGATGATCAGTTGGATATTATTTATGATTGACACGAATATTCGTGATGCCACCTTAGTTGGTCTTCTAACAGGCACAGGAATCGGGTTTTCCTTTGATTTGTACTATAAGAGTTTTAATTTTCATGCCGCAAGCCTTGTCGTGATTTTAATTGTCATTACTGTAATTCTTATTGAAATGGTTTCCAATACTATCAGAAGGGTGATTATGTGAAGAAGATTGAGGAAGCAATTATACCCTCGAAACCCTTGACTAGGGAGTCTTTTACCATGTGGATATTATTGCTTGTTTTATCCCTGTTGACTATCTATGCCCTGGCCACCATTGATTACACGAGTGTGGATATGGGAAAGGCAATGGCTGATACTCTCAATAATTTCAAAACTATATTTTTCCATCCTGCAGCTCACCGGCTTAGCTTGTGGGACGCATTTTACGAAGTTTTAATAACCATGGGCTTGGCATTTTTAACGACCTTGTTTGGCGGTATCATTGCTATGCTCCTGGGATTGTTGGCCGCCCAGAATTTGGCGCCAAAACAAGTTACCAATATTATCAAGGGTTTTGTCGCTTTTATTCGTGCAGTTCCCAGCATCTTATGGGTTTTGATCTTTGCCGTGGCGGCGGGCCTGGGCAGTGTGGCTGCCGTTATTGGTTTAACCTTTCACTCTGTCAGCTATTTGACGAAGGCTTATTCCGAGTCTTTTGAAGAATTGGACAGAAGCGTTATTGAAGCCTTGATGGCCAGCGGGGCGAATTGGTGGCAGATCATTTTTCAAGCGGTTATACCTTCCTCCGTTTCTTCCTTGCTGTCCTGGACGTTTATGAGATTTGAAATCAACTTCGCCAATGCTGTTGCCATGGGCGCTGCTGCCGGGGCAGCTGGAATCGGCTTTGATTTGTTTATGGACAGCGGCTTTTATTTTGATCTGAGGGAAATAGGACTGGTTACCTATTTTATTATAGCTTTCGCTCTAGTACTCGAAACGATCTCCACCAATTTGAAAAGTAAGATATTATTGAAAAAGGCTTAGCCCGAACAAGTACAGAGAGCAAATCATGAATCATAAATTATTGATTACAGATCACTGGCTAGGCCTTGATGTTCCCTCAAAAATGACATAAAGAAGGATGAAGTCGTAAATTAAGAGGTTTGGAAATAAGGATTTAAAAGGGAGTAAATTTGACGTGAGAACAAAAAAGATTTGCATTTACAATGCCAAAATGATTCTGCCTGAGAAGGTTAGCAAAGGGCACATAATTTTAGAAGGAAATAGAATCATCGAGGTAGCGGAAAGTGATTTTTCCAGAGTGAAGTGTTATTCAGACCTGACGATGATTGATGCCGAAGAATGTTTTGTTATGCCGGGGATGATTGATCTTCACAGCGATGCTATCGAAAAGGAAATCCAGCCACGGCCCAATACTTTATTCCCCATTCATATGGCCTTTTATGAGTTAGAGAAGAAACTTACGGTCAGCGGTATTACAACTATGTTTCATTCTCTTAGCTTAAGTGACGAATGGGGAGTAAGAAATCAAGAGATGGTTGTCGGTGTAATAAATAGCATCAACACCCTTAAAAATGCTCGTTCTATGATTAATCATAAGATTCATCTGCGCTACGAATTGACGTTTCTTGCCGGGCTTAAAGCCTTGGAAGGTCTTATTAAAAACAAGAGCATTGATTTAATGTCGTATATGGATCATACGCCGGGGCAGGGACAGTTTAGAGATGCTGAAGCACTTGAAATTTTTACTCTCCAATCTTATGGCAAAAAAGAGCGGGAATTTGACGATTTTGTCGATAAAACCATCAAAAACCAATCACGAATTAATTGGGCCAAACTTACGGAACTATCCAAGATTGCCAAACATCAGGGGATTCCTTTAGCTTTTCATGACGATGATACTCAAGAGAAAATTGATACCCTCCTGGAATGTGAAGGGATCGTCAGTGAATTTCCTATTAATTTGGAAACAGCAGTCTATGCGGCATCAAAAGGAATTCACGTCTCTGTGGGAGCTCCTAATATTATTCGCGGAAAATCCCACAGCAACAATATGAGAGCGATAGATGCTATTCTCAATCATGCGGCAGATATCATTTGTTCCGATTACCTGCCAAGTGCTATGCTTCCGGCAGTTTTTTCTTTAACGCAGGAAGGAATCGCGCTGAATGAGGCGGTTAAGATGGTAACCTTAAATCCCGCTAAGGCTTTAAAAATTGACGCTGAGGTCGGTACCATTGAAGTCGGTAAATGTGCAGATTTAATTGTTGTGGAAATGCATCAGGACTATCCGATCCTTCGGAAAACCCTTGTGGGCGGGAGCACAGTATTTCAATCAGATTATAAGGCCTATAGTGAAAGAGTTGATAATGTATGTTAATCCGACAAGCTAGGGAGCAAGATCTGTCAAGTATAGTAAATCTTTTACAAGCCATGGACGGCGAGGAGAAGATCGATTACGGCGAAGCCGTAACCATATGGCAGAAAATGAAGGAGTATCCCTATTACAAAGTATTTGTAGTTGAAGACAGCGACCAGATAATCGCTGCCTGCAGTTTGATCATCTTGGAAAATTTGGGCCATAGAGGAACTAAGCTTGCCCTTGCCGAAAGTGTGATTGTCGCTGCGAATTACAGAGGCTCTGGTATAGGCAGTATGCTGATGCACTTTATTATGGATGAAGCTAAGGAGGGAAATTGTTACAAGCTTATGCTTTCCAGCAATAAGAAAAGGCTGCAAGCCCATGCGTTTTATCAGAAGCTGGGCTTTCAACAACATGGGATTAGTTTTGCTGTTGAACTTAATCAATACTAGTTCATGGAGCTTGTGAGATCGGTTTTTTTTAAAAGCAGTGGGGCACTTCCGATTGTGGTAAGAGTCATGGAGGCGCACAAATGATGTTTAGCAAGACGAGGTGCGATTTATGGAAATGAATTATACCGAGTATCTCGAATATGTTGAAATGGTACTTGCGGAAAAAGCGATTAGAGAATATGCTCGCCAAATGAAGACTCTGGGAAAATTCAAAGAGTCTACGGAGGGCCTTTGGGAGCCGGTTCCTTATTCAGGCTATACTTTAATCACGCCAACATATTTAGATGACGAGGAAAATGTTGATTCCTATAGATTTCTTAGCGATATTCGAGAAGAATTATTTTGGAATATCCCCTTTCCAGGGATAGTCTGGGCTCCTACGATTGCCCTTCATATGACCATAGGCCGGTTGATATCCGGCGATGTTTTTAAGCAGAGGATTAGAGATTCTCGTGAAGACGAATTTCTGCTGGCCTGTCATCAGATGTTTTCTCATATGTCTAGTACCGGATCGTTAAGCTATGAAATTAAGGGCTTATCTGTTTTTCCCCAAGGTGTCATAGCCGCTATCGTTTCGCCGCTGAACGAAGGTGATTATTCAGGGCTGCAGGCAGTCAGAGACTATCTTTACGATGATAACAATCTTAAACAACTAGGTGTTGAGAGAAAACGACGGTTTCAGGGACATATCAGTTTGTTTTATCTAGAGGAAGAGTTATCAGGAAAAGAAAGACGCATAATGGCTGATGCTGTCTCAGAAACAAACAGGAGATTTTTCAATGCTCCCTTACCCTTTAGGATTAAACAGGCTGAAGTTAGAAAATTCGATAACTTTTCGGAGTTTAACCGCCATGATCATTGGCCTGTTTTCAGGTTGTAGCTATCTCCATGGTGAAAGGAATTAAGTGTTTATGAACGTCGAAGAACGAGAAATGTATGACTTCGCTAAACTCTTAATGTATTCTGCGGGGTCGAAGCTGAAACAAGAGCGCCGACAATCCGTCATTAAGGTTAAGGAAAAGACGTCTCAGATGGACCTGGTCACAGAACATGATTTACTTATTGAGAAATACCTCATTGATGCTATTCTAAGTAACTATCCAGATCATAATATCCTTGCTGAGGAAAGCAGGGAACAGATTTGTTCGAAGCATAATGATGATTATGCGTGGGTTATCGACCCTATTGACGGTACGGTCAATTATTATAGGTTTGGCAAGGATTATGCCATATCCCTCGCTTTATATAAAAATGAAAATCCGATTTTTGGTTTAGTTTATGATGTCGCCAATAGCGAGATGTTTAGCGCAGGTCATGGTGAAGGAGCAATCATCAATGGACTCCCTTTAGACGCTCTGCCGGATTCCCATGATAAGCTGAGCAAGGCGGTTGTTGGTATTAGTTTGAGAACTATGAGAGAATTCGCAAGTTTGGGTATGGATGTCATGGGGATGTTGTCCCAGGCCCAGGCCTATAGATATTTGGGCTGCGCCTCTCTGGAAATATGTAAAGTTGCCAACGGTGAATATGATTTGTTTATTTCGTCTAATGTCCATCAATGGGACATTGCCGCCGCCAGGATTTTTCTCGAACAACGTGGGGGAGAAGTTCTTATTCGAAGAAACAATGAGGACAGATCACCTTTTGGTAAATTATTAGTAGCTGCTTTTCGCTCGCCGTTAATATGGACAGAGGCTCGCGAATATCTTCCCCTTTGCCTGAGAGATAAGTTTGACGCGTAATTTGCAGATAAAAAACATCGGTTCCTATTTAAAATGGGAGTCTCACGAATGGATAAAAGGGTGATTTTATGCTTCAATATGAAGAAATAATAAGAGAAGAGTCAAAGAGCATTTGTCGAGTATTAACGTCCTATATGACAGAGAATGAGGCTTCGGTTTTTTCTGAAGACGTTGTTTTATTGAAGGAGAACTTTGGTAACAATCAAAATTCGTTCTTAAAAAGGGCTATTACGATTGTTCGGACCGTGGTATTGATTCTTGCAGCATTAGCATTTCATTATTTTTTTCTGCTGCGATTCTTTTAGCGTTAACAATAAGCTAGCTAAATGATAGACGGCTGTGCAGCCGGACACTGATCACTTATAGTAGCTTTTTGTAACTTTGTTGGAACGAGCATCTCATTAACCGTATTTTTAAGGAATTAAAAGTTAACAGTTATTGAGAAAAAATGATTATAAAGGATGATTAGAAACTATGATTGACTTACATGTTCATACGAAAATTTCTGATAATTCCTTAAGTATTGATGAAGTCATCAGACAGGCAAAAGAAAAGGGAATTACTCATCTTGCCATTACAGATCATGATACCACAAAGGGGTTAAACGATGCTTTGTGCCTGGGAGCCGATTTAGGTGTTACCATCGTTCCGGGCATAGAAATATCAGCTTACGATTACGAGAGGAACAAGAGAGCTCATATTCTGGGTTTATATATCGAACCGGGCCATTCTTCTCTGGATCGTCTTTGTACGCCTTTAATTGAAAGCAGGAAGCAAGCATCCTACGATATGTTCCTTAAGATTCTTGCGGCGGGGTATGAAATAACCTGGGAGGATGTTCTGAAGTATGCTGGGGGGACTGGCGTTTATAAACAGCATTTAATGCATGCCTTATTGGATAAGGGGTATTGTGAGGCCATTTATGATGACCTATATAAAAAACTTTTTCACCGTGGAAGTAGTACGCACCCCCAAGGTGAAGCCTTTGTTCCGTTAGAATACGTTGATGTTCGAGAGGCGATTCAGGCTGTTAGAGAAGCAGGAGGAATCCCTATTCTTGCCCATCCGGGACAACTGGATAATTTTGATGCCATTGATGAGTGGGCAGAAGAAGGACTTGGCGGGATCGAAGTTTTTCATCCCAGCCATAATGACACTGACCGACGCCAATCCCTGCATTATGCACAGAAGCATAACTTAGTGATTACAGGCGGTTCGGATTTTCACGGTTTTTATAGTGAAAAACCGGTAGAGTTAGGGTGTCCGGAATTGGGGCCAGAGTGTATTAAAGAACTTTCCTTAAGCTTAAAGAGTGCTTTCGCGAGCATAGTTTAGTTTTAGACATCAACTTAGAACAGTAACAAAGAAAACAGTGAACTTGTTCAGCTAAAGCTGAACATCGGGGCTTAAAAATCGAATAAAAATATGATTTTGTAAAAGAGTGGATATGCTTCTATGGGAGAAGTTATCCACTCTTTTTAATAAATTCGGATCATTTTTTAGTTTGCATTTGCCTTAAAGGACAACCTAAGGGATTTAAAGAGTTTAAACCTATTCCTTAGCCTTGTTTAGTGCCTTGAGCAAATGTCTAAGATCTTCGGGGAAAGGGGCGCGAATAACGAGAGGAAGTCCGGTGACTGGATGCAGAAAGGCGTAAACTGAAGAATGTAAGGCCTGACGGTTTATGAGTGAGGTGTCTCCACCATAAAGGTCATCTCCCAGCAGGGGATGACCTATGCTTTCACAATGGACTCTAATTTGATGCGTCCTCCCAGTCTCTAGGATAAATTCAAGCAAGCACGCTTCAGAATAACGGCGAATGACTCGATAATCTGTTCGTGATGGTTCTCCAGTTTCTTGAATTTGGCGCTTGATAAAACTATTGGGAGCAAGACCAATTGGAGAATTAATAGTCCCGCTGTCTGCGCGCAGGTACCCGTGGACAAAGCCATAGTAACGCTTGTGAATGTGACCGCGCTCTAGCTGCCAAGCAAGTTGCTGATGGGCAAATTGATTTTTGGCAATGATCACGACCCCGGAAGTATTGCGGTCAATTCTGTGAATGGGGCGAAAAAGTCTCTGCTCTCCTTTGCGCTCCCAGTAACCCATGACTGCATTCCCCAGGGTATTATTAGGGTAACGTCGATTGGGGTGGACAACTTGTCCAACAGGTTTGTTGACAGCTAAAAGATAATCATCCTCATAGAGAATACTTAAGGGCAGATCTTCGCCCTGAATTGGCGATTCTTCTTCCGCAAAAAGCTGGATAGTGAGAAGTTGACCTTCTTTGCCCCGTGCAGTTAAGTAAGTGAAACATCCGTCTACCCAGACCCGTTCTCCTTGTTTCAAATGTTGTAAAACTTTAAGCGAAAAATGAAATTTATGTTTTAAGATAGAAAGATATTTTTGACCGGCATCCTCCGGTTGTAAACGATATTCCCATAAGGTATTGACTGAGTTCATAGCGGCCTCCATCTTCATCAACATAAATTGAAGTGTATTAAAGGTTCATTTCGGACATAATGCGTTAATAAAAAGGAAAATGCTAAGGTATGAAGAATATACATACAAACTATTTACTGGTAAATGACCTTAAAATCATTTCTGTTATTGAGATCATTGTGCACAGCAATGAGCAATTTAAGGATATCATGTCAGTAGAACAAAGCGATTGACATCAAAAACCATTATAACTATGATTTTAGTCTAAGGAGGCCCTATCGTGAAAGATCCGCGTTTTGAAAAACTAGCCGATTCTTTAATTAATTATTCTATCGCCCTGAAACCTGGAGAAAAAATTCTTATTGAAGTCATTGGAACAGGTATTCCACTTGCCCAGGCTCTTGTACGGCATGCTTATCAAGCTGGAGGGGTGCCTTTTGTATCTGTCATTAATCATACTCTAATGCGAGACTTATTAAAAGAATTCACGGTCGAGCAAGCTGAGGCCATGGCCCGCTGGGACCTTGCAAGAATGAAAGAAATGCAGGCCTATATAGGAATTCGGGCGGGAGAAAACGCTAACGAGTGGGCAGACGTTCCCGGTGAATCTCTGAAATCATATTCATCCTTTTATCAAAAGAAGGTGCATACTGAACAGCGCGTTCCCCACACTCGTTGGTGTGTCTTACGGTATCCCAACGCTTCTATGGCACAGTTAGCATCCATGAGTCTGGAAGGATTTGAAAATTTCTACTTTGACGTCTGTAACCTAGATTATGGTAAAATGTCCTTGGCGATGAACCTGCTCAAGGACTTGATGGAGAAAACCGATCAAGTACGAATTGTTGGACCGGGTACTGATTTAGTCTTCTCGATTAAAGGAATGCCGGCGATTAAATGTGACGGACGCATGAATATTCCTGACGGGGAAATCTATACAGCGCCTGTTAAGGAATCGGTAAACGGGCGGATCAGTTATAATACCCCTTCTTTGTTTCAAGGATTTACCTATGAAAAAATTGTCTTGGATTTTAAAAACGGTAAAATCATTAAGGCCGTCGCCAATGATACGCAGCGGATTGAAGATGTCTTCAATACCGATGAAGGGGCACGGTATGTGGGGGAATTTGCCCTCGGAATAAATCCATACATCTTAAACCCAATGCTGGACACCCTTTTTGACGAGAAGATCGATGGAAGTTTTCATTTCACCCCCGGTTCCTGCTACGATGACTGTTACAACGGCAACAAATCAGCCGTTCACTGGGACTTGGTGTGTATACAAAGACCGGATTATGGCGGTGGTGAGATTTATTTTGATGAAAAGTTAATTCGCAAAGATGGCCGTTTTGTTTTACCGGAACTGGAAGTGTTGAATCCGGAAAATCTGAAATAACGTTGTCTATGACCTTGGTCGTAAGCCGCATTTAGGAATTGAGCGGGGGCTTACTGAATTCAAATGGAGGCGGTTCGATGGTTAATAAGTTGCTATCCATTATCTTAGGTGCGGTTTTATGGGGTCTGGGTACTTACATTAATATTGTTGTTGCCATCGCCAAGTACGGATTGCCGGCTTTTTTGGCGGGAGTACTTCTTGCTCTGGGGTTTTTAGCCACTAAAGCTTTGTCAGAAGAAAAGACAAGTATAGATTTATGGATTATTATTCTCAGAGGCTTAGCTGTAGAATCGCTTCTTTTTCCCCTGGCCAATTTGGCGATGGTTTATTTGCTGGCAAAAGGTTTTCCTTTTGAGGAAACGAGAGCCGTGTTAATTGAAAGCGGCCTAATTGCTGTTATTTTAGCAGGAGTATTTTTCTTTAATGCGCATTTATTGAACACGAAGATTCGCCGCTGGCGTATGGGAATAAAAAAGTAAGTGGTTTAACTATGGAAGAGGAGTCGGATTTATAACAATGTCGAATAAACGCTTGCGTTTAATCTATAATCCTTACGCTGGACGGTGTAAGTTAACAGGTCAATTAGATTCGGTGATACGTATTTTTCAAGAAAGCGGACATGATGTATGTATTCATCGAGCCTGTTCTCCGGAAGACATTGAAGAGACTGCTTTACAAAGCAGTGATGTTGATTGTCTGGTAATTGCCGGAGGAGACGGGAGTATTCACCAAGTGGTTAATGGTTTGGTAGAAATTCCGGCATCCCAACGTCCAGCCTTAGGAATTTTGCCTGTAGGAACAGCCAATGATTTGGCTTATGCTCTCCATCTGCCTAAAAGTGTTCCTGAAGCCTGTAAGGTAATTGGACGAGGAAATATTTACAATATAGATACGGGTATGGTCAATAATCGTTATTTTGTTAATGTTGCCAGTGCAGGACTTTTAACAGATGTTTCGCAAAAAGTGGACCTGAGAGTAAAAAACTCTTTGGGTCAGTTAGCCTATTTTCTGAAAGGGATTGAGACGCTTCCTTCATACCGGCCTTTCGGAGTAGAGTATGATCTTGATGGAAAGCATTATAGTGAAGAAATTATTCTTTTTCTAGCTGTTAATGGTCTTTCCGTTGGGGGAATTAGGCAACTAATGCCCAGAGCGTCTTTGTCTGACGGAAAGTTGGATATTTTAATGGTCCCACTTGTTGGTTGGCCGGAAACTCTTCGAATTCTTCTGAGAGTTTTACGCGGAGAACAGGTAAGTACCCCCAAAATGAAAGAATTTCAGATCTCAGAACTAACGATTCATACTGATCGGCTCATAACCTCGGATCTTGACGGGGAACATGGCCCGGAAAGCCCTTGGCATATCTGTGTTGGCCCCAAAATTTCTGTGTTTTGTTAATTTTGGCCTTGAGGCTTGACAGTGATTTTAAAGGTTAAATGGGGGGGACTTGATGCTTGGCTCATCCTTTCAACAGGAAGTTTTAAAACGTCTAAGCCTAATTTGTCCTGTTTATTGTGTCGGCGGTGCAGTGCGAGATGCAGAACTGGGAATACCTAACAAAGATGTGGATGCTGTCGCTGCCCTGCCCCCTGAAGAAATCTTTAACCTTTTAACCCATTGGGGCTATACACCTCATTTGCTGGGCGCAAAACTACAAACGATAAGTTTGTTTCAGGAGTCGGATCGCTTAGACTTAGTCTCCTTCCCCGGTGAGCTTGAAAGGGATGCTCTGCGTCGTGATTTTACGATTAATGCCATCTATCAAGATGTTAACACAGGGGAAATAGAGGATCCTTTTCAGGGTCTGAGTGACTTGAGAAATCGGTATTTACGAACTTGCGGCAATCCTTCCGAGCGATTTGAGGAAGATCCTTTAAGGGTTTTGCGAATGATACGCTTTGCTGTTAAATACGGCTTAAGTATAGAGAATGAGACCTGGCAGTCGGCAGTTATCTTTGTCCCTCAACTTTCAGAGGTTTCCAAAGAACGAGTTACTGAAGAATTGGGAAAAATCTTGGTTTTAGAGAATATTGCTCAGAGCCTTTCACTATTAGATCGGATTGGATTTTTCCAACTATATATTCCTGAACTATTCAGGCTTAAAGGATTGGCCCAAAATCGCTTTTATACTAAAGATGTGTGGGATCACACTTTGAAGGTGGTTCAGTATAGCCCAGAGCAGATAACTTTACGTTTAGCAGCTTTATTTCATGATCTGGGAAGATGGCAAACCGTCGGCAGAGAGAAAGGACATTATTTTCCTCACGATAAAGAAAGTGCCCGGCTTTCGCGGGAAATTTTTTCCCGCTTTCGTTGGAGTATGGTTCTTCCCGGGGGGGCTCATGGGGAACAAGAAGTTGAATATCTCGTAAGGCATCATAGTCTGGGGTCTCGTACCTTTAGAAAGGAATTGAGAGGAGAAGCTGATTGGCGGAAGGTATCCTTTAAAGCACGCTGTTTCGCTTGGAAGATTGGCTGGAACGGCCAGTTTTTTGATCCTCTTAGAGTCGAAAATTTACTAAAACTGTGGCTGGCGGATCTTCAAGGCGGAAGGCAAGTATACTGGGATAATTTTGAACGGTATACAAGAATTCAAAGTGAGGTAAGGGCTGCTTCGTTATGGATAACTGAGCGAATAAAGACTCTGGATTGGAAGGTATTCACTCAATTTGTTCAGGAAAAAGGCTTAAGAGGTAAGAGCTATGGACGATTTAAAGAACAGGTGCGCAGAGTCCTTATACGATGCCCAGAGTATTGTTTGAATGATACCACCTTTCTGGAAGCAGAATACCAGACTTATTTACTGAGAGATGCTCAGCGTTTGGGGCAGCTATAAGGAATTTAACCTTGTGAGACAATTAAATATCTTATCTGAATAGAGTGAAGATTGAGCTCTAAAAGGAAAAATATGTCTTGACCGGTAGCGACGATAAGTTTATAATTACTGCTAAAAAAGAGGTGCTTTTATGGAGAAGCGTTGGCGATGCAACGTATGTGGTTATATACATACGGGCGATAATCCGCCTGAAGTTTGCCCTGTTTGTAGTGTTGATGCTAGTAATTTTGAGCTGGTAACAGGTGACCCTGAATTGAACGCAACCTCAAATGTCAAATCGGCAGCGAAGATTGCCTCGTCTCAATCGGACGGTCCCCAGGTCATTCGCCAAGCACTTTATAAGATTTCTTATGGCCTTTATATTATTACGGCTGAAGCCGATGGAAGAGATAATGGACAATGTGCCAATACATGTTTTCAAGTGACATCGGATCCGGCGAGATTAGCGATTGGCATTAATAAATCAAATTTTACGCATGAACTAATCCAAAAAAGCGGGAGATTTGGAGTATCCGTTTTAAGCCAAACAGGTCAGGACTATGCTCGTAAGTTCGGATATCGTTCAGGGCGTGACGCGGATAAGTTTGAAGGAGTAGCAGTTCATCGCGGGGAATCGGGTGTTTTGCTGCTTGATGATGTACTTGCTACAATGGAAGCTAAAGTGGTAGGCCAACTCGATGCGGGAACTCATACCCTCTTTTTGGCGGATGTTATTGCGGCTGAGATCCTTCAAGAGGGAGAACCGATGACCTATGCCTTTTTTAGAGCCAGCAAATAAAGGCTGCAGGAATCTATAGAAAAAAGTGATCAGGCTAATTCGTGTAAAACAGAATTAGCCTGATTCTATTCACAAATCCATAAAGGTTTTTGGTAGTGGATCAGTGGATAAATTAGGTGTTAGGGGGATCATTATGCATTCAGAGGTTAAGAGATCAGTTTGTCCTTATGATTGTCCTGACACTTGTGGGCTTAGGGTCGAACTGATAGCCGGACTCCTTCGGGAAAAATCGAACTTTATAATCCCCAGGAACCAGCCCCTCTGCCCCGCTATATCGAACCTCATGGAGATAAAACTCCATTTTTCCTGATGAGTAGTCCTAATTTGTATTCTTTGAATTCATCGTCTAATGAGCGAGAAGATTTATTAAAGAAGAAGAAAACAGCCTATCTTTTAATGAATGTGGAGGATGCTCTGGCAAAGAATTTAAAGGATCTTCAGCAGGTGCTTGCCTTTAATGAACGTGGTGAAGTTAACTTCATTCTTAAAACAACGACTAAGGTTCCCCGCGGAGTTGTTGTTACCGAAGGGCTGTTTTGGAATGGGAATTCTAGAACATCATCGGTTAATGCTCTTACTTCTCAACGTTTGACTGATCGAGCTTCGGCAAGCACACTTTATGATGTTAAAGTGGATGTGCGAGGGGGCGAGTGAACTTGGTAGGGGACCCGCTCCTACTTGAAGAAGTAAAAGTCTTAGAGGTTAAAATGTAAAAAAATTTTTCAAAACCCCTTGATTTTTATTTAAAGTAATTGTAAAATAAGAACATAAATTAATTGATAACAACTTTGAGGGGGTTAATTTAAATGATTAAGAAGTTTGTATGTTCAGTATGTGGTTATGTTTTTGAAGGGAATGAGGCTCCGGAAAAATGTCCGCAATGTGGAGCTTCTAAAGACAAATTCTCCGAGAAAAAAGACGGCCTTCTGCAATGGGCTGATGAGCATAAAATTGGAGTAGCCCAGGGTGTTGATCCAGAAATTCTTGAAGGTTTAAGAGCTAATTTTACCGGAGAATGTACTGAAGTTGGTATGTACCTAGCTATGAGCCGTCAAGCAGACCGAGAAGGTTATCCTGAAGTTGCAGAAGCTTATAAGAGAATTGCTTTTGAAGAAGCAGAACATGCTGCTAAATTTGCCGAGCTGCTTGGCGAAGTA
Source organism: Desulfosporosinus acididurans (assembly GCF_001029285.1). GTDB lineage: Bacteria > Bacillota > Desulfitobacteriia > Desulfitobacteriales > Desulfitobacteriaceae > Desulfosporosinus > Desulfosporosinus acididurans. Next base: position 158,683 of record NZ_LDZY01000004.1, read on the forward strand.
GTGTTTGCCGACACTAAAAAGAATTTAGAAGCTAGAGTGGAAGCCGAATATGGAGCTTGCCAAGGCAAAAAAGAAATCGCCACCAAAGCAAAACAACTGAACTACGATGCTATCCATGATACGGTTCATGAAATGTGCAAGGATGAAGCTAGACATGGTAAAGCTTTCAAAGGATTATTAGACAGATATTTCAAATAAACCGGCCACATAAACTTTGGCGGCTCACAAAGCTCATACAACCCTTTATAAATAAAGGGTTATATGAGCTTTTTTATGTACAACTCTATGTACGCAGTACATGGATTGAGAAAGGAAGGTATATGCCTAAAAATTACTTGCTGTAGGGCATTAGACAGCAGGACAATTAAGGAAGTCCAGACTGCAAGTGACTAATATTTATTAATTTTTAAATATAATATAATTACAGTTTGTGTAATTTGAAACTTGGAACTATAAATGGTATACTTGAAAAGTAAATAAGAGGAACAAACTAGTGAACATGCTCCCACCACTTACGTTCTGCGAACGTTGAAGTGGAAGAAGTTCTTATAAGCCTTCTCAAGATTAAGCTGAGCGTTGGCTAAGGCCAAACTATCGACCTCTTTGAGTCAAGGAAACGTAGTTTTGTATTGTGCAGGGGTGTTTTTCAACATCGTTTGAGTGGTTTTACCGGTGCTTCAAAAACAAATGCCCTTGGAGAGGGACACTAAAAACTACTACTGTATAATATAAGAGGTGATGAATTTGGATAAGGTCTCGTTAGATAAAGAAATAATCCTCAATGCAACAGAAGAAGTTATTCGCCGTTTCGGACCAGACAAAGCGAATATCACTGACGTAGCAAAGCTATTAAAGGTTAGCCATGCTGCCCTTTATAGATATTATAATGGAAAAACTGACCTTTGGAATGCTGTTACAGAACGTTGGCTCACAAGTTTGCATGCCCATTCAAATGATATTTTGAAAGAAGATAATCCTGCTGATATTAAACTTTTTCATTTACTCGAAGACTTTGCGGAAGCTAAACGTCGAAGTAGCGTTAATGACCCGGAAATGTTTGCAAATTACATCAAACTAGCACACAGCTCAATGGAAGTAATAGAAAAAAGTATAGAAGAAGGTATTGATCGTATCAAAGAGATCATAGTTCAAGGAATTTCGGAAGGTATATTTTTCACGGAATCTCCTGGTCAAGCGGCAAGAACCGTATATTTTGCAACCGGTGTTTTTATCAATCCAAACACATTTGAAGATCCAAATCGGAAACAGAACATAGAATCTGTTATAAATCTTCTGATAAGAGGACTTAAAAATCCTAATAAATGAATCGAAGTTTGACAAAGCTCCAAAAAATAAGTTAACATTTTTTCGCCCTTGGCTTTCCTAATAGGATTGTTGAGGGCGTTAGTTATTGGTATTTCAAGAATTTGACCATACTTTATAAAAACAGGGTCAAATTGAGAGCGGAAGCAATGCTCCTTTGTATTTTTTTTGTGACAAGTTACAGGTTAAATATATTGTGTTTTTATAGTGTGATGTGATATTATAAATTTAACAAATTACGATAATTAAAACATGTAACTTATAGCGTTAATTTTGAAGTTTAAAGGAGAATTTTTATGTGTAATTTTGTAAGCAGAGCGGTCCAGCTCGAGTCATTCGGTGGTCCTGATGTCCTCAACGTCCGCGAAGTACCCGTGCCGCAGGCCGGATTGGGGCAGATTCGCGTGCGCGTCACCGCGGCCGGACTGAATCCGATGGACTGGTTCATGACCTCCGACGCAGACACCGCCGCTCGATTCGGCTTGAGCCTGCCGTCCGGGTTCGGAACCGACTATGCCGGGATCGTGGACCAGGTCGGTGAAGGCGTGACCGAGTTCGCGGTCGGCGACCGAGTGTTCGGCGGCGCCTTCTCCCGCGCGGTAGCCGACTACGTAGTAGTAGAGGTGGTAGGAACCATCGCGGCGGGCGTTGTCGCGTACCACACCCCCGACGGGGTCGATGACCGTACCGCCGCCACCCTTACTATCGCGGGCTGCACGGCCTCTGCCGCCCTCGCCGTGGTCAACCTTGGCCCGGACGACACGGTACTTATTGGCGGCGCGGGAGGCGGGGTCGGCGTGTTCGCCGTCCAGCTCGCTCGGCTCGCGGGCGCGCGAGTGATCGGAACGGGATCGTCGACATCTGCCGATGCCCTGCGTGCCCTCGGGGCCGAGCCGGTCACTTATGGCGACGGCATGGTCAACCGGCTTCGCGCCATGGCTCCTGCCGGCGTCACTGCGGCGATCGATCTATACGGGACAGATACGATGCAGGCGGCACGGGAACTTGGCGTTCCGGACGAGCGCATCACCACCATCGCTGCACAGGTCGACGGGATCACGCCGGCAAACGGTGCTAACGCCGCCCCCGGCGCCATAGAAGAGATTGCTCGCCTGGTCGCGGCGGACCAGCTCCATGTGCCCATCGCAGCAAGTTTCCCGATGGAGCAGATCCGCGCGGCGGTCGAGCTTCAAGCCGGCCGGCACGTGCACGGCAAGGTCGTCATCGACATCTAGGTATTGTTCCACGAGCTTGTCGTCGTTAGCTTAGCTGGTCAGGTCACATTCCAGCGGCAGGCGAGGATAGACTACATGAATCGAAGGTTGTTACAGTTGACTCTGCCAAAACGGATCACGCTCCGCTTGTGTTTTCTTAATGAAATACTTCTAAAAGGGCGCAGCGTTGTGAAATTATTAGTTCACAACGCTGCGCCTTTTTTTATAATATTAGGCGGGAAAGCAGACATGTCATTCCTTTTCATTCCACAGTTTAATTGACAGAGCCACTTTAGCATTAGAAATATCAAGGATGTTTAGTTTGAGAAAAGTGAGTTAAAATGTAAATACTGATGCAAGATCACATTTTGCCTTGTTAGGGAGGATGGTTTATTGAGCTTGGAGGAATGGCAAGATTGGAAAAAGAAGCTTAGGAAATGGGCTTTAGATTTAGGGTTTATAGCAGTTGGGTTTACCACTGCCCAACCGATTAAGGGGCTTAATGGTTTATTACAGGATCGCCTTGAACAAGGTGTGTCCACCCCTTTTGAGAGTCAAATAATTCAGCAGAGGGTTGATCCCAAGGCTGTGTGGCAGGATTGTCGGGGCGTTGTTGCGTTAGGTTATGAGCTTCCTCTTACGGTCGCTCCCGAGAAGGGAGAGGGCATTTTAGCCCGCTCGGCCATCGGGGAGGACTACCACCGGGTAATTAATCAGAAATTAAAAGAGCTCGCTGAGATAATGGCAGAAAACCATTGGCCCGGAGCTATTCGCTGGCAGGTCGACACGGGACCTTTAGTTGAAAGAGCCTTTGCGGTTCGGGCAGGGCTCGGTTGGATCGGCCGAAATCAGCAACTGATTATACCTGGTTACGGTTCCTTTGTGGGGTTAGCGTTGTTGCTGCTGAATCATGAACTTCCCAGCGATGAAATGATTTTAGACAAGTGCGGTTCTTGTCGTAAATGTATTCAAGCTTGCCCTGCCCAAATTCTTGGTAAGGAGATCTTTGCAGCTAAACGTTGTTATTCTTATCTCACTCAGAGCAAAGAAGTGCTAACGCCAGGCGAGAGAATAGGTTTAGGAAATCGAATTTTTGGCTGCGACACTTGTCAGGAAGCTTGCCCTCATAATCAACAACGGCTTCAGGAAGAGACGCGGATGGTATCGGCAGCGGGGAAAAAGCGCGGTGTCGATTTAGTGGATACATTGAATTTAACCAAAGGGGAGTTTCGAGAGCGTTTTCTTCATACGGCAGCCGGATGGCGTGGTAAAGGTATCCTGCAGCGAAATGCCTTTCTCGCTTTGCGTAACCTGCAGGATCCTAGACTTAAATCTTGGCTGGTAGATAAAGAAAGAGCCCTTCCACCAATATTGACTCCATATCTGGAAGAAGTAATGGAAGATGACGTTCAAAGGGAGAATCTCCGTTCAACAAACCGACCGATTCGCTGTAATGCTTCTTCAAGCTGTTCCAGAGAATAAGCGTAGGAACAGCGAATGAATCCTTCACCGGATGGCCCGAAGGCGGTCCCGGGGACGACAGCGACTTTTTCCTCTTTTAAGAGTTCTTCGGCAAAGGCCTCCGAGGATAATTTCGTTTTCGATATATCGGGAAAGACATAAAAGGCACCCAGGGGCTCAAAACAATCCAGACCCATGGATCGAAAACCATGGACCATAAGCCGGCGTCGACGATCATAGGCGGCGACCATTTCGTCTTTAGCTTCGGAAGCAGAGCGCAAAGCCTCAAGAGCGGCAATTTGGCCAGTGATTGGGGCACAGAGCATGGTATATTGATGAATTTTGGTCATTCCGCTGATTAGGTCAGGGTGCCCGGCAACGTAGCCGATTCGCCAGCCTGTCATGGCGTATGATTTGGAGAAACCGCTGACGAAGAGTGTTCTGTCGTGCATATCCGGTAAACTGGCAAATGAAGTATGAGTGCCTTCATAGGTAAGATCGGAATAAATATCATCGGCCAGCACGAGCAAATCATGCTCTTTGACAAATTCGGCTATGGGCAGGAGGTCTTCGCGCTGCATAATAGCCCCTGTCGGGTTATTAGGGTAGGATAATACTAAGAGCTTGACTTCGGGTGAGTAGGCTTGGGTCAGGTCCTTAACCCGCAAACGGAAATTTTCTTCAGCGTGGGTCGGAACATAGCGAACATTGGCTCCCGCTAAAGTTGCGCAGGGTCCGTAAGATACGTAAGAGGGGTCTGGCACTAAAACAATATTTCCCGGTTCAAGGACAGCGCGCATAACGAGATCAACAGCCTCACTGGCACCGGTTGTAATCAAAATTTCTTTAAGGGGGTCATAGGAAAGGCCCATAGTAACGTTTAAATGATGGGCCAGCTCTTCCCGCAGTTCAAAAAGTCCCGCGTTGCTGGTATACATCGTCTGCCCCTGCTCAAGGGAAAATATACCGCTTTCCCGCACAGTCCAGGGAGTTACAAAGTCAGGTTCGCCGACTCCTAGAGATATTACGTCTTTCATCGTGGCAACAAGATCAAAAAATTTGCGGATTCCTGAAGGCGGCATATTGGCAACATGGTTCGCTAGATAACGCTTCACGGTGAGATCACGAGACGTTGAAGTGTCTCTTCCTCACCCATAAGTTCTACACCGTCCTGTTTATAGCGGCGCAGCACAAAATGAGTGGCCGTACTCTGGATATGCTCAAGGGGGGCTAGTTTTTCTGCAACAAAAAGAGCAACATCTTGCATCGTCTTGCCTTCAATAAGTAACGCCAAATCATATCCGCCGGACATAAGCATTAATGATTTGATTTCCGGGAATTTTTGCAGCCGTTTAGCAATTTTGTCAAAACCATAACCGCGTTGAGGGAGAACTCTTACTTCGATAAGAGCGGAAACTTTTTCTTCGCCCGTTCGCTCCCAATTGATTACAGGTTGATAACCGGCAATAATTTTTTCTTTATCCCAGTCCTTGATCCGCTTTTTGATGTATTCCGCAGATAAGCCGGTTTGCAGTGAAAGTTCTTCCGGTGTATAGCGGCAGTCTTTAGCTATAATTTTAAGTAATTTGCGATCTTCTGGAGTGAGCATCCTTTTACACCTCTTTAAACAATCTAATAAGGTCGATAAACATTATCATAACTTAGAACAACAATAATTACAAGGAAGTTTTATATAACAGATACCTTGTTTTGTAATATTCTGGTGTAATTATATAAAATATCTGTCCTGCGGGGGATAGATAGACGATATATTTAGTAAAGTTTATATGGTCAATATTTAATTCTCTAATAAAGGGGAAATAAAGGGGAAAAAAACAGACAAAAGTTTGGGTTTGCAATAATTTCAGGTTATAATAGGTAATCATAAGCAAAACCTTTTATAAGATCTGAAATAAGCTTTAAGTAGTGGGAGGCTGCATTAAATTGCCCATGTATGAATTCAAGTGTCCAAGCTGTGGCTTGCTTACCACAGAATTATGCAGATTAGGCGAAAATGGAGAGTCCCTAGCATGCCCGAGCTGCGGACATAAAGGACTTTTCAAACAATTATCCAAATTTTCAAGTCCCGGAGTGACTAAAGGAAACAGCGGCGGAACGTGTTCACCCGGGTGCCATGGAAATTGTTCCGGGTGTCATTGAAAGGGGAACCAGGTTTTGAACAATCGACTTAATATAGTAATGGTTGAGCCGGAAATCCCGCCTAATACGGGGAATGTGGCTCGGCTTTGCGCTGCAACAGGAGCTGCACTCCATCTGGTTAAACCATTGGGTTTTAGCATTGACGATAAGCATTTAAAGCGTGCCGGCTTAGATTATTGGCACCTTCTTGATATCTACTATTATGACAATTTTAACGATTTTGAAGAAAAAAACCCTGACGGACTCCGTTACTTAGCAACGACAAAAGGTGGCCGTTCCTACACTGACATGGTTTATGAACCGGGGGGATATTTAATTTTCGGTAAGGAAACGAAAGGATTATCACCCGAAATTTTGGGCCGTTACCCGGACAAGACTATAAGACTGCCGATGCGTGCGGAAGCGCGTTCCCTAAATCTATCCAATTCAGTAGCTGTTGTTGTTTATGAAGTATTGCGTCAATGGGGCTTTCCGAATCTTGTTTAAAAAGGGGGAGAAACTATGATACCCAACGTTGACGTAGGGTTAATATGTGGTTCAAGTACTAATTCGATTTCCTTTCCTAAAGATTTAAAAATACCCGGAACAAAGGTGCTGGGTGAGGCCTTGATTTTTGATACTCCTTATGGGCCGTCGCCGGAATTTACCCATTTTTCTTATGCAGGCAAAGAGGCTTTAACATGCCGGATGCATGGCTGGAGACAGGGAGTCACCAGAACTCAGGCTTCTCAGCAAATTTTTTGGGTTTTTCATCAAGCAGGGGTCCACGTGGTTTTAACTGAGGGCGGGGTCGGGGGAATTAATCATCTGCTAAAACCTCGTGATATTGTTATTCCTCACGATTATTTGGATTTTTCAATGCGGAAAGATGTATCCATCGGACTTCCCTATCTGTTAACCATGCGCAATGCAGTTTGCCCGGACTTGATTAAGCTCTTACATGAGACCGTTTTACAAAACCAGCCACCGCGCTATGTCTTTGAACGAGGGGTTTATGTTTGTACGGACGGGCGTCATTTTGAAAGTCCATCTGAAGTTCAGATGTTTAAACAGATGGGCGGTGATATCATCGGACAATCCATGTGTCCGGAAGTATATCTGGCCCGAGAAATCGGAGCCCATTACGCTACGGTCCAGCTTGTTGTTAACTATGCTGAAGGTATCATCAAGGATTGGGAACACGAGGAATTAGCTGATATTTTTTATAATCAGTCCAATTTCGCCGGCAGAATTTTGTTAAGCGCGATGGCTATGCTTCCTCAAACCTTTTCCTGTTCTTGTTTGGAACTGCGCCAACCGACAATGCTGCGTGATAAGCTTGAGCCTAAGACTGCGGAGGAATAATCATGGCCTATATAATAACCTTTGCCTTGGCCTTAGTAATTGCAGTTGTTTGTACACCGCTGACGATGAAACTGGCCCAAAAATGGGGGGCTATTGCTTATCCGGGAGGGCGTCACGTTCATAAAAAGCCTATTCCCCGCTTAGGCGGATTGGCCTTGTACGCCGGTTTTTGGCTGGCGGCTGCATTAACTCAAAAATGGGATCTATCATTCTGGGGGTTATTTTTAGGCAGTACGTTAATTATGGTGGTCGGTGTATGTGATGACATATGGGAAATTCGTCCGCTCGTAAAGCTCTTTTGGCAAATTGTTTCAGCGGCGTTGCTCTTTGGCTTTAATTTTTCCATGGATTTTATTTCCCTGCCTATAATCGGGCAGATTAATTTCACAGGTTTTTGGCTTAGTACTATAGGTTTTGCTTTAATGCTCTTTTGGATCGTTGGCCTGGTTAATACGGTCAATATCTCTGATGGTTTAGACGGTCTTGCCGCAGGGATATGTTTTATGGCGGCACTGCTATTGTTCTGGTCGGCTAATCGAATCAGTAGTCCTGCAGCGCATCTGACCTTGGCTTTAGCTGGATCACTGCTGGGATTTTTATTGTTTAATTTTCCCCCGGCAAAGGTATTTATGGGGGATTCCGGTAGTATGTTTCTTGGCTATATTATTGGTGGCCTTTCCATTTACGGATTGCTTAAAACCGCGACAATTTTAGGCGTGGTTTTTCCGCTTCTCGTTATGGGCATGCCGGTAACGGACTTAACCTTTGCTATTATTCGCCGTAAACTTAGAGGTCAATCCGTGGCCACCGCCGATCGGGGACATTTGCATCATCGCCTGCTTGACGCGGGACTTACCCAGCGTCAGGCGGTTTTGTCAATGTATGGAATCAGTGCTTGTTTCGGGATTTCTGCAGTCTTAGGAGCTAAAGGACAATGGATTATGGCTTTAGCCATTCTCATCCTTGTCTTTGCGCTCCTGGTGATTATTTTAATGCGCAGAACTGCGATGCTGGCGGTTTTTGGCAGACGTCACTCAAAATAAAATCTTGATTATCCCGAATCTGTTCTTTATAGTTTTCTTCACACTTATACCCCCCGCGATGCATATGATGATCGGAAAGGGGGTATAAGTATGCCATTGAATGTTTTTGCCTTTTACAATGGTCTGACGGAACAAGTAAAGGGTTACCCATATTTAGCACGTTACGGAAATACTATCGATCAGTTGGATATTTTTCAAGTATCCATTCAGAATGATGGAACACTTCAGGGCCGACCCAGTCAAAAAATAATAACCGAAGCCCATGCCAAGGGGATCAAGGTTTTTTTAACCGTCAGCAACTTGACACAGAGGGGACTCTTTTCGACAGATTTAATGACCCAGTTGGTGCGGGACCGACAATTCGCCGATTATACTTGGGGGAACATACGGAATCTTCTGGCACAGTATCAGTTTGATGGAGTCAATCTAGATTTGGAAAAGACGAGTCCTGGGGACCGATATCTTTTCACTCAGCTTATCCAAAGATGGTCAACTTTGTTTCATCAAGCGAACTATATTGTTACTATTGATGTTCCGGCAAAGTCCTCGAGTGAACCTCTTGATCCGTGGAAAGGTGTCTTTGACTATCAGGCTCTCGGCCAGGTTGTTGATGAGGTTATCATCATGACTTATGAAGAGCATTGGCCGGCAAGTCCTCCGGGATCAGTAGCTTCCTTGCCTTGGGTCAATGAGAGTTTAAACTATGCTTTAGCAAATATCCCGGCCCGTAAAATCTATATGGGTATTCCTCTTTATGGCTATGATTGGTCAGAACGAGGCGGGGCGCAGAGCATCAGTTACCAAAGGGCAGTAGACCTTGCTAAACGTTATGGCGCCCCCATCCTTTGGGATTCAAGACAACACGGCTTGCATTTTCGCTATGAAACTATGGGTGTTAAACATACTGTTTATTTTGAAGATCCTCGCAGCTTGAAGGATAAGCTGGATCTTGCTTTAAGTAAGGGCATTCGAGGAGTAGCCCTTTGGGAAATGAATTTAAGTTATCCTGCAGTGTGGGAAGTACTTCAAGTATATTCAGCGCGTTAAAGCGATCAGATGGAGGTTAAAGAATGAATATTCGTTTCCACGGACATTCGTGTTTTGAAATTGAGAGCGAGGCGGGAAAAATCATCATTGATCCCTATCTGAGAGGGAACCCAAGTACTACAGCGAAACCTGAAGACTTTAAACAGCTTGATGCTATTTTGGTTACCCACGGTCATCACGATCATTTAGGCGATGCTGTAGAATTGTCGCAACAAACAGGTGCTCCAGTTATTGCAGTCTATGAGCTGGCAGCCTATTGCCAAAGTCAAGGTGCAGCAACTCATGGTATGCATATTGGAGGGAAATATCTTTTTCCTTTCGGATGGGTTAAGCTTACATTGGCACTTCATGGTTCAGGGATTGAAGAAACAGCAGGAGGGCCTATGATTTATGGCGGCCCGCCCTGCGGTTTTCTTCTTCAAATAGAAGGGAAATGGATTTACCATGCCGGAGATACCGGGTTATTTGGAGACATGGAGCTGATTGGTTTGCGGCATCCTTTGGAAGTCGCCATGCTGCCTATTGGTGATAACTTTGTCATGGGCGTCGAAGAAGCGGCCCACGCATCCCAATTACTGCGTTCCAAAGTAGTTATCCCCATGCATTACAATACTTTTCCCCTTATCAACCAAGATGTTAACGAGTTCCTGCGCATGCTGCAGCGCAGAGTACCTGAGACGAAGGGCATAGTACTTAAAGCAGGGGAATCTTTTGAAATAGCTTAGTCCATATACATAGAACATATTAAATAAAATAAATACTGAACAATAATTTTGCTGAAATATTCCGCTTGTAGATCAGGCGGGATATTTTTATTTAAAAAGGGTAAAACTTTTAGAAAAGGAGATGAGAACATGACCAGAAAAATGTGTGCGCTTCGTTGCCTTTACGGAGTTGACGGACGTTGCCGCTTAGAACATTTGCTAGGAGATAGAGGACCAAATTGTCCGCATTATGAAGAAGATGCATTTACCATGAGCAGGGGGAGAATATAAGATGAAATCAGCAAAACCAAGAGTAAGGCGAACAGACCCCTTAGAGCCATTGAAAATGGAAATAGCCGCAGAATTGGGACTTTTAGAGCAAGTTAAGACCAAAGGATGGCACTCCTTAAACGCCAAAGATGCCGGCAAGATCGGCGGGTTAATGACCCAACGGCGGAGACGGGAAAATCTTAAAGATAGAAACGAATAAGCTAGTTCGATCTTCAATCATATGGTATAATCAATGATTGTATAGTAATAGGTGGGGAGCGTTATCACTTGACAAAACATCAACAAATATTAACATTCATTGAAGATTTAGCTATCGGAAGTAAGGTTTCTGTCCGTTTTATTGCTAAAGCCTTAGACGTCAGTGAAGGGACAGCTTATCGTGCCATTAAAGAAGCTGAGGCTAAGGGGTTAGTTCGCTCAATTCCCAAAGTTGGTACCATACGAATTGAAGGGGTTAAGGAACGCCAGATCGAGGATTTAACGTTGCGCGAAGTGTCTCAGATCGCCGAAGGTGTTGTTATCTGTGGCTTTGAGCATCTCGATCGCTCCCCTCATAAATTTGTTATTGCATCTATGGAGCTTGATGCAATGGGGCGTTATTTGGAAGAAAATGCTTTGTGCATTATGGGCAATCGTCATGATGCTCAGATTCTGGCTTTAGAACATAATGCTTCCTTATTAATTACAGGAGGCTTAGAACCTGACGAAGACGTTGTAGCTTTGGCGCGGCAGCGTGAGTTAGTCATTATTCAATCACCCTATGATACCTTTGCCGTGACTTCGATGATTAATCGCGCTCTCTATGATCGGTTAATTCAAAAAGAACTCATTTTAGTCGAAGATATTATGGTCAAAGATGTTAAGTATTTGAATGTTGATGCTACCGTAGAAGATTGGCGGAATCTTTCCCAAAGTACAGACCATAGCCGTTTTCCAGTCGTTGATAATGACATGAATCTTGTGGGAATTGTCACGGCGGTTGATGTTGCCGGGGAGGATCTCAAAGCTCCGATCAAGGACGTTATGAACGGCAATCCCTTTATGGTTGGCCGCGATGATCCTGTAACCCATATTTCGCGAATTATGGTTTGGGAAGGATGGGAAATTGCGGTCGTAGCGGATCAGGGTAAGTTAATAGGCATTGTTAGTTTACAAGATGTCATTGAAGCTTATCAGCAAGTCCAGAAACAGCCTCAGTTCGGAGAGACCGTTGATAATCTAGTGTTAAGCGGATTTCGGTTTGTTGATGATTCCGAACATCTTTCCATTGAAGGTGAAATTACCAATGCCATGGTGGATGACTACGGATCAGCCAGTTGTGGTGTTATAGTTACAGTCATGAACATGGCTGGATATATCGGGCTTCGCAAGAAATACAAACTCAACGCAATTACCGAAAACTTTACCCTCTATCAGCTTCAGCCCATACCCGTAGGGACGGAAATTACCGTTACTGCTAAACTTCTCTTGGTAGCTAAGAAACATTGTAATATTGAAGTAGAAGTTAAGGTGGGGTTGAAAATGAAATAGTTGCTAAAGGTCTGATGACAGCACGTATCGGAGATAAAAAACTGGTGAATGAAAGCAGTTCATTAATTTAATTGAAGATGAATTTATCCCTTGACAAAGTTACAAGTTACAAATGAATCAACAATTATTAAATGACGGGTCTTGAATTTTTCAAGGCCTTTGCTAATATCTTGAGGAGAGATATGTGATGTTTGTTCACCTCCACAACCATACGGAGTACAGTCTGCTTGACGGAGCTGCCCGCATTAATAATTTAGTCAAGCGTGCTGCTGAATTGAATATGCCGGCACTGGCAATTACCGATCATGGGGTAATGTATGGAGTCGTTGATTTCTACAAAGCGTGCCGCAAAATGGGCATTAAGCCGATTATCGGATGTGAAGTTTATGTTGCGCCCAATAAGCGGACGGATAAAGTTCCGGGAAGAGATGATAAAAACTACCATCTAGTTCTTCTCGCGGAGAATGAAGAAGGATATCGTAACTTGATCCGCTTAGTATCCATGGCTCATATTGAAGGCTTTTACTATAAGCCTAGAGTAGATAAAGAAATTCTGCACAACTATTCCCGCGGAATTATTGCCCTTAGTGCCTGTTTGGCCGGTGAAGTGGCAGATTTTCTCCTTAATGATCAATTAGAAATGGCAGTTCAAAGCGCGCTGGATTATGAAAGGATTTTTGGCAAAGGTAATTTTTATCTTGAAATTCAGGACCATGGAATTGACAAACAGCTAAAGGTTATGCAGGGAATATGGAAGATTCATGAACTCACGGGAATTCCTATTGCAGCAACTAATGACGTGCATTATGTAAATCGTGACGATGCTCTTGTCCAAGATGCACTGCTGAGTATCCAAACCGGCAAGACCTTAACAGATACCTCGAGAATGAGGTTTTCAAGTCAGGAACTTTTTCTTAAATCAGAACAAGAAATGGCCCTGCTGTTTGGAGAACATCCTGAGGTTTTAGACAATACTGTTAAAATTGCCGAACGTTGTCAGGTAGATTTTAAGTTTGGCGAAAATTTCTTGCCGGTTTTTGACGTTCCCCCCGGATACACCTTAGACGGATATCTGGAAGCTCAATGCCAAGAGGCTTTTCCGCGCTTCTATCCCCAAATGACTAAAAATGAATGTGATCGTTTAGACTATGAGCTTCGAATTATTTCTCAGACCGGCTTTTCGGGATATTTCCTGATTGTTGCTGACTTTTGCCGATTTGCCAGAGAGAACGGGGTAGCTGTCGGTCCGGGACGGGGCTCTGCTGCTGCCAGCATGGTCGCGTACTTGCTTGGAATCACTTCCGTTGAACCACTTAGTCATGATTTGTTGTTCGAACGTTTTTTAAATCCGGAGCGAATTTCTATGCCGGATATTGATATAGATTTTGACCCGGAGGGCCGTGAGCGAGTTATTCGCTATGTGACGGAAAAATACGGTTCAGACAAGGTTTGCCAGATTATTACCTTTGGAACCATGGGGGCCAAAGCAGCTATTCGAGACGGGGGGAGGGTGTTGGCGATTCCTTTGGCCCGTGTGGATAAAGTTGCCAAGGCCATTCCTTCAGATCCGGGTATAACTTTGGAAAAGGCTCTGCAGGTGTCTCCGGATTTAGCTCAAATGGTCGAAGAGGATGAAGAAATTAGGAGGCTTTATAAGCTGGCCCAATCCCTTGAAGGTATGACGAGGCACGCATCTACCCATGCCGCAGGGGTCGTGATTTCTAAAGATCCCTTGATGAATCATTTGCCTCTGCAGAGAACTTCAGAGGATTTTGTAATGACTCAATTTCCTATGAAAATAGTTGAAGAAATTGGGTTGTTAAAGATGGACTTTCTCGGCTTGAGAAATTTAACTATCATCCAAGAGGCAGTGAAACGGGTAGAGGAAACTCAGGGGATCAAACTTGATTTGCGGGCGCTGTCTTTAGATGATCGTAAAACTTATCAACTGCTTGCCTCAGGAAACAGCACTGGGATCTTTCAGTTTGAGTCCGGTGGGATGAGAGCCGTCCTCAAAGAAGTAAAACCAACCTGTTTCGAGGATATTATTGCAGTGGGAGCATTATATCGGCCGGGTCCTATGGATCAGATCCCCGAGTTTATTCGCCGCAAGCATGGGGGCCAAATCACCTACTTACACCCCAAATTAGAACCCATACTTAGATCAACCTACGGAATTATCGTTTATCAGGAACAGGTTATGCAGATTGCCAGAGATTTGGCAGGTTATTCTTTAGGGCGGGCAGATTTGTTAAGACGGGCTATGGGAAAAAAGAAAAAGGAGATTATGGCTGAGGAACGTCAGAACTTTATTTACGGCCTGCAGGATGAAAAGGGACAGTGGCTTATTCCGGGGGCCCTTCGCCTCGGTTTAACCAGTGAAAAGGCTGAAGAAATTTTTGATTTAATGGCCAAGTTTGCGGAATACGGTTTTAATAAAGGGCATGCTACTGCTTATGCTGTGATCTCGTATCAGACAGCTTATTTAAAGGCAAACTATCCCTTAGAATTTATGGCAGCTCTTTTAAGCAGTGTCATGGGTTCTCCCGATAAAATATCGTTCTATATACAGGATGCCAAACAAAATGGAATTGAAGTTCTTCCGCCGGATGTGCAGTACAGTCAAATAGGATTTTCCACAGAAAAAAGGGCCATTCGTTTTGGACTGGGGGCCATCCGCAATGTTGGAGTCAATGTGCTGGAAAAAATCTTGGAAGTCAGACAAGACGGCCCCTTCAAATCTCTTTATGATTTCTGTATGCGCGTGGATCAAAAGGTCTTAAACCGACGTGTTCTGGAAAGCTTAATTCGGTCGGGAGCCATGAGTTCCTTTGGCACTCGGGTTCAGGCCTTGGCAGTTCTCGATCAGGTTCTGGACACTGCTCAGCGGCGGCAAAAAGATCGGAATAATGGTCAATTCTCCCTTTTTGATCTAACCGAAGATATGGACCAAGGAATTACCCTGCCTGAACTGCCCGAGTTTAATGAACGAGAAATTCTGGAGATGGAACGCGAATATTTGGGCCTTTATTTAAGCGGTCATCCCCTTTCGACGGTTATTCCACAACTAAAGCCTTTTGTCTCTTCGGATATTTTGACTTGCCTTGAAAGCGAAGAAGAAAAAAAAGTTGTTCTTGGAGGTCTAGTGACCAGCTTACGGCAAACAGTAACTAAAAAGGGCGAAATGATGGCGAGCTTTATTTTAGAAGATTTGACCAGCGGAATTGAAGTCTTAGTGTTCCCGCGAGTCTTTGCCTTCACTCGGTCCTTGAATAATGACCAAGTGGTTGTTGTAGCCGGCAGGTACAATATTCGCGATGATGAAAAGAAGATCTTTGCCGAGAGGATTACCCGCCTAGAAGAACTTAAACCCTCTGCAGAACTTGTATATGAGACTAAATCTCCAAATTCCTCGGCTCAAGATGCGGGGCAGCGGCTTTTTTTAAGATTTTCCAGCAATGAAAGCAACCACATGGCGGACGTTTTGGAAATTTTGAGACGTTATCCAGGGAATCAGCCAGTTTATTTTTATTTTGCGGATAATCAGAAGGTTATTGAGGGTAATCGTGAGTTTTGGGTAACTGATGATGAGGAATTACGAAATGCTTTGCTTAGGGTTCTGGGTAAAAGTAATGTTGTCTGGAAACCAGGAAAAATTTCACCGAAATAATTTTGTTAGCAGGATTTCTGTGTTTTAAGGCGAAACCCATGAAAATATCCTGATATCTTGGTATCCTGAAATAAAGGAGATTGAATGTGCGAACAGCGATTTATCCGGGAACCTTTGATCCGGTTACGAATGGACATCTTGATATTTTAATTCGTGGCAAGGAACTCTTCGAAGGGGTAACGATTGCCATAGCAGCTGACAGTAAAAAGACGCCCCTGTTTACTCTTGGCGAGAGAATGGAGCTGCTTATTGAAGCTACAAAAGATATGCCCAATGTAAATGTTCGTGTTTTTGAAGGCTTAACAGTGGAATTTGCCCGTAAATGTGGTGCTGTGGCAATTTTGAGAGGTCTGCGCGCTTTATCTGACTTTGAATATGAGTTTCAATTGGCCCTGATGAATAAAAAAATTGCTCCTGATATCGAAACTGTTTTCTTAATGACGCAAAGCAAATATTCATTTATTAGTTCAAGTGCTATAAAATGGGCTTCCAGCTTACATGCCGGAGTATCAGATTTTGTAACACCTAATGTGGAAAAAGCTTTAATGGCCAAATTCTCTAATCTTCGCTCAGAAGTTCATGATGAGGATTTATAATTGGGCCCTTTGTTGCACAATTAATTGGGCTATGGTATCATAATACGGATTTAATAAGGGGGCTATTACTGTGTGGACCGTCATTTATATTGCACCCAACAAGTTAATTGCGGAAAAATATAAAACAATTCTCACAGACGAAGGAATGCTTGTTCAATTAAGACCCATTGGTTCTGCTCATTTGGGGGATCATGCTTCTGTGGAAATTCTTGTACCTGAATCTGAAGCCGATGAAGCCTATGAAATTATTACCGGCGCAATAGGGAGCTAACTATGTTCAAAGATATCTTCCGAAGAACGAAATACGTTACGATTCAATCGGCTCCTGCTCCCAAGCGTACGACGGCTGTAGGTACACGCCAAGAACCTAAAACTGTCAAGAAAGAACTGCCTGACGGGCTGTGGGTAAAATGTCCAAAATGCGGTGAAGTACTTTTCATTAAAGATCTTGAGGAAAATGCACGAGTTTGTACAACTTGTTTCTATCATTTTCGGATTTCCGGTCGAGCTCGTTTAGCGCTGCTAGCTGATGAAAACAGCTTTGAAGAATGGGATTCGGAAATACTTACTCTTGATCCCTTAGAGTTTCCCGGTTATGAAGAGAAACTTCTTGAGGCTCAGGAAAAGGCGGGAATGATTGAAGGGGTTCTTACAGGCCGGGCTATGATTGAGGGAGTTCCTGTTGTTTTAGCTTTTAATGAAGCTAATTTCATGATGGGCAGTATGGGTTCTGTAGTTGGGGAAAAGATTGCTCGGGCAGTTGAACGGGCGATTGATTTACGCCTGCCCGTTGTTATTTTCTCTACTTCCGGCGGTGCCCGAATGCAGGAGGGAATCCTTTCACTCTATCAGATGGCTAAGACAAGTGCAGCTTTGGGACGTTTAGCTGCCAATCATTTGTTATATATTTCGGTACTTACAGATCCAACTTTTGGAGGGGTTACGGCCAGCTATGCTTCTCTTGGTGATATTTTAATTGCTGAACCGAATGCTTTAATAGGATTTACCGGACCAAGAGTCATCAAGCAGACAATGAGGCAAGAATTGCCGGCGGGAGCCCAAACGGCAGAGTTTAACCAAATGCACGGTTTGATCGATCTCATTGTAGAACGTGCTCAAATGCGGTCTACACTGGCACGTTTGTTGCGGTACCATCAGGAAGGGGTTCAGCATGGCGCAACTGTTTGAATTTGAAAAGCCTATTATAGAGCTTGAACGGAAAATAGCGGAACTGCAAAAGTTTTCTGCTGAAAAAGATATTGATCTTTCCCGTGAAGTAGAGACCTTAGAGAAAAAAGTCTCTCTTCTTAAGAAAGAAATTTACGGCAATCTTGAACCGTGGCAAAAAGTCCAGATTGCCCGACATCCAGAGCGACCAAACTTTTACGATTATGCGCCGCTCTTATTTGACGATTTTATTGAACTCAAGGGAGACCGGCTGTATGCTGACGATCAGGCTATTGCCGGCGGAATGGCCCTTTTCCGTGGTGTACCTGTGACGGTGGTCGCTCAAGTTAAAGGAAAAGACACCAAGGAAAACATTAAGCGCAATTTCGGTATGCCCCATCCTGAAGGGTATCGCAAAGCCTTGCGCTTAATGGATCAGGCCGAGAAGTTCGGACGACCGATTTTGACCTTTATTGATACACCTGGTGCAGCCTGCGATTTAGCAGCTGAAGAACGGGGACAAGGTGAAGCTATTGCAAGATGTTTGTTGGCTATGTCCGGGTACCATGTTCCTGTGATCAGTACGGTTATCGGAGAGGGTGGAAGCGGCGGTGCACTGGCACTTGGGGTAGGAAATGTTATTTTAATGCTGGAGAATTCCTTTTACTCTGTCATTGCTCCGGAAAGCTGCGCATCTATTCTTTGGAAAGATACCTCAAAGGCTAAAGAAGCTGCGGCGGCCCTGAAGTTCACAGCTCAAGATCTGTTGAAATTGGGAGTCGCTGACGAAGTAATCAGGGAACCTCAAGGCGGAGCTCATTATAATTCAAGACAGACAGCTGATGAATTGTCAGCGGTTATTGCCAAGTACCTCGTCCGTCTGCGGACAGAGTCTCCTGAAGCCCTGCAGGAGAAACGGTATCAGAAGCTTCGGGCTATTGGTCCGTTCCAAGAAAAATCGATTTAATTCCTAAAAAAAGCTTGACTTAAGTGTTCAAATAAGTTATTATAGTTAAGTCGTATTAATTCATTGCGAATATGATTTGGGCGAGTGGCGGAATGGCAGACGCGTCGGTCTCAAAATCCGATATACGTGAGTATGTGGGGGTTCAAGTCCCCCCTCGCCCACCAAAATGAAATTTTCAAGAGCCTTTAGGGGCTCTATTTTATTATATATATATACTTTATACACTATTTCTTCAGCAAACTTTCAGGAACTCTTCAGTACTAATTCAGCTGCATATAGGAAAATAAATTAAAAACTTTGAGAATGATGTCTGAATAAAGGTTCTATGATTGGGAGGACTTAGGAATGCAGAGCTTAAAAGGTATAAAAATACTTCTTGTAGATGATGAACCTAATATTTTGCAGTTTTTAGAAATGGGACTTCTGAATGAAGGCTTAGAGGTCCAAACGGCTCAAGATGGAATGACAGCGGTTACCCTTGCTAAAGAGTTTCAACCTCACATTATTATCCTGGATGTTATGATGCCGGGCATGGATGGTTTTGAAGTATGCCGAATGCTTAAAAAAACCGAAAATGTAGCGATCATTATGCTCACTGCTAAAGATGAAGTTGACGATCGTGTAAAGGGACTGACTTTGGGCGCGGACGATTATATGATGAAACCATTTAGTTTTGAGGAGCTTTTGGCGCGTATACAAGCGCGAATACGCAATCAATTCCCAAATCTTATGGGAGAGGTAGTCATCGGAGACTTTCGAATCGATGACCGGCGTAAAGAAATTCTCTATCAACAGCGCGTACTGGAGCTTTCAACTACAGAATATGAGCTGCTCAAATTTATGGTGCTGAATCAAGGTATCGTCTTAAGTAAAGCGAAAATTTTAGACAAAGTATGGGGTTATGATTTCGGGGGAGACGAAAATATTGTGGAGGTTTATATTCGGTCTTTGCGAGATAAACTTAATGACAAAGAACACCGCCTAATTCGAACGTTACGCGGAGCGGGATACAGAGTTGACATATCATGACCATAAAAACTCGGCTGAGACGTTATATAGTTCCTAATTCCCTGCGCTTTCAGCTCTTGTCCAGTTCCCTTATGCTCTTGGCTGGATTATTAATCGTTATTGGGTTCTTGCAATACATTTTTATGCAGGGATTTATTTATCAGAATCAGGCCAAAAGCATTCAGAGCCAGATTCAGTCCCTGCCCCCTGATGCTTGGATGATGATGGCCAAAAGTGTTCATGATACCATAGATGTTCCAGATTCAAGTTCGTTGGGGCCTCATCGTCATGGGCCTTTCTTTTTGCTTCAAGACGCCCACATTGCCCTTATCGATCAGAAGGGGACATTAACAGAGCTTACGAATGGCTCCGGGGATGGGGGAACATCCCCTCGTTTAGCAGAGGAAGATTATAAGAATGCTTTGCAAAGCAATGAGCATCATTTATCCTATCAAATTGTCAATCCAACAGGGGAAAATGAGCAGCTTATCGTTCTCCAGACAATTCGCACAAAAAATCATACTCAGGAATTAATTCAGGTGAGTATCAGTACAAAACCTCTAAAGAATATGATGTTGCATCAACTGCTTGTTTTCCTTGGGGTTTCTCTAATCGCTCTTGTCATTGGGATATTAACCTTTATTCCGGTGCTGAGAAAAACACTTGTCCCTCTATCAAACATGGTTGACAAGGTGGAACAAATTGATGCCGGAAATCTTGCTGAACGTATACCGGTTGATCAAGGTCAAGTTGAGATCGATCATTTGGCTAATTCCTTTAATGGGATGCTGCAGCGGATCGAGTCATCCTTCGATGCGGAAATAGAGTCCAAAGAGCAAATGCGCCGCTTTGTTGCTGACGCTTCTCATGAACTGCGAACTCCCTTGACGGCTATTCATGGCTTTTTAGAGGTGCTATTGCGCGGTGCCGTAAATCAACCAGATATGCTTGATCGTTCTTTAAAGAGTATGTACGTAGAATCGGAACGTATGAAGAAGTTGGTCGAAGACCTTCTTTTATTGGCTAAACTTGATCGCTCACCCAATATTCAGAGAAAAGAAGTTGTCTTAGACGATGTTATTAAGGAAATGGCGCCTCAGCTAAGATTATTGGCCGGAGACCGGAAGGTTATCTTAGAACTGGCGTCTGATTTAAGAGGCTGGTTTGATGTTGACCGTCTTAAACAAGTTATCTTAAATCTCTTTCATAATGCGGTTCAACACACCGACTCTGCAAAAGGTGAACTTATAGTTTCGTTAATTAATGTCAAAGGCGGCGTGGAACTGTCTATCCGTGATAATGGTTCAGGGATCTCTGAGAGACATTTACCAAAATTGTTTGATCGTTTTTACCGCAGCGATTCTTCCAGAACTCGAAAATACGGGGGTTCAGGGCTTGGCTTAGCAATTACAAAATCAATTGTGGAACTTCACGGCGGTACAATAAGGGTCGATAGTGTTGTTGACGAAGGAACTGCGTTTTGCGTTTGGCTCCCCCTTACAGAAACATCTGAATAATGGCCATTGTAAAGGACTCTGAACACAGTGATGTATACAGAGTCCTTATTGTTTTCTCCAAATATTCCTCGCCTAAAAACTTTAAGTATCCATATTAACGATTAACCTTGCTTTGAGTCGCGAGACAACAGTGTCTTGACTTGTTGACTAAGGTTATTCAATCATAAGACTCACACTTCTACAAGTGGGAGCGGTTCCCATACCTTGTTTCGCTCCTCAAACGATGTACTGGTGATGATAGAGATTTGATTAGGCTAGAAAAGATTATTTGAGTCAGTGGCAACAGATAAAGATAAAAGGCATAGGGGATGAATCCCATCAAACTAACATTAAGTGTGGCAGTAGGAACAAAGGCTGCAGTGTTCCAGGGGATGACAGCTGCTAAGGGGACTGACGTATTTTCTAAGTCAAGAGCTAATTGAGTCCTTGATGATTGACCATTGGTATAAACGTCGTTCATCAAGGAATGGGTTAAAACGATAGAGATCGTTTGACTGCAGCCGAGAATTGAGGTGAGAAGACTCATGAGTGTCGTCATCAGAAATCTTGCGGACGGTGAATTTATCGTCCTAAGAAATTCATTTAAATCCTTTAAAATGTCTGTTTCAGCAAATAGACCGGCCCAACAGCAGGATACGTAAATAACCACAGATACTTTCCACATCGATAGGATACCACCGCCCTGGAGAATTGCGGAAAGAGGGCTGCCAGCGTGAAGAGTGAAGCCAAATAGAATAAATTTCAGTATTTCAAGAATTTGATAATGTTGTACTTCTAAACTAATAAAAATGGCCAGCAAAATACTGACAACCATAGAGATTTGAACGTCAACTCGAAAAACAGCAAGCACCAAGATCGCCAGGGCAGGCAGCAAAACAATCCAGTGAAGAGTAAATAGAAGAGAAATCTCGTTAATCATCGTAGTCCCGGTGAATCGTAATGGCTGGGAGATTGATAATCCAAGATAGGCTAGAACAGAGAGAAGAAAGGGTAACATCCCTGTGCGAAACATGCCTTTAATATTAGCATACAGGTCAGAATGAGTTAAATGAGCAACTAAATTTGCACTTGAGGACATGGGGGAGCAGCGGTCACCAAAATAGGATCCGGCAATAATGGCTCCTGCCGCAATGTTGCTGTTAATGTGACCGCCTTTCGCCATGATCATCAAAGCTAAGCCAACCGTGCTGACGGTGCCGAAGGAGGTTCCCAGCAAAAAGGAAACTGCAGAGCTGATCAGAAAGGTGTACAGAATGAATAAGTGGGGATTCATCCGGAGCATTCCATAATAAAGAATGGCCGGGGTCGTTCCGGAGGCTATCCAGAGAGAGGTAATAGCACCTACCAGAACAAGAATACGTAAAACAAGGAGAGATTTTTTGCCGCCCCGGTATGACATTCCCATAATCTCTCGAAGGGGATATCCGCGTTGATGTGCAATGCAGGCAAAGTTTAAAAAACATAGAATCAGGGGAAAACCTATAAATATGCCTTTGAGGGTACTAAAGAGGAGAAGGAAAAAAGTAATAAGCACACTGAACAAAAGATACATATTCTTATATTTCACGCTAGGTTTCCTTTCGGTGTCGAAATTTTAAATGGCTCTGATGAATGTAAGAAGTAGTTTTTGTGAACTAATGTTAACTTTATTGTAGCACTGCACTTGATCCTAGAGCAAAAAACAACAAAAAAAATCAACAGGAAGTTGAGAACTTCGGGAAGGGTAGTAGTGTTTGTTAGAAACAAGTGGGTATGATATAGTAAAGTGCGAAGAGAAAGGGGTTTTCACGATGCCGAAAATGCTGATATTAGACGGAAACAGCTTAGCGAATCGCGCTTTCTATGCTTTACCTTTACTAACAACATCCGATGGACGCCCGACCAATGTGCTGCAGGGTTTTCTGACGATGTTATTTCGTCTAGAACAAGAACAACATCCGGACTACTGGGTGGTGGCTTTCGATAAAACCAAGGCAACGGTGCGTATAGAGCAGTACGCAGGGTATAAAGCCCAAAGAAAAGCTACTCCGGAAGGTTTGCGTCCGCAATTTGACTATCTCAAAGAAATTCTCGCCGAATTGGACGTGCCGATGCTGGAACTTGCAGGCTACGAAGCTGATGATCTCATCGCGGCCGTGACAAAGCAAGCTGAAGCGCAGGGGATGCAGATTCAGGTCTACACCGGTGATAGAGATGCTTTACAACTGATCTCGCCTAAGACTCATATTTATTTAACGAAGAAGGGAATCAGCGAGGTTGAATGCTATGATGAGCATGCTTTATGGGAGCGTTATCAGCTGCGTCCTCACCAAATTATTGATTTAAAAGGCTTGATGGGAGATACTTCCGATAATATTCCCGGTGTTCCAGGTGTTGGGGAGAAAACTGCCCTAAAATTGCTTTGGGAATATGAAACAGTCGAGGGCGTTTTAGCGAACGCTGAGAAGGTCTCCGGGAAAAAACTGCAAAGCAGTTTAAAGGAATATGCAGACCAAGCAAGATTAAGTAAAACCTTAGCAACGATGTTAACGGAGATTCCTCTGGAATTTTCCTTGGAGGACTTTATTTATCGGCGGCCTCAAGCCAATAAAGTTCTTCCCGCGTTAAATAAATACGATCTAAGAAATGTCACACGTATATGGCAGGAACGTCATTCCAAGGATGAAGAGGCAAGGCAGGATACTGCAGAAATGTCTCTAGCGACCTGGCCGGTCCGTGAACTTTCTGAAGAAGGCTGGCTAACTCAGATTAAACAATGGCAAAACTCAAAAACCGCCCTTACGTTGACTTGCCGTTATGAGAGAACTGGGCTGCAAGGAGGACGTTGGCTTGAGTGGGGAGTTGCTGTTTCAGGGGAGTCTTTTAAACTGTCCCGCGAAGAAGTATCCTCAAAGGTTTCTGAGGCATGGCTGGAGCTGTTGGCAAATGAACAAGTTCCCAAGATTTTGGCTGATTCAAAAACGGTGGACTTATTACTTGGGAACGAGAATAAGTGCTTAAAGGGAGTGTCCTTTGACCTTGGCTTAGCATCCTATTTGATTCAAGCGTCCCGCACGAAGTTTACTCCCCTGGATTTAGTCAAAGAATATGTTCCTATGCTAGACGCTTTTGATAGTATCGCAGAGGAGGCTGCAGCCCTGGCTCAAGTTGCTCCGAAATATCAAAAGGACATCGAAAATTTGGGCTTGGAAGATTTGCTGCATACGATTGAAGAGCCTTTAAGTCTGGTCTTGGCTCAAATGGAGCGTCAAGGGATTGGCATTGATATTGAGCAATTGAAACATTTCGGTGAAGGAATCAGTATTACCTTAAAACAGTTGGAACAAGACATCTATGATTTAGCCGAATCGTCCTTTAACATTAATTCTCCGAAACAGTTAGGAACGATATTGTTTGAAAAACTCGGATTAGTCGCCGCTAAAAAGACTAAAACGGGATATTCCACAGATGCTGAGACGTTGGAAGAGCTTCGCTCGGCCCATCCGGTTATCGAGAAAATTTTAGATTATCGCCAGCTGAATAAACTTATGTCAACCTATGTCAATGGGCTACTTGCCCAAGAGAAAGAGGGCAGAATTCATACGACCTTTCAGCAGACCGTTACGGCAACGGGACGACTGTCCAGTACGGAGCCGAACTTGCAAAACATCCCTATTCGCTTGGAACAAGGGCGGCAGTTAAGAAAAATCTTCCATGCAACTGAACCGGGCTATCTCCTTCTTTCGGCAGATTATTCTCAGATTGAACTGCGTATTTTGGCCCACTATTCGCAAGATCCCCTGCTCTGCGAGTCTTTTGCCTTAGGTCAAGATGTTCATACGAGAACTGCTGCCGAAGTTTTTGGAGTTTCCCTGGAAGCAGTTACCTCAGATATGCGCAGAAGCGCCAAGGCTGTCAATTTTGGGCTCGTTTATGGTTTAACCGAGTTCGGCTTGTCCAGGGATTTGGGAATTCCCCGCAAAGAGTCTAAGTTTTATATAGAACAATATTTTAAACGTTACAGCGGCGTAAAATACTATTTGGAAAGTATAGTCGCTCAAGCTAAACAAGATGGACAAGTCCGTACTTTATTTAATCGCCTGCGCCGGATTCCCGAATTATATCATGCTAACAGAGTCCAAAGGCAGCTTGGAGAAAGGATTGCTATGAATACGCCGGTTCAGGGAACAGCGGCAGATATTATGAAATTGGCGATGATTCAAGTCGCAGAAGGAATAAAACCCTATCGAGCTGCTGTTCTCCTGCAGGTCCATGACGAACTGCTGCTCCAAGTTGCTCCGGAAGATTTGAAGAAGGTAGCTCTGATTTTAAAAGAAACTATGGAAAATGCTTTTCCTTTATCAGTTCCCATGACTGTCGATTGCAAAGTCGGACCAAATTGGTATGATATGAAACCATATCAGCCTAATGATAACAAGGAGTAATCATGCCAGAATTACCAGAAGTTGAAACTATTCGACGAACTTTAGCAGCACACATTAAAGATTCAAGGATAAAAGACATATCTCTCATTTGGCCCTCCGCTGTCTGCGGCTGGAAGGATAAAGGTTTTAAAGAACTAGTCCTGGGACGACGTATAACACGTCTTGACCGGCGGGGAAAATATCTCCTCATCCGCTTGGATGAGGAGATGACCTTAATTGCCCATATGCGTATGACGGGGCGGCTAAATTATTATCCGGATCATAGAGAACCGGAAAAGCATACTCATGTAGTTTTTACCTTGGAGCATGGCGAAGTGCATTTTTCGGATGTCCGAAAATTTGGCAGAATACAAGCTATTCCAACGTCACTCTGTATCCAAGAGTCCTCACTAAGTAAGCTTGGCCCGGAACCCTTGGAACCTGAATTTACACCAATCGTGCTCAAGGATCATTTAGCCAAGAAAAGAGTTGCCCTTAAGGCTGCCTTGTTGGATCAGTGTGTCCTTGCCGGATTAGGGAACATTTATGTAGATGAATCTTTATTTCGAGCGGGAATATCTCCGCAGCGGCAGGCCAATACTCTTTCGGAAGAGGAAATCAAGCAGCTGCATAAGTCAATACAAGACGTCTTACAAGCGGGTATTGATGCCCGAGGGACTTCTTTTAGAGATTACCGAGATGCCAATGGAGAAAAGGGACAGTTTGAACAGGCTCTCCAGGTTTATGGCAGAGGGGGAAAGCCCTGTCGTATTTGTGGTAAAACTTTAGAACGCCTGCGTTTGGCTGGTCGTACAACGGTCTATTGTCCAAAATGCCAGAAGTAACATTACTCAGCGGTAACATCTAATCAGCCCGTTTTGAAGGGCTGTTTTTAGTGGGTAAGTTATCGATGAAAATCTGAGGTAAGTACGAGGTATGCACAATGGAAAAGCAAATTGGCCCCCAAAATACTAACAAAATATCTTTCAATCGGGAATATCCATCCACATTTACAGATATAATTCTCCCTAAACTTCGAGCCGACTGTGAAAATTGCTTTGGTTTGTGCTGTGTTGCACTCTATTTTTCGGCTTCAGAAGGTTTTCCGATCGACAAAAAGGCTGGTCAGCCTTGTCTTAACCTGCAATCTGATTTTCGTTGCCGCATTCATAAAGATCTTCAGGAACGCGGCTTAAAAGGATGTCTTGCTTTTGACTGCTCTGGCGCCGGTCAGAAGGTTTCCCAGGTCAGCTATGCCGGAAAGGATTGGCGAACAGCCTCGGAATCGGCAAAACAAATGTTTGAGGTATTTCTAATTATGCGGCAGCTTCATGAATTACTTTGGTATTTAACTGAAGCGCTGACTTTAAAGGCTGCCTTTCCTATTCATGGCGGAATCAGCACTATGCTTGAAGAGATAGAGACCTTGACGCAGCTGAGACCGGATTTAGTTCTGGGACTTGACGTTGCTGCCCTTCGAGCTGATGCCAATGTATTGCTCCTAAAAGCCAGCGAACTTCTACGCACTGATGCCTGCCTGGAGCAAAAAGTTCATGCAGGGCGGCGAAAGACATTTTCACGGGGAGCTGATCTTATTGGCAAAGATTTAAGGAAGTTTGATCTTAGAGGGGCTAATTTAAGGGGAGCTTTTCTTATTGCTGCAGACCTGAGAGGAGCCGACCTCAGCGGTACAGATTTTATCGGTGCTGATTTTCGTGACACAGACATAAGAGGAGCTGATTTAAGTAAGAGCATTTTTCTTACACAAGGACAAATAAACGCCGCCAAAGGTGATAACAGCACCCTGTTGCCATACTCACTGCTTCGCCCAGCTTCTTGGAATCATAAGCTTGGAACCATAGGATAGAAACGACTGATCCATCATCCTTGAAAGGGCGGCATCTGTTCTGGATTATAATTACTAATTTAAAAGGACCGGATACCCGGTCCTTTGTGAATATTATCCAGTGCCCACAGGACACTTTCGTCACCGAAGCCCTGATGTTCAGCTATAGCTGAATGAGTTCACTTTGTTCTGTGTAAAATTATAAAACCCTTTGAGCCCCTTTATAGGCGTTTAGCCAATAGGATGAAGTCAGTGGGTAAATGGCCACACCTTTGTGAGTTGTAGCACTAATGAATTGTGAGTTACCGAGATAAATACCTACATGGTCAATGGTTCCGTTTCCAGCTGTGGAGAAAAAGACTAAATCACCAGGTTTCAGGTCTCCATAGGATACTGAAGTTCCGACCTTTGCCTGATCCTGACTGGTACGAGGCAGATTAATCCCCTGGGAAGCGAAAACATATTGAGTAAAACCGGAACAGTCAAAACCACTAGAAGTAGTGCCTCCCCATAAATACGGTGTTCCAAGCAGACTTTTGGCTTTGGCAATGATCCCATCAATTTGAGAGGAATTTGTGGCAGGAGCTTGGGTAGTTAGATCCTTATCTAAGGCGCTTTGAGTCAGCGGGCCAACGATTCCATCTACTTGGAGATGATCATTTTGTTGGAAATTCTCGACAGCTGAAAATGTTTTGGAACCGAAAATTCCGTCGATTGGGCCAACAGTATATCCCAAATTAACTAATTCCTTTTGCAAGGTTACGACATTATTACCAGTTGAGCCAAATCTCATAAGGGTTGCTGCCTGAACTGTCGGTGTGAAAGTTACCAGGCTTGTAAAGATAAATGTACTGGCTGCTAAAAGCTTAAGTGTTTGACTCCATTTTTTAGATGAATAATTCTGCTGCATTTTTGCCTCCTAATGAATTTTATCACTTTTTAGGTTTTCCGCTGCAATGTTCATGGACAAGTTATGGTTTAAATCTTAGCATCTAAAAACTCATGTGAAAAGTAAAGGTTGTTGGTTTAATATCCGTATTTTTCCTTCATATTAAATTTTTAATAAACATGTTTCGCATAATAAATATAAACTCTTAGTGAACTCGTTTACGCTAAAGCTGAACATCGGGGCTTCAGATACAATAATGTCCAGTGGACATTATTGCCGAGCTGCCTTTCCCAATAGGAATACTTAGCGGCGAAGGAGGACTCTACCCCACCTGAAGTTATCGAAGGACCTACCACCACTTATAGAAGTGTGGGTCTTAAAAACTGGATAAGCAAAGGAAGTTAACAAAACCCTGCATAAATAGTGGCTTAAATCCTCCACTTATATGCAGGGTCTTGTTTATAAAAAGGATAGATTTTCATTATGCAACGGACTCAGTAATCGCCAATCTTCACTTCATATATTCCCAACTCTCATTTGCTTGCTAAATCTGCTTGCTGAGCAGATGATTCAAGGTTTAGTCCTATTGCTTCCGGTTCGCGGCTCATCCGGGATAACAGAAGCACGGCTATCCAAACTATGGCAAAACCAACCCATTGTCCCAGATCAATAGTCTGATGTAAAATCAGCCAGTTAAGAAGTAAGCCAGTTGCAGGAAAGGCAAGTTCCGCGATGGTGGCATGAGAGGCCTTGACGCCATCTAACCCACGGTAGTAAAGAAGTAAACTTACAAGGCTTGGTACGAGCGTTTGAAACAAAAGGTTTGCCCAAACAGGTGCCAGACTAAGGGCTTGACCGATGATAAGCCAGTTTGGATGTTGGACTAAGATAATTACTGTCAACAAAGGCAGAGCAACAGCGAAGCGAAGTGCCGTTAAAGTAGTAAACGACAATTTGCCAACGAGATGTTTACCCATCACTGTAGATCCCCCCCAAAGTGCGGCAGCACCGATGGCAAATAAGGACCCAATTAGCTGTGAGGTATTAGCAGCGGTAGTTGGAATGTGCAGGCCAAAGGTGAGTAAGTAGGCACCGATGAGTGCAGCAATAAATAATTTCCAATAGTTTTTCCGCAGTTGCTCCTTAAGTACCCAGGCGGCAAGCAGGACGGCAAAAATAGGCTGCAGTTTTTGCAGAATGAGAACAACATTCGGGTTGCCGTAAGTAAATCCGGCAGTAAACAGGATCGAAGCTATAGCAGATCCGCCCCAGCTGATGAATATGACGGCTAACCAGTCAGCGAGCTTTAATTGGCGCAGTTCCTGACGTTTCCAAATAAGCACCGGAGCAGCGAAGAGGAACAATAATAAATGTTCCATCCAGACAATTTGAGAGGACGTCACATAGTGGAGCAATGTAACAATAAAGACACCGTCAAGTCCCCACATGGCTGCTCCAAGGGCGATCCACCAAATGGCCCAAGGAGATGATTGCTTTTTTTGTATCAAATTCAAACCCTCCATATCTTTTGCATGTATTTGAATTGAACCTTCACATGTCACAAAGAGAAAATTGTGCATGAAAAATACCCCGAGAAACAATTCTTTTCACGAGGCATATACGAGGAACCAGGATAGCAGCTTGGCTAAACCTAGTTTTAACCTTCTCTCGTCCGGACTTTACCGTCGGCCTTGGAATTTCACCAAGTCAGTCGATGCATCGTCAAAGACGCATCGAGTCGCGGGCTGAATTGCACATGCAATCGTCACCGCCGGTAGGGAATCTCACCCTGCCCCGAAGGATCAAATTCAATTAATGAAAGTATAACAGAATTTACAGTTCTAGGGTAGCCTTTATTTTATTAAAACATTAATTCTTGTCTCGGACTTCACAGGTCGAGATTCCCAAAATAGCGCTTACCGGACAATATCGCAGTAATCCTGTTGCTATTCCCAGGAGTCCGATAATCCCCCACCAGCTTTTGAAGGCCAAACCTAAAAGTATAATAATTGTTCCTATGATAATTCTAACAATTTGCTCAGTTTTCCCAACATTACATTTCATACAATCACCTCCTTATTATTTTGCCCAATATCTTGAAGAGTTAATGCAATCTAAGAAAGAGTCTGCATGAGAAGAAACAATAATATGGCTTAAAACAACAACATTAAAATTAGAGGGGATTTTTTAAAGACAGCGAATTAACTTGGTGGAGATCTTTGAAAGGAGGAATTTTTTTTGGCGAAAAAGCGAAGTTTAACCAGGGCAATAATGGAAACTGCAGAAATTCTGATATTTGCCTTTATATTATCGTGGGGTTTACGAAGTAATGTGGTGGAAGCGGCAACAATACCGACGCCATCGATGATGCCTACCATTCATGAACAGGATAGAGTGATTGTAGACAAGTTGTTTTATAAATTCACTGGAATACAAAGGGACGACATCATTGTTTTTAACCCTCCCAAGAACTTGGATTCCAGTGGCGACTATTGGATCAAGCGAGTTATTGGCTTGCCGGGAGATAAAGTTCAAATTACGGGCGGAAAGGTCTATCTTAATGGTCAGCCTTTGACAGAACCCTTCGAAATGGAAGCTCCTGATTATAATTACGGTCCTGTAATTGTTCCCAAAGATTCATATTTTTTACTTGGCGATAATCGCAATCATAGTCTCGACAGTCATTATTGGGGAGCTTTGCCCGCCAAAGAGGTCGAAGGAAAAGCAGTTTTAAGATATTGGCCCTTGCAGCGGTTTGGAACGATAGCTAAGTAATAAGTGATTAGAAAGATTTATGATAAGGGAGACTTTCTGGAAATGGAAAGGACTCTCTTCTTTATTGGTTTCCTGAATTTTAGTTAGAAAGATGGGGGATCATTTGACAAAGACGTCTCTCCAATCATTTCTGCCGATAATTGATTATACGTCCCGCATTTTAGTTCTCGGTTCAATGCCCAGTGTACAGTCTCTAAGGGAACAACAATATTATGCCAATCCTCGGAATCAGTTCTGGAGGATTATATATACTATTTTTTCCGCGTCTCTGGAGTCTGATTATATCCGGAGAATCGAGTTTATTAGGAGTAAGAGAATTGCCTTGTGGGATGTTATTGCTACCTGTCACAGAGAAGGAAGTTTAGATTCCAAGATCAAGGGTGAAAAAGCGAATGATTTCCATCAGCTATTCAATACCTATACAAACCTGGAGCTGGTGGTGTTTAATGGATCGAAGGCTTACGCAACATTTAGAAAACAGGTAGGATTTGACTTCACCAATGTAAGCTTCAAGCAATTGCCTTCAACTAGTCCTGCCAACACTATAAAGCTGGAAGAAAAAATTTGTCAGTGGTCGATTATCCGTAGTTTTTTAGACAATTAGTAGGCAATGATGATTTTGGCAATTTGTTAAGCATTATTCTTTAACTCAGGGTCTAGATCATGATTGCACCTTGGATATTCCATAGTTAGTATTAAATACGCTATAATTATAAGTTCGCTTAAATTATTCAATGAAACAAGGAGGACAATTCTATCATGACCTACAAAGCTGTCATTTTTGATCTCGATGGGACCTTAGTTAACTCCCTTGAGGATATTGCTGATTCAATGAACCTGGTTTTGAAAACCTTAGACATGAAAGTGCACAACCTGGAAGATTATAAATACTTTATTGGAAATGGGATCAGAAATCTGGTTAGTCGAGCTTTGCCTGAACAATCCAGAGAAGAAACCTTCATTACAGAATGTTTCGATCTGATGATGAAGGAATATCGCGAGAGATGCCTTGAAAAAACAAGACCTTATGAGGGTATCCCTGAGCTGCTTGATGAATTGACAAGACGTAAACTCAAGCTTTGCGTTCTGTCTAATAAGGTCGATGAACTGACTCAAAAAGTTGTGTCAGCTCTTCTTGCGAATTGGAAGTTTGAAGTTGTTTTGGGACCTAGGGAAGATATTCCTAGGAAGCCTGATCCCACAGGCGCTTTCTATATCAGCAAGCAATTAAATATCCCTCAGGCTGAGATTATTTATCTGGGAGATTCAGGCGTTGATATGCAAACGGCAGCTACTGCCAAGATGTACGCGGTGGGAGCTCTTTGGGGCTATCGCAGGAGAGAGGAGTTAAGCCAAAACGGTGCCCAATCTTTAATTAACCATCCCTTAGAATTTTTAGAGCTCTTATAGGAAATAATTGTTACGAGAAGGAATCTTTAGCATAATATGACCTTCCTTCGGACATCTTAGTTATTTAGAGAATTATTTAGACGATAGTGTTTGGTTCGGAGGGGTTACTGTGCGAGTTTTAGCCTTTTTACTCGCGTTAACGATTCTTTTTCTTTTAAGCTTAGCAATAAAAGCGGAGGTTGATTTTCGCTATCGGCGAGTGGAGGAAAAAGATCATCTGGAAATTGATTTTCGAGCATTACATGGGATTTGGCATACTCAATATCAAATTCCAACACTCCAATTGGAATGGGAAAAAGGTCCGGAATTAGAAGTAGATCAAGTCGCTGAAGGAAAGGGCGGCAGGCGAAAAGCAAAATCAAGCGTACGTTTTCGATATTTCCGCGGAGGATGGATCTATCGGCTTTGGCCTAAGCTGCAAATTTATGTTCATCGATTAGTTTGGCTAAAGAACAAGTTTTATGGCGGAATCCATTGCAAAACTATTAAATGGCGAATTGAGATTGGCTTCAAGGATGCGGCTCAAACAGCGATGGCTGCGGGAGCTTTTTGGAGCCTGTTTGGATTTGCCCTGGCCCGTCTCTACAAACAAGTTATCGTGGAGGCTAAGAATCCTGAACTTGTGGTCGTTCCACAATTTAAAAAAGAAGGATTTTTATGTGATATCCAATGCATATTCCAATTAAGAATCGGTCATATTATTTTTGTTGGATTTAAAGCTGTGCGTAGTTTCAAGCGGGCTAGAAGGGGGTAGTAGCATGGGTAATCATCCTATAGAATTATTGATGAAAACAGCCATGGAAAGTATCCAGCAAATTGTTGACGTTAATACCATTATTGGTGACCCGGTAGAAACCCATGATGGATCCGTTATTATTCCAATATCACGGGTAGCGTGTGGTTTTGCAGCAGGGGGCAGCGAATTTTCCCCGCCCGATCAGCAAAAAGAGAACGGAAATAATTCAGGGGATTCGGCAAACCAACTTCCTTTTGGAGGCGGCGCAGGTGCCGGAGTATCCGTACAACCCGTCGGTTTCTTAGTCGTTGGCAATGGAACCATCCGCCTGCTGCCTGTCGACAGCAATGTCGTCATCGATCGTATCTTAGATACGGTTCCAGATCTTTTAGACAAACTGTCAGGAATGCTTCACAAAAAGAAGAAGACTTCAGATGAAATTATACTGGCCAGAGAATAAGTTCTAGCCGCCCAAATACATAGGCAATATTCAATAAAAGAACGAGAAGATCTCGTTCTTTTTTGTCCGCCCTTTTCATAGATTTTTTCAAGGGGGGTGGGCTATGGTTAACCTCATCTGGCTGATTATGTTAGTCATTGGCATTTTGATTTCAGCAATTAATGGACAGATAGAAATTGTCACAGTTTCGGCTATGAAAGCTGCCGAATTAGGGGTAGAGGTAGCCATTGAACTTATCGGAGTAATGAGTTTATGGTTAGGGTTGATGCGTTTAGCCGAAGAAGCGGGAATTGTAAAGGGAATCGCTCGTCTTTTTGGGCCCGTCGTTCGCCTCTTATTCCCCACCCTAAAACCGGATAGTCCGGCTCTTGGAGCCATAATTATGAACTTAAGCGCCAACATTTTGGGATTGGGAAATGCAGCGACTCCTTTTGGACTAAAAGCTATGCAGGAATTGCAAAAGGAAAATCCCACGCCGGAAACGGCAAGTCCTGCGATGATAACATTTCTCGCCCTAAACACCTCGTGTATAACTCTAATACCCGCGACAATTATTGGGGTAAGGCTGAAGGCTAATTCGGCTAATCCAACAGAAATTATCGGAACAACTATTGTTGCAACGGGGTGTGCTATGACCTCGGCTATTATTGTGGATTATCTTTTACGTAGGAGGGCAGCCAAATGAAGGCAATTGCTGAAATTTCACGTTGGGCGATTCCGCTGCTTCTTTTGTTTATCCCGGTGATTGCCTTTTTACGTAAAGTACCTGTTTATGAATCCTTTGTGGCAGGAGCCGAGGAAGGGTTTAATACCGGTGTTCGCATACTTCCGTTTTTAATTGGCATGTTGGTATCAATTCGAATCTTTGTTGATTCGGGAGCTTTGAACATCCTGGCCCATTGGCTGCAGCCGATATTTGCTTATTTCGGATTGGATTCCAACGTCGCGGCAATTATTCCTTTAGCAATAATGCGTCCTTTAAGCGGATCGGGTGCCCTTGGAGTAGCGACTCAACTGATAAACCAATATGGTCCTGACTCTTATATAGGACGTTTAGCGTCTACCCTTCAAGGAAGCACAGACACAACATTTTTTGTGTTAACGATCTATTTTGGATCGGTAGGCATACGAAAGTATCG
This sequence comes from Desulfosporosinus acididurans, assembly GCF_001029285.1. Classification (GTDB taxonomy): domain Bacteria; phylum Bacillota; class Desulfitobacteriia; order Desulfitobacteriales; family Desulfitobacteriaceae; genus Desulfosporosinus; species Desulfosporosinus acididurans. Next base: position 193,383 of record NZ_LDZY01000004.1, read on the forward strand.
CTATGCTCTTAAATTGGGATTATTGGCCGATTTTATAGGCTTAATTGCTTCGATTTGGATTGTTACAAAAACGTTTTAATGAGTAATTTTTGCGCATACTAACAATATCCGAAAGGAGGAATTTGTTAGTATGCTTTATATTCTTTTACCAGCCTATAACGAAGCCGGTTCTCTTCCGGTGCTGCTTGATAATATTGAAGAGACCTGTGCTGATCTTCCTCATTTAATTATCGTAGTTAATGATGGAAGTACTGACACGACACCGGAGGTAATTGCGAGGTATACTCGGATTTATTCAACGGTGCACCAAGTTAACCATGTTCAAAATCAAGGCTTAGGAGCAGCTTTAAACAGTGGATTTCAATACGTTTTAAACTACAATACAACTCATCAGCTTTCCTTGATAAATGCTCCGGATGATTTTCCTGACTTGGTTATAACGATGGATGCTGATAACACACAACCAGCTGACCGCATTCCCTTGCTATTGGAGGCGATTCGGTCCGGTGCAGACTTAGCCATCGCTTCAAGATTTACTAAGGGCGGAGAGCAATATGGCCTTTCCTGGCTGAGAAAATTACTTTCTTGGGGAGCAGGAAAAGTTATGAATTTTTTCCTTCCAATCAGAGGTGTCCATGATTATTCCTGTGGTTACCGTGCATATCGGCTTTCCTTATTGGCAGAAGGAACAAGGCAATACGGACCGAACATAATTCAGAGCCGTAATTTTTCCGGAATGGTGGAACTGCTCTTGAAAATAGCCCCCTTTGCAGATCGTGTGACAGAAGTTCCGCTAAAACTTCATTACGAATTAAAACAAGGTGCAAGCAAAATGAAAATTTGGGCTACGATTTGGGGCTATGTTCAGTTAATCTACCAGATTAAACGGCAAAGGTGGAGTCTTGTCGAATGGGTCGAAGAGTAAGGTGGTGTTTGTCGGGATCCATCCTAGGGGTTGCTTTACTCCTTCGCCTCAAGGGGATTACAAATCCCTTACTGGATAATCAAGGATGGCGGCAGGCTGATACGGCCAGTATCGCAGTTCATATGCTCAGCCATCTGACGAATTTCCCTAATGTCCTGATACCTCAGCTGAATTATGACGGTGTAGTACCTCAAAATGTTGAATTAGAATTCCCCTTATTCCCCTATTTATTATCGTGGACATGGAAATTATTTGGCTGGGCGGATATCTGGGGGCGGCTTTGGGCTGTAGCTTTATCCTTGCTGGCAATTTACGGATTATATGATTTGGGGAAACATTTGATTTCCGAGAGAGCAGGTTTTTTAGCGGCAGCGATTTATACTTTATTGCCTCTTTCAATTTATTACGGAAGGGTGGTAATGCCCGAGCCAATGGCTCAAGCTTTAAGTATTTGGGCTTTGGCTCTTATTATTCGTTGGAGGAAGTCGCTTGAGAAACAAGGAGTCTGGATGATTGGAGTTATGATGGCAGGGGCAATATTAGCCAAGCTGCCTCAGTTGATGTTGTTTCCTGTTGCTCTGCTGTTCGGTTTTTATCCTTGGAGGCAAGCGGATCGGAGGAAATTTATCAGCTATAGCTTGATTGCACTTGGTTTCCCTATGGTATATTATTTATGGGTACATATGAATGTCAGCTCCTCAAGCCAATTTGTATCCGGAATAATAACCAATCAAGTTGCAGGTTCTAAACATTTGAATTGGAAACCACTTCTGAAAAATTTACATCTTGGTTTAACAGACAGCGTTCTTTTTCTTTCGGGAATGGGTTTGTTAAGGTTATTTTTTCAGCGATTTTATGGACGTATAGCCCTTTTGGCATGGTTAATCATAGCCTTGCTTTATCTTGGCATAATCTGTGTTCGTATTCCCTTGGATTATTATCTTGTTCCTATTATGCCTCTGGCTGCTTTATTAGGTGCTTACGCCTTAGAAGGATGTAAAAGGTTCCAACTCGTTTTTGTTCTTCTGCTCTTAATTGTACTCAACCGAGGATCTTATTCATATTTAAAGCCCAAATATCAATGGGATCCGGAATACTTGACCCAGGCAGAGTGGATAAAGGATCACACACCTTCTTCTAGTGTTCTGGTGTTAAGCGACCCGGAACCTATGACATTTTATTATGCCCATCGTGTGGGTTTTCGCCTTTCCGAGGTGTTGGATATAAGTGATGAGAAATCTCCGGTCAGAGTGCTCTCGCAATTTCCGGGAGATTTTTTTATTCGACTTCCCAAAACCCAACAACATGAACTTTTTTGGAAAAAGGTTGAAGAAGCTTACCCTGAAATCGGACCTGGGGTTTTTGCTCTCAAACAACCAAAATTTAAGAAAGACTAAGTGAACTTGAGGGTTTTAAAACTGGGTAAAAGCATTTAAAGAGGATAATAGTGAAAAGGAATGAGATGCTTCATGGAGGTTAAATCCAAACATGAAAAAAAACCAGAATCAGGCGAACGGCTGCAAAAAGTGTTGGCTCAAGCTGGAGTTGCCTCGCGCCGCCAAGTTGAAAAATTAATTCAAGAAGGTCGAGTGAAAGTCAATGGTTTTACAGTAGCTGTTTTAGGTACTAAGGTCTGTGCCGAAGATGAGATTATTGTGGATGGAGTTCCCGTTAAAAAGGCTGAGGAACTGCATTATTATTTGCTTAATAAACCGGCAGGAGTAATTTCGAGTGCTCGAGATCCTCGGGGAAGAGCAACTGTTGTTGATTTAATGAAAAATGTTCCAGTTAGAGTTTATCCAGTGGGTCGGTTAGATTATGATACTTCAGGTTTGCTGATTATGACAAACGATGGAGAATTAGCTCATCGCCTAATGCATCCCTCCTACGGAGTAAATAAGACCTATAGGGTTTGGGTTAAGGGTCCGATGGAACGGGAAGCTCTGGAACAGTTAAGAAAAGGGGTTGAGCTTGAAGACGGCAAAACCGCTCCGGCTAAAGTTATCAGCAGGAGCGGTTTCAGACAAGGCAAGCCGATGGATCATAAACAACATTTTCCTGAAATTCTCGAAGTCACGATTCATGAAGGGAAAAATAGGCAGGTACGGAGAATGTTTGAATCTGTCGGCTATCCTGTAGTTCAATTAGAGCGTATAGCTTATGGACCCTTAACCCTGGATAGGGAGCATTTTTCAGCAGGAAACTATCGATCTTTAACCATTGAGGAAGTAAAAAGGCTCCGCTTATTAGTTGGGCTGTCTTAACCAATAGGATATAGAGGATGATCTATGGAGGTATTCCATTTTTCAATGTCTTTTCCTCCATAAGCTCCTAAAGCATTGGCGACTGAATTCTGCTTTTCATGATTGGTTGTGATAAGGACAAGCCAGTGTCCGGTTCTAACTTCGTGCTCATAATGACGAGCCCGTTCTGCAGAGATACCATAGACTAAGAGGGCTTCTGTCAATCCACGTCCCTGGGGTTGATGCATCAACAGGTTGGCTATAGGTCCGGCTGCTGCCACCTCGCCAAGATTGGGAACGTTAAAAGGGGGAGCTTGAACAAGCCAAGCATTAAATTTGTCAAGATTAATTTCGCTCGGATAGTAGGCAAGTTCATTAGCAATTTCTTCTTTAAATTCTCCTTGATGCAGATAATCGCTTAGAACAACAACAGAGATTTTACTATTGGCTAAGGATTCTCCTTGGATCTCTTCAATTGCTTCTTTTGTTTGTTGAGGGCCTTTAAATATTGCAACTACAGTTTTTCGCATATCCTAATCTCCTTTGACAGCATTTCCTTTTCCTAATAATAAGTTTAGTATGTCCACAAAGTGTGAGCATATAGCAAATTAGGCAGGAGAAAATAATCCCTATGGAGAATATTTTGCTTAAAAGATTAAAAAAATGTAGCTTTAGATAGAACGGAGAGATCAGAGATGAAAATACGGATCGGAGAGGAACTTCTAACGGAACATGTCCGTGTGAGGATTCGTTTAGATTATCGTGGTGAGGCACACAGCGGACGCTTTTTTTTCGGAAGCAAAAGTAAAGAACAAGTAGCTGAAGCAACGAGGGAACAGCAAGTTGCCGTTTTACGAAATGTCCCACTACAGGGAATTATGATAGAGGATGTTGATTTGAGTCTAGATGTCTACACAGTTACTGAAGGTTCGGGACGAAGAACCCAAGAGTCAGCATTTGCCCCTATTATTCTTACGCTTAGGGTAGAAGATCTCGATGATTTATTGCCATTATTAATCAAACCGGAATTTCGTAAGATTGAATTTTTAAGTCCCGAAAGTATTTCTTTGCATCGCTTGGACATGGAGCGCTTGTTATTTCGCTTAAGTCAATCTTTTCAACAGGAACTTAAAGCTATAGAACAAAAATACTTGCGCTAAAGATTATTAGATTTAAACAATGTCTTACAATTTAAACAATATTAAAAATTAAAAATAATTAGATAATTTATTAAATAATTTATTCACAAAGATCCCAACATATTGTAATTTTTTCAATATTATATTATTCTAAGGGGGAGGTAAAGAATAACACATTTCTTGAATGTACATATTGGATATGAAACAGAGTTTTGAATATTGAAATAGTTCTGAAAGTAAATATTAAATAAAACCTTTTTAATATTTACTTTCAGCTCTGTAAATTTAAATAATAAAACAAGATACAAGATATATGAGAAAGGGTATTTTTCCGAATATAACTCTTGTATATTTTTTTATCATATATTCTAAAAATTCGGAATAGGCATCCAAAACTATTAAAATTAGATAATAAGTTAAACAAAGAATTTATTAGCATATTGAAATTTTCGTTCTTTAGAGGTAGTATATTAACGGGTTAATGGTCTGACAGTCAAACAGTCAGCCATTTCCTATAATCTCAGCTTATGAAGGAGGGTGACGTAGTATAAGTTAATTCTTAATTGGAAACGCTCTAGACATAATTAAATGAAAGGTGGAATTAAACAAATGCCATGGACACAGAATTACGCTGCCCTTGGAAATAGCATTCCATTAACTGCGCTTGCTGTTTCTCTGCCTATTTTTTATCTATTTTGGGCTCTTGCTATTAAGCGAATGAAAGGGCATATTGCAGGTACTACTACGCTCTTATTTACGATTATTGATGTTATTCTCGTTTACAAAATGCCAGTTGGCCTTGCTATTTCAGCAAGTATACTCGGTGTAATCAATGGATGGTTCCCGATCGCCTGGATTATTGTAGCCGCAGTTTTTCTATATAACTTGACAGTTGAAGCAGGTCAGTTCGATATTATTAAAAGTTCAATCGCCTCTTTATCTGATGACCGTCGTCTTCAAGCTCTTTTGATTGCATTTTCTTTCGGCGCCTTCCTCGAAGGGGCTGCAGGATTTGGTACTCCAGTGGCTATTACCGCTTCCATCTTGGTGGGATTGGGTTTTGAACCAGTTTATGCTGCAGGCATTTGCTTAGTTGCTAATACTGCCCCGGTTGCTTTTGGAGGAATTGGTTCTCCTATCATTGCAGCTCAAGCTGCTTCAGGATTTGATCAAAATATCATCGCAGCCGCAATTGGGCGACAATTACCATTTCTCTCCGTGTTTGTTCCTCTTTATTTGATCATTCTCATGGCTGGTTGGAAAGGCGCTAAAGAAGTACTCCCTGGAATTGCCGTTTCCGGTATTACCTTTGCCGTTGCGCAATGGTGGTCCTCTAACTATCTCGGAGCTATGCTTCCTGATATTATTGCCTCAATCTTCTCTCTAATCTGTACGGCTACCCTGCTGAAATTCTGGAAACCCAAGAATATTTGGCGCTTCCCGAACGAAAAGAATGCCAAAATCGAGCAACACAAAAAATACACCGGTGGTCAGGTTTTAAAGGCTTGGTCTCCATTCATTGTCCTTACAGTTATGGTTGGAATCTGGGGTTCTAATCCTTTCAAAGATTTTGTTACGAAGCAGCTTAAATGGTTTATCATGATTCCTCATTGGCCTGGTCTCGATGGCTTAGTTTATAAAGCTGCACCGATTGTCAATAAGCCGACTATTTATGGTGCCAATTATAAATGGGATTTCTTCCTGGCAACTGGAACAGTCATTTTATTCGCTTCTATCATCACCATGATCATTCTCAAAATCAGTCCTGCCCGAGCTAGTAAGGTTGCCGGAACTACTATTAAGAGCCTTATCTATCCAATTATCACCATTGGTTCGGTACTTGGTTTCGCTTATATTGCTAACTATTCCGGACTTTCTTACACTCTTGGCTTATTCTTCTCTCTTACTGGACATGCTTTCCCGTTCTTCGCTCCAATCTTAGGATGGCTCGGCGTTTTCTTAACTGGATCCGATACATCAGCCAATGCTCTTTTCGGACAATTGCAGCGTGTTACTGCTACTCAAGTGGGAATCAATCCTATCCTTACCGTTGCTGCCAACAGCTCTGGTGGTGTCGTAGGAAAAATGATCTCTCCGCAATCCATCGCCGTTGCTGCCGCAGCTACCGATTTGGTTGGACGAGAATCAGATCTCTTCCGCTTTACAATTAAACACTCGGTGTTCATGTTGGTAATTATTATGTGTATGACTTATATTCAGGCTTACTTCTTGCCTGGTATGATGCCTGTCTTACACTAAGTGTTATTAATTTAACAGAACGTGGGAAGGGGTAAAGTTAACCCTTTCCCACTTTTTAATGCCGGCAATAAGCAAGTTTCCTAACAATGTTACTATATAAATTTGTCAACTTATTTATCTAAAATTCTCATATTGAAATTTCAATACAGTTAGATTATTATTATATATATCAAAGATATGAAGATTTTTTTATATTTAGCTTTTGTGTGGTCTGACAATCAGACATTAAAAGGGGGAAACAAAAAAATGTTAGCTCGTGAAGTTGTCGAAGAACTTGTGCAAGTGCTCGGTCGAGAAAATGTTCTTACAGAACAGGAAGATTTACTGACCTATGCCTACGATGCAACTGCGGCTTTGAAACATCAAAAGCCGGATGTTGTAGTTTCGCCCATATCTACAGAACAGGTTGCAGAGGTCGTGAAAATTGCTCAGCGTCATCAAGTTCCAATTTACCCCCGGGGGTCAGGAACTAACCTTAGCGGGGGAACTGTTCCCATTCAGGGGGGCATTGTTCTTTCAATGCTCAACTTGAATAAGATTCTTGAATTTGATCAGGATAATTTAACAGCTACCGTGCAACCGGGTGTTATTATACAGACCTTAAATGACGAAGCAGCCAAACATGGCCTGATTTATCCCCCTGATCCGGGAACCGTCACTACAGCCACTATGGGCGGATCGGTGTCCGAATGTTCCGGAGGATTACGAGGCCTTAAATATGGTGTTACCAAGCATTATATCATGGGGTTAACGATTGTTCTGGCCAATGGAAAGGTCATTCGCTGGGGCGGAAAAACTGTCAAGAATGTTACGGGCTATGATTTAGTGGCTCTTTTCACCGGTGCAGAGGGAACTTTGGGAATTATTACTGAAATGATCGTCAAATTGATTCCGGCTCCCGAGACAAGAAAAAGCGTTTTAGGTGTTTTTGATAACCTTGATAAGGCAGGCAATGCCATAGCAGCAATTATTCGCAATAAGATCATTCCAGCGACCCTGGAAATCATGGATAACGTGACCATTCAAACTGTAGAGCATTTCGTTCATGCCGGACTTCCTCTGACTGCTGAAGCCGTACTCTTATGTGAGGTGGATGGTTACAAAGAAGTTGTGGAACGTGAGTCCGTATTAGTGGAACGTATATTAAAAGAAGAAGGCGCCGTTGAAGTTAAAGTGGCTAAAAACGATCAGGAACGTGACCTTCTCTGGCTTGCACGCCGCAGTGCCCTTCCTGCTCTGGCACAGAAACGCCCGACGACTGTTCTCGAGGACGCTACTGTTCCGCGGAGTAAGATTCCTGAAATGCTTAAAATAGTCCGTAAAGTTGCTGATAAGTATAACCTTCAAATAGCAACCTTTGGGCACGCAGGAGATGGAAACCTGCACCCAACGATTTTAACGGATGTACGTGATGAGGACGAAATGAAGCGGGTTCATCTCGCCGTCGACGAAATTTTCCATGGGGCTATTGCGCTGGGCGGTACTCTTTCGGGTGAGCATGGAATCGGAGTTGCCAAAATGGACTTCTTGAGTTTGGAATTTGGTGAAGCGGGAGTAGAAGCCTTGAAGGCGCTCAAAGAAGCCTTGGATCCTAACTATATGTTGAACCCTGGCAAAATTGTAAGGAGGGATTAATCGTGTCCGTATATGATTCTTTGGATTCGATTAACGAGGAACTCCATAAATGCATGAAATGTGGTAACTGTCAGGCCGTTTGCCCAATTTATAAGGAGACGCGCCAGGAAGTTGGAGTTGCACGAGGGAAAATAAGCCTGGCAGAATTTATTCTTTCAGGCGAGGCAGAAATGACTGAAGGCATGGCTGAGCGTTTTTCTCTTTGTACCACATGCATGGCTTGTAATCAAAATTGTCCATGTGGAGTTCGTTTTGACAAAATTATTTTAGCGGCTAGGGCAGAAGCGGTTCGTAAAAAGGGACTGCATCCTGTGAAAAAGATCGCCTTTACAGCCTTGAAAATGCAGCGCCTTTTTGATTTTGGCATGAAAACAGGCAGCGTTTTTCAAGGGGTCGCTTTGAAACATTTACCTCACAAAAGTGACCGCCTTGCCCGGATGCGTTTTGACATTGGCATAGGAACAGAAAAAGTATTCCCTATGCTCGCTAAACGTCCTTTGCGCTCTGAGCTGCCCGAAGTTGTCAAGGTTAAAAATCCCAAAATGAGGGTCGCTTTCTTTACAGGATGTATGATTAACTATTTTTACACGGATATCGGTAAAGCAGTCGTTGAAGTTTTGACAGAAAATAATATTGAAGTTGTTATTCCTCGAGGACAAGGCTGTTGTGGGATACCAGCATCAGTAAATGGAGACACTGTGTCAGCCCGAGCGCTTGCACGACGAAACTTACGAGCTTTTGAACGATTGGGTGCAGATGCCTTAGTTGTTGCTTGTTCTTCAGGAGGAACAGCTTGGAAACATGTATTTATGGAGCTTTTGGAGAATGATCCGGAATTCAGCGCTTTGGCCAAGAAGTGGTCGGAAAAATCTTATGACATTTCGGAGTTTCTGATCCACAAAGTACCCTTTAAGAAAGAAGGCTTAGGCCGCGTTGACCGTAAAGTGACTTATCATGATCCCTGCCATTTAAATCGTGGACAAGGTATTAATAAAGAACCACGAGAGATTCTTAAAAGTATTCCCGGAGTAGAATTGATTGAAATGAAAGAGCCTGGACGTTGCTGCGGTATGGCTGGATCGTTTAGTCTGGTTCACCCGGATCTTTCGGTTAAGATTTCGGATCGTAAAATTGCCGATATTTCTCAAACTCAAACGAATACTGTAGCTACCGGCTGCCCTGCTTGTCGATTACAGCTGCAGAGCGGGGTCGAAAATGCAGGTATTCAGGAACAAGTTATGCATACGGTTCAAATCCTGGCTGAATCGTATCGTGCCGGTAAAAAAGGATCTAAGTAATTTTAACCACTAACTAAAACTATTATGGTTTGATATTATTTAGAGGACGGTAAACTAAATGGAAACACTAATTGACTTAGTGTTTCCTCTTTTATTATAGAAGATATTGGATTTTCGCCGATACTCATGCTAAACTAAAAAGTATGATAGAATATGACTATAAAATTGTGAGTTGTCAGCTATTGGCGGAGAAAGTGTTAACAAGGAGTGAATAGGGTGATTTTAAAACCCATAAAAACCCAAAAAATTTATGAGCAAATTGTTGATCAAATTAGTCAACTTGTCATCGATGGTCATCTAAAACCCGGCGATCGTTTGCCATCGGAACGTGAGTTAGTTGACCGATTTAAAGTTAGTCGATCCTCAATCCGTGAAGCTGTAAGTGCCCTGGAATTAATGGGACTTATCGAGGTTCGTTCCGGAGAAGGGATGTATATCAGACAGGTTAACGTTGATTCCGTAGTAGCTCCTTTAGCATGGATGCTGTTTATTGAAAAAGATTCGGATTTAGAACTTTATGAAGCTCGAAAGGTTCTTGAGGTGCAAGCTGCCGGATTAGCGGCGGAGAGAGCAGAAGAGGATGAGATCGCCGAGATGCACAAACATCTGGAACTTATGCGAACTGATCTTCAATTAGAACGAACCGGAGAAGAAGCTGACCACAATTTTCATTATTGCATCGCTAAAGCTACCCACAATAAGATCTTGATACGTCTAATGAACACGATTTCAGATACCATGCGCATAACTTTAAAAACCAGCCGTGATATACTTGCATCTGATAGAAACAAGCCGCAGAGATTGTATGATGAACATTTTGCCATCTACGAAGCGATACGATTGCACGATATTGAACAAGCTCAGAAATTGATGCTGGATCACTTAGTTGGTGTGGAGAATGAATTGGCAAAAGATTTGCTTCGTAAGTACAAATAACAGAGGCGGAAACACTAGATGATGTGTTTCCCGCCTCTTTTACTTCAGAGCGTTTTAGAACAGACTGTTGTTTGGAACGAAAAAGTATAGAACAGTGAGGCCTAAATATGACTTGCCAAGTTGTTTATCACAACGGAAATTGTCTTAATACTAAAAAGGCTTATACGAATACTTGCCGGTTATGTATTGAAGTTTGTCCCTACCAAGCTATTTCTGAATACCGGCAGCTCGATGCCCAGAAATGTTCTGAATGTGGGGCTTGTATGGCCGTTTGTCCAAGTGATGGTTTTGTTGATGTTCAAATTGATAAGTTCTATGAGTATCTAGAAGAAACCAATGAAATCCGTTTAAATTGCCCCAAGGCTCTTCCCGGAGGTTTTGAGATTCCTTGTTTAGGGATGTTTGATATAGATGGTTGGATGACCTTAATTCTTTGGGCGAAGAAAAAACCTGTAACCATGCTTACAGGAGTTTGTTCAGCTTGCGAGGATCGTACAGCCTGTTCCGTCAGTGTCCAGGCCTTTAAGCAAGTGCATTCGTTCTGGCCGGATCATCCTCAGGTTTATATTCAAGTACGGCCGGATGATAGCGAAGTAAACAAAGGTCCTAAGGGTATGGGAGCGTCTAAATCGTTTGAACGAAATTTTTCCTTGGATAATTGGCGCCAAAAAAGCATGAAACAGGTTGAACATTGGTTACCGAATTTAACGGCCGATCAGACCTATCCAATTCCTAAGAGTCGACAGAGTTTGCTGCGGGCTCTGGAAAAAGACGAAGATGACAAGATACCATTCAGAGTTTTATCCGTTTCTAAGATGTGTACGAATTGCGGCGTTTGTGCCTCGATTTGTCCTCAGGGTGCTCTGCAAAAAACAGAGGAATGGGATCCTGATCCGGCGGCCAAGGAGTCGCCGCTGGAAGATAAAATAGTATCCCAGCGGCTTATCCTTGAGCCTCAGAAATGCGTCCATTGTAATCGTTGTCTCGAGGTCTGCCGCATTGAAGCTTTGTCCTATTCTACTAAAATGTTAAATTATCGGTTTTTAACGGGTAAGGTACTGATTCATGAAGGCAGCCCATTGTATTGTAAACAATGTGGAAAACGTATTTTTGACAATTCGGAGTTATGTCTGGTCTGTTCAACGAGTGACCCCAAGGGACGAAGTTCTTTCTTCCTTTAACGGGTTTTCCCATTTGAAGTGCCGGAAGAGGGAGGGAGCCCCGAAGGACGTCCATAATCCGCCGACGGTAAGGACGGGAAGATAGATCCAAGGATACATGCGGGTAAGCGGATGCCAGATCCAGACCCAGAGTCCTAAAATGCAAAGGCCAAGAAAAGTTTTGAAGATCGAGGGGACTAGAGGGGTACGTTCACGGTAGTCAAGATAATAATCTTCTAAAAAATGTCCGCAGGTGAAACCGATAACAAAACCGACCATTTGCAGCCCCTGATGGGTATGATACAGCAAGAGAAACAGCAGGGGGACTAAGAAGGATATGAAGAGTTTTAAACCTAGGGACATTTGAAGTTTTAAAAATCGTTCATCAATCTTTTGAAACCCGATAACCACCACAGCCCCCAGCAAATAGGCCCCTAAGACATCTTGAGGCCAGTGTACGCCAAGATAAAGGCGGGAAAAGCCAATTCCAAGGATCATGAAGGTACCAATACCCAGATAGATTTTGCGGGACCGCCAACGGTTCCAAACATAGGGGTAAAAGGTAGCCGCTCCTTGGCTGTGTCCGCTTGGGAAAGAACTGCCTGTTGCCGAAGAAAGATAGAGAGAGCGAATACCAGGTTGCCCAATGGGACGAGGGGCATTAAATATACCCTTAAAAAATCCGTTTAAACCCATAGACGTCAGAAATAAAATAGCCAGTCTAAAACCAAAACGCTTATCAATATTCCAATAGATGACGGTAATTAGAAAAATATAACTTGGCTCGCTGCCTAAAAAGCTAAGCAGAATAAAGAAATAATCAATCAGCGGAGTATGAATGGATTGAATTGCTTGATAAAAGCTTACCATACCTTGCGCCCCTGCTTACACATGGTGACCGCCGCATCCGCAAGTGCAATGAGCATCGTGTTCGTGGGGCTTTTTCATGGGTTCGCGTAAAAGCTGTTCAGTAAGATGAGTTACATGGTTAATGGGTTGCTGCTGAATTTCTAAGGCTAAGTTTATGGCCTCGTTAATGTCTGCCTTATTGATACCCATTTCTAAAGCCTCCATAATCGCTACACGAAGAGAAGCAAGGGCATTACAGGCAACTGAAGCGGAAATTCGGGCTAAAATAGCGGTGCGGTTGTCAAGACTCATGAAACATTCCTCCTAAATATTTAGTTTTGTTCAATTTTTATGGCCTACTCAGTGAAGCGCAAAAGGTTTTCCTGAATTGTTTATAAAGAAGACCTTTTATGTAAATAGTTTGAGTAGGGATAATTTTAGCACAGTCAGGTTTTAAGGGCAAAACTCGGACCTTCTATTAAGATAGGGAAGAAAAACCGTACTAATTAAAGTATATGTTAATTTAAATAAACGGATCAAGAGATACAGATAATCTAATGACAAGTGAATGAAAGGAAATTAGGATGAAGGACTATCAGGTAATTGTTGTCGGCGGAGGCGCTGCCGGCATGATGGCGGCTGGTCAAGCCGCGAAAAACGGTGCAAAGGTTCTTTTGCTTGAGAAAAAAGAACGCTTGGGCAGAAAAATTGCCATTTCAGGTAAAGGACGCTGTAATGTCACTAATGAAGAGAATGTCTCGGATTTTATTCGTAACTATCCAGGCAACGGGCGGTTTTTGCATGGAATCCTCCGGGATTTCGATAATGCAGCCTTACGACATTTTCTTGCTCGCTATGGAGTAGAGACTAAAGTTGAACGCGGAGGGCGTGTTTTTCCTGTTTCTGATGATGCAGAAAGTGTCAACAAGGCTTTGACTGCGTATTTGACTGAAATGGGAGTTACGATTCTTACCGGCATTACTATCGAGGATATTCTGGTTGAGAATGACCGTGTTATCGGTGTCCAAGGAACGGGTCAAAAGCGGTTTTTAGCCCGGAGTGTGATTATCTGTACAGGAGGAGCTTCCTATCCGGCAACGGGATCAACAGGTGATGGCTTTCGCTTTGCCCGTAAGCTGGGACACCACGTGATTACTCCGCGACCGGCTTTAGTCCCCCTCAAAACGGCCGAGACCTGGGTCAAGGAATTGCAAGGTTTGTCACTAAGGAATGTTGAAGCTTCTTTGTGGATCGGAGGAAAGAAAAAAATTACTGAGTTTGGGGAAATGCTCTTTACACATTTCGGAGTATCTGGCCCCATTATCTTAACCTTAAGCCGGCAAGCAGGCGAAGAAATACGTAAGGGGGAGACTGTTCAGCTGCGGATTAATTTAAAACCGGCTTTGAGCAGGGAACAACTCGATCTGCGTCTGCAAAGGGACTTTCAAAAGTACAGCAATAAACAATTTAAAAATGCTCTTGAAGACCTTCTGCCCCAAAGCTTGATCCCGGTGATGATTCAGTTAAGCGGAATTAATTCTGAACGAGTTGTCCATCAAATCAATCGAGAAGAACGAAAAACGTTGCTTGCTTTACTGCAAGGGTTAACTCTCACTATAACTGATACCCTCTCTCTTGAGACCGCAATTGTCACGGCCGGCGGGATCGATGTTAAAGAAATTAATCCTAAAACCATGGCTTCCAAACGAATCGAGGGGCTGTACTGGGCAGGGGAAGTGGTTGATGTTGATGGAATAACCGGCGGTTATAATTTACAGGCTGCTTTCGCCATGGGTTTTCGCGCCGGACGCGCAGCTGGTGAAGAAGTCTGTTCTCTGGTCTGATAAAGATACTTGACGCATAAACTTTTTTTGAGGTGGTGTTTGTGCGTAGAAAAGTATCAATGATGGAACAGCTTTGGAGCAATGTTCAAAATGGAGAACGGCGAATTATCCGGGTCATGGTCCTGGCCTCCGTAATACTTGTTGTTATGCAGTTAAGTGTTGCTCGTGATCCCCTGCAATTCTACATATCTGTCGCCTCGAAAGTAGAGTCCCCCCCTTTGGATTTGACTTCTCTAGCTGCCGGTAAGTCGACAAAATTATGGCAATTAACTTTAAAGTCAATTCCTGCAGCGTCCATTCGTGTCTTGCAAAATGGCAAGGAAATAGGGACTCTGACGAAGGGAGAACAGAAGGTACTTGCTCAAAGGGGCCAAATTCAGCTGGATGGCACGGGCTTATCCCAGATAATACGGGTTCAGATTATTAAGAACGACGGCGGATTAAAAGAGCCGCATCAGACTCAAGTGATTGTCTTACCAGGATCTGTTCAGACCTTCCAGGTTAGCCCGTAATATTGCAAATCCGCAATCGGTGGACTATAATGCAATCATTAGGCGATGAATTTGCCTTGAAGAAGAAGGAGGGCAGGATGGTAGGAGTTATTAAAGCATGATAAGAAAGGAAGGACGGAATGATGGCACAAAGTAAGAAAATCGCCCTTGCCGCTTTAAAAATGGCCATGACAGAGAGCAGAGACGAGGAAACTCACCTTAAGGAGCTCTATCACAAACAGGGTGTTAAAACTGCTGCTGTTGATTATGGCGGCGAGTATATTAATTCAGTACGCAAGATTGTAGAACGAGCTATCGTAGCGGCTAAACGCGAAGGGGCTATTCACGAAACCCATGGAGACGAAGGTGCTGTGGCAGGTGCCACACGTGAGGCCTTAAGCCAAATTATGAATAAAGCTATGGGTTTAAATATTGGTGGTAAAATCGGAATTGCACGTCAAGACGACCATTTGAGTGTTGCTGTCTTCTTTGGTATTGGGCTTCTTCATTTAGATGAAGTAGCTGTAGGGCTGGGGCACCGCGTTGCTCCCAAGGATTAAAGGAGGAACAGAAATGGTACGTGGAATACGCGGTGCAACCACCGTTATGAACAACGATTCAGGAGAGATTCGAGAGGCAACGAAGGAACTCTTGCAGTTGATCCTTAAAGAAAATAAACTGAACACTGAAGATCTGGTTAGTGCGATTTTTACCGTGACGTCAGACTTAAATGCGGATTTTCCCGCGTCCAGCGCCAGGGAGATCGGCTGGCAGTTAGTTCCTTTGCTTTGTGCCACCGAAATACCGGTGCCCGGTTCTCTGCCTCGCTGCATTCGTGTCTTGCTTCATGTTAATACATCCTGTACGCAAAAGGAAATTCGGCATATTTTTCTCAGAGAAGCTGCAAGCTTACGAAAGGATCTTTTGGAAACGATTGAATAATCTAATTTTTCTCAAGGGGTTGTAGGGGCAGCCTCTTATGTGGTAAGATGATTTCAATTTATTACTCTAGTGATGAATGAATTGGCTTTGTTAGGCAAAGCTTAGGTAGGATGGTATTTATTAAATGGGGAATCCTTAAAGGACAAATAAAGGATCGTAGGATAGTAGGATGGGCGCAGTTATAAACGGAGTAAAAGCACCCTCTTCATTTGGGGTGTTTTTTTGTAACTATCATCAGCCTCCCATGATGCTATGCGATATATTTTTTAAGCATAAGTGCAGCAGCTTGGCAGCTGCCTGTGTCAAAGGAGGTAGGATAAGAACTTTTTCGAGAGATATCAAACAGTTTAGGTTAAACTTAGGTTAAGCAGGATGGTAGTAAGTGAATAAACGAGTAAAAAAGTAGTATGGTTGAAAGGGGTAGGTCGCAAATGATTATTGTTTTAAAAAAGGGTGCTACACCTGAGCAGGTCGAAGAAGTCTCCACAAGATTGACGGAAGAGGGCTTTAAAATTCATCTATCTGAAGGAGTCGAGAAGACAATTATGGGTGCGGTTGGAGATCGCACTCGACTTAAGGCTCTTGACTTAGAAGCTTTGCCTTGGGTCGAGAAGGTTGTGCCCATTTTAGCGCCTTATAAATTAGTCAGCCGCGAGTTTCATCCCGCAGACAGTATTATTCGCATTGGTGACCATGAAATTGGTGGCCATCACGTTCATATGATGGCTGGACCCTGTGCCGTGGAAAGCAGAGAGCAGATCATCGAAACGGCTCATGCTGTCCGCGCAGCGGGGGCAACCTTTTTGCGCGGCGGAGCGTTCAAGCCGCGAACATCTCCTTATTCCTTCCAGGGGTTGGAAGAAGAAGGACTGCGCTATTTAGCAGATGCTCGGGAAGAAACAGGACTTCTGGTCGTGACGGAGGTTATCGATGCCCGAGACGTTTCTCTGGTCGCCCATTACTCCGATATTCTGCAAATTGGTGCCCGGAATATGCAAAATTTCAATCTGCTTAAAGAAGTTGCCAAATGCGGTAAAGCTGTTCTTTTGAAACGAGGTCCTTCAGCAACTTTAGAAGAGTGGATGATGGCGGCAGAGTATATTATGGATGGCGGCAATTACCAAGTCATGTTCTGTGAACGCGGAATTCGCACCTTTGAGACGTATACTCGCAATACTCTTGATTTGACTATGGTCCCGGCACTGCATTCTCTGTCTCACTTACCGGTTATCGTTGACCCCAGCCATGGAACAGGCCGCTGGCAATTAGTTCATCCGATGGCTAAAGCAGCCTTGGCAGCCGGTGCCGATGGCCTGATCGTTGAAGTTCACCCTCAGCCGGAGAAGGCAGTATCTGATGGGAAGCAGTCGTTAACTCCGGAAACGTTTAAACTGATGATGGATGATCTAATCGGATTAAGCAAAGCCCTTGGTCGTTCACTAGGGGATGTGAGTTTGTGCTGAAACCTGCAGCGGTCATGTTGACACCCGGATGGTCAGGCCTTCGGATTCCGAAGGCCTGCATCTTTGGCTTAGGACTAATCGGCGGTTCCTGGGCCGGTGCGTTACACCAGCTCGGCTGGCAGGTTGTTGCCGTTGATCCTGAAAAATCAAGTATTATTGAAGCGATTCGTCGAGGCTGGATCCAAGAAGGCTGGGCAGAACTACCGGAGCAGCTGGATGTTGATCTTGTTGTTTTAGCCCTTCCGCTTAAAGAATTAGTTGGAGGCTTTAATCATTTCGCCTTAAAACTTCCTCAAGGAGCCATTGTCACAGATGTCGGGAGTATAAAGTCTGAGGTTTGTCAAAAATATCAAGAAGGTTTAAGCGGGTCTGAGGTTTATTATGTTGGCGGTCACCCCATGACGGGTTCTGAACAGTCTGGTTTTGAAGCGGCCAATCAAGATCTTTTCCGCGGTTATCCTTACGTTTTAACTCCCTCAGCGGATTGCCCGGAAATCGTTGTGGATAAAATTGTTCAACTTGTTCAGGGATTTGGGGCCAGGGTAGAATTCAGAGAGCCTTTGGATCATGACCGTGAAGTTGCTATGGTGAGTCATATTCCCCATATCTTAGCAGTTACTTTGTCTCTAGCGGCTAAAGATGCTTCCTCTGACGGGGAATCGTTGTTATCTTTAGCAGGACGAAGTTTTCGGGATATGACACGTGTTGCAGACAGCTCCCCTGAGATGTGGAAGGAAATCATGGTTAGAAATTCCGAGACGATTCTCGAGGGTCTGACCCTTTGGGAAAAGAGGCTTCAAGAATTCCGGGAATACCTTGAGCAAGGAGATGGGGAGAAAATAGCTGACGTCTTTCGGATTGCCCACACGATTCGAGCGGCTCTTTGATATGGGAACCACTCTCCTTGTAGAAGTGGAAGTCTTACGATTGGATAGATATAATTATAATTCTTAACGTTAACGTAATAATAGTTCTGCGATATGCTGCAGTGGAAAGGGGAATTCCAATGGGAGGCGTTTTTGTTAAGCCGATCACCGGCGTTAAGGGTGAAATACGAGTCCCCGGAGATAAATCCATCTCTCATCGGGCAGCGCTTTTGGGCGGAATGGCCTTTGGGGAAACCCATGTTACGGATTTCTTACTGGGTCAAGATTGTTTAAGCACCCTAAAATGTTTAAGAGAACTAGGCGTAGCTTGGGAAAGACAAGGAACTGAAGTTTGGCTTCATGGTCAAGGTATGGACGAGTGGCGAGAACCGACCAATATTTTAGATGCGGGTAATTCTGGGACGACGTTCAGGCTCATGTTGGGCGTGTTGGCAGGTAGTCCCTTTTCTGTTACCTTGACAGGAGACGATTCTCTGCGTTCACGCCCCATGCGGCGTGTTACAGAGCCTCTAAAGCAAATGGGCGCCCGTATTTTGGGACGAAGAGAAGGAAATTTGGCACCAATCACGATGCAAGGCGGTTATCTGCAGGGGCAATCATTTCAGACCGAGGTTGCTTCGGCCCAAGTCAAATCCGCTCTGCTTTTAGCTGGCTTAAGAGCAAAGGGTGAGACGAGTGTACAGGAGCCCTCTCGTTCACGAGATCATACAGAACGGATGCTCAGAGGTTTTGGTGTGGAAGTTCACAGCAGCGGTAACTTAGTGAAACTTCAGGGCGGCGGAAGATTAACGGGTCAGGAGGTTTCTGTCCCGGGAGATATATCCTCTGCAGCTTTTTTTCTTGTTTTAGGAAGTTTGGTTGAAAAAGGCGAGCTTCTTCTTCCGGAAGTTGGAATAAACCCGACACGCACTGGAATTATCGATGTTCTAAAAGCCATGGGAGCAGACATTGAATTTCTGAAGAGTTCGGAAATATGTGGTGAACCAAGAGCGACTTTACGAGTTAGGCCGTCACATTTGAAAGGAATTGAGCTTGGGGGAGATCTGATTCCACGTCTGATTGATGAAATTCCAATTTTAGCCTTAGCCGCAAGTCTGGCGGAGGGAGAGACAGTCATTCGGGATGCATCGGAATTAAGGGTCAAGGAAACCGATCGTATCGCACGAGTTGCAGAAGGCTTGAATGCTTTAGGTGCCAAGATAGAGGAATTGCCTGACGGAATGAGAATCCACGGTCAAAGAACGCTGCGAGGCGGAGAAGCGAGCAGTTTTGGCGATCATCGCTTAGCCATGGCTTGGGCTGTAGCCGGTATGCTTTCTCAGGAAGGAGTCAGTGTGGAAAACATGACTGCGGCAGATGTCTCATTTCCTGATTTTTTAGAAATTATCAAGAAGGTTGTTCTATGATACTGTGCCGAAAGAATTGACACATTGGCACATTGCTGCTGCTAAAAAAAGATGAAAACTCCGAGAATGACTCGGAGTTTTTGATTTTGGCTGGTAAATTAGTGTTAAGTTAGGTATAGTAAAAGTCATGGGTTATATTCGCTTGCTTGATAGTTTTAGTATAGTAAGGTTATGTGGCGGGCTTAAGGTTTAGTTCCCTTGCTAATTAACTTTGATAGTTAGTCTCTGCTTGGGAATCATTCATCATCCCCATCTCATTATCGTTGTCATCCGAATCTGAGTAATTACTTCCTCGTGAAACAATGGTGTATCCATATTGTTCGGATTTGCGGCCTAACATAAAGGCTGCAATGAGGCTAAGGATAAAGAGTAATCCATGCGAATGGTAGTGTTGTCTTTGCCAGAACATAGTTTATCCTCCTTTCTTACATTTTAGATTAGCCATTTTGAGGAATTTCATCCGGGTAATATAAGGAAAAAACGAGGAGGTCCAATTGTGCGTTTTGATTATTTGCTCTGGGATCTTGATGGGACGTTAACTGACCCTAAACCAGGAATAACTCGCTCTGTACAGTATGCGCTTCAAAAACTCGGTTTTGCCTATCCCCATGAAGACGAGTTAGAGTGGGTTATTGGGCCGCCTTTAAAAGCGAGTTTTCAAGTTCTCCTTCAGTCAAAGAATGAGGACTTAATAACAAAGGCTGTCACCTTCTACCGAGAGCGTTTCCAAGAGATTGGAATGTATGAAAATATGGTTTACTCCGGTATTCCTGAATTATTGGACTTGTTAAAGGAAAAAGGTTGTCAACACCTTTTGGCTACTTCAAAACCGAAGGTCTTTGCCGAAAAAATTCTGCAGCATTTCTCTTTGAACAATAGTTTTTCTGAAATCATGGGCAGCGAATTGAGTGGGAACTTTGTGGAAAAGGAAGATTTAATCCGTGAAGTTTTAAAAAGTGTTTCTCCCCAAGCACGGTCGAAAACGGTAATGATCGGTGACCGTCTCTATGATGTTAAGGGTGCCAGAGCAAACAATATTAAGGTTATATCTGTCGGCTATGGCTACGGGACTCTTGATGAGTTGGAAGCTGCAGCTCCGGATTATTTTGTTTCCAGTGTCCAAGACTTGAAACAGCTTCTTTTAAGTTAGAGCATTTAATCCGACACCTTTTCGATGGTTGCCTGCTGGATTATAGGGTACCGTACTGCTGCATCAAGATAAATATAGTTTTCATCCTTATCTTGACGAACCATGCCTACGATGCCATGATCATCGGTTGTTTTAAGGTATTGCTGAACAAAGTGCTGGTATGCGCGTTCGTCCCAGGGATCTAAAAAATCAGTAACGGTATTTAAATAGTGTTCTACGGGAATTTTAAAATAACGATGGTAAACTTGTAGTGTTGTTTCATTGGAATGCATATCTATTCCTCCCTTGAGAGTTAGTCTGAGATATTTGCCAATAAACTATGTGTCAAAACCATAAAAGGGAGAGTGTATATGGACGAAGGACTTGAAAATCACGAACACTCTGAGTGCTCTGAACCTCCTGAGCGAAAACGCACCTTAAACTGGGTCGACTTACTGACAGTTATGATTGGAATTGCCGTGATTTATATTATCCTGGCTCTGGGAACAGTTTGGTTGATGAAGTGGTGGCCTAATGAACGGGTATTGATGTATTTAAATGCTTTTCTAACTCAGTTTTCCTTTTTTCTTTTGATTTGGCTGCTTAAAAAACTACGACATTGGGAATGGTCCGACTTTGGCTGGCGGCGGCCGGTTTTTCTGCGGAAGGCCCTGCCGAATATTTTGGGGATTTATGGGATTAGCTGGCTTTTTAATATTGCCTATGCTATTTTCTTATATAAACAAGGAATGTCTCCGCCCACGACAGATGTCTATACTAAACTTCTGGGACAATCTTCGGGAGTTACCTTGTTTTTAAATCTAATTCTGGCAGGCGTTTTAGCTCCTTTGGTGGAAGAAACCATGTTCCGGGGACTTATTTTTGGAAGTCTAAGAACTTATTGCGGTAAATGGACAGCTGCTGTTATTAGCGCAGCAATCTTTTCGGGACTCCATTTTCAGGCTTACGGTTTCATCCCGCGCTTTATTCTTGGGATCGCTTTAGTTTATCTTTACGATAAATACAAATCTCTTTATCCTAATGTTGCACTACACTCCTTAAACAATATTATTGCAACCTTAATTGCTGCTAAATTTGTTTAACCAGGTTGTAAGAGTTTATCCGTTAAATAAAGGCGTTCTCACTCCACTGTCATACTAGTGGTGCGAGAACGCCTTTATTATTTCACTGCCTAGTTCCTAGTTCCTAGTTCTTTGGAATAATTTTCTTTTCATGGCAAACACTAATGAACATAAATCCAAGACCACTATGCTTAGACTGAGGGAGGGAGACTATTTGTCGAAATCTGAAACCTATTACCAATGGGCTCGCCGCAAAGGAGTATCTAGGAGAGACTTCTTTAAATTCTGCACTCTTATGGGAGCGATGCTGGGTTTAGAGGCCACAGAGTTTCCAAAAATCGTTTCGGCGTTACAGTCGAAACCTCGCTTGCCGGTTATTTATCTAAACTTGCAGGAATGTACCTGTTGTGGAGAATCGTTTTTGCGCTCATCGCATCCATTAGTCTCTGATCTGATCTTTAATATGATTTCACTTGACTATATGGAAGTTCTTCAGGCAGCCGCGGGTAAGCAAGCTGAAGAAGTACGTTTGAAAACGATGAAGGATCATCCTGGCGGTTATATTTTGGTTGTTGAAGGCAGCGTAACTTTAGGGAACGGAGGAGTCTTTTGCACTATTGGCGGTGTATCTACAACGGATATACTTAAGCAAACCGCTGAGGGAGCGGCTGCCGTTATCGCCTATGGCTCTTGTGCTACAAACGCTTGTGTTCAAGGGGCCTATCCTAACCCTACAGAAGCTGTGCCGATACGGCGAGTTATAAAAAACAAGCCAGTTATTGACGTTCCCGGCTGCCCTCCCATTGCTGAAGTAATCACGGGAACCATTGTACACTATCTTACTTACGGAGAAATCCCGGAGCTGACTAATCAAGGACGGCCTAAGGCATTCTACGAACATCGCGTCCACGACAATTGTGTGCGGAGAGCATTTTTTGACGCGGGTCAGTTTGTTGAGTCCTTTGATGATGCCGGAGCAAAACAAGGGTGGTGTCTCTATAAAATGGGCTGCAAAGGTCCCACGACCTATAATGCTTGTGCCATCACTGAATGGAATGATGGTGTAAGCTATCCCATAAAATCGGGGCATCCTTGTATAGGATGTTCGGAAAACAACTTTTTTGACAATACTCCCTTCTATACGCATTTGGCGAAAATACCGAACAATGCCCTTGGCAAGGATGTCGATCAGGTTGGGATGGATGTGGTCGGTGTCGCCGGTCTTGCAGTGGTAGCTCATGCTGGAATGACAGCAGTTGTGAAACATGGCGAAAAAAAGGCTAAGGAAGGAAGCAAACCATGACCACAAGAATCGTCGTTGACCCAATTACCCGAATTGAAGGACATTTACGAATTGAGGCAGTAGTTGATGGTAATCGGATTACCGATGCAATCAGTGCCGGTACAGTCTTTCGAGGAATCGAAAAAATTGTTGAAAACAGAGACCCGCGTGATGTATGGGCCTTTGTGCAAAGAATTTGCGGAGTATGTACTCATATTCATGCTTTAGCTTCAATTCGGGCGGTTGAAGATGCATTAGATATACGTATTCCCAAAAATGCCAACTTAATCAGGAATATTATGACAACAACCCAGTTTGTCCAAG
Source organism: Desulfosporosinus acididurans (assembly GCF_001029285.1). Taxonomy (GTDB): domain Bacteria; phylum Bacillota; class Desulfitobacteriia; order Desulfitobacteriales; family Desulfitobacteriaceae; genus Desulfosporosinus; species Desulfosporosinus acididurans. The sequence goes on from NZ_LDZY01000004.1 coordinate 216,677, forward strand.
ATCACGTGATCCATTTTTACCATTTGCATGGTTTCGACTGGATCGACGTCCTAAGTGCTCTCAAGGCTGATCCTGCTCAAGCAAGTGCTTTAGCTCGTTCTATTTCTGATTGGCCAAGGTCCTCAGATGGCTATTTCCGAGATGTACAGAATAAGGTTAAAACGTTTGTGGAAAGCGGGCAGCTCGGCATATTTGCCAATGCCTACTGGGGGCACCCGGCTTATCGGCTTCCTCCGGAGGCTAATTTAGTTGGCGTTGCCCATTATCTCGACGCTTTGTCCTGGCAAAAAGAAATAGCGAAGATTCATACCATTTTCGGCGGAAAAAACCCCCATCCCAACTACTTGGTTGGAGGGATGGCCAGTACTCTTAATATGAATGATAATGACGTTATTAATATGGAACGTTTGGATTTAGTAAAAACTAAAATTGATGAAGCTCAGGTTTTTGTTGACCAGGTACTTATACCGGACATTTTTGCCATCGCAAACTTTTATAAACAGGATCTTTATGGCGGAGGCGTGGGAAATTATCTGGCTTATGGTGGTATTCCAACGGTTGATATTCGCGAACCGGATAGTTTTCTATTTCCCGGGGGAGTTGTTCTCGATCGTAATTTAAGTAAAGTAGAGGAGGTTAATCTCAAAGATCCTCTGCAAATTCAAGAATTTGTTCCCCATTCCTGGTATCGTTATGATGATCCTAAAGCTGGACTGCATCCCTGGCAAGGAAAAACTGAAGTCGCTTATAATGGGCCGCTTCCGCCATATAGCAATTTAGACGAGAGTAAAGGGTATAGCTGGATAAAAACACCTCGCTGGAAGGGGCGTCCGGTAGAAGTGGGCCCCTTGGCCCGCTTTGTTGTAGCCTATGCCAAAGGTAATCAAGAAATCAAGGGTTTGGTTGATGATGCCCTTCATCGCTTGAATTTGCCGGTTACGGCTCTTTATTCGACCTTGGGAAGGACTTTGGCCAGGGCTTTAGAGTCTAAATTTCTGGTAAATCATCTTGCCGGTTTTTACAATGATCTAGTAGCCAATATTAAAGCCGGTGATAGTCAGACCTTCAACGGTGAAAAATGGGAGCCGGAAAAGTGGCCTTCTCAAGCTCAAGGCGTCGGCTTTGCTGAGGCTCCTCGCGGGGCCTTAGGGCATTGGGTCAAGATCAACCAAGGTAAGGTTAGTAGTTATCAAGCGGTTGTACCGACAACCTGGAATGCCTCTCCTCGAGATGCATCCGGTCAAAAGGGGCCTTATGAAGCATCATTATTGGATACCCCCCTTGCCCGACAAGATCAGCCTTTAGAATTGTTGCGAACGATTCACTCCTTTGACCCATGTTTAGCTTGTGCCACTCATTTGTTAAATCCTCAAGGGAATGAAGTTCTCAAAGTTCGAGTGATTTAAGGAGGATTCTTAAGATGAGTATTCTTCGCAGCCAGGTTTATGTTTGGGAATTTCCTGTGCGCTTTTTTCATTGGGTTAATGCTCTGGCCATCACGATTCTTTTTTTAACGGGAATGTACATTGGACATCCTATATTAGATACTCCGGGCGAAGCTGTTGGACATTTCTTTATGGGAAGAGTCCGTTATTGGCATGGCATATTTGCCTTTATTTTCATGGCCAACATGCTTTTTCGCTTGTATTGGTTTTGGGCAGGCAATGAGTATTCTAAAATGAGACTTTGGAAGAAAGAGTTTTGGCGGGATGCTGTTACAACGTTTAAATATTATACATTCATGACTCGAGAACACGCGGAGCACGTGGGCCATAATGCCCTTGCTCAGTTAATGTATTTCTTTTTTGTATGGCTCGGCGGTTTGCTCATAATGTTGACGGGTTTGGCGATGCGTGGGGGAAGTGATCCGAACGGAACAATTCAGACCCTTTTTGGCTGGGTGGTTCCTCTTTTGCGAAATGAGTATCAGGTGCGCAATTTACACCATTTTTTGGCCTGGGGATTCGCTGTTTTCTTAATCGGACACTTGTATATGGTTTTCCGTCAAGACATTTTAGATGACGACGGAACGATTTCTTCAATGATTAATGGCTATAAATTTGAACTATCTTCCCAAAATAATAAGAAAGCCAGGCCCTGATAGTTTAGGAGAATCTAGGGCAGACCCCAAAAATGCATACAGAACTGAGGCCGCGAAAGAAAGTGGTCTCAGTTCTGTTTTCTCGTTTTATCCAATCGAAAGACTCCATTTCTTCATTAAAAACGAAGGATTGTTTGGCCTCAAAGTCGTATGTTATAATCTGTTTAATAGTATTTTAAAAAATAGGTCTTTAATAGGATACATCAAGATCGTCCTGATTTTATAAGACTATGAATATTCTTTGAACAGACAGGAGTATAATTGTGGTACATAGAAAACAAAGTGACCTGCAAATTGCTATTGATGGCCCTGCCGGAGCAGGGAAAAGTACGGTTGCCAAACTCGTGGCCAAAGGGTTGGATTTATTTTATGTCGATACTGGTGCCATGTACCGGGCCATAGCTTATAAAGCCTTGTCAAGCGGAATTTCTATTAACGATGAAGAAAAAGTCAGTCAAATTGCTCAAAGAACTGAGGTGATGTTAGACCATTCCGATGAACGTCTCGTATGGTGTGATGGTCAAAATGTAACCCAAGCCATTAGAAATCCGGAAGTTTCCCGAGCTGTTGCTACTGTAGCTGCATATGCAAAGGTGAGAGAACGGTTAGTAGAGCTTCAACGTATGGAGGCGGCTCGAGGCGGAGTAGTTATGGATGGCCGGGATATCGGCACTCATGTACTGCCCGAGGCGGATCTCAAAATTTTTTTAACGGCTTCAGCTGACGAACGAGCTAGGCGCCGGTGGATTGAGCTCCAGAATTCCGGCCGAAATGTCTCCTTTGAAGAAGTGTTCCAAGATATGCAGCGACGTGATCGTCAGGACATGGAGCGGGAAGTGTCTCCCTTAAAGCCTGCCCGAGACGCGAAAATTCTGGATACCACTGGCTTAAAGGTGGAGGATATTGTCACAAAAATCCTTCGTTTAGCACAGGAGGGATAGTAATGACGTTATACAACGTTGCTAAAGGAATGTTTCGCCTGCAATTCAAACTAATGGGGTGGAAAATTCAGGGGGTTGAGAATCTGCCTCTTGAAGGCCCGGTGATTTTGGCGATTAATCATGTCAGTATGTGGGATCCTGTTGTGGCGGCCTCCAGTCTGCCGCGTCCTGTTCGTTTTATGGCTAAGGAGGAGTTGTTTTCTTTACCTATATTAGGAAAGCTGTTTCGTACTTTGGGAGCTTTCCCGGTGAAAAGAGGACAGGGTGATATGAATGCCATCAGACAATCCTTGGCAATTCTGAAGGAAGGGCAAGTGTTGGGCTTGTTCCCCGAAGGAAAACGTTCAAAAACCGGGACAATACAAAAAGGGATGCCCGGGATGGTCCTTTTAATGGAAAAAAGTAAGGCCTCCATCGTTCCTATAAAGGTCAATGGAACGAAACATATGTTCACAAAAGGCTGGGGAAAGATTTCTGTTGTTATTGGCAAGCCTTTAACCTCTGAAATGCTTAAGGCCCCGGCAGGGATTGACAATCGGCGAGAATGGATTGCCGACCGCATTATGCAGGCTGTCTTGGACCTGCAGCTGCCCAAAGCCCAGTAAACAAACATTTGCTTCTGATAGGGGATGCGAACAGAATAAGCGGCTATGAATAGGAACGCCGCTTATTTTGTCGCATCTTTTTTAGCAGATAGGGCAGGCTAATTTCGAAAGAACCTTAGACAGAATCGAAAAGTGTCATTATACATAAAACTCGTTCATATAGCAGGATTTTTGAGCAAGAGTAGAGAAAGAGTAAGGGACAAGTTCTTATAATTTTGTGGGAGGGTCTTGTTTTGAAAGTCAAACGGGCAGATAAAGCCGGGTTTTGTTTTGGCGTAAAACGTGCTTTAGATATGGCAGAACGAACCGTTGAAATATCATCGGCAGTATCACTTGGACCATTGATTCACAACCAACAGGTTGTGAAACGATTAGAAGAGCGAGGAATCCGAGTTATTAATGGGCTGGAAGAAACAAAAGCCGCCCAGGCTTTAATTATTCGGTCCCATGGCGTAGCTCCTTGTGTCTATCTGGAGGCGGAGAAAAAAGGTGTCAAGATCGTCGATGCTACCTGTCCTTTTGTGCAAAAAGCTCAGCGCTTAGCGGCTGAATCGGCTCAAAAGGGACAGCAGGTCATTGTCATTGGAGACAAACTCCATCCGGAGGTGCAGGGAATTCTGGGCTGGGCAGGTGAACAAGCCATCCCAATCCAGACAGTGGAGGAGGCTCGTGAGCTTCCTGTTTACTCTCAGTTAGCAGTTTTAGCTCAAACGACACAGCTGGCGGAAAGTTTTAGCAAGATTGTCGAGGAATTAAAACACCATTCGGAGCATTTAACCGTTCATGATACAATTTGCAATGCTACTGCAGAACGTCAGAAGGCCGCCCGTGAGTTGGCGGGGCTTGTAGACATTATGGTTGTTGTCGGTGGGCGTAACAGTGCCAATACACGAAAATTGGCAAGCATCTGTGCCGAAAGCACAAAAACCTATCTTATCGAAACAGCGGATGAATTAGAACCTGACTGGTTTGCCGAAGCCAAGAGTGCGGGCTTAACCGCCGGAGCTTCGACTCCAGATTGGATAATTGAGGAGGTTTTTAAGAAAATGTCGGAAATGAATGATGACGGAATGGACATGGCCAGTTGGGACGAGGGTTTTCAGGAACTTCATCTTGGAGCTCATGTCACGGGGAAGGTTGTAAAAATTACGAATGATGAGGTCTTCGTGGATATTGGCTGGAAGTCTGAGGGAGTAATCCCTTTGTCAGAGCTAAAGGTAACCCGCCAAACAAACCCCGAAGATGTGGTTTCCATTGGCGATGAAATAACGGCGGTTGTTATCCGTGTGGAGAACTCAGAAGGGCATACCGTCCTGTCAAAACGTAAAGCTGATGAAGCAAATGCTCAGGAACACCTCAAGAAATTAGCAGAAAGTAAGGAAGAAATCCAGGCTAAAGTTATTGAAGTGGTTAAAGGTGGTTTGGTTGTTGATGTGGGAATGCGCGGATTTGTTCCGGCATCCCAGATACAATTAGGCTATGTTGAAGACTTAAATCAATTCTTAGGGCAAACCTTGCGTTTGCGAATGTTGGAGTTTGAACCTGCTAAACGAAAAGTTATTCTTTCCCAGAAGAGTATTTTGGAAGAAGAAAAAGCAGAAAAACGAAAACATCTGTTGGAGACTCTCCAAGAAGGTGACATTGTTACGGGAGAAGTTCGCAGAATGGCCGATTTTGGCGTCTTTATTGATATCGGCGGGCTTGATGGACTCCTTCACATCTCAGATATGGCATATTCGAGGATAAAGCATCCATCAGAGATATTGAATGTTGGGGATAAGGTCGAAGTTCAAGTGTTAAAGCTTGATCAGGCAACCGGCAAGATATCGTTAGGATTGAAACAACTTAAAGAAAGCCCTTGGGCCCAAGCTGCACAAAAATATCCCGTGGGATCGACGGTAACGGGAAAAGTTGTTCGTATTGTGACCTTTGGTGCCTTTGTACAGCTTGAGGATGGTGTGGACGGATTGATTCATATCTCCCAAATTTCCAACAAGCATATCAATAAAGTTGAAGAGGTACTTAAAGCGGGAGATATGGTCAATGCTAAGGTTATTGAATCTAACCCTGAAGCAAAACGAATCAGCCTTAGTATTCGTGAAGCAGCTGCAGACGCTGACAAAGCCCAAGATCAACAGGCTATGGCTGAACAACCGGAGGTTAAAGCCATGACCATTGGAGACGCAGTAGGTGAAAAGCTTTCCTCAGAAAATAATAACGACTAATAGTGTTCGTTGGTATAAAAATTTTGGTTTCGAAATGACTTCTTGCTCATTAATGCAGGGAGTCATTTCCTTCTAAACCCCCATGCAGCTAATACGGGTAGAAAGAGGACAGGAAGGTGATTAAACTGGTTAAACGGCAACCGATTTCACCTATTGATTTTCCCATTTTATTTTTAACCCTGGTGCTTCTCGCTTTTGGCTTGATTATGGTTTTGAGTGCCGGAGCGGTTCTTGGCTTTAATACCAATCAAAATTCCTATTATTACGTTTTGCAGCAGCTTAAATGGGTTTGTATTGGCGCCGTCTTTGCGGCTATTGCCATCAAATTGCCTTACACGTTCTGGCGCCGCTTTGCAGGCCTGGGAATTATCGTGAGCGTATTGCTGCTTGTTGCTGTTCTCTTTACAGGAGCAGGGATCGCAGCTAAAGGTTCAGCCCGTTGGATCTCATTTGCCGGTTTGCGAATTCAGCCTTCAGAAATCACAAAATTGACGCTTGTAGTTTTTTACGCTCATATTCTGGATCGTTATCCAATTAAAAAGGGGAAAGACTGGCGTGTGCCTTTAGGAATACTTTTGCCCCTTACCGGTGTGGTTTTGGCTCTCGTATACAAACAGCCGGACCTTGGAACGGTTATGGTCTTGGGTTTGACAAGCGCCGTTATGCTGCTGCAGACAGAGATCCCGACTCTGTGGTTTGTATCTGCAGTTCCCGCTCTCGGAATTCCCTTGATGTATTTTATTCATGGTTACCAATGGCAGCGAATTTTAGTTTGGCTTAATCCGTGGAAATATGCCAGCGACATTGGTTATCAAATTACGAACGCCGAGATATCCTTCGGTTCAGGAGGCGTGTTTGGAGTAGGCTTGGGAAGGAGTCTGCAGAAATATGGTTTTCTTCCTGAAAACCATACGGACATGATTTTTGCTATGGTTGGAGAAGAATTGGGGCTTATTGGAACATTTTTCTTAATTGCTCTCTTTGCGGCTCTTTTCGCCCGCGCCTTCTATGTTATACGGAAATGTCCGGATCGTTTTGGCCGTCTTTTAGGTTTTGGACTTATCTCTTCTTTGGCCATTCAGACAGCAATTAACCTCTCCGTTGTAACAGGTGTTTTACCCGTTACCGGAATAACCTTGCCCTTAATTTCTTACGGCGGGAGCTCCTTGGTTATCACTTTGACAGAACTAGGCATGATTTTAAACGTCACTCGTTATTGCCAAAAATCCCAAAACAACAATAAAAGCAACAACCCAGGTATATCCAACGTCCCGGTGTAATCTCTTTCTAAGTGGGAATAATAAGTATAGGTTTTCCCATTAGAGGAGGAGTTCTCAGTGAATTTTCCTTATGGAGAATGGATTCTCTTAGGTATAACCCTTGTAACCTTTGTGGAAAAGCAACGATCACGTTGGTTTTTTTTGAAATTATTGGCGATCTGGCTTGGAGGAAAGGTTTTTGAGCTAATCCTCGGTTCATCAAGTGTTTGGCATTACCATTATGCTCGGCTGGCTGTTATCCTCTTCGTGGGCGGATATGCTTGGAAACGTGCTCGGCGCAGAGTTTGGCCTTTGGTTTCAACAAGTTTTGTCATAAGTATAGAAACCTTATTCCTAGTCAATGATCCTGGAGTTCTTCCATTCAGTTCTTGGCTTTTCGCCCTAGCTCTCGTGTCAGTTGCCTGGTTAACCGCGAAAACGTACTGGGGAACAGTTTTAGCCTTAGTTGGGAGCGTTCTATGGGATCAAGGCTTAGAACGATTTGTCTATGAGGGGATTCTAAGGCACGTAGATTTGCCGGACCCTTTTATTTGGAACTTTGGTACGCTTTTCTTGACTGTTTGGGCGGGTTTGCTCTTAGGTTTAAAATGGAAGGCTGATTCACGTGAAGTAAGGGCAATTCCAGCTTCTGATAGTCTAATATCTGCCCGTGATGAAGGAACTTTTGACCTTTCAAAGGAGCAAGATCTCAGGTAGCATGTGCAATCTAAATATAGTATACTGTAAGGCAGTAAAGAACTGGGATAATATTCCCTGCTCTGATTGCTTAGGAGGATGGAACGTTTGGTTAAAGGTCTGGTGATTGCGGGGGTTAGCCCAGGCAGTATCGCAGAAGAAATGGAAATTCAGGTCGGGGATCGAGTTCTGGCTGTAAATGGTGAGGAATTGAGAGATGTTATTGATTTCCAGTATGGCATTTCTGATGAGGAATTCACGTTACTTATCGAAAAAGGTAATGGCGAAGAATGGGAATTGGAAATCGAGAAGGCTCCAGGGGAATTTCTAGGTATAGACGTCGAAACTATTAGCTCAGAAGGAACGAAACTCTGTTGTAATAATTGTACCTTTTGCTTTGTAGCTCAAATGCCAAAGGGGATGCGGGCTACACTTTATGATAAAGATGATGATTATCGGCTTTCTATGACTCAAGGGAGTTTCATTACACTCTCGAATTTGAGTGACGAAGAAATCAAGAGGATTATTGACTTTCATCTTAGCCCGCTCTATATTTCTGTTCATGCTTGGAATCCGGAAATACGTGTCAAGCTAATGAAGAATCCACAAGCCGGGAAACTGCCTCAGCAAATTCAACGCCTAACGGAGGCAGGCATAGCTATTCATGCTCAAATTGTCTTAGTTCCTGAGCATAACGATGGAGAGGTGCTGACGGAGACAATTATGAAGCTGGGGGAACATTATCCGTCAGTGCAGTCAATCGCCGTAGTTCCCGTGGGATTAACCCGCTATCGGGAACATTTAACGTCCCTGCGTGGATTTACTCCCGCAGAAGCAGCTCATATATTGGATCAGGCTGAACTGTGGCAGCAGGATTTTTATAAGCGAACAGGACAGCATTTGGTTTATTTTGCCGATGAGTTTTATGTTTTAGCAGGACGGGAGTTTCCTGAAACTTCAGTTTATGACGATTTTCCCCAATTAGAAAACGGAGTGGGTATGGCTCGAACGTTTATTTCGGAACTGGAAATAGGGTGGCCCTATTTGCCAAATTCAATTTCTCAAAGACATGTGCATCTTGTCACCGGAACTTCGGCCCAGGGGCTTTTTGAGAAATGGTCTCGGAAATTAATGGATCACGTGAGGGGCTTAACGATATCCGTTCATGCCATTCGCAATGACTTTTTCGGATCCTCGGTGACAGTAGCCGGTTTACTGACTGCTCAAGATATTGCCCTTCAACTGGGTGATTTGGCGGGGGATGACTTTCTTATTCCGCGGGTTATGCTGAAAGCGGATGAGCCGATCTTTCTCGATGATTACAGTGTTCAATGGTTAGAAGAAAAGGTTAACGGCCGGGCTAAAATTGTTGAAAATCATGGAACAGCGTTTTTAGAACAGGTCATTGGATATAGCTTGGGGGGGAAAACAGTTTGAGTAAGCCAGTGGTAGCAATTGTCGGACGTCCTAATGTTGGCAAATCAACTCTTTTTAATCGTATAGCCGGAGGGCTTGTAGCCATTGTCGAAAATAAACCTGGAGTAACGAGGGATCGTCTCTATCGGGATGCTGAGTGGTTGGGCCGCAAGTTTGCCTTGATTGATACCGGAGGGATCGAGTTTAAAGCTGAAGGGACGCCTATCGCTTCACAGATGCGCAAACAGGCAGAGATTGCTGTGGAAGAGGCTGATGTGGTAATTTTAGTTGTAGATGCCCAATTGGCGCCCACGCCTGATGACGATTTGATTGCGCGTACTCTGCGGCGTTCAGGTAAACCAGTGTTGTTGGCGGCAAATAAAGTTGAAGACTTTGAAAAGGCTGAGGGACAACTCTACGACTTTCTGGCCTTGGGGCTTGGGGAAGCGATTCCTATTTCAGCGGTTCATGGCATGAATATGGGTGACCTGTTGGATATGGTTGTTTCCAATTTGCCGGAAAATGCTGGGGAGGATTATGACCCTGACGTTATTCGAATTTCAGTTATCGGACGTCCTAATGTGGGAAAATCATCCTTAGTCAATAATATGCTGGGGAGAGAACGAGTTATCGTCAGCAACATCCCTGGAACGACCCGAGATGCTATCGATACTCCCTTTGAGTATGAAGGAAAACATTATATTCTTATTGATACTGCCGGTATGCGCCGCAAAGGTCGTATCGAGGAACTAACTGAACAATACAGCGTCGTGCGTTCCTTACATGCCGTTGATCGTTCCGATGTGATTCTTATGCTCCTTGATGCCACAGAAGGTGTCACAGAACAAGATAAAAAAATAGCAGGCTATGCCCATGATGCCGGTAAAGCCATCGTTATCGTGGTCAATAAATGGGACCTCGTGGAAAAAGACGATAAGACGATTAACAAATTTGAAAAGACGATTCGCGAAGAATTGGGGTTTTTGCAATATGCGCCTACTATGTTCATTTCTGCAAAAACCGGGCAGCGTGTGCATAAAATATTAGAGCTCGTTGATTTTGTAACCGAGCAGAATTCTACGCGAGTAACAACTGCGACCTTAAACACTTTGGTGCGCGAATGGCTTCATCTCAATCCCCCTCCAACAGATAAAGGGCGGAGATTAAAGGTGCTTTATCTTACCCAGGCAAGTGTAAAACCACCTACGTTTGTTTTCTTTGTCAATGATCCGGAATTGATGCATTTTTCTTATAAACGTTATTTAGAGAATCAAATGCGGAAACATTTCGGATTTGAAGGAACACCGATCCGAATTATAATTCGTCAAAAAGATGAAGAGAAGGAGTAAGTGATGTTACGCTACTTGATATTTATCTTAGCGTATTTTCTTGGAGCAATACCTTTTGCTTATTTCGCAGGTCTCCTTAAAGGAATTGACGTCCGGCGGCATGGCAGCGGAAATGTTGGTACCACCAATGCCTTTCGCCTTTTAGGCGTAAAATTGGGAATTGCTGTGCTGTTCGGCGATTTTATGAAAGGAGCTTCAGCGGCGGCTTTGGGTTATTGGGCTTTTGGTGCCTGGGGCGGCATTGCAGGAGGATTATTGGCTATGGCCGGTCATAGTTGGAATCCTTTTTTTGCTTTTCGGCCAAGCGGTAAAGGAGTAGCTGCAGGATTTGGAATTATCACAGTCTTGATGCCCAAGGTTATGCTGCTGGCTGTCGGGTTGTTTATTCTCGTTGTTTGGGCAACACGCTACGTTTCCTTGGGATCGATTGTTGCGGCTCTTACAGTGGCCATATCAGTGTTCCTCTTTCGAGAGCCCCTGGCTTATCGGATTTTTGGTTTAGTTGGGGCTTCAATTGTGATAGTTCTTCATCGCTCGAATATCAAACGGCTACTACACGGGACTGAAAATAAATTTGGGAATAAGAAGAGTTGATTAGGAAGTGAACTCGTTCAGGACCCACCTAATCGAACCTCGAATATCGAGTACTTAACATCGAATTAGGAGGTAGGTTAATGTCGAAAGTTGCGGTTTATGGAGCTGGGAGCTGGGGAAGTGCCTTGGCTGTTCTCTTGAGCAAAGCGGGTCATCAAGTCTCATTGATTGGCCGGAAGGCTGATGAAATGGCACAAATGAGCAAGCTCCGTGAAAATGTGCGCTATCTACCGGGAGTTGTCTTGCCTTCAGGACTCACACCCACCACAGATGTCACAGAACTGAACGCTGATCTCGTGATTTTGAGTGTCCCCTCCCACAATATTCGCGAGGCTGCTCAGTTTATAAAACCTAACTTAAGACCGGGCGGAATTGTGGTTAATACGGCTAAAGGATTGGAAGAAGAAACACATAATCGTCTTTCGGAAGTATTGAAACAAGAACTGACCGAGCAGGCTATTGCTGTTTTATCAGGGCCTAGTCATGCGGAGGAAGTCGGCAGAGATATTCCGACAACCGTGGTGGTGGCTTCCGATGTTGAGATTGCTGAAAAAGTTCAGGATTTAATGATGACCCCAAAATTCAGAGTATATACCAATCCCGATGTCATCGGCGTGGAACTTGGGGGAGCCTTAAAAAACGTCATTGCCTTATGTACAGGCATTGCCGAAGGGTTAGGTTTTGGGGATAACACAAAGGCTGCTTTAATGACCCGAGGGCTGGCAGAAATTGCTCGTTTGGGAGTAGCCATGGGTGGGCATCCTCTTACCTTTGCCGGGCTGTCCGGTGTTGGTGACCTAATTGTGACGTGTACGAGCCAACATAGCCGCAACCGGCGAGCGGGCGTTGCTCTTGGACAGGGGAAACCTCTGGATACTGTTCTTCATGACGTAGGTATGGTTGTTGAGGGGGTTAGAAATACTCGAGTAGCCTATCAACTCAGTCTAGAAAAGAATATTTCCATGCCGATCACTCAACAAGCCTACAAGGTCTTGTTCGAAGGCGCTGATCCAAAAATTGCTGTTACAGATTTGATGATGCGCGGGAAGAAGCATGAACTTGAGGAAGTCGTAGAAATGAGTTGGTTTAAGTAAGTGAAAACAATTTGCTTACAGCACAGGGCAGGATAAAAATCCTGCCCTGTGTTTTTTTCTACTGTCATATTTCCGGAAAAACCTCAATATAATTATATTGCTTAATGTGCTAGTCCAGTTATCGGGTATCCACGAGTTACAGGGAGGTGGAAGGGGAGATAAGGTGGAGGCCCTTCCCCAATTTTTGGGACAGCACTCAAAAGGGAGGGAAATTTCTAATGGAAAAACTAGACATTTTTAGGGATATCGCAGAACGTACGGGGGGCGATATTTACCTCGGTGTCGTCGGGCCAGTCCGCACAGGTAAGTCCACCTTCATCAAACGTTTCATGGACCTCCTGGTCCTACCCAACATTCAAGATGCCTTTGAGCGGGAACGGGCTAAAGATGAGCTTCCTCAAAGCGGGACAGGTCGAATGATTACGACGACAGAACCGAAGTTTATTCCCTCGGAATCCGTGGAAATCGTCGTCAAAGACTCCATCCATATGAATGTACGTTTAGTGGATTGTGTGGGTTACGGCGTTGAGGGCGCTATAGGTTATGAGGCCGAAGATGGAGAAGAACCACGTATGATGAAGACCTCTTGGAGCGATGAACCCATGTCTTTCCAGGAGGCAGCGGAATTAGGCACTCGCAAAGTTATTACCGACCATGCGACCATTGGGGTTGTCATTACAACCGATGGTTCGATCACCGATCTTCCTCGGGAAGCTTACTTAGATGCCGAGGAGAGAGTCATCTACGAGCTTCGTCAACTTGGAAAACCCTTTGTTGTACTATTGAATACGACTCGTCCTTATGCGGACAATACCATGGAATTATGTCGTGATTTGGAAGAAAAATACAGTATTCCGGTTCTCGCAGTGAACTGCTTGGATATGACCCAAGAGGATATCACTCAGATTCTCGAAGAAGTACTTTATGAGTTCCCGGTGGCTGAGGTTAATATTGATCTGCCGAAATGGGTTGAAGAACTTGAAAGTTCCCATCCGGTACGGTCGGCTTTTGAAGATACCGTCCGCAAAGCTATCGAAGGTGTTCGCCGCTTGCGGGATATTGATCAAGCTTTGGATGCTTTAGCAGAATGCGAGTATGCTCAAGATGTTCTTTTAAAGGAAATGAACCTAGGTACAGGCGTAGCCAATATCGAAATGACTGCTGTCGAGGGCCTCTTTAAATCAGTCTTACAGGAGCTTACAGGGCTGGAAATAGAAGGGGATCACTCCTTGCTGCGTATAGTTCAGGATTACAGCAAAGCTAAGAGGGAATGGGATAAAATGTCCGTCGCCATCGAAGAAGTTCGGGTCAATGGCTATGGCGTTGTAACTCCCCAATTAGAAGAAATGTTCTTGGAAGAACCTGAACTTGTTAAGCAAGGAGGGCATTATGGCATCAAGCTCAAAGCGAGTGCTCCTTCCCTCCATATCATCAGGGCAGATGTCACGACTGAAATCACCCCGTTGATTGGTACTGAAAAACAAGCAGAGGAACTGGTGAAATACATTCTCGATGAATTTGAAAGCGATCCTAAAAAGGTTTGGAGTTCTAATATCTTCGGCAAATCACTGCATGATTTAGTCAGGGAAGGAATCCAAAATAAACTCTACAAGATGCCGGAAAATGCCCAGCACAAACTGCAAGATACATTACAGCGGATAGTTAATGATGGCAACGGCGGGCTGATCTGCATCATTATTTAACCACGAGAATCTAACCCCAAAACGTGGATATTCATTAGGTATTTATCGGTTATCATTTGTTGATGCTGAAGTGCAAAACAGGAACGTTAGAGCGCCTGAAGGCTGTGTCTGACGTTCCTGTTTTCTATGGCTGGCTGACTTTTTTGAGAATTGACCTCTTGTCCTATCAGGACAAAAGGTTTAGACGGTGCGTTAATAAGTTTGAGTTCTTGCAAAACTTGTACTAATTAGCTTATAATAATCCTGGACATTTAGGATGATCGAGAGATAGGTGAGATTTGGTGGTTGGCAAGACGAACGATTTTTTAATAGTTAGTAAAGACATACTGCCTGAAGCCATTTTGAAGACTGCAAAGGCAAAGGAACTCCTGGTAAAAGGAGATGTCTATACGATTAATGAAGCAGTTGAACGAGTAGGTTTAAGCAGAAGCGCCTACTATAAGTATAAAGACGGCGTGTTTCCGTTTTATGAAGCCAGCCGCGAAAAAATCTTAACCATTTCTCTGATTTTGGAAAACAAAGCCGGAGTGCTTTCTCATGTCCTGAATTTTATTGCTTCCTTAAAAGGAAATGTCTTAACCATCAATCAGGGAATTCCCCTTCAGGGCATTGCCAATGTTTCAATTTCCTTGGAAACAGCAGGAATGGATGACATCCCTGAAGATCTCTTGAACGGACTTGGTAAAATCACCGGGGTCCGAAAAATTGAGATAATTGGTCAAACCTAGAGGCAGAGAGAGGATTGCTTGATAATTTGCTTGTTTAATAGAAAAAAAGGATAAAATGAGTTTGGCTTGGGGTTGCATTTCTTTCTTTAATATGTTAATCTGTATAAGTCTTCTTTTGGAGAAACAATCGGGGCGTGGCTCAGCTTGGTAGAGCGCTACCTTGGGGTGGTAGAGGTCGCACGTTCAAATCGTGTCGCTCCGACCATAATTTATGCGGATCGTCGGCCATTTTGTTAGGCAAGGAAAATGGGAATGCCCAACAAATGCCCAACTGAAAATAAAGAGAGACCATTTGGAGAAATGGTCTCATTTTGTATAATTTAATTGATTTCCTGTTGTTGGAGTTCTATAATTTTTTTGTTAATTGTTTCTTTCTTTTGAACTCCAAGATGTTGATATATCGCTTTTAAAACCTTAATATCGTGTCCCAGTCGCTCGGCTGCTAAATGATCTAGTACATCATTTTCATAAAGCCAAGTGGCATGATAATGCCGGAGGAAGTGCAATCTTGTCTTCGGTATTTTTTTGTCTTTTACGAGTTTGGCTAGATAACTGGTATAGGAATCTGGACGCATCGGAAAGATAAGCTTTTCTTCCTTGTTTTTTATCTCAGTGATTTCAATAACTTTTCGCTCTTTCTTGGTGAGCGTAAACCCATTCTTAATTACATCGTTTATCAGATTCATAAGATAAGGGGGGGCGGCAACGGTTCTAAGTCCATTTTCTGACTTAGTAGTTTTAATTTCATATTTACCTTGATCATTAATGACATATGCTTCATCAATTCTGATCGTACAATTATCGAAATTCAAGTCGTTAGGTTTTAGCGCGAATATCTCTTCACGTCTCAATCCACACCAACCGGCTAGAAGAATAATTGGTTCATCTCTGGTACCCTTGACTGCGCTATGGATCGCTCGGAATTTTTCAGTTGTTGGGACATCAGAATAATCAACTTTTTCCTCCTTTGGCAACTTGACGTCTTTCATTGGATTTCGATTCTTTAGCGCATCGTATAATATTGGCCTTAAACAAGACATTACTCTTCGTGCGCTAGTGGAAGACATTTTTCCCAGGAGTTCGTTTTGCAATTTTTTGATGTGAATTTCTCTCAGATCCTTGAATTTCATTTGCTTAAAGAACGGGCGAAAATGATTTTTCAAATATCCCTTATACAAAACAATAACGCTTGGGCTATATTGCTTGTTATGGATATCGATCCAATTTTTAATCCATTCGGCAATTCTAATGTTATCAACTTGAGATAATGACCCATCAATTAATTGCTGCTCAATCTCCCTGGCTGCGGCCTTGCATTCTTTCATCGTGGACTTAGTAACGTACTTGAAAAGTTGCTTGCCATCATCATCCCTTCCCACATAGATTGTAGCCTGATACGATCCGTTTGGGCGTTTTTTTATGCTTGCCATTTACATTGTCACTTTCCTTTGCTCAATTTCTGAAACGGCTTGCTTGCATTCTCTTAAAGAGTCTCGAGTAAGATATTTAGTTAATGTCTTTCCATTCTCATCCTTACCAATAACAATTCTTGCTTGCCACCTTCCATTTGATCTATGAGTAAAACTAGCCATATTATCTCACCTCCGATTGAAAACGAATTGCCTTACCCAATATAGAAACATCCTTCATATCCCTTTTGGAATATACTTGTTCGGGATAATTCGGATTCTCGGGTCGAAGTATTATACTGCTATTGATCTTATAGACTCGCTTAAGAGTTGCTTCTCCATCTATCATCACGGCAGCAATCTCGCCCGTTTCAACTTCCGATTGCTGCCTAATAAAAACAATATCTCCGTCCAAGATCCTTGCCCCCGTCATACTATCGCCTTTAACACGAAGGCAAAAATCAACATTAATGTCTTCTGGAACGAATTCAAATCCTTCGATATTTTGTTGAGCTAAAATTGGTATTCCTGCAGCTATAGTTCCAACCAAAGGGACACGTTTAAATGTCCTGGTTGACTTGTCAGTTTCCAAGTATTTATCTACATCACATCCCATTAACCAAGTTGGGTTAACCCTGTATTTTGTGGATATAGCATCAATGGTAAGAATCTTAGGTTTCATACTTCCTGATGTATATCGACTAATGGCACTTGGACTAAGGTGTAAATACTCGGCTAGACTGTATATTGTGTCGTTATTTTCGGTCATTAGCTTTATCAATCGCTCCGCAAATTTCTCTTGATCGAAGGCCTTGTTATTCATGACACTCCCCATCCATAATGTTATTTCCTTAACGTACATTATATGCAACTGTGTTGATTTTATCAACATTAATATAATATTTTTTATTATATATATTGATAAAATGGTTGACACGCTCAACATAAAGATTTATAGTATTTCCAAGAGGTTGAGTAACTAAACATTATACTCATTAGGGGGTGAATTTATGACAAAAAAGAAACAACAAAAATATTTGGAATTGTCGGCCCTTAAGGGTTTGATTCGCGAGAAGAAATCCTCATACGATAAACTTAGTACCGAGTTAGGTATTACAACTAATAATTTCTGCGACAAAATCAATGGGTTTCAATTATTTGATGTAAAAGAAGTAGACACTCTTTCCGATCTACTTGACATTAAACAAACTGAATTAAACCGATATTTTTTTCCTCATAAGTTGAGTGGCTCAACATTGAAAGAGTACTTATCAAAGAAAAAAGTTGTGTAAGTTAACATAGTTAATGGGATCTGAAACGGTCCAATCTAAGCAAGGCGTTTAGGTTTATCGAGAGTAGGAGAACAGGTAGTTTGCGAAAACCTTGGTATTCCATTAAGGGAGGTGGAAACTATAAAAGCAAATGATTTTCGAATTGACCTTGGAAAGCGCTTAAGAGGTCTTAGATTAGCAAAGGGTTTAAAACAAGATGAGTTGGCTGAGAAAATCAGTATTGCGCGTGGTTCTATCGGTAACTATGAGACCGGGGCGCGTACTCCGGATGCAGAAATATTACTGAAATTTGCAGACTTCTTTGATGTTTCAGCAGACTATCTTTTAGGTATAAGAGAGGATCAGAAAGAACGGGAGTTTGACAAACGATTATCATCTTTAGAAAAAGAAATAGCCGAACTGAAAGGGCAAGTTTCAGTTCGGCATGAAGCTGACATTGATGAGTTAATCAAAAATATTACCGCTAAAATTAACCGGTCTACTCAACAACTTTAAGATTTTTAAGTTCTTCCCAAATTAATCTGTTATTTTCCTCCAAAAAGTCACGACATACATTAGAGGCTATTAAAGCTATTGAATTAACCATATTTTGTGGGCCGGTTTCTTCTCCAACATTTTGACGTACCTTAGCTAAAATCGATTCCTGAACATCCTTGAGGTTGATATCAAATCCCATATCTAACACCTCCTCTCTTCTGAATTTGGAAGTCTGGACAACAACCATTTCGACATAAGGGTGGAGAATCCTGTAAATATTTTCAAGGAGGTGATGCCATGTCATACACGATCATCCAGAAGCGGGGCTACGTCGAACTCTGGATTGATGGAGAATTTGCCGGGTGTTTTGACTCCGAGGAAGAGGCAAAAGCGGAACTAAACGTGGCATGAGAAAGGGGCGAGATTATTGCTAAGAACAATACTTGAATCAACCCTGGGAACTCTAACCGACTCGGAATTCCGTCTTATCCTTGAACTAGCGTCCTCTGACATAAGAATCAACCGCTCCATCTTTGGCAAGAGGACAAGCCTTCGTGAAGCGGTTGATATCGCGGAGCGGTGTTATTTAGCCCTCCAGAGAGGAAAAATCGCTTGATACCTTCTTGATTCAAGGACATATCAATGTTTACACCCTAACGAGGGAGGTGAAGTCATGAAAACGCTCCGCCAATTACTCCTTAGGTCCGACCGCATTAAACGCATAGTTTCCGATTATCAATGGAGGAAAAAGAAGCAGCGGCATCATCAACGCTGGCAGATGTTATTGCGTTCTGGCGGCAGGCTGCGGTAGAAAGGAATGAGCGCTTTGACCAATACCCTGCATCGCTTTTCCGGAAAATAAAAAAGAGCCGTAAAACGGCTCCACAAGAAAATTAATCAAGACTATTGTACCTTTTATTCTCCCCAGTGACAAGAAAGGGGTTGAAAAGAGTTGTATGCGCTTTCCTGCACAGAAACTGTAAGACTAAACTATTATGCCCTTGTAGTTTCTATCTTCGGAAACTGTATGCCGGAAACAGCTTTCGAAAAAATTCAAAGCGACAGGCCAAGTAAAGTTCGCAATAAGATTACTGATGATGACATTCAAGATATGGCAAAACTTCGAGAGAAAGGATTATCTCTTAAGGACATCGGCGAGATCTATGGCATAGACCAAACGGTTATCTGCCGGAAATTAAAGGCGATTGCTACGCAGGGAGTGTGATTCTTATGTTAATCCCAACCTGTGTGTGCGGTAGAGCCATGGAATTCGAACCTGGTAAAACAAGGTCATTTTGTAAGGCTCCTGGCTGCGGTGTGGTTCTCGAAAAATGCCCAGAGGGATATTGGGCTTACGGAAAAACCAGACTTGCCTTCACTCCTATTTTGCCGAAACTAAAAGTGAAAAAAGGGGTTAAATCTAGGGCTGAAAAGTATCGCAATTATCCTAAGAGTCGACGGAAGAAAAAGGGTCATTCAAGACATAAATAATTTCCTCAAACCCAAAATTAAAAATGGAAAGAAGGATTTTTATGAACACGACTGTAATTTTCGATAACTCCGGAAAACCGGGTATGATGGTGCGAGTGCCAAAGTTTAAATATTCTGATGTTATTTCTGGAGGCAGAGAAGTTACCTGTTCGGCATTTATTATCGATGGGGTTGAAGTGCCGGAGATCTTCATTTCAAAATTCCAGAACATTATCGTAAACGGCAAAGCGTATAGCCTACCCTTTCAGAAACCAACTGTCAGCTTAACCTTTGATCAAGCCAAGGAGGCCTGTGAGTCTAAGGGCAAAGGATGGCACCTTATAACAAATGCCGAATGGGCTGCGATCGCATTGTGGTGCAAGAAAAACGGTACGCTTCCTCGCGGCAACAATTACGGAGGATCGGATTATTCCCATCGAGACGAGAAAGGCATTTGCTTTGACGATTGTAAGGTTCTCACAGGGAGCGGCCCAGATACTTGGTCCCATGACCACACACCGGATGGAATCTTTGACCTGAACGGAAACGTCTGGGAATGGGTCGGTGGCTTAAGGCTTTTAGACGGTGAAATCCAAATAATACCTGACAACAATGCCGCCAAACATATAGACCAGTCGAAAACGAGCCATGAATGGCAGCCTATAAAAGTAGATGGAAAAACGTTTAAATACACCGAGGATGAAAACGGATTAAAGGTCACCACAGAAAAACCAGAGGGCTGGAATGGATGCAAGTTTTCCAACCTGGGAGCAGATGTTGAAATACCGGATGTATTAAAGGAACTTGCTTTGTACCCCTCGGACAACGCTGACCTGACAGAATATATCTTCGCCGATGCCGATGGCGAACGCCTCCCGTATCGTGGCGGCAACTGGGGCTACGGCTCCAGCGCTGGCGTGTTCTCTTTGTTCCTGTACAACCCCCGGTCGATCGTGAACACGAACATCGGGTTTCGCTCCGCTTTTGTCCAGATCCCTGAAATCTAATAACCTGTAATCTGATGGGCGCTCGATAGAGCGCCTTACTCTAAAAGTTCTTAAACGGAGGTCGAGTTACATGGAGGAAAGTATTCATCCTCCCCTCTATCACGAATTGAGAAAGTGGGCAATTGAAGAAATGCGATCAGGAAACGAGGAGAAAGCTTTTAGAATCGCTGACGCAAGTCTTCTTGTAAGCCTTCGTTATTGGAAGTGGCTTGGTAGCCGAGGGAGGCGGAGAAGAAATGGCTAAGACAAGTATTGAATGGACGGATACTGTTTGGAACCCGGTTACGGGCTGCACCAAAGTATCTGAAGGTTGCCGTAATTGTTACGCCGAGAGAATGAGCAAACGTCTAGCCGGGCGTTGTGGGTACCCAGCAGATAATCCTTTTAGAGTGGTCCTTCATCCCGAGAAGCTAGATGAACCATCGAAGTGGAAGAAACCCAGAAGAATATTTGTAAATTCCATGAGCGATTTGTTTCACGAGGATGTGCCGTTCGAATTTATTAGGGCAGTATGGGCACGAATGGTCACTCTTCCCCAACATACCTTTATGATTTTGACTAAAAGGCCTGAAAGAATGTTGGAGTTCTTTATTTGGATGGATAGTCAGGAATTTAGGGTTGAAACATTTCGTTCCAATGTCTGGCTTGGTGTTTCGGCAGAGAACCAAGGTGCAGCGAATAAAAGAATTCCTCTTCTACTACGGGCTCCCGTACTTGTTAGGTTTGTTAGCTGTGAACCATTATTAGGACCGATTAATTTGGAACGGATAGAACCAATGGGAGTCGATGCCTTCATTCACTCATTATCAGGTACCGTGTCAGTTCCCTTTACCATACTAGATAACAGGCCAAAACTAGACTGGGTTATTGCGGGTGGAGAATCAGGTCCTGGAGCGCGACCAATGCATCCTGATTGGGCAAGCGGGCTAAGGGATCAATGCCAAGCAGCTGGCATACCGTATTTCTTTAAACAATGGGGAGAGTGGAAAACTTTCTATGACCGTGATCAAGATGATCCCGATTGGCAGAACATACCCGAGGAAAAACCAAATATTCGTCGCTTGAATTTTGCTGGAGGACATGGATTTCACGGAGACAGAGTTGTCTATTTAAAAAAGGTCGGAAAGAAAAAAGCTGGCCGCGAATTAGATGGCCGGACGTGGAACGAAATACCCAAACTTTGAGGAAAGGAGCTAATAGATCATGCTGACAAAAGCCATTGAAAAGCTGCAGTCGGAAATGACTAAAAACAACAATAACTCTTATATCCAAGTTGTTGGTTCATTCCTACTTCAGCATTTGAACGATAACCCAACCGATGCGGAAAAGATAATAAACACGGATAAGACCGTAGCCAAAAGCCTCGAGGAAATGCGCAAGGTGGCCGAAAAGAAAAAGAACGGAAACTGTGCAGTGCTCACGGATCAGGAAGGCTTCGAGGTTGTTTTGAAATACTTCGGAATTGATGCAAAGCCTACCGTAATCGTTACTAAACCCGCTCAAAACGTTACGGAAAAGCCTAAAAGTGTTACAGCGGCTGCCGATTTCGATATCAAGCTTGAGGATTTGCTATAGGAGGTGGTAAAGGTGCTAATAGCGGAATTAGTAATACCTCAAATGTTTTCCTCCTATGCTGAAGACTTAGACTACCTGAAAAATGGATTACATCATTTTCAATATTTCTGCGAAGAATGCGATCAGGTCTTTAGTTCAGCTTGGGGAAAAATACCCGGAAGTATGAGTTGGTATGAACGTGGTAATTACTTCACTTGCCCATCTTGTGGCCATCACCATCAAAAGAATGTAGTTTACCTCAAGCGCAGCGAGCGAGCACCGAACAAAATACGTCTATCCGTGAAGGAATTTAAAAAAATAGTCACGTTCGAGGTATCAAGTAAAACAGTCTATTTTAGTGACTATTTACACCTCCATGAGGGGGATCATAAAGAAGTTTTTAGGTTTGATATCGCTAAGCAGAGGGCAACACTTGTGATTAATAAAGACGACCCAATTGAACTCGGTAATCCTTTTAAGTCTGAAATATTTGATAGTATTCTAAAGTTCTTTTTACCCTGCAGTCTTGCCAATACAAATCAAAAGAAAGAACTAAATAATATCCTAAAAGTCCTGAGAACGACCATCCAAAACAAGCTTGAAAAGCACCTTGGTTATAAAATTCCATCCATGTATGTCAGCCCTGGGCAATTCCACGGAACCTTTTTACTCCCACTCTTAAACATTGCCTATCGATCAGCCTGCCCAGATGCCCCAAACTTGCCCGTTGAGTACCGTGAGCCAACTCAAAATATCGAGGGTTTCTGGAAGAAAAAAATGCTCACTGGTGACACATTTAATACTTACTTTATGGACAACGTCTTATCGTTAACACGTCAGAAGAAAAACATGGTTACAGCTTTGATAATAGCTTCAGGTCTCCCAAATCTCCCTTCTGTTCGGCGATCACTCAATGAAGACCCGTTTAATATAAACATTCTGGCCAAGTCATTTGAGATTTGTGAAAACCATGATTATGCCATGCGATTATTCGAGTCCCTTAGAAACATTGGCAATGATACTCGAGTCCGGTTTGTTTTAAGTAGCGACTTAACCAATTTCCTTAAGGAAATGAAACCTATTTATCAAGAAACAGGAATTGTACGCATGGTTGAAAACTGCGTAGAGATGGAGCTGTGGGATTGCATCAATTTATACCAGCAATTAAACAAGGAAAATCGGGAAGCCTTAATGGCTGAATCCGTGAGACTCCGGGAACTTCATAACTGGATGTCACTGAGGCACAAAAAGCAAACCCATAAGAATCTTACGTTTAATGTACCGGATCACATCATTAAGCGCCTGTCGATGCAAAAGGAGCGGTTAAAGTTCTTTATGCCTAAGGAATCGATGGAGCTGCTAGAAGCCGGACATAAATTGCATAACTGCGTTGCTTCCTATGGGCAAGCCATGAAAGACAACTCTAAATGGATTGTTTTGGTGGCCGACGATAAGGGGAAGCTGGCCGCTTGCCTTGAGATTAAGGATAATCAATTAGTTCAAGCCAAGATCGACAGAAATGCTTCTGTCAGGACTGATTCCAAGCTTAACAGCGAGATTTTAGCCTGGGCAAAAGAGTCCGGTCTCAAGATTGAAACTCAAGATGTAAAGGTACCCGACAAGAAAAAGTCAGAAAAAACAGGTCTTGTCACCATACCAGCCTAAGAAGGAGGAAATTCCATGAACGAACTTTCCCTCGAGAGATCACCATCTATCATTGCAGCTGAGATCAACAGCATTAAAGAACAGACTCGAAAGATGGTTCTCTTTAACAGTATTGAAATTGGACGACGCCTAGTTGAAGCCAAAACTATGATTGGTCATGGTGAATGGGGAGAATGGCTCGAAAAGTCCGTCGACTACTCCCAGAGAACCGCCAGTAACTTGATGAGAATCTTCGAAGAGTATGGGTCCAACCAAATTACTTTCTTCTGCGACAACGCAAAATCGCAAGCGCTTGCCAATTTGAGTTATACGCAGGCCGTTGCACTCCTGGGGATCCCTCCGGAAGATCGAGAAGCGTTCATAGAGGAGCATAACATTGACGACATGTCTACTCGTGAACTGCAGCAAGCCATTAAAGAAAAGCAAGAGCTGGAGGAAAGGCTTAGAGAGGTTGAGTCTAACTGGATCAAGGATAGAAGCAATGCCGAAAGCTCAAAACGCATCGCTGATGAAAAGGCCGAGGAAGTCAGAGAATTACTCGAGGAAAAACAAAGTCTTAAATCTGATGTTAAAACCCTTCAAGAAACCCTCGAGAAAGAGCGACGGCATTCAAAGGACGAGGCAGAACGCTTGGCCGGGCTACTTCAAGAGGCTAAGGATAGCGGCGCTTCTGATGAAATGGTAAGTCGCCTACAGGCTGAGCTTAAAGAGGCCAGGAACTTAGTTGATAAACTGACAAAGGAACTGGATGAACCGGTTGAAGTAACAGCTGCCGAGGTCATTGAAAAGGTCCCTGAAGACGTAGAGCGTGAGCTCGAGGAACTAAGGGAGAGAAACAAAGAACTCGAAGCTAAGGCATCCCAGCCGATCGGCACCGCTCCTATTAGGTTTAAACTTCATTTCGATTCCTTAGTAAAGGGATTTGGGGACTTGCTAAGGACTCTGGAGGAAATCGATGCTGGTGAGCATGATAAATACAAGAACGCTGTAAAAGGGCTGCTAGGTAAAATGTCGGAGCGGTTGTGATGATTCAAGTGAGGTGTAAAAATGGCCAGAGCAAGAAATATAAAACCGAGTTTCTTCGCTAACGATCAACTAGGAGAGCTTCCCCCTCTGGCCCGTCTCCTATTTATAGGATTATGGGGATTAGCTGATCGCAGAGGCAAGCTAGAAGATCGACCCAAGCGAATAAAAGCGGAAGTTCTGCCTTATGATGACTGCGATGTCAATGAACTTTTGAACTTATTAGAACCTGAATTCATAGTCCGTTATACAGTTGATGGTATTTCGTGCATTCAGATCGTAAACTTCTTAAAACATCAGAAACCCCATCCGAAAGAAGCGGAGTCCAATCTTCCTAATATGCCTGAAGATAACCAAGCCGTAACTAGGTGTGAACAAGCCGCGAAAATAAACGGCAAGGACATACCTAAAAATTTAGAGACACAAACCAGCAATTTAAATGTTAGTACGAGCCCGGCTGAATCCCTCTTATTGAATGTTGAATCCCCTATCATGAATGATGATTGTTGTTTGCCTCAAAACGAATCCGCGGACGAGAACAACAACGCCACGGAAAAAAGTGAGAATACAGAGCCAAACGAAGGAAACATGGCCGTAGGAACTAGAGCTCTTATCTGGGCTGAGAAGAATTGGGGACGTATGCTTTCTCCTGGGGAGTCTAGAGAAATCATGACCTGGTGTGATGAGTTCTCGACTCGAGGTAGCCAGCATCCTGATGATTTAGTGGTCGAGGCGCTGAAGCAGTGTGATTATGCTAGCGTCCGCAATATGAAATATCTTCGAGCG
Source organism: Desulfosporosinus acididurans (assembly GCF_001029285.1). Classification (GTDB taxonomy): domain Bacteria; phylum Bacillota; class Desulfitobacteriia; order Desulfitobacteriales; family Desulfitobacteriaceae; genus Desulfosporosinus; species Desulfosporosinus acididurans. The sequence continues at coordinate 242,071 of NZ_LDZY01000004.1, forward strand.
GTATTGACGGACTGGAGAGAAGCTGGGGTCTTATCAGTATCTCAAGTTGAAGCCCGTGAAGCGGAGCGTAAAAGCCAAAAAGAACACAAGCGTAACAAGGATCCGGGGAACATGCCTTCAGGATCGCCACGGGTGCCATCAGACAAGTACGAGAAATTTTATTTGTGAGGTGAAAAACCATGGCCAACCACAAAGGCAGATCTTACGGAACTGTCCTAATCGACAACCTAGTTCGTGATAAAACCAAAACTGAAGCATCACCGTGTGTTCGCTATTTTGTGGACAAGGACGGAAATCCCATAACCCAACCCGAGGAATATGTTCCTGAACGTTCTCCAATTATGAACCACCAAGATTATTGGAAGGCGGCGGAGAGTTTGAAAGGTAATAAAAACGCAGTGATTAATAAGCCAACAAAAGAGCAGTTAGCAGAAGATATCAAAACCATGGGCAATGAAGAAATTGCCAAAAAGTACAACATGGGTAGATCGACTATCGCGCGTTATCTTTGCGATTATGGACTAAAACGGGATGAAGAATATCACAAAAACCTCGCAGAGAAGAAAAACGAGGCTGATAATCAATTGGAGCATATTCCTGAGAGTGATTGTGCTAAAGATGGTAAGCGGAACGATCATGAGGAAAATTTGGGCGGGCAAAAAGAGATAACATCAGTGACATTCTGCAGGGAATGCGGAGAGCTAATTGTTCCGCCAACAGAAAATTGTTTATGCCCGGAATGCTCCAGCGAAAATGCAGCTTTGGATGAAGATGTTAATAAAATTGAAGCTGTTTACGAAAGTTCTGACAACATTGAATCCATGTGGAAGGTTGTCGAGAGTGACTTGAATATACTTCTTGGATTGTACATGGAGAAGGCCGAGAAAGAGTTTGAGGCGCGAAAAGCTCAGATGTTTGGAGGAGCAAGGTTGTGTTAAACAGAGTCGTATTAATTGGCCGCCTAACGAAAGATCCCGAATTACGATACACTCCATCCGGAGTTGCCGTATCAAATTTTACTCTGGCCATTGATCGTAATTTTAAAAATTCCCAAGGAGAGCGCGAAACAGATTTTATCCCATGCGTTGCCTATCGGCAGCTTGGAGAGTTGTGTGCGAATCACCTAGCTAAAGGAAAACTAGCGGCAGTAGACGGTAGGATTCAGATCCGCTCATATACCGCTCAAGACGGACAACGTCGATGGGTGACCGAGGTAATTGCAGAGAACGTGCGGTTCCTAAGCCCGAAAGAAGGACAAGCGGGTGGGTCAACCACATCGTCTGATTATCCTTATGGACATGAAGTTAATTTAAACGATGATATCCCCTTTTGATTTCGAGAAAGAGAGGAAGCGCTGATGATGTTTGGATTTGGTTTATTCCTTGGCGGGTTTATTGGGACGCTTGTTGGGATAGTGACCTGCTCGTTAATGGTGATGGCTAAAGATGCGGATGAGAGGATGGGAATTGATGAATAAATCCAAGAAACAATTGGTCTATATCTGCAGCCCTCTTCGCGGAGACATAGAGCGGAATATCATCAAGGCTCAAGGATACTGCCGCGATGCCATTAATTATAATGTCGTGCCTATCGCACCGCATGTTTATTTTACTCAATTTCTAAACGATCTCATTCCCAAAGAACGCGAAATAGGGATGGAACTTGGCATTGAACTATTAAAGAAGTGCGACGAAGTATGGGTATTCGGCCTCCAGAACCCGAGCGAAGGTATGAAGGCCGAGATCGAGCTTGCCAATGAATTAGGAATACCTGTTCGGGATATTGCGGACATCGTTTTTGAGCGGTCGCAGAATCTCGACCTTCCTGGGGAGTGAGTTAAGTGAATATAGACCCGCGCAAGAACGCTGAGTTTTACCATGATCCAACTGCTTATGAAGCCATAAAGCGTTGTAAGGATCCAAAAAGGCAGCTCCAGGGCAAGCGGTCAAAGGTTGTTGGTGAATACTTTGAGAATCTTATTTCTGCGGCTTGTGATTTTTATAATGAGCAAGGATTAGCTCGTATAGAAAAAACTCCAGAACCCATGAAGGTCTTAAGGCCAATAGTGAAGCAGCCGGGGAGATTTATCGCTTGCTTTGAAAAAGCAGCTCAACCGGATTACAAAGGAACCGTTAAAGGTGGCAGGGCAATTGTCTTTGAGGCAAAACATACGGATCACGATCGTATTGAGCGGAGCCGGTTAACCCAGGAACAACTCGAGGGGTTAGAAAAGCATTATCGATTAGGAGCATTAGCGTTTGTCTTGGTTTCTTTTGAATTTAAAGACTACTTCAGAATCCCCTGGGATATTTGGAGAGATATGAAAGAAATTTATGGACGCAAATATGTTAAGGCTGAAGAACTTGAAAACTATCGAGTTAAGGCAACAAGCCAAATGATATTGCTTCTGAGCGGAATTGCCTAAAGGAGCCGACATGAGGATAGATACCTACTATCAATGCCCGGTATGTCAAAAGGCATGGGAGACTGAAAGTAAAGCGATTATTTGCAGGAATCAGCATCCAGCAATTAAAAAGCAATGGTATACATGCGGAGTTTGTGGTGCGGGATGGAACCCTGATGCTCACTGGGGCGAAAAAGGAGCTGCGAAACAAGCAAGGACTTGTGAGCAAAAGCACCAAAAAAAAGGAGAAGTCGAAGAGGTAAGCAGGCAGACATTCTTTTTGAGCGGAGGTTTACAAGGTAAATATTATCCCTAAAAGAGGAGGATGGTTAATTGAGAGCGTTAACATTATGGCAGCCTTGGGCATCCTTAATGGCCGAGAAGCATAAGAAGATCGAGACACGAGGCTGGAGTACGAAGATACGAGGAGAAGTGGCTATTCACGCTGCCAGGAAGCCAGTCATTGAGACGATGAAACTTATGGCTCCCAAAACTTTAAGAACTATTAACAACCTCCTATTTCCTTTCGCCTTGGAGCGGCTGCCGGTTGGTTGTGTCCTGGCTACAGGTAATCTTGTCGATTGTAAATTGATCGACGATGCGTTTCTGGAGACCTTAAGTGAAAAGGAATTGCCGCTCGGGGATTACACGCTTGGCCGTTATGCCTGGATCTTTGAAGATATTCAATCTTTCCAATCGCCTTTTCCGGCCAAAGGAGCACAGGGATTCTGGGATTGGAAAAGACCAGCATGATTTCAAATTAGCAAGCGCTTGCCAATTTGAATCCTTAAGGAGGGAAATAATGAAACATTTATTGGTTCTAAACGGCCAATATTATTCCGGTGAAAATGCCGCTGAAAACAAGCTTGTTTTCAAAGAAGGCCGATCAAACGCCGTGGCCATCGATGAAAGACGGTTACGGTATCTCATACAAACAATTATTGGGTGGTTTATGTCCGGAGAGATCGAACTTAAAAGGATTGAGGTGCTGAAAGTTGTGTAATTGCCGCAATTGCAAAGGCAAAACTCAAACAGGGAGTTGCCAATGTAATAAGTGTACAGAAAAGAAGACATGTGGATATCCAAAGATCGATGAGTGCCGGTGGGAGCGGATCGGGGGTAAAAAATAGATGGCTAAAATTACAATTAACCTTACGGACGAACAAGAGAAGTTCCTGAAACTATTTTCTAAAAATCATTACCCTGGAGCCCATGACAATGTATGCACTCCTCAGCCAATTCACGTTGTTCAATCATATAATCCCAGCTATGTTCCTTTTGGTGAAGATACAGCAGAATATTACGACAGCGATGACCTACGGTTTTGTTGGGATAGTGAATATGGCATGTGGTTTAAAAGTGATATTGAGGCCATTAAAGGCTGGTATGATTATCATAATGAAGAGTGCCCAATTCCGATAGAGCCTTTTAGTCAACTTGAATTTGAAGAAATAGAAGATGTAACCGGCCAAGAGGTTCAAATTCTTGATTATAAGGATTACTTCAAGGCTTATGGAATAGAATGGATAGCTATGGCCTGGGAACTTGAAGATTGGAAAGATATTGCTTATTTCTTCATCCTTGAGGAAGCTAAACGCTATATGGATTATCAATCACATAACCTGAAAAAACCACGGACCTATACGCTTCATGGCGGTTACTCTAATAAAGGCGAATATCATCACTTCTGGCAATTGCTTTATGATATTGGGAAAGAACTCAATGATCAGATGTGTGTATACTCTTGTGGATAACTCTGTGGAAAACTTGTGTATTAAATATTGACAGATAGGAGACGGTCGGGACGGAAACGACAGAGAGAATTATTTTGCTTTGTGATGCCGATAAGCGCTTGGTATCTCCAATACTGAATGAGGCAACTAGATTCATAACGATCCGGGATTTTATCCTTGATTATATCGGATATCAATGGGGAGAAGCTTACAAAGAGGCCGTAGCCAACATCATGAATGCTATTACCCCAGGGCTTGAAAAGATAGCTAAACAACTTAAAGAGTTTTTGGAGAATTTCAAGGATATTATTACTAAGCCGAAATGGTACAGGTTCAATATGGATAATAACTATCGCAAGATTCACCGAATGCCTATGATCCGGAAGCTTAGACAAAGATGCCGATGGCGTCAGAGAGAAAGTCATAGAAAATTGGCAGAATTAAGCCCTGATAGTGATAGCACTGAGGGAGTGAGCGGTATTGAAATTGAATAATGAAGTTCTTAAAATAATTGAAACAGCCGTTAACAAAGCGGCCAAGGAGAGCGCCAAGGCAATCATGCAAGATCCGCCTGTCGAACGAAATTATTTTAGAGAAACGGAGATCCTGCTTTATAATTATCAAGCATTAAAATTAAAGGTCGAGCAGGACGAAGAATTCCTTTATGATCCGGAAGCCTCTGCCGCTCCACCAAGTGGCCGCTCAAAGGATATTGTTATATATTCGACCAGGAGCACCGGCAGCCATGGCCTAGATCTAGACAAATACACCCAGGGCGTTAAGTCGAGTATGATGCGAACCAGACAGGAAGTATTAAGGATTGATCGGGCGCTCGAGGTTATTAAGGGCGATAAGTATCATGACATAATTCCGATGAAATATTTTGATGGAATGACCATCGAAGATATTGCACTAAGCCTTGGATGCGATGAAAAAACCGTTAGAAGAAACAAAAGTCGAATGGTCAATAAACTTAAGATTATGCTTTTTGGAGCCGATGCATTAAGTGAAAATGTCCGATTTGTGCCCGAATGATGCCCGAAACCATGTCCTGTACAGTACCTTTTTAATGTGTTATGATTTCTACAATGCGAAAAATGTTTATTAAAAGCGTTCCGAAGGGGGCGCTTTTTCTATTTAAGGAGCGGCTTTATGCGATTAATAATCTTCTTAGCAATCATCCTTTTAGTCTTGGGAGCGGCTATTCGAAAACTTTATGTTTCGTTACGGAAAGGGGGAACACCTCTATGGTCAAGGTCGGGGAAGCTATTAGATGCAAACAACCGGAAGTATATCGGCAGCTTATGCTCACGTATACCTCCGAGGACAAGAAACAAGACATCGAGACCTCTTTTAGGGAGACTGAGAAGCTCATGCGTCATGATGCTTACGATCGTCGTCGCGGTGGCATTAGGCAAATAAGGCGCGGTTAACTTTGACGCAAATCAGACTCCTTTAAGTAGGTGTTGTATTTGGATGATCAATTATTATGCCAAAAGTGCATTATTAAATGTGGAGATTCTTGTGCAGCGCTAGAGGCGCTAACAAAGTTATATAAAGACTTAAGGACAGAAGAAAAATCAGAGATTATTAGAAATCTTAGAAAAGATCTTAGCCTTATTGATTACGAAGTTGCGGATGATTTAAAGACCATGGGCGAAAAGGTTATAAATGCCATGCCTGAGCTAAGCTTCATTAAGGAATATGGAGTAAGGATCGGCTATGTCCGCAGCTACGAAGCCAAGCGAGACAAAGGAAGGCAAGTTAATGCAAATTGCAGGAAGGTTAATGGTACATACACCGCTTACCTTCCTTTTGATTTTATCGTCACTTTCTTTGAACCTAATATTTATTACATGAGTGATAACCAAAAAAAGATTTTAATGCTTCACGAATTGAGGCATATTGGTATCGGCGAAAGAGGGTTAAGGCTTGAAAACCATGATGTAGAAGATTTCAAGAGCATCCTGGATAGATTCGGCATCGATTGGAGCGGCTTTGATCAAGAGGTGCCAGATATTTTATTGGCGGGTGGTGATAGTGTCAAAAAAACCAAGGGAAAAGGTAAGAAAAAGTAATGAATGGCAACCTCACGCGAAACAAATAAAAATGGCCGAACTGCTATTAGATCCCGAGGATAGGAGAACAAAAAAAGAGAAATGCGCAGAGGTAGGAATTACCCCTAAAACTCTTTGGAAATGGATGAATGACGCGAGGTACGTTGACTTTGTAAATAGCCAACTTGATCGATATACGAATGGTGAATTAGCCGAGGTATGGCGGGCATTAATCAATCAATGCAAGCGCGGAAATGTTCAAGCGATCAAATTATTTTTTGAAATGAAAGAACTACACCCAGATACAAAGGCGTGGTAACATCCATGGCGAACAGCAAGTGGCCGCAAGTCAAAGAAAAGTTAATGCTTATTGAAAAATGGGCACGGGACGGTTTGACTGAAGAACAAATAGCTAAAAACTTAAGAATTAGCAAAAGTACGATGAACGAGTACAAACAACGATATCCGGAGTTTTTGAATGCCCTAAAAAAGGGCAAAGAATTTGCAATAACCGAACTTGAAAACGCGTTATTTAAACGAGCGTTGGGCTACGATTATGAAGAGATCAAGACTTCTATTAGAATGGTCGATGGAAAAGAGACCAAGTTTACTGAGAAGACCAGAAAGCATATGCCACCAGATGTAGCAGCATGCAGTATTTTGCTAAAAAATAAAGATAAGGGCAACTGGTCGGATAACCCCATGAAAATTGAGATCGAGAGAGAATTATTAGAGCTTAGAAAGAAAATTGAAGAGGAGAAACTGTTTTGATTGTTCGTGATTTAGATATAAGCGGCATTAAGCCCTATAAAAATAACCCTCGAAAAAATGATCAAGCGGTCGATGTTGTGGCAAACTCCATTCGACAATTTGGCTTTAAGGTTCCTCTGGTAATTGATAAAGATAATGAAATTGTATGCGGTCATACAAGATACAAAGCCGCTATACAACTAGGGCTTAACACGGTACCGTGTATTATTGCCGACGATCTAACCGATGAGCAAATCAGAGCCTTCAGGTTAGCTGATAACAAAACTGCAGAACTTGCAGATTGGGATTTTGATTTACTCGGAGTTGAACTTGAAGAACTCGGAAAACTTGACCTGGATTTTTCGATGGCTGATTTTGGGTTTGAATTAAATCAATCCTCTGAAATTGAGGAAGATGAATTTGATGTTGATCAAGCGGTAGCCGATATTAAAGAACCCGTTACTCATCGTGGCGATATTTGGTCACTTGGAAAGCATCGGCTAATGTGTGGGGATTCCACTTCTAACGAAGATGTCTCTCGCCTAATGAGCGGCCAACAAGCGGATCTTATACTTACTGATCCTCCGTATAATGTTGATTATGAGGGAGCTACCAAGGATAAGCTTAAGATCCAAAACGACAAAATGACAGACGATCAGTTCTTACAGTTCTTAGTTGATGCCTTTACCCAAATGCATGAATATTCTAAGAAGGGAGCGGCTATCTATGTCTTTCATGCAGATAGCGAAGGTTATAACTTTAGATGTGCATTTAAGTTGGCCGGTTACTGCTTACGCCAATGCTTGATATGGGTAAAGAACTCAATGGTTCTTGGTCGACAGGATTATCAATGGCAGCATGAGCCGATTCTTTATGGATGGAAAGATGGAGCGGGCCATGCCTGGTATTCAGATCGGAAGCAAACTACTTTAATTAAGTTTGATAAGCCGCTCAGAAATGGTGAGCATCCGACCATGAAGCCGATTGGTTTATGCGGATACTTTATTGGAAATTCCAGTAAAGAAGATGACATTATCCTTGACCCGTTTGGAGGAAGCGGTTCCACACTAATAGCCTGTGAACAAACAAATCGGATTTGTTATTCACTAGAGCTTGATCCTAAATATTGTGACGTGATTGTTAAACGCTGGGAAGAGCTCACCGGAAAGAAAGCTGAGTTGTTGCATGGCTAAATATGCTATACTTAAAAGCTTTTATGCATCGGATAAGTGGCAAAGGTTTAGGGCCACTATTATTTCTGAGCGGGGTGCAGTGTGTGAATCGTGTGGTAAAATCATCGCTAATCCAAAAGAGTGCGAAGTAGACCATTGTCCAATAGAACTTACACCGGAGAATGTTAATGATGCAAACATCTCGCTTAATCCTGACAACGTAAAAGTACGAGATCATGATTGCCATAATAAGCGGCATCATCGTTTTGGATCTAAGCAAGGGCGAAGTATTTACATTGTTTATGGAGCGCCTTTATCAGGGAAGCATTCGTATGTACGCGAGAACATGCTTCGTGGTGATATCGTTATTGATATGGATAGACTCTATTCTTCCATATCAATGCTGCCTGCCTATGATAAGCCTGACAATCTCTTTGCCAATGTAATTGGCGCTCATAACTTACTTATTGATAACATCAAGACAAGGTTTGGCAAATGGAATGATGCCTGGATTATTGGCGGCTATGCAGATAAATTCAAGCGGGAGCGGCTTGCAGAGGACCTTGGAGCAGAACTTATCTTCTGTGACACCGAAAAGGATGAGTGTTTAAGGAGATTAGAAATGGATGAAGACAGACGCTATAGAAGGGATGAATGGAAAGGATATATTGAGAAATGGTTCAACGATTATTCACCTTAGGTATTATTTGCACCCCCCCACCAAGCCGTTTTGGGGGTCCCGAACGGGACCGCATAGGGGATATAGGAAAGGCACAGACCAAAAAAATTGAAAATCCTAAGAGGTTTTGGGAAATATGGATAAATTAGAATTACTTCAAAGAGAACGGGCTAAGTTGATCGAAATCTTCAAAGATGTTGAGCCCGGGAAAGCGCAATTGGTGTCAGGCCTCATAGATGATGCGGCCTTTCTTTATGCCGAAAATCGAGAGCTGCGTGAGCTGATGGCCGAAACCGGGATGATCAAAATTCACCCTCAATTCAGGGATCGCCAGAAACAAACGGAGGCAGCCAAACAGTTTCTTAAAAACGTTAATAGCTACGCAGTGATCATCAAAACCCTAAATGGCGTGTTGAGTAAAAATGTTCTTGAGCCTGACGATGGCTTAGATGAGTTTGAATAGAAGAGGTGAATGTAAATGCCAGAAAGGGTCGATGGGCTAACAGATCAAGAAGGAAAAGTAATGGATGCCCTTATTACTGCGTGGAATGAATTCGCAAAGCTGAAAGTCCAGCACCCATCGGATGTTCTTGATTTTCTAAGTTGCATTCACCAATGCCAGCAGATTATTGGCATGAGAATATTGCAAAGAGACTATCCGCAAGGATGGCCAGAAAAGAATTAGAGAACATGTTTAACGCGCTTAGCGACAGCTCAAATGGAATTCATTCTTTTCTCAAGGAATACATTGGTAAATGTAAATCAGGAGAAATTATCGTCGGCCATGAGCTCATACAGATGCTGGATATCCTTCAATCGCATTTTGGTAATCCGGATATTCGTTTCGAGCTTGAGGATCCCCATAAGCGAATTAAGTTTATCGAAACCCACTGTAAGCACTTCGAGGCACCATTTGCCGGAAAGCCTTTCATTTTGGAACTATTCCAGAAGGCTGTTGCTGAAGCGATTTATGGATTTAAAATCTTCGATGAAGAAGCAGGCCGCTGGATCCGGTTATACCAAGACATACTTTATGTCGTTGGACGGAAAAACGGTAAAACCCCCTTTGTCTCAGCTCTTATCTTAGCTGAGTTTTTTTGTGGGCCTAAAGGATGCAAAGTACTTTGCGCGAGCAATGACGATCAGCAAGCGGATTTGATGTTCCAGGCGATTAATTCCATGCGCGAGGAAAGCAAATCGTTAGAACGTAAGACTCGAAAGAATTTAACCGGCATTTATTTTGGTAATCCACGAAAGCCAATAAAAACTGGAAAGTTCAGTTATCAAAATAAAGGCAGTATCCGAAAGTTAACGGCTCGAACAGGATCTAAGGAAGGACGAAATATTGCTGTCGGTGCGGTTGACGAAGTTCATGAAATGAAAAACAACGAACTTGTTATGCCAATTCAGCAGGCTCTTTCAACTCAGGAAGAACCCCTTTATTTTGAACTCACAACAGAAGGATTCACGAATGACGGGTACCTGGACAAAAGAATGAAAGAAGCCAGAAGCGTCTTGGCCGGTGAAGCCGAACAACCACGTTGGCTTATCTGGATATATACACAAGACAACGAAGCAGAGGTTTGGCAGAATGAACAATCCTGGCACAAAAGTAATCCGGGACTTGGCGTTATCAAAAAGTGGAGTTATCTTCGCAAGTGGGTTGATTTGGCAAAAACTAATACTGAAACACGAGCCTTTGTGCTGGCTAAGGATTTTAATCTGAAGCAAAACACAGCTGCAGCATGGTTAATGGAAAACGAATATATGAACCTTGATATATTTAACCCGGAAGATTTTCGAGGACATTTCGGTATGGCTGGAGTTGACCTTGCTGAAACTACCGACTTGGCGAGCGCAAAGATCATGCTTATGCGTAAAGGCAGCGCTAAAAAATATTTCTTAAGCAAATATTTTATTCCCGAGGCCAAATTGAAGGCCAAGGAAAAAGACGAAGGGTCGGATTATCAAAAATGGGTAGCCGATGGCTTGGTTGAGGTCAGCCCTGGCAACGAGAACGATTTTAGCCTAATCACGAAATGGTTCATCCGCATTTACAAGCAGTTTGGGATTCGACCCTACAAGGTCGGCTATGATAATGCGCTGGCAAAATACTGGGCCAAAGAGATGGAAGACATGGGATTTGACTTAGAACGCATTCCCCAGGAACGTCATCACATGTCGAGCCCGATGAAACTCTTGGGGCAAGATCTAAGAGGCGGCCTGGTTAATTATAATGCCAACCCAGTCGATATGTGGTGCTTGGGAAATATGGGATTTAGCGTGGATAGCCGGGAATTTATAATGCCGGTAAAGATTAAGACAGATAAGAGAATCGACGGTGGCGTGGCCAAGATTATCGCTTATGCAACATACACTCGTTATCGTAACGATTTTATTAATCTTCTAAAATAGGGGGCGGGGCCGTGGCTTTTATTGATGTAATTAAAAGCTTGTTTGCCGGAAAGCAAAGAGATACTGGTCAAAAAGATTATTTTAATTTTCTTGAAGGCCAGGTCCCTATTTTTGGTTTGTTTGGGCAAAACATCTATTCGCATGACCTTGTCCAAAATTGCATAGATCGCGTTGCGACTGAAGTTAGCAAGTTAGAACCAAAGCACATACGGACCGATGCTTACGGAATGAGAAACGTGGTAAATAGTAATATTAATCGATTGTTAAAATATGGACCCAATGAAATTATGGATACCGGCAGTTTCCTGGAGAAAATAATCTGGTTGCTGTTCTTAAACTACAATGCGTTTATTTATCCGACGTTCGACGCAATAGAGGCAAATGGGATGATCAATCGCACTTATACTGGACTCTACCCATTGCAACCGATGATTGTTGAATTCATCCAGGATATAACGGGAAAGATGTTTATCCGATTGACCTTTCGCAATGGAGAAGACTACACCCTACCCTATGAGAACATTATTCATGTTCGTAAAAAATTTAGTATTAATGCATCAATGGGCGGTGGCATCAACGGCCAACCGGACAATGATGCGATTCAGAAAACCTTAGATGTAAACGACGTAATAATCCAGGGCTTAGAAAAAGCCATCAGGGAAAGCCTTTCTATTCGTGGGATAGTAAGTATTAAAACTATGCTCGACGATGAGAAACAGGAAGCAGAGCGGCAGCGCTTTGAAAATGCTATCAAGAATAATGAATCAGGCATTGTCGCCATGGATTTAAAAGGCGAATACATTCCGATTCAGCGGGACCCAAAGGTGACAGACAAGGATACCTTGTCATTTGTTCAACAAAAAGTCTTAAATTATTATGGAGTATCGATGCCGATCTTAACCGGCGATTATACGGATACCCAATACGAAGCATTCTTTCAAACAACAATTGAACCTATAATCATGAGCCTTGGACGAAATTTCAGCCGGGTTCTTTTTTCTGCCCGAGAATTAGCGGCGGGAAATGAGATTGTTTTTTACCAAAAGAATCTTTCGTATCTAAGCACTGCTTCTAAAATTGAACTGATCAAAGTAGCGGGCGATCAAGGGTTGCTTACCATTAATCAGAAACTTGAGATTCTTGGATACCCGCCGATCGAGGGCGGAGACGTTAGAACACAAAGCCTTAATCATATCGACGCAAGCTTGGCTAACGAATACCAGATGAACCAATCGAAGAATGGAAACGGAGGGAAAAATAATGGGTAAGAAAAAAGATTTGCCTAGAAAGGACGAAATGGTGATCCGAAGTTTCGGGATACCAGATATTCGGGCGGTTGGCGAAGGAGGAGTTATTGAAGGCCATGCCGCAGTTTATGACCAGAAAACATCTATCGGTGACTGGTTTAATGAAATTATTGAACGCGGCGCGTTCGACGGATGCGATTTCGACGATGTTCTATTCACTGCAAACCACGAGCTATGGGATATCCCCTTGGCAAGGAGCCGCAGGAATAATAGTAAATCAACCCTGCAGCTGAATCTGGATGATCAGGGCCTTTTTATCAGAGCAAACCTTGATATAGAAAATAATGCTGAAGCAAAAAGCTTATATTCCGCAGTGAACCGCGAGGACATAACGGGAATGAGCTTTATTTTTTATGTCTCCGAGGAACGGTGGGAAGATCTTGATACCGACATGCCAACGAGGCATATCTTAAAGATCGCAAAGGTACGTGAAGTTAGTGCCGTAAATTATCCAGCATATACCGGCACTGATATAAATGCTCGTAATGACCAATCCGCATTGGAGAATGCGAAAAAGGCATTGGAGAATGCCCGGTCGACGTTGGAGAACGAAAAGAGCGAGCTTGAACTTATGAAAGCAAAACTAAATTTAATTTAGGAGAGGTGTAATTAAGAAATGAAAGATTGGCTCAAAAAATTATTAAAACAAAAACAAGATGTCCGCGCGGCCTTAAAAGAAAAAGGCTTAAAAAGCGAAAGTCTGGACGAAGTACGCGGCATTAGCACGCAAGTCGAGGCCTTAGATGCCGAAATACGTGATATTGAATCGCAGCTTCAAAAGATTGAGGATGAGGAAAGGTCCCAACAAAACCCGCAATTCGATTCTTCCAGGCCTTTAGAGGGAGAGCAACGCGGTTCCGCAGACCCGATTGTAGGGGCAAACTTTGGTTCCGGGCAAGGTCAACCTCCTCAGCCTCAACCACAAGGAGAAACTCGATCCTTTGGTAAATTTGCGTACAACCTAGCGCCTGGCGTTAGCGAGGAACAAAGGGCGAAAGAATACTTACAGAAATGCGAGCAACGTGGTCAAGACCTGAAGGATCGGAAGCCGGTTATTTTTACAGCTGAGGATTTCCCGGAACTTCGTGCCGTAACCATAGGGGCAAGTAATTTAGTGACACAAGCAAAGTATAGCAATATCCTAATCCCAAAATTCAATGAAGTTTCCGGAGTCGTTGATGTCGTCAATGCTATCCCTATGGCTGGTGGCGAGAGTTATACTCAGGGTTTCGAAGTGTCTTCCGGAACGGGAGATTACACAACTGAGACCGGAGACTATGCGGATGCAGATCCGACATTTGATTACGTCAGTATCCAGAAGGCCAAAATTACTGCCTACAGCGAACTGACCGATGAGGCTAAAAAGCTCCCCAATGCGGATTACCAATCTCGCGTAGCCGCAAACATGATTGTTGCAATTCGTAAAAAGTTGGCTGCACAAATTATTGTTGGGGCTGGTGGAGCGAATCAATTGGTAGGAATCTATAAAGCTCCGGTTAATGTTATGCCGGTTGCAGATGTTGATTTGGGTATTTCTGAAATCGATGAAACCACCTTGGACAAAATTGTCTTTGCCTATGGCGGAGATGAGAATGTTGAAGGAGGCCAATATTTATTCCTCAACAAGAAGGACTTGGCCGCCTTTGCTGCTATTCGAGCATCGACAGGTCAGAAACTCTACAACATTACTCTTAATGGAAATGTAGGAACCATTTCTTCTGATCGCAGTTATGCCGTGAATTTCATCATCAATAGTGCGTGTGCTGCCTTGAGCGAAGCTAATACAGCAGTTGACGCCTATACTATGACTTACGGTTCTCCTTCTATCTATGAGCTGCCAGTGTTCTCACAAATTGAGGTTCTGGAATCTCTCGACTATAAGTTTAAATCTGGGCAACTAGCCTTCCGGAGCTCTGTTTGGGCTGGAGGCAATGTTGTTAAGTATCGAGGGTTTACCCGTATTAAGAAGGTAGCGGCAGTATAATTTAGTTATTCGATTGAGACTGAGCGTGGATTAGGATCCGCGCTCAGTTGTTTAGGGGAGGTAAATTCTTTGGCAGGAACAAAAGAGGCTGAAGCAAAATCACCAACGCCGGTTAAGGATCAATTAGCAACTGAGCTCACCCAAAAAGACAATGTGATTATTGTTAAGGCAAATAGGCGTTTGACCCAAGACGAAAATGATTTATTGATAAAAAGAATGGAAGAACAAGAGAAACGAATCGGAATGAAAATTCTTGTGATTCCTTATTCTGTCGATATTCAGGAAAGTGACAACAAGGTTGAATAGTTAAGAGCAGGTGATTTAAGTGGGCCTTCTTACCCCGCAGGAAGCAGCGGATATGCTGCGATTGCCCGACCCGGCAGATTACCCCCAGCTCAACATTCTACTGCCTTTTGTTGAAGACTTCATTAAAACGGCAACCGGCCATGACTGGGCTTCAGATTTGACAATCGATCCAACAGCCAAAATGTTGGCGGCAACTTTAGCCGTGAGATGGTTCGATGATCCTGCCCAGATGGGGAATATCCCAGGCAATGACATAGGGGTCAAAAGTCTTATTGGCCAGCTTCACGCTAAAGCATTGGGGATGTTAGTCGTATGATTAAAGCGGGAGAATTGCGCCACAAGATTGAGGTCCAAAAATATGTCCGGGTAAAGAATGAAGTTGGAGAAGAAACAAAGGAATGGCAACTCTATAAAAAGATTTGGGCAAAGTTTGCTAATGCCAACATACGAGGGCAATTAGAGCAAGCGGCAGAGAAAAAAACGGCAAAAATTTTTTATAAAATCGTTATTAGGTTTCGCTCGGACATTGATACGACCATGCGAGTTGTATATGGCGGGAAAACTTACAACATTGACCATGTTGATAACGACAAAGAATTAAACATTGAAACTCACTTATATTGCACGCTCATTGAAGAAGGTGTTTATAATGAGTAGTTTTGAAATTAGCGGTTTAACCGAATTTGAGAGGGATCTTCTTAGGGTTATTGAACGAGAATATCCAAGTGAAGCTAAGAAATTTATGCGCAAGCAGGCCAATGACGTGAAAAGTCAGGCCAAGAACGATACTCCGGAAGATACCGGTTACACAAAAAAACAATGGAAAACCTCTACCAAGGGGAAAAAGAGGGCTACCGCAAATTTTATTGAATCAAAAGTGACCAATGATGCCGAGCTATCCCACTTACTCGAAAACGGGCACATGATAAAAAATCAATACGGTGAATTCGGTTTTTATCCTGGTGTCCATATGCTGGAAAAAGCTGTCGACAAGAAGGAGTCTGAATTCGATAACGAATTAAGCGCTTTTGTCGGTAAGGCATTGGAGGAATTAAGATTATGATTGGGTATGTGGACATCAAAAAGGCTGTCATTGATCAGATGAATGCCAAAGTAAAAAATATCAGCGTACTAGCCAATGAAGAGCTGAGCGGGTTTAAACCACCTGCTTTTTTTGTCCAAATTATCCCTGTTACTGACACGCCTTATCTAGACTATGAAGAGAAATTATTAACCGTAAACATACATTATTTCTCGGCAGAAAAGACGGATTTGGCCAATCTAAAGATGCTGGATCAACTTAATCTGACGTTCTTCAATCTCATTAGAATTGGAGAACGGACAATTACCCTTCAGCACAAGAGGCATCAAATAATCGACAATGTTTTACAGTTTAAGTTTGACCTAGAATTCCTTAACGATGTCGACGTTGTGCAAATTAATGGCGAATGGGTCCTTATCACGCGTCTCGATGACAGCCTTGGCTATACGGAGGACACCGTGCAGCTTGTTCAAGATATAGAAATTAAGGAGGTATAATGATGGGCCTGCCACAGATCACTATTCGGTTTCAGACACTAGCAGTAACCGCAATTACCAGGAGCGCAAGAGGCATCGTCGCCTTGATCCTAAAAGACTCCACAAAGACGACTTTCGACACGAAGATTTATGCGGATGTATCTGAAGTAGCCTCTGCCGATTGGACTGCAGCTAATTTGGATTACATTCAAAAAACCTTTCTCGGAACGCCATCCAAGGTTATCGTTGAAAGAGTGGCAGCCGATGCCGTAGATTATAATGCTGCCTTATCCAGGCTGGCTAATAAGAAATGGAATTACCTTGCTGTTCCGGGAATTGTTATAGCAGATGTAGCGAATATCTCGTCGTGGATTAAGTCGCGTCGTGACGTAGACAGAAAGACGTTTAAGGCCGTTTTGCCGAATAGCGTTTCCGACCATGAGGGAATCATTAATTTTTCCACCGATGACATTGTAGTTGATGGAAAAACCTATACGACAGCGGAATACTGCTGCAGGATAGCGGGTATTTTGGCCGGGCTTCCATTCACTCGAAGTTCAACGTATTATGCCCTCCCGGAGGTCGATAGCATTACCGAAACAGAAACTCCAGATGCCGATATTGATGCCGGAAAGCTGATTTTGATCAATGACGGTGAGAATATTAAGATTGGCCGTGGTGTAAATAGCTTAACCACGACAACAGTCTCCAAGGGTGCCAAGTTCCAAAAGATCAAAATCATGGAGGCTATTGACCTTATGCGCGATGATATTCGTGATACCTTTGATTCCGAGTATGTCGGACAAGTCAATAACTTCTATGACAACAAAGTACTGTTCATAACTGCCATAAATGCTTATTTCAAGCTTCTCCAGAGGGATGAGGTATTGGATCCGAGCTTCACGGCATTGGCCGAGATTGATGTTGACGCCCAGGCGTTATATCTTCAGTCAACTGGTCTGGATACAAGCGCATTAACTGCTGCCCAGATTAAAGAATATAACACTGGAAGTCATGTCTTCGTTAAAGCGAGCGGGAGCCCCTTAGATGCCATGGAAGACCTAGACTTCTCAATGCTAATAGTGTAAGGAGGGATTGGCTATGGCAAAAATTCGAGGAAATAACCAAATTAATGGGTCCTGGGGGCAGATTTGGTGGGACGGTGAACTTGTATTTGAACTAGAAAGCTTTGAGGCCAAGGTAACCCCGAATAGGGAAAGTGTTATCATCGACATGGATGAGGACTCTAAGCTTGTCAGCCTCAAGGGCGAGGGAACTATGAAGGTGAAGAAGGTATTCAGTCGCGGTAAGAAAAAGATGCTGGATGCCTGGAAAAAAGGCGAAGATCCTCGCAGTACACTCGTGGGAAAAATTAAGGACCCCGATACTGTTGGGAAGCAATCCGAGCGGGTCTCTATCGGCAATATTTGGTTTACTGAATTGACGTTAATGCAATTCGAAAAGGCGAAAAAGCTAGAGGAAGAATATAAATTTGGTTTCACCCCGAGTGATGCTGATTTTATTGACACAATTGAAGTTCTGTAAGAAAGGAAAACGTCAATTATGAAAAATAAAAGAAAGGGCTTGAACGAGCCAAAGAAAAAGCTCAGCATTAGTGATTTAATAGCTAATGCTGACAAGATAAAATCTAAAAAGTCCGAAACCAGAGAGCTATACGTTCAGTCCCTTGATGCTACAGTAACCATTGTAAAGCCAAGTCGCTCAATTATCCTTGACAGCTATGAGCTAAGCGAAGGAGAAGGAAACAACTTCCTGGTGTACGAGTGCGTGGTTGAGCCGAATTTTAAGGATAAGGACTTACAAACTGCATACGGGGCCACAGGATATGAAGTTCTGGATCAAATCTTGGATTCCGGAGAAATTGACACGCTTGCGAAAGAAATTATTGAATTTGCAGGTTATGGATCCGGCCATGTCAGTATTGTTGAAGCGGTAAAAAACTAATCAAAGGTGATTCAGAGCTGAGTTTTGTACACTACTATCTCCAGAAAGGATTTGCTTTGGATTACCTTTTGAACTTAACGAACCAAGAAAAGATTTTCCTCAAGGCCAGCATGAATTTGGCGTTTGAGGAAAGGGCAGAAGCGTGGAAACAAGGTCACTTAGTCTATCTCGGCAAGTGACCTTTTCATGTGAGGTGAGAACAAATGGCAACCCATCAAATAGGAGCCGTTCTAACTCTTAGGGATAATATGAGCGCCACCTTACAAGGTGTTAGGCGCGAACAATCAGCCTTTAGGCAAGATGTAGCGGCAACCCAACGACAATTGCGGCAACAAATGCAAGTACGCGTCAACGCCACGGCAGCCACTAGAACCATTGCTCAGGTAAGAACTGCGCTTAATCCCTTGAGGAGCAGAATAGTGACTCAGGTTGCTATAAGGGATAATGCGGCTCGTGAAAGACGTAGAATCCAGAATGAACTTAATGCATTGGGCCGTAGAGCTGTCGCGCCAGTAGTCAGGATCCGAGACTCTGCCAGTAGCGTAATAAGTAGTATCGGTAGTAAGCTTTCGGCACTAAAAGGATTGGCAACAGGGATAGCAATCGGAGGAGTTGGCATTGGGGCTGCAGCTGGTATTGCGATAAAAAGCGGTGCCGAATTAGAGCAACAACAGATCGCCATGAAGCATTTTATCGGGGTTAGTAATCAAGGAAAAAGCGATGCTGAGATTACCAGCATGCGTGATAGCTATATCAAGGAGCTTAGGGATAACGCGAATGCAACCCCCTTCACTACCTCTGATGTTGTAGGCGCTGGAGCGCGGGCTGTTAATATCATGGGCGGAGATACCAAGGCGTCAATGGGCCTTGTAAAGCTTTCTGAAGACATGGCTGCCTTAAACCCCGGCAAAACTATTTCTGACGCTATGGAAGCCCTGGCTGATGCTAAGAACGGCGAATTTGAACGGATGAAAGAATTCGGGTTCAAGATCTCCGCAGATGAATTTAAAGGCTTTGTTGGTAAGGGTAAAAATGATAGCTTAACCAGTGATGAAACAACAAAAGCCTATCAAATGCTCCTTAGTAAAAAACTAGACCCATTCTTTAAAGGCGGAGCTTCAGAACAGGCCAACAGTGGAACCGGTCTACTAAGCACAATTAAAGGAAAATTAGGCTCAAAGGTCCAGGATGTTGGCCTTGGAATGCTTGAAAGGCTTAAGCCAACATTAACCTCTGTCATTGAGTTGATCGATAAATACAGCCCTCAGATGGACAAGCTTGGGTTAAAAATCGCTGACGGAATAGGCTTTGTAGTGAGCAAATTGCCGACCCTAAAGAAATATCTGAAGGAAGCCTTTGAAGACGCTAAACCGGTTATAACCTGGGTATCTGATACCGGAATACCAAAG
The DNA here is from genome assembly GCF_001029285.1 of Desulfosporosinus acididurans. GTDB lineage: Bacteria > Bacillota > Desulfitobacteriia > Desulfitobacteriales > Desulfitobacteriaceae > Desulfosporosinus > Desulfosporosinus acididurans. The sequence goes on from NZ_LDZY01000004.1 coordinate 261,770, forward strand.
ATAAGGGATATATTGGGGTCAGTGCTCGATAAAGCGACCGGGGTTTATAACTTTTTCAAGAATAACTGGTCAACATTAGGGCCACTTGTCGAGGGAATAGCTATTGCTTTTGGCGTGTATAAGGCAGTTATGCTTGCATCAGAAGGAGTAACAATTGCACTAACAGCTGCGCAATTAGCCCTAAATCTTGCAATGAATTTAAACCCAATAGGACTCATCATCACGGGTATCGGCTTATTGATTGGAGCCGGGATATTGCTCTATAAGAATTGGGATACAGTTAGTGCAAAAGCCAGCGAGGTAGGAAGAGTAATTGGGAATGCATTCAAATCAGGCGTAAACATAGCTATTGACGCTATTAACTGGTTGTCTGATAAGCTTAACGGAGTTCTAGGCATAATCGGCGTAAAGATACCTAGCATTGCCCATATTGCATTGAGTGCTAAACCAAGCAATAACACCGGGGTTGGGAGCAATCAAAGGATTAGCGGTGCAGCTGACGGAACCGACAACTGGAGAGGTGGACCGCTATGGGTTGGGGAACGCGGTCCGGAAATACTTAATTTACCAAGGGGTAGCCAGATAATACCTAATCATAAGGCGTTGAATCAGACACAAAGTATCAGGCGTAGTCTGATACCAGCAAGGACAGAACAGAGCAATGAGGGAAATGCTTATGATGGATATATTGCATCCCTCCGGAAAAGCCGTAAAGATCAACATCCTTCTAGCGAAAACCCTAGCGGAACTACTAGAAGTAGCGCATTGAGCAAAGCTAAATCCATAGTAATCGAAAGCTTGGCTAAGACTTTAATTGTGAGAGAAGAAGCGGACATTGATAAGATTGTCAATAAACTGTTGATAGAGCTTGATGCTGTGGCCGAAAATATGTAAGGAGGCGAAGTTGTGGAATTTTGGTTGATTCAGGATAATGAAAAACTTCGCCTGCCTGTACCGCCTCCGAAATATGATATTAAAAAGTCACTAAACAACAGCACGGCCATCGTTGAAGGTCTGGGAGAAGTTAGCTTTATAGGAAAGCCCAAATTGGCAGAGATACCTCCGATAGAATCATTTTTCCCGAACCATTCATACCCATTTTGCCAGTACAACCCCTTCCCCTCTCCAAAAGAATGTACAGATCTCATCGACAAATGGATGCTTAGCGGAAAGCCGATCCGCTATATCGTAACAGGGGCCATCAATACGGAATGCACGATTGAGAGCTTTCAGTATGGAACGCGTGATGGAACGGGTGATGTGTATTTTAGCCTGGAATTAAAAGAATACAAGGTAATTAGCACGAAAACAACATCCGTTAGTACAAATACGATGTCCATTATGGAAGTTTCTACTCCTCAAGTCATAAGGCCTGTCGAAAAGGTTACTCCTAAAACCTATACCGTAAAATCCGGAGATACGCTGTGGGGGATAGCCAAGAAAGAATTGGGTGACGGATCTCAATATTCGTATCTCGCCACTAAAAATAGCATTAAAAATCCTAATTTAATTTATCCGGGGCAGGTGCTCCAGTTATGATAAAGATTTTCGTGCTCTACGATAACAAAGTTACAGATATCACCAATGTGGTTAAAAGCATTAGTAATACTGGTGACAAGGCACAAGCGGCGCGAAAATTGGATGTCACATTTACCTACCCTATTTGGGACAGAAATCAACCCCGAACACAAATTAGGCCAGGCTCAAAGGTTTGGGTAGTATTAGACGGTAAAGAAATATTCAGGGGTGTTACATGGAACCGGGAGATAGATTCGGCCTCCGAAAGCCTCCCCTTCATGGCTTATGATTACTTAATTTACTTAACAAAATCAAAGGTGACCTTTAATTTTGTTGATATTACACCAGAAGATGCCACGAGAAAGATTTGCGAAGAACTTGGGGTTGAGGTTGGCGATCTTGCCGGTACAGGAATAAAGGTAAAACGACTTATTGCCCAGAAAACCGGCTATGAAGCAATCATGGAAATGTATACTCAAGCATCAAAGCAGAACGGAAAACAGTACATCCCTGTTATGGATGGGACTAAACTCTGCGTCATTGAAAAGGGAAAGGTTATAGCCAATTACACTCTAATCTCTCAGATCGACGATCCCACCAATAACATGATAGGCACAAATTACCGAGATACACTCGATGGCATGGTTAATAAAGTTAAAATCTATGATGATAAGAATAACTATGTCGGTGAAGTCGGAAACGACAGTTGGAGAAATGAGTATGGATTAATTCAAGAAAATTACGTTAAAGAAGCAGATAAAGACAGCAATGTGGTTGCAACCGGAATGCTGAGTGACATACAGCAAGATGTAACTATTCAAGCCTTAGGGAACTGGGAATGTAGGACTGGTTATGCCGTGAATACCAAGATATTCTACATCAGCAATCTACAAAACGCTGTGATGTATGTCGATGGCGATACCCATACATGGGAACCAGCAACCGGAAAATATACGATGTCCCTCAATCTCAGCTACAAAAATCAGATGGATAGCAAGGGGTGATTCTTAGTGAAAAACCCATACAGTAAGCTTATTAACCATATGAGAGAGCAAGGAGCCAAATACAATACCCCTTATGTCCAGATCGGTATTGTTGTTTCGGAGGATCCGTTAACGGTTAAGCTTGGAGATTTACAGATAAGCAAGGACAATCTTCTGGTAGCTGATTATTTATTGCCGGATTACAAACGAAAATATAGCGCAAGCGGAAATCTTCAATTTAGCGAAAATGGAAGCCTGGGGCCGACGGACTCAGCTTCAGTTGGGGACCATGGCTCTCATAGTCACACGTTAACGGGAATCAATATTGATACCGATCACAAGCAAAGCGGAGATTTGACTCTAACTGATGGGCTTAAAAAAGATGATACCGTGGCCTTGATACCCACACTGGATGAACAAACTTATATTATTTTAGCGAGGTTAGTCAGCCTATGAGCACGAGTATTTTTCCTTCTGAAACTATTCAGGTTGACGCTATAGTGCAGGCTACAATTGATGCTTCGACGACGTACCTTCCCCTTCTTAAAGAATATGCGTGGGACTACGAGAACGAAGACTTTGTGCTGGTTGACGGTAAGAATGTCGTTGTTACGGGCAAAGAAGCCGTTAAGGTTTGGGCCTGGAAAGCGTTAAAGACCGTACGCTATAAGTATTTGATCTATTCTTGGAACTATGGCCAAGAATTTGAATCAATTATTAACAAAGGGTTAAGTCGTGAAAGTGTTAAAAGCGAACTAGAGAGAACTATCAAAGAAACCCTGTTAATAAGCCCCTATATCACTGATATTAAAGCAATATCCATTACGTTTGAGGATATCATCAAGGCACAGGCTACCGTAATGACCGTATACGGGGAGGTGACAGTCGATGTATGAGACCCAAACGTATGAATCGATAATGTCAAGACTACTAAGCAACGTGCCCTCTGACGTCAACAAGTCGGAGGGCTCTATTATTTGGGACGCTCTCTCCCCTGCTGCCCTTGAATTAGCGCAGCAGTATGCTATCTTCGAAAGCATGATTGAGCAAGCTTTCATTAGCACAGCCTCGGGTAAATACCTGAAACTCGCAGCTGGTGATCTAGGAATTAATCCTGCTCCAGAAGAAGATGATGAAACGTTACGAAAGGCGGCACTCTTCCTTAAACAAAACCCGGAAAAAGGCGGGAATTATACGGATTATGAGCGGTGGGCGCTTCAGGTCCCAGGTGTTCAATGGGCCAAGGCCTTCGATAAAGCCCGAGGACTTGGTACTACGGACGTCTATATTGCCGGAGACCCGAATGAACTAACAGCATTGGTTCAAGAAGTAACAGGAGCGATCGACAAGAAAAAGGTTTCTGGAACAGACGTAATTGTTCGACCAGTAAATCTTGTCACGACTCGTTTTGTTATCTTGATAGTCGGCGGAATTACTCAAGAAGCTGCCATTGATGTGGCTAATAAATATTTAACTTCTATCGGTAAAGGAGGAACGGCTGACTTAGATGAAATCGTATCATTACTAAACGCTGCTGGAGCGATAGGAGCCAAGGTATTATTACCCAGTGAAAATGTTAACCTGGAAGAAGATAGTGTCCTTGATCCGGTGGTGAACATTATATGATCGATTTAACAAAGTATCTTCCTGAATTCTATCGAAAATCTACAACTATGCAGGCAATTCAAAGGGCTATAGGTCCCGCCATACCCGATGGCATTAGCTATCTTTGGCAAGTGTTTTTTCTCTCAACTTGCCCTGATGAATATTTATATCTCTGGCAAAATGAACTCGGGGCTCAATCAAGAGATGACATGTTTGCGAAATTGCGCGGAACCAGAGTTCTTAATAGAGAATTAGCCGAAGATATGGGCATCGATCTCTTTGAAACCTATCGAGCATCGCCTGAAGCCGGATATACATTATCGGGAAGTGACGCGGTATTCCCTGATGGAGTTCATTATGCGCCCTTGATTACCGATGTCATCATTAAGCCTGAGGATATCCAAGTTACAAGACGAATGATCGATATTATGAGCGCCTCTGGGTTTCTCTATTGGTTTTCGGTAAAGGTTTCGGAGTATATTGGTCATGAGATTGGTGGATTAACCGGCAGCCAAGCTCTATACCCTGGAATAATCTTTCCGAGTGATGATGGGATGTTATCGGGCTCGGAAATAAGGCGCAAGGTGGTCCTAAGTCTCAACCGGCAGGATAAGCTTACTGTTATAGGGGCAAGCCCGAAGACAGCTCCCGTGGTTGCATATGATGGCCTGCTCCTAAAGTTTACCGAGTTCGGCGCTTTGGATATTATTCAAAACGTTGATGATCTCCTCGTCGACGATGCCAGTCTGGACGAGGAAGCTGATGGGACTGAATTGTTCTCTGCTCTTTTTGAAACCGGTCCGGTTAGCTCTCCGGCAATTAATAATATCTGGAACGGATATAGCTTTAAGTCAAAGGTACCCCAGTCCTTAAGCATCGAGCAAAATCAAGTCGGGATAACAGTGGCCGCAGAGCCCATCAGAAATGAATGGTCGCGAGCGGTTAGTTTTTTAGAGCCTGGAGTTTCTTTCTTGGAGACTAATATGAAGGCTCAATACAGCAGCATTAAAGTGGAGGTGGGCTAAAACATGCCAAGTTATACAGGTTCAGTTATCGGAATGCGGATCTGGCAGGCAGCTCAAGTTGTTCAAGCGGCCAACGCCTGGGTAGGTATTGGGAAAAACTCATCTTGGGGCGATACCGATACACCGCCGCAAGTGGACCCGAGTACGACAGCGCTTGACGGGCTAATAGCCCTCAAAAAAGCAGAGACGCTTACGCTCGTTGTTCCTGATCCGAATGGTACTATCGAGCATCTCGGTCAAAAATGGATGCCAGTGACAGTTGCCGACGCTAGGACAAAACAGGCAAGATGGGTCTATGCAGCCGCCTGGCTGCGCTATGATGAAGTTCCGGTTGTAACCTATCGGCAAACCGGTGCGTTCTTAGGGGTTACCAGAAACGCTAATGTTGATGCTGGTAAGTTGGTTCTCTTGCCGACCGAGGTGTCAGACCTTGGATTTTTAGCTGCAGTTAATAATCGTTCACCAATTCCACGAGCAGAAGATCAAAAAGAGCTTGTGGAATTCATCATTGAATTTTAAGTGAGGTGAAAACGTGTGGGCAACTACCCTAACCGGTTTGATCCGGCAAAGAAATGGGCCTCCCTACTAGCCCAACCAGGCAGAAGGCTGCAGTGTGCGGAAGTGAACGAAATTCAATCTATGTCGATGGACCGAGACAAGCGTCTTGGGGATGCAATATTTGGTTCCGGCCATATTCTTGACGGATGCCAACTCTATATTTCAGAAGACAAAAAGAGTGCCCGAATCACTTCAGGCTCTGTCTATGCCGATGGTATCATTCACGATACTTCAGAAACTACGCTAACAATCGTCGGAGCGGGCGAGGAGTACATTGGCCTTAAGCTTAATGAACAGATTGTGACCTATGAACAAGACCCGACCTTGCTTGACCCTGCAGTTGGGTATGATAATTTTGGCTTACCTGGCATGGACAGAAAAGTTATCGCTCCAAGTTGGGTAGTTAATGACAGCTCGGCAATTAAGATCATCCGCCTAAACGATGGCCAACCGGTGACTCAAGTCGCCCCGCCTGAGCTGGATGGAATTAATCCTATCCTTGCTCGGAGAACTTATGATGAATCCGGAAACTACAAGGTGAGCGGTTTTGGAATGTGGTCCAAAGACTACGATGAGACTCGAGTGGAGCTTACCATAGAACCAGGAAAGGGCTATGTCTTAGGTTTTGAGCGGGCGCTTGTGTCAGCTCTTAAAATGCTCGTAGATAAAGCCCTGGAAACACGTACTGTACTCAATGAGCCAAAAGTGTACGCAAACGGAACAAACCTTTATAAGCTCAACAATAAGCCGGTTAAGCAGATTACTCGGTTGGTAGGGGTGGTCGAAGTCACCCAGAATATTACCAGGGGTAATGTTTCGGGAGGATCAGACCTTTTGCCAAAAACTCCTGTTGTGTCCATCGTGTCTGTTTCTCAAGGTGGAACAACGTACCAACAGGGCTCCGACTATCAGCTAACTAATAATAGCGTTGATTGGTCACTTAACGGCGGAGAACCAGCCATAGGAACCACGTACAGCGTGACCTGGCGCTATAACAAGCAGATGTTGCTTAATACGGACTACAAGCTCACAAATAGCGCTGAAGATTATTACGCAGACTTCTCTCCTGCAGGTGATAATCCCGTGAACGGAACGACATTCCAGATTGACTATGATTTCTATCTTGCCCGCAAGGATCTTGTGGCGATGGATAAGGATGGGACAATTACCATTATCAAAGGGCAGAGTGACCTCGAGCAATTCGTAGTACCTCCGAAAGCATCAACCAAGGAGATGCTTCCCCTGGGAACGATGACACTCCCGGCGAATAGCGGAAATGCCGTAGTTAACCCCTTTTCTATTGTTCGTTATTCTATGGAAGATATTCAGAAGTTGGTTAAGCGAATTGAAGATATCGAATATAATCAAGCGGTCGAAGGATTGGACAATGAAGCAATGCAGGGTGAGTCTCCGACAGATCTTAAAGGAGTTTTTACGGATAGCTTTGCTACACTGGGAAAAGCAGATACAACTTTTCCGGGCTTCACACTTGGCTATGATCTAGATCGAAGCGAGATTACATTGAGCGCTGCTGACACCCCTCAAGAGATAATGATTGCTCCCGCATCTACGACAGCCCAATTATGGGATAGCATAGCCACGGGAAAGGTTCTTGGGCATGATGTTGTCGTTAGCCAGGAGTTTGCCACCGATAGCCTCTTAATTAATCCCTATGCTGTCTTCAACCGAATCACCTTAACGAATGTTAACCCTCCTGTAGATAACTGGATTGAGCAAGGAACTATCGTCGTTGAGGAAAAAGAGGTGGTAAATACTACGCTGCGTCGTTGGTGGTACCATCAGGGAGAAAGCTGGGCAGAAGAAGAACGCAGACGATATGAAGAACTTGGTGCCGGTGATCTTCGAGGCTGGGGGGATTACAGCGGAACCCAACAACAGGTTGTAACAGATAAAATACTTGATGAAACTATCATGTATATGAGGCAGAAAGAACTCATCATCACTGGTTCAAATTATGAGCCTAATGCGGATAATTTACTGGGATACTTTGATGGTCAGCCGGTGGTTCTTCAGCCACTTGAAGGAACATTAGCTGGTACTACATCCGGATCCATTAGAGCTGATGCCTCCGGGAAGTTTAAATGTAGCTTTGTAATCCCAGAAGGTACCCGCACCGGGACTCGACTCATTACGATTGCCAACATTAACAACGAGGGCAATTGTACTTACCAGGCAGAAGGACGTAAGGAGATTACCGAAACGACAGTTTTGACCAGAGAGGTTCATATCCAACCGGTCGACCCTTTGGCTCAGAGTTTTTCGGTACCGCAAAGCTGTTTTGTATCAAAAGTAGGATTATACTTTACTGCCAAAGATTTATCGACTCAGGTGATAGTTCAGATCCGTAATATGGTCAACGGCTTCCCTGGAAAGGACGTTTTGACCCAACAACTTCTTGATCCATCTCAAATTACCGCCTCTGCCACTGCAGACATTGAGACGGTTGTATCGTTCCCGAAACCAGCTTTTTGTCGCGCTGAAGAGCAGTATTGCGTTGTGATCCTTTCCCATAGCAATGTGTATGCCTTAGGTGTTGCGGAGCTCGGGAAACAAGATCTGAAAACAGCCGCCTGGGTTACACGTCAACCCTATGTAATTGGAGTGCTTTTCAGCTCATCCAATGCGTTAACATGGACAGACCATCAAACAAAAGACTTGAAATTCAAAGTTTATGCCTGTGCGTTCCAAGCGAGCAGCGTGCTTGATTTTGCCCCATGGACAGCGCCAGCCGGAACTCAATTCGATCGCGTTCTGTTAGTCGTGAATGATTTCCTTTCACAAGGAACTGATGCAATATGGGAGATTTCTCTCAACGACGGAGACTATGTTCCGATCAGTCCTTATGTCGAACGAGAGCTATCCTTCCTAGCTACAAAGGTAAAAGTAAGGGCGACGCTGCTCAGCAGTAAATACTTGACACCTGTTGTGAGCACCTCCTCGCCATATATTATCGGGTTTGAGAATGCGCTATATGCCAAGTATGTGAGTCGATTAGTAACTCTTTCGCAGGAATACACAACGGTCAGGCAGGTGCTTGATATTACATCTCCATCAGGCTCCAATGTCGTCGTCAAATTCAGCACGGATGACGGTGCAACATGGGTCACTCCCTCTTCAGTTACCACAGAACAGCTGGATCAAGTCTTTACGAGATATTCATTCTCCGAAACGTTAGGTGCTCCCGCAACGACCTTCAGGGCTCAGGTAGAACTTACGAGCACAAGTCAACTTACTAGGCCAAGAGCGAAGCGGTTCCTAAATATCATCAAGTAAGGCAGGTCAATAGACCTGCCTTTTGTATCCTCTTATGGGAGGGAGGTGCTAGGTTTGCCTAGTCAACGACGATGCCCACATAGCGGAGCTTTAATTTTTGATCCCACGGAAGATGAGAAGGTCTTGAAAAAGACCATTGAAGACGTGGCTTCCATAAAAGAGGAAAACGCTGAACTTCGGCAGAGGATTGAACAATTAGAAGCCCTTGTGGCCAATAAACAGTAGGGGCGGTGAAATAAGTGGAAAGAATCGACCTGAATATGCCGGGGGATAGCCTCTATACTGGAGCCTTGAAAATCAATGCCGCTTTCGATGAGATTGAGGCAGCCTTAGCCCTAAAAATCGAGGCACAGAATCAACCTAACGGATCTGTGGTCATCCCCATCGGCGGAGGGTTCAAATGTCGATACAACGCTCGAGATTCCAGTGTAGATATTGAGTTTTCGGGAAGCGGAATTCCCTATCTTAAATCCGATACCACGTTTGTGGGAACTCGAACAGACGTTGAAGTTGTGTAAAAGGAGTGAATTAAACGCATGGCAACAATTACGCTTGGAACACTGAGGGATCTATGGGAAAACGTATCAGATTGGGTCAAGGGAGTAGATACCACGTCAAAGCCAAAGGTCTCATCCATCCAGGTCGGAGAGACAACGATTGCTACACCGTTAACTGGGACTAAGACGGTCACGGCGACAGCAGCTGAGGTCTTTGCCGGCGCTTCTGCCAAGAGCGGAAGATCCCGGATGGTTATCAAGAACGAGGACCCTGCTCTCCGCTTTAGGATAGGATCATCCAGCGTTACCCAACAGGGTGGGTACCCGGTTGAGCCGGGTGCGGCGGTAGAGCTTCAATTTGACCCCTTGGTCAGCGTCCCGACTTATGCCATTAGCGAAGGGGCCAGTATTCAAGTATCCGTTTGGGAAGTATAATGTGTCCTTATTTAAGAGAGGAGGTGAAGCAGGTTGCCCAAAACACGCGCTAATATGCTTTCGACAGCCGCACGCCAATTGGTCGGTAAATCACAAGTCTACGCCTTGCTTGTAGATTCTAGCGGAAATGCAATTCTAGACTCAGAGGGAAACGAACAAATAGCAGAGCTGGAAGCCGTAGGAGGCAGGCTGAAGGTTGACATCGGGGCCGCAGCGGTCGGGGGTAAAATACCTGTCGTTACAGAAATAAATTCTGTGTCCTTAACGGACCTGGAGACGACAAACGCTCCCCCGCTTACCGGTTTAAAAACAGTCATTGCCACGGCTGCCGAGGTCTTCGCGGGAGCGTCAGCTAAGTCTAATCGTCGAATGCTGTTCATTAAGAACACGGATCCAGTACTCCGCTGCAAGGTCGGAGCCTCCGGAGTCAGCCAACAAACGGGTACTTCTCTTGAGCCTGGAGCAGCGGTTGAAATTAAGTTTGATCCAGGGATTTATGTCCCTATTTTCGCTATTAGTGAAGGTGCGAGTATTAAAGTGGAGGTGTGGGAAGTATGACCTATGAATTTATAAATGATGGAGACACGACCATAATTAAAGTCAACTTTTCAGATGAGGGTGTCGAGCTGAGCGGCGAGACTTCGGTAAAAGGTGATGAATCTGCAGCGGTTGCTTATCTCCCGGTGTTTGAGTCTGACTTGCGAAGAAACTTTGCAGAGAAGTTTCCGGTACCTGAAATTCCGGCAGAAAATGGAGGAATGATTTAATGAAATACATTAGTGGACCTTATACGCAAGGGCAGTTATTAAAAGAGATCAATGATATTGAGATTGCACTTACCGAGAGATTCCAGCGGAGCGGCGTAATAACTGATGCGGCAGAGCAGCGTTCCTGGCGCGAACGCGTGCAGGACGCGAGCCTTGCTAGAAATACCGTTATGTATGACGATCAAGGTAATCCATCAGTGATGGTTGTATTTCCAGTACAGACTCTCGCCGATCTCGGAGTTGGAACTTCCCAAAAGTTTCATCCGGCGTTTACCGTTAATAACTCTACAAAACCGATTCTTCACATTTCAAAATATCAAAATATCACTGTTGGAGCTGGAGCCACGTTACGGGCACTAAGCCTTAAACGCATGGATCCGGGCAATAGTATCAATTTCGATAATGCTCTTCTAGCCTGTAAACAAAAGGGTGCTGGTTGGCATTTAATGACTAATGCAGAATGGTCCGCTATCGCTCTTTCCACAAAGAAGCAGGGCTTTATGCCTCGAGGAAATAATAGCTATGGAACGGACACCAGTGTTGCATCGGAAAAGGGCATTGCCAGTTATTTAGATCCAACTCCAGCTAAGACTGGGCGAGTGCTTACTGGATCTGGGCCAATTTCCTGGGCTCATGACGGTAGTCCCTTTGGGATCTATGACTTGAACGGCAATGTTTGGGAATGGGTCGGAGGCTTGCGCCTTAATAATGGTGAGATCCAAATTCTCGTCGATAATAATGCTGCGGATAACACAAAGGACCAATCCGCTGCAAGTGCAGAGTGGAAAGCGATTCTGCAAGATGGGTCGCTCGTTGCCCTTGGAACAGATAGCACACTCAAATACGATTATACCGCTGCCCCTACAGCCAATTCCGCAAGCATCGAACTAGCTACATCAATTGTGAACGCACAAGTGGATGATACTCCGTATGGGTCAAAAGCTTTTGAAGCCTTAACGGCTCATGCTGGCGTCACTGTTCCTGATATAGCAAAAGCTCTTGGTCTATTCCCGATTGATTCTGCCCATGGTGGTGACCTTTTTCAATTCCGAAATAACGGCGAACGCCTCCCGTATCGTGGCGGCAACTGGGGCTACGGCTCCAACGCTGGCGTGTTCTATTTGATCCTGAACAACCCCCGGTCGAACGTGTACACGAGCCTCGGGTTTCGCTCCGCTTTCGTCCTGTAAATCTGGAATCTAAAACCCTGTAATCTGTTGGGCGCTCGATAGAGCGCCCTCTTTCGACCCCAAAGAATGGCAAAAGGAGCCTGCAGCATTGGAAGAACTTAAAATTTTGCAAAAAACTTACGACATGATCCTTTACGGCAACATATGCCTTAGGCAATTTCCAAAGAGCGAAAAGTATGCGCTCGCATCGGATATTAAAGAATCTATGTATGCGTTGCTTCGACTCATCATCACGGCCAACAAACGTTATTACAAGAAAACAACCCTCCAGGACATTGACGTTGAAATCGATACCTTGCGCACGCTAATACGTTTATCGGCAGACAAAGAGTTCATGTTTTTACCGCTCCGCAAATATGAAAACTGGAGTCGAATGCTTGCCGAGATAGGCAAGATGCTCGGTGGTTGGATGAAATCCGTTAAACAATAAAACAGTTATCACACTCTATGGGGAATGGGCCATATAAGCTCCCGTATCGTGGCGGCAACTGGAACAACGGCTCCAACGCTGGCGTGTTCAATTTGAACCTGAACAACCCCCGGTCGAACGTGAACACGAACATCGGGTTTCGCTCCGCTTTACCCTCAACTTAGCCAGAAGTTTGCATTCTATGGAATTCAATCCAGAGCAATGAGGACAAAGGGGTCCATTTCCCTTCCGCAAGGAAAAATATTTAATTGCCATGACCGTCGCGAGTAGAATTCGAAAGAGGCCACGCATGGCGTCGACACAAAAAGGAAGGACCTGAAATTATTGCATAAGATTCGCGGCCTATATGAGAAAATTTATGATTTTGAAAATCTACATCAGGCTTACCTTGAGGCTCGTAAGGGAAAGAGGTACCGCATCGAGGTTATGAAATTCACGAATCACCTCGAGGAAAACTTGATTCAAATTCAGAACGAACTTATCTGGAAGACCTATGAAGTTGGTAAATATCGAGAATTCTTTGTCAATGAGCCCAAAAAGCGTCTTATCATGGCATTGCCCTTTAAGGATAGGGTGGTGCAATGGGCAATCTACCAAGTGTTGAATCCGTATTTCGAAAAGGGTTTTATTCAGGACTCATATGCCTGCCGAGTCGATAAAGGGACGCATAGAGCCGTGAATAGGCTGCAGTACTGGTTGCGCTACATGCACCGTCGGCACTCGCAATTCTATGCGCTCAAACTAGATATATCTAAGTATTTTTATCGAGTTGACCATAACGTACTTATGGCAATCCTCCGCAGACGCATTGGCGACGAAGATCTACTCTGGTTATTAGAAACTATCGCTCGATGTGAACATACGAAGTTTGGTGTTCCGCTTGGAGATCATCAATTTGAGTCAGATCGAGTTGGCGGGGTTGGGATGCCGATCGGCAACCTGACGAGCCAAATGTTTGCGAATCTGTATCTCAATGAGCTGGACCAGTACGCTAAGCAAACCCTTCACGTTAAGTTTTATCTTCGCTACATGGACGATATTGTAGTACTTCATGGGAACAAAAAGTATCTCTGGGCACTTAAGGAGCAAATCGATGAATTCGTGGTGCACCAACTCCACCTTCAGCTAAACAATAAAACTATGGTTCGCAGCGTCTCGCAAGGTATCGAGTTTGTTGGATTTCGCGTCTGGCCAACTCATAAGAAGCTCCGGAAAAAGAGTGCTCTTAAGATGAAACGTAGGTTGCGATATCTGCAACGTTCGTATGCCAGAGGAGAGATAGGCATGCAGGAAGTAAACAACAGCGTCCAATCTTACCTTGGCATCCTGAAGCATTGCAATAGCCATAATCTTAAGACTAAGTTATTACGGTCCCTCACATTTGTTAGGGATAATTTGAATTAGAGAGGAGGATTAGAATGCCCAACCTGGCAATAGCATTATATTCATCATGGGATGATGTGAACGCTGTGGCCGACGAGACAAGAAGCCTTGATGATACCACTATTTGGGATGACACATTAGATGGAAATCAGTCCATTGACTACTTACTGAATGCCGCTCATGCAACAGCTTATTATGAAGGCGGAGGAATATACGAGTCTCAACCGGTTGATCTCTCTCCTTGCGGAGAAGTTCAGTCGGCAAAGCTGACACGGACTGAAAATGGAGGCACAGGCACAAGCCTTGTCATTGAAACGGCATTATCACCTGATGGCGGTACAACTTGGGGGGCTTGGCAGGCGGTAAATGTTCTCGATTCAAATATCCCTGGGATATCCGCAGGCATGGATCTTACCGGGTATAAATTGAAATATCGCGCAAGGCTTAATACCACTAATCTAGCTGCTACACCTACCGTTAGCGAGATCAAAATAACGGTCACGAGTCGGAAAATGTTCAGAGTCTTCTCCAGTGGTACAATAAAGGCAAAGGCGGACATTGTCCCGACTGCCAGTGAGCAACTGTAATCCCCGCTCCTAACGGGGTTTAATTTATGCCCGTAAAGGAGGCGATGGATCCCAGGATGGAAAACACAAAAAGAATAGCCGTAACGGTCGGAGCGATATTGTCTTGGCTTGTTGGTGGACTGGATTATTTATTTCAGACTCTCGTGATTTTTATCGTAATCGATTATGCAAGCGGGGTAGCAGCTGCATGGATTGGGGGAGAACTTAGCAGTTCTCGAGGCCTGCGAGGAATTGCTAAGAAAACATTTATCATAACCCTGGTTGTTGTGGCGGATAAGATCGACTTCATGCTCGGCGGCTCAGACTTCTGGCGTAATGCAGTGCTCTGGGCGCTCATCGTCAACGAGACATTCAGTATTTTAGAAAACGGAGGGCGCATGGGCGTTAAAATACCTAAGGTGTTCTATAAGGCTCTTGCAGTCCTTCAGGATAAAAATTCTGCCGAATAGGAGGGGGAAGATTATGCCAAGAGGAGTAATTAACTATGGCCACGGACCGAAGAACGATGGAACCTATGATCCCGGAGCTGTCGGACCGGATGGATATCAAGAGGCCGCAGAGACTTGCATTATTGGAACAAAGATAGCCCAGAAATTACAAAATAATGGATGGGACATACTTGCTATTCAGGATGGCGATCTTAAAGATATCACGGATCAAGCAAACTCATTTAAGCCGGATGCTTTTCTTTCGATCCACGCCAATTCTGCCGCTCCTGAAGCTCACGGGATTGAAACATACGCCTTAGCGCCAGGCGGAGTGGGCGAAAAGATTGCCCGGGAAATTCAAAAGGAACTTGTTTTGGCGACGGGGCTTACGGATCGGGGAGTAAAATTCGCGAACTATTGGGTGCTTGGTAAGACTATAGGCTATCCGGCAGTATTGACCGAGATAGCCTTTATTTCAAACCCAGTTGAAGAGGCATTAATGCATAAAGACTCATGGAATGAAACGGTAGCAGAAGCGATTTGTAAAGGTTTTTCCAGAGCCTTGGGTGTAGCGTATGGCGAAACAAAGAAGGATGGGGTTGGCAAAGTGTTAGATGTTGCAGTTTTACTTTATACCAAAGAGGATTACTGGTCCGGCGCAGATGTTGCAGTCAAGAATGGTGATTGTGCTATATTTATTCGTCCTGACGATCATTCGGTGCCTAAGGAAGCGATGAGCGCCCAAAAGCTGATTGTTGTTGGCGGACCTACTACGGGACATCCAAATGAAATATTGTTATCCGGGAAAACAAAGTATGATACTGCCCAAGCGGTCGGTAAGTATTTGGGCTAGGAATTCGCAAGCGCTTGCCAATTTGTAAATTTTGGGGTTATGTCATGTCGTGAGACACACCTCTAACCTCTCTTGAGGATCAGATTTAATCTGGTCCTCTTTTAATGTGCAAAAGAGAGGATGAGACACGTGAATGAGCTGATTCCTATTGAGTATAAAGGCCAAAGGATTTTAATAACTGAGCAGTTGGCGGAAGTTTATGAGACCGAACCAAGAAGGATAACCGAAAACTTTCAAAGAAATCAGGCGCATTTCACAATAGGAAGGCACTATCATCTTGTTCAAGGTGAAGAATTGAAAGCATTTTTGCAATACGCTGAAAGCGTTGTACAAAATCCGAGCAAAGTAAGGAGTTTGTATCTTTGGACCGAACGAGGAGCAAATCGTCATTGCAAGATCCTCGACACCGACAGAGCATGGGAACAATTTGATCTGCTTGAAGAAACCTATTTTAAGTCGAGAGAATTTGTACCCCAATTTAATGTTCCCCAAACATTTGGTCAGGCACTTAGACTTGCGGCGGATTTATGGGACCAAAATCAACTTATGCGGCCAAAAGCAGAATACTTCGATGCTCTTGTCGACAAAAATCTGCTTACGAATTTCCGAGATACTGCTAAAGAATTGAAAATCAAGGAACATATTTTTATCAACTGGCTTTTAGGTAAGGGTTATGTATATAGGGATACCAAAGGCCATCTGAAGCCCTATGCCGATTATGTACCTGCATTATTCGAAATTAAAGAAAAGCAAAGGGATAAATGGGCCGGAACCCAAACCTTTATCACCCCGAGAGGAAGAGAAACTTTCAGGTTATTACTAAAAAAATAATTTCAAAGCAAAAATGCAAACTTTCCTGTCCCGGCAGGCAGGATAAATAAAACGAGCAGGTCAGAAATGGCCTGCTTTCTCATTCGCCAAAATTATTGAGGAGGGAAAACCATGTTTTCGAATACTAATCTAATCATGTTTCTAATAGCCATTTTAGCCTTGGTTGGTGTTGCCGGTGTAAGCTGGGGTATTGGATATGTAACATCCAAGGGAAAAAACCCTCAGTCAATTTTAAACACTGCCGACACTGTTATTGATGGAGTAAAAACAGCCAACGACGCATTTGGAAAGCTGATAATTCCGGCTCCCGCCGAATCATTTATTGATAAGATCCTTAAAACCGCTCAGGCCGGTGTTCACGCAGCACAACAATTATGTGATAGTGGCCAATTAACAGAGGACCAGCGTAAGCAACAAGCCTTTGATAACAAGCCTTTGATATTGCTATGAATTTATTGAAACTTGAAGGATTCACACCAACTCCGGAGCTGGAGGATGCTGTTAAGGGCGCGATCGAAGCTGGTAAATTCGCTGTTAATAATGCATATTGGAATACGACACCCAAGCAAGAAGAACAGGTAGCTGCAGTAGCTTCCGCAGTTCCTCCTGACCAGGCTGTCCAGGTTGCCGTAACTAATGCAGTCACCCAGGCAGTTATACCTATTGCTCAACAAGCGGCCAGTGATGCCGTTAATCAAGCAATAACCCAAGTCGCTCAGGCGGCGCAAGGGGCTCTATCTCCGCAACCCGTTCAACCAGCTCAGATGGATCAGCAAGCACAGGCTCCAACTCAATAGACTGCATAAACCGCATAATAAAAGCGACAATGCCGGTTGCCGCATTAACAAGAAATCCCTCTCTCGCTTTTATTGCGGGGGAGGGATTTTTTTGCGTTTAATTGCGTTTTGTTTTACCGAGTTCCAGTTCGTGGACCCGAGCCGTTAATGATTGATTCTTCTCCTGGAGGGCATCTAATTTGGCGGTATATTCATCCTTCAATTTGGTCGTGGCTTCAAGTACGCGATTATTGGCTTCCATACTAGCCGCATGGATCTGCAGATCGGCCATCTTCTGGACGGAAGCTAATTCGTTAGCATGGCTCTTTTCCAGGGATACAATGGACTGCTCTTTAATTTCGATTGCATGATGGTGTTGAATGGCCTCGGAGCGGAGCTTCTCAATTTGACGCTGAGATTCTTCATGGAGATAGCGGAGTCTCTGGACTTCGGCCTCAAGCTCATCTACAGCCTTGATCCTATGTTCAAGGGATTCGTTCTGGCTAGTCAGAAGATCAATGGTAATTCGATTCGACTTGTTGACCGCTTCGAGCTCGTTGTTTCTTTCGGCCAGTTCTTTCATTTGCTCTTGGATTTCAGCTAGTTCCAACCGGGACTTATCGCGTTCTTCTTCAGCTTGAAGTCGGCCATTCTCTACCTGGTCGACAACGCTTTGATGTACTCTCTTCTCTTGCTCGAGTCCTTGAGTGTAGCTGTTTTTCAGGTCACGGAGCTTTTGCACCATGTTACTGAAAATCGACTCGGCGTGAGATAGGTGATAACGCAGCTGCTGCATGTCTTCGGTCTGCTCGATTTCACTTCCGGACAGCAAATTAGCCTTGAATTGAGTGACCATGGCCGAGAAGAGATCCTTTTGGCTTAACCCGGTGCGCTCCACTAATGCGGAAACGTCTGCCATGACCTCATCGTTGGTACGAACGGAGTATAGCGGTGGCTTATTTTTCGCTTCGTCAGACATAATTGATGCCTCCTTAAAATTAATGTATACATTTAATCCTTTATTCATGCTATGTTTACATTGGTTAACGTGTTTACATAATGTATACATGAATAATAGCATGGAAATTCAGTAACGTCAAGGAAGGAGTGGCATAAAAAATAGCCCCCCAGCTCGCAAGCTGAAGGCTTATAATAACGGCATATTTTAATCATTCTGCGATATTATGCTAATTGTATCTGTCTTATAATCTGATTTGGCGGTTACATTTTGCAGAATCAATCCTCCGAAAGCATTTTTTGCCCGATAGGACATTTTGATTATTAAATAATCTCCTCTGTCCCAATATTTTGTCTCGACATGCTCAAAGCTTTTGGGATCGTTTAAGTTTTTCTTTAGCAAATCTACCAAATATCTATTCGATCCATCCCAAGCACTAAACTGACTATCAACCCATTTCTTATAAGCGGCCTTAGCATCTGCAGCGGCCTTCTCTTCGGCCTCTTTCTTCTTTACTGCAGCTTCTTCTGTCGAAAGTCTTGCAAAATCAGTGCTGATGTCTGCTACTTCGGAATTAGATAGATTTTTATACTTCTCCTTTATTTTATCAAATTGATCTCTCTGTTGGGTATCAAATGAAGCATAAGACTTTTTCAATAATTCTTTATCTGAATCTGTAATTTTTAATGCGTCGGCTTTTTCTTTTGCTATTTGCTCCGGAGTTTTTGCAGGTTCTGAAACTGTAGATGATGCACTTGTCGTCGATGCGGAAGATCCGCTGCCTGTAAAGGTACCGACCACTTTACCAATAAGTAAGATATAGACTATTGTGGCCACAGCCATTTTCCATTTAGTCTTAGACCGAAATCCAAGAATCTTCCTCCACCAAGGTCTTTCAATGATCTGAACTGAAATATTCGTATTTGATTGTAATAATGGAACTAAGTCCTTTCCTTTTTCCAAAATAGTGATTGTGCAGCCATTAGAAACTCCCTTAAGGGCCAATACTGTTTTCTGGGCATAAAAATCTACAGATGCCTCCGAGAAATTTCCCCATTGATTGGTCTGTTGTAATACTGGTTGAACCTTGTCGAACTTATAGATGTTTACACCCTCTGCATGAAAAGCTCCATAATGAATTCCTGGTGAACCTAGCACTTTTGCAATAAACCACGTATTCATGCCTGCTGAAGTACAAAGGTTCATGATTGACTCTTTTGCTTTTTGGTCGTTATTTTTCTTCCTGCTCATTTAAAAAGTTCCTCCAATCAAAATAATTGTTTTAGCTTTCCATGTTATCTATCATTTTCCTGCTTTGTGACATTCTTAATGGTTTTTCGACTTTACAAGGCCAATAAGGGCGCTAATTTCAGAATCATCAAGAGGACTCCACCGAGCATAAGTGCATTTCCTGCCGCATGCAATTGCTGCTGATCATGGGGCTGATCCGGAACTGTTATCTTATCCTCGGGCAACGGTGCCTCTTTCTTATTAACATCCCTAATCAGTTCGTTATCGGTTAAGTGCCGTTTTACGGTATCCATGAACTTATCAAAGTTGTCATTATCTTTGAAGTGATCATTGATAATTGACTTTGGGATCTTAATCTCTTCAGTTGTATTCCCGACCTTGCGCTTATAGACAAAGGGATCATCTGTTACCGGCTGTTGCTTAGGCGTTTCCCCAGGCTTCATTTTGTCCTGAATCCTCTTCCGTAGTTTGTAAACAACCCAATTACCGATATTATTGCCAAGCATACCACTTTGAAAGTTCTTGGCTAGGATATAACCGTGATCTTCTGGTACTGCAATCACTTTTAGTTGCGCACCTAGCAATCTATCCCACTGGGCCATTGTGTACGCTCCGAGTTCTGGATGTGATTCCCACCATAAGAGTCCGCTTGGTTGAACGGGGTTATTTGTTTGGTAGGGGTAGAGGTAAACTACTTGAGAGGCTGCACTTGCTTGGAGAGGGTTAGCTAGGGCGAAGCCTGCAATGATCATCAGAATAGAGAGGGCAAGAGTACGCTTGATAGAGGACTTTTTGAGGACTAAGAACATATTATCGACCTCCTTCTAATAAACCTTTTGACTGCAGGAACATTTCCTCTGCATCCAGAACGGAAGCGACCAAGATGAAGTGAATGCCGGTTATTTTAGCTATATAGAAAATCATTTCATCCATGTCGATTTCCATCATTCAGCCTCCAATCTATCCCGCAATTCTTCTAATACATATATTAGTCTTTCGGCGGTTTCTAGATCTGGCTTCAAGAAAATGAGGGATATTCGTAAGGATTTGAGCAGAAATATGAGCTTCCAGTACCAAAGCAGAGCCCTAATCCTGTCCATATCTATTAGATTCTCGCCGCCAGTGAACTCGGAAATTAACTCCTTGAACCAGTGCTTTCTTCTGTACTCTTCAATGATCCGGGCAAAATTCTTCTTGATCTCAAGGAACAACCTCTCTTGTTCATCAATTATAGGAACGCTGTTAATTTTCACTCGCATATTCAATCCTCCTCGCTACTTCAAATACGCCATTGGATCAACTGTCTTACCACCAAAGCGGACCTCAAAATGTAGATGCGGGCCGGTGGAGTTTCCAGTATCTCCGGATAATGCGATTACATCTTTGGCAAAAACATTCTTGCCTTGTTTTGTTTTAAGTTCCGAGCAATGGGCATAAAGCGTTTGCCAACCGCCACCGTGGTCAATCATTACATAGTTTCCATAAATCCCGGATGGATCTACCCCGGTCTCTCGTACCCAACCGTCACGGGCTGCCATAACGGAAGTCCTTTCGGGCGTCGCTATATCGATCCCATGATGATCGGGAGGGCTAAAGCTTTGTGATATCACAACTTTCCCGGATATGGGCCATTCAAGATGTCCGCCAGTAAACATTTCGGCTAAGGATTTTGCTGGTAGTTTTGGATTTGAGCCAAAGTTTACAATAGAGGAATTTCCTATGTTGCCAGTTACTTCGTTTAATTTATTTCGTGCATCACCTACAGAATTGATGGCATTAGTTAGGCTTTGGACATCGTCTCGTACTTCGTTATAATGTACACCCATTCTGGCGACAGCAGGACCTGCGTGTTGCAGAGTTGATATAGATACCATAAGAATTAAGAAAACCTTCACCATTTGGGCTCGATGTTTATTACCCAAGGCAATAAGGGTGTAATATCCAAACATTCCACCGATGATTATTATGAAAATCTCAGTCAGCCAGGCCATGATCGTCACCTCCTAGTTTAAGGTGCCTTTAGTTGACCATGTTACATACTTGCCAATTAGAATTCCTAGATAAGTAAGGAGTATTAATACTGCTGCTATTCCCGATCCGGCCTTGAGGAACGGTATTCGATCATTACGATTTGTGGAATGGAATGTTTGCTCAACCAAGAACTCTCCAATGGTTAGGGCTAGAAGTAGTGTTACAATAAAACCTGGTTTACCTGGTCCAAAGACTTCAACTACGGCTGCGCCCATTGCACACACCTCTCTTTCAATTCATCAAGGGTTAATAATTCGTAAGGAATGCCGAGTGGATTTTCGTTGACTAATCGCTTAAGTATGGGTTTCTTGGGTCCGGTAGTAATTACTGTTAGCGTGGGTATTTTCTGATCTCGCAACTCTACCCACCAGTAGGGCCTAATTCCTTGAGCTTTCAACTCTATGATATTTTGGAAAAGAGATGTGTACTTGGGCATCTTATCGAATTCATTACCACTTTCGTGTCGGTGGAACTCTCCGAAGAATAAATGAGGTTTAACTGAAGAGCGTAGAGACACAAATGCATCAGGCCGGACAAATGGCTCGTATTCCTTTGGCTCGCCTTTAAATTTTAATTCTGCGCCAGTTCTTGTAGCCCAGTTCTCAAACCATACATATAGCCAGTTAACCCCTATTCGATGCTCTATTTGATCGGGGCGCTTCATGTCAGCAGGCCAGTAGAAGTAAGGTTCATATTTGGAAAATCTATCTCGTTTAATTCTAGGTGTTTTCTGCTTCTTCTTAATGCCATTTCCGGATAAGACTCGTAGACGACGATAACACATATCATCATTTTTTTGCATTTTAAAAACCGAAATACGAATTTGATCTGTCGTCAAGCAGTAACGGTCCTCCAGGAGCGCGAGTATTTTTTGGTCCCGGTAATAACCCTTTTTGTGGTTTAACATCGCTTGGCTCACTCCTTTTTACTACAAAACGCGGTTGTCCTAATTCGGCAAGAAGTTTATTAAGCTGAGGCTCTTCTTTTGGGCTTAATGGAAAATAGAATGTTTGCATTTCGACCTCGCAATCCCATTGAAATATTGCTCTGCCTTTGATATTGGGTAGATAAGAGGCCGAAGGGTTGTCGAGTATTATTTGTGAGTCAGTAGAAGTTGATGCCCTGAAAGATACTTTACCGTCAAAGTTAGCCTTTAGATCACCGAATTTTACTTTTTCAAATATAGTGCTGCTGGGTCTCTGGGTAGATCCGATTACAATTACCCCAAATCCAGCACCTACAGCAAGGATGGTTTTAAGCATTTCTTGACTTGCAGTATCTTGAAGCCTATGAAGTTCGTCTATAACCAAGACGATAAACGGCAACTCATAACCTTTGTAAATATAGTCCTGAATTTTTCTAACGCGAGCCTTAGCGAATAAACCTTCTCTCCTTTTAATTTCTTCGGTAATCTTTAAGAGCATAAATACGGCTCCCTTAATATCCGTTACCCTCCAAGCCCATTCATC
Source organism: Desulfosporosinus acididurans (assembly GCF_001029285.1). Taxonomy (GTDB): domain Bacteria; phylum Bacillota; class Desulfitobacteriia; order Desulfitobacteriales; family Desulfitobacteriaceae; genus Desulfosporosinus; species Desulfosporosinus acididurans. Next base: position 284,639 of record NZ_LDZY01000004.1, read on the forward strand.
AAACTCCGGAAATTCAATTCTTTTTAAGTCAACGATGCAGATATAGGATTTTTGCTTATTCTTTGAGCTGGCCAAAAGAAGGCTATAAACAATGCAATGAATTAGGTTTGATTTACCGTAACGAGTTTCACCTGCAAAGAACCAGTGAGTATCAGCTATATCCTTGATAATTGGACCCCTAGAGCTGATGCCGAAAGGTACAGGCAGATAATGATCTTGGTACTCATTGGGATCGAATTGATAATGGTACATCGTCTTAAGCTGCAGATTGGAAAGCCATACTTTGATTGCCTTTCCCTCTCGCTCGATGAGACAAGAACCCATTACCGCATCCGCAAATCTCTGTTGTTCCTTGAGAAAATCCGTATACCTAATTCCCGGCGGAATGTGAATAATAAAAAACCAACCTTCGTTTCTCTCGGTTTCTAATGGTTCATTTCCAAAGAATTTTTTAATAAACTCGGTAGATTGACGAAGTTTTTCGCGCTTACTTAATTTTTGTTCTAGATATGGCATTCCATTTATGGTAAGTAGTTTCTTCTCGATAATCATAGGAACCATGTCCTCGTGTCGCCAGATAATCTTTATTGAGTCCTCGAATGCAGCCGGAATTGAGTTTTTTGGTAAATGATTTACGGCATAGAGGATTTGTTCTCGCGTCTCAGAGATAACCTTGCCGAGTCCCAGGTCCAAGTTATTCACCGCCTTCAGGATGGTCAACTAACTGGTCAACTGACTAGTCAAACAACTGGTCAAATAGATTTGACCAAAACAAGCTCTCAAACATGCATAAATACTACTAAAAATAATCAGAAGAAGAGGGTTAAAGGAGAAACAAGGGAACCGCTGTTACGACTGAGACCGATTGCTAACATCGGTAGCGAGAATCTGCTGAAAAATCGCTCGAAGCTGTTCGGCATTTCCCTGCGCCGAATCAGGGGGAGGGGTTGCTCCAGGATTAATGTTGAAATAACTCCTTAGGGCCATCCTGATGACCACGCCCCGTTCGCCTTCAGGGATCGCATCCAGTTTTTTAGCTATGCCGGGGTCGTCCCAAAATGTTCTCCTTCTTCGTACAATTGGACAGAGTTCTGAATTTCTCTGCATAATATTCATAACTTCACCTCCACAAAGTTTTGTCCATGGCGCGTAGTACACTGTATGATACTAGGTGTTTTTAGGGCGCTTGGTGTGTTACTGTGTGGTATAGAATATTAGTGAAGACTAATATTTATGACTAAAAAAGAGCAAAAAAAATTTTGGCCAGAACTAATATTTTCTTAATTAGTCTGGCCAAACATGTTCCACTGAGAACCCCAAGGCTTTAGCTATTTTCTTAGCAGTCTCTACATTACAGGTCTTTTTGTTGTTCTCGATCAAACTCAACTCACTTTGGGCTATCCCGCTCATCTCTGAAAGTTCTTTTTGGGTAACCTTTTGTTTCTTACGTATTTGCTTTATTCGATTCGCTCCCATCACATCACCAAAAGAATTCTTCCACATCTTTCCTTTGAATTCCTTCTGGATAAAAACATGGTCCTTTTGTCTTAAAATATGGGTATATACTAATAAAACTTAACAACTCTCTCGACATCGTTTTGTGGATTTCGACCTATCGAAAATGGTAAACTTGCTTCAATTAGCGAAGTAAATAGCGGCTCGGGACTAAAGTCCTATTTGGTAAAGGGAGGATAAAGCAAATGGGTGAGTCTAACACAGAAGAAAACCTTTATGAGATAGCTCTTGAAAATTCTAAGGAATATACCGAATACCAAGAACATCTAAATAAGGCAATCAAACTCGGACAAAGAATAATGGACTTTCTTGGTCCGGAGGGTAAAAAGCTATTTTTAGAATACGAGGCATCAACTTGCTTGGCTAAAAGAATAAAGATAGAAGTAGCTTATAATCTTGGGCTTGAGCATGGAAGTATGCCCAACAAAATGCCCAACAGTTTATCATAATTCATTTGTAGGATATGTATATGTATGTGTATGTTTATCTAAACGCAATAAATAAGGGCCGTAGTGACAATGAAGGAAATCCCGACACACTGGCAACTCTTATGCTATATTGCGTAACGCAAGAAATTACCTTGGGGTGGTAGAGGTCGCACGTTCAAATCGTGTCGCTCCGACCAATTTAAGATTTAGTGAAATCTGTGAAAACCGCACAGCAAGCGGATTTTGCGGGTTTTTTATTATTTGGGGGTTGGACAAAAATTAATTAAAAACCCGTAAAATACCCTAAGTTTCTCTAAGTAGTCGGTCAAGTGGCGGTCAAATGAAGGTTAAAACATCTTATTGAAATCAATTCAGTAAGGTGTTTTTTTATAGTTCATTATCATTTTTACGTTAAGTAGCTCGGTACGAGGCTGAATTATGAAGCTGTAAGTAAAATACTTTTGAGCGAATAAATATGCCTCATCGCACAAATGTTCAAACACCACTTGATTAGATTGAGTGATGGTAACAAGATTCCCCTCTCTTTGTGCCTTCAATGGCACAATTTTGAGCATTCTAAGAAGTGTATGATCATCATATCGATCCCAATAAGCCTTATGGTGTGGTTCCAGCAGCAGGTCTAGAACCCGTTGGTCGTTTAAATCTAGCATAATGTCCTTAACATAGCTTATGGCTAAAATGTATAACCATAAAAGTCATCAGCAAAATGATCAGGGTTTCCCAGTGTCATACAATAATGCAACATACCTATCGCCCAGCGTACTTATCCATTCCTCTAACAGCTCTTTTGTCAATTTGGAATTCGAGATTTTACTTAACACTTTCTCTACCTCTTCCCGAATAATGATCCTTTTAGGATCAATTCGGGTGGTCGTGCTCTTTGCTCTAACTTGGTGTTGTTGTTCAGCTAAGTTTGGTAGTTCGGAAAATTTCCTTGCCATTTGTTTTTCTGAAGGAGAAAGTTTTTCGGACACTTTAAATTCACCAAGCTTAATGTCCCATGTCGCAATTATTTTAGAAGCTTTGCTTAATTGAATAAGTCCTTTTTGTCGTAAGGGTTTTGTTCGCCGGTATAAGCGGTTGACATAAACATTTCGAGCATTCTACCTTTTTTCGAACTAGATGCAACCGTTGTTTGCTCCATGAGACCACTCCTATACATATTGTGGTATTTATTTGATATTTTCGTCATAAACCAGAGGGTTCCTGCTTAGGTGTTTACCTTGGTTCTTCTGACAATATGATCATCCTTTCTAATTCTATTTTGCATGACTGATTTGTGTTGCTAATAATATATATACATAGGGATTTCGAAAAAGAGGACGCTCTTTATTGCAGTTTGTGGAACGTAGAATGGTCCCCGGAGCAAAAGCTAGTCATTCTCTACTGTTTTTGTGAATTGTTATTTTAACATAAGATAACTCCATTAATGTAACAGCAATATTAGTAAACATACAAAAATATCAAAGGTAATGATGATGGGAATCATTGTTGCTACAGTCCCCCTTTAACAAGCGAACGATGGCGGACATGTATCCAGTGGGTCATTAATAATATTTCGCGAGGGTCAGCAATATTTCCGACCGGTGAACAAGAGGCAGAAAAAATAAAGTTGTTAACTGCTCTACATTTCATTCAGACAAGTATGCACAGACAAAATGTAAAGAAAATCATGGATAGGTTAGGACTTAGGTTGAAAAAGCTTAGGGAATATTGAAAGCTTTAATCAATATGGGGTATATCACACAGGATAGCAGGGATTGTGGTGGACCTTTTGAACCGTCGTCCACTAATTATTATCTCCGCGCAGAGGGTCTTACCACGTAGCCTCGGCTAGCTAACTGCGCTAAGCCCGCAGTTACGGGTGGGGACCTCTCCGGCAATATATCCGAGCGGGGGGGTATGCTGTGGTACCGAACCGAAGTACGAGGGCATAAGCACACGGTGGCCCCTCAATCGCAGGAATGCGGTCTGTTAGTTATTTTATCGCTCATGCTTCGCGAAAAATAACTGCGGGTCCTGTGCACGCGAATTCCCTCCTTCGTCGGTCATATGCTCGAGGAAAAATGGCAACTGCCAAGAAGCTACTGCTTAAAGGCACGAGTATTGATGAAATAGCTGAAATAACTGGTTTGTATGCCCAACAAATGCCCAACAAACCTTTTAAAACATAGTGGCTCGTCTAATCGGAAGTTAGGCGGGTCTCTTTTTTGCGTCATTTTCTTTGTGTATATTCCTGATGTTGTCATCTATCTCAAGTTGTTTATGCTGGTAAATAGATTTAAGAATGTAAGCGATGGAACAAACACCGTCGTGTAGCCCAACCTCCCATCTGATACACTAAGGACAAGTGATCAGATGGGAGGTTTTTAGGTTGAAATCCACAGCTAAAACTCTGCAGCTCTGGGAACAGCGAATAAAAGAAAGAGTCCAAAACGGCTTGACGATCGGAGAATGGAGTATCAATCTTTTGAGTTTTGGTAGTGCTGAAGAAAGTATCATGCGACTTGATAGCCCAAACATTGCTAACGAATTAATAATGAGTATTCTTAATAGATCTTCAATTTATTTATGATATAATATGTAAGTAATTGTAAATGGAACGAAAGTAAAATTTAAGGAGGGATTCGGTATGACTTTAGCGCAAAAGATTGAGCAGATTTTAAAAGATGAGTTAAAACCTGAAAATATTAAAACAATTATCGATTTAGCGGAGTTTTTAAAGGATAGAGAAAGCCAAAAGAAATGGGATGAAATTAATGAGTCCGAACATGAATTTATCACAGCGGAAGAACAGTCCCATCTTGATGAAGTAAAAGCAAAAGGTCAATTTATTGACCAAGATGAACTTCTACAAGAATTGGGGATAACCAAAGATGAAATACAAAATTAGGTATGAAAAAGATTGTCTTAAATACTTAAAAAAATTAGATAGAAATACTCAAGTTAGAATCATTAATGCAATAAACCAACTTCCGTTTGGGGATGTGAAAAAACTGCAAGGAAATATTGATGACTACAGATTGAGAGTAGGTAATTACAGAGTAGTATTTAGCAAAGATGATGAAAACATATTAATTAGTATTATCAAAATTGCTCCTCGTGGAGAAGTTTATAAGAGATAATAAGAGACCTGAAGAGGGTCTTTTATATTTGTAACGCATACTGGGAGTCTTCTCGCCGCAGAAAGATAAAGTGAGAGTAATCGTGATAACCCGGACGATTGGAGATTTCAACGACAAGAACGCGAGTGCAGAAATATGTAGTGATTGACCAAAGGATTGTGTGGTATGGAAGTATCAACCTCTTGAGTTTTGGTAGTGCCGAAAAAAGCATCATGTGGCTTGGCAGCCCAAACATTGCGAATGTTCACGCTGCTTAACAATAGAACTATAACCGAAATAGATATCCTCACAATGCATCAGATGTTTTATGAAGGTATCGAAAAGGAGTTTGCAGGGAAATACCGAGATATTGATGTATTCATCACTGGATCAAAATACCCAGTAGCAGAACCAATACATATCCATGGACAAAAGATTCGCAGCGGTTCCAGTTTAGATGAATTAGAACACATGTAATTAGCTTTTCTACCTTTAATGAAGAGCTCTTATTCTAAGTAAGAATGGGCTAAGCCCCATGCGCCATTCACCATAGCTTTGTTGCATAATAAATTCTTCTTATGAGAATAGTAGAGTCAATGGAGAAACTCCTCACATCTATGATGTTAAGATTAATGAGAGTCATAGTGAATTAGATAAAGTTTACTTGACCAATCCTAATCTGTGGGGATCGGTAAATGTTGAGTATTCCGTGCAAAAAGCTTCATAAGGTTAAACATGTTACGCAGGGAAGGACGCCTATAAAAAGTATGATACTATTGTGGGGACTTTTATCAATTAGTACGATAGTCACATTTTTGGTGTTGTTAATTTTAGTGCGTTTTATTGGAAGCACACAATTGACGCAGTTGACTTTTTTTAATTGGGTAGCAGGAGCAGCTATGGGAAATCTTGCAGCTAATATGATTGCGGCCCGAACTATTCAGGATTGGTTTTTCTCTTGTTATACCCTTATTCTCTTTGCAATAGTCTCTGTCTTAGCAGCAATACTTGCTCTTAAATACCGGCTATTCCGCAGAATTGCTAATGGTGAACCGATTGTGCTTATCCGTAAAGGAATTATGTTTCGAAAAAACTTGAGAAAAACAAAGGTTAATCTAGATGTCCTCATGATGCTATTGCGGGAAAAGGGCTATTTTTCTTATTCGGATATTGAATATGCTATTTTGGAACCAACAGGAAATTTAAGCATTCTCCCAAAACAGGAATATCAATCAGTGTCAAAAATCGATCTAGTAGAGGGGCCTGATCTTTCGCCGGAAGGACAAGGCCCCTTTGTGGAAATTATCGTCGATGGAGAAATTGATCATGATAAATTAAAGAGTACAAAGCATGATGAGGCATGGATACAGGAACAAATTAACAAAATAGGCGCTAACTCATTTGAGGATGTATTATATTTAGCGGTAAATTCGCAAGGTGAAGTTATTGCGGATTTACATAGAAGGGGAAATATTTCAACTCCATGATGTTATTTTGTATGGTTTAAGGTTAAGCGGCGATGTGATTAGAATCATATTGCCGTTTTTGTTGCCTGGAAAAGGATAATTATAATCTATCAGGAAAGGAGTTAACCCCATTGTCTCAAGTAAGAATCAGGCATGGACAGATGAGGCGATTTCTTCTCCAAAATCAAAGTTACAGGCTTAGAAACAAAGACGAATAGGACAACTAATTGAGGGCAAACTCTAATATAATCTTTCAATTAGATAGTTGAAATGTATTTCTTAGAGAAGGGTCAGGAACGAATGAAGTTGGATTATTAAAAATTCAAGGATCGAGACATATAATGGTAAGGGAAGTTCTATATTTGTAACTTTTTCATAGGATACTCATATCAGCGAGTTACACTTAGAATATATAAAAGGTAGATATCAGATTCAAATCCACCTGATCCATTCTTGGAGCGGGCCTTAAAGTAGATAAACTTTCTTGGATTCTTGGGAACGGGTAGATAAGGGTCTAAGAATTCTAATTCTATAGGATAATAAAGCGAGAATAAATAACGAGATAATGCAGGAAAAATGATGATAAAAACAGAAAGCCATCCCTTGTAAACGTTACAAGGTGATGGCTTCTTCATCATTGGAGGCACGGGATTCTATACTTTATGATTGGGGGAACTTTAATGGGCTATGAAAGTACTGAGGGTAAGAATCTAAGAATTCTTATGAATGAACTTCGAGCTGTGCTTGACTCAATCCATAGTGGAATCATCGCTGTTGATATAAATGGGAAAATAACGTTTATCAACGAAACTGCCAAGAAATTTATGGTATGCGGGGAAGAAATTATTGGGCGTGATGTTAATGAACTTATTCCTTTGTCTAAGATCAAAGATGTTTTATATAGTGCTAAGCCCCAATATGGAGTTAAGATGCAGATTGGAGATAAAACAGTATTAACCAATCGCACTCCTATTATAATTAATCGACAAATAACCGGAGCAGTAGGCTCTTTTATAGATATTACTGACCTAGAATTGGTCTCTCACCAATTACATTCTGTTCAAGAGCTGAATAGCGAACTCAGCGCCTTGATCGATTCTTCGGCTGATGGTTTAGTAATTACAGATGGTAAAGGCTGCATAATCCGCATGAACAAGGCCTACCGATTAATGCTTGGTATTCCCCTTGAAGAGAATTTTACAGGACGATCTGTAACAGAACTTGTAACAAATGGTTACTTATCGGAACTTGTCACATCCAAAGTACTCCAAACCCTTCACTCTTCTACTATGATTCAAGAAATTAATGGTAGAGAAATTCTGTTTACAGGGACCCCCGTTTTAAATACTAATGGCAAGGTAGTACGTGTAATTGCCAATATACGAGACCTCACTGAACTAAATTCCTTAAGACGAAATCTTCATAAATTTTCTCAAGAGATGGATACCTATCGCTCTGAACTATCCCGCTTAAAAATAAAAGCACTTGAGGACGGCTTTATCTTTAATAGCCCTGAAATCCGAAAAGTAGTGGAATTATCCATTCGCGTGGCGCGAGTGGATACAAATGTATTAATTACTGGGGAATCGGGCGTAGGCAAGGAAATTATAACACGGATGATTCGTGAAGCAAGCAAACGATCTACTGGACCTTTCATTAAAATCAATTGTGGAGCTCTCTCACCAAGTCTGATAGAGTCTGAACTATTTGGCTATGAAGAAGGAGCCTTCACAGGGGCCTCAAAGAAGGGAAAACCTGGAATCTTTGAACTTGCTTTAAATGGAACCTTATTCCTCGATGAAGTAGGTGAACTTCCTCTTGACCTTCAAGTTAAGTTATTAAGAGTGATCCAAGAGAAGGAGATTACCCGCCTGGGTGGGACGCGGAGCATTCCTGTTGATGTACGGCTGATCACAGCGACAAACCGAAATTTAGAACAAATGGTTAAAGAGGGAACGTTTCGGCAGGATCTTTTCTATCGCTTAAATGTTGTAAATATTTATGTTCCGCCTCTCCGTGAACGTGTAACTGATATTCCTATGTTAGTGGAGTACTTCATTCGAAAATTTTCTAAGAAATATAACCTTAATCGTAAAATTCCTCCTGAACTCATGCAAGCTTTTACTGAGCACGATTGGCCGGGAAACATTCGGGAACTAGAAAATAGCATTGAACGAATGGTGATTTTAAGCCCTGATGAATGGATCGAACCTTCCTTATTTAATGGTTCCAAAGAAACAACTGCTTTAGATTCGCCTCCGCTTAGTCTTTTAAAAGATGCCTTAGCCGAAACAGAGAAGAAAATGATCTTACAAGCCTATCATTTGACCAAGAGTACAAGGAAAGCTGCTTCGATGTTAGGTATTAATCAATCTACCGTTGTTCGAAAGCTGAAATTTTATGAAAACCAAAGTTCAGTGATGCCAAGAAGCATCACTGATTAGTCAGAGCATCAGGAATTTTCCTGTAAAAAGAGCTAAAGCGATGCAATGAGGCATCGCTAATTTTTTTTGTTTGTTTCAATTGCCGGGAAAATGCAGCAATAAGTGCACTATTTATTATCTGAATATTAAGAATATACTGGCGCGCTTTTTGCAATAGATTTTGCTGAGCGCGCTCTAAAGATGAAAATTTTTTGGGGGTGAAACTACTTGAATGAACTGCCATTAAAACCATATCCGAAGGATGCTGCGTCTAAAGCCAAGGAAACAAAACCCACTAGAGTTCGTACTAACATTGTAATCCTAACCTTTTTAAGTATTGTCATTGCCTATATGGATAGAGCCAACCTTTCCGTAGCTTCTGTAACGATTATGAAGGAACATGGTTGGAATACTGCCCAATGGGGCTCGATTCTTTCAGCTTTTTTTGTAGGTTATCTAGTTTTGCAAATCCCTGCTGGATGGATAGCGGATAAAATTGGCGGCAAACGAGTATTAGCAGCGGGTGTAGCCTGGTGGTCAATATTTACTGCAGCTACACCCTTTGCTAGAGGTCTAAACAGCTTATGGATCGTCAGAGCATTTATGGGGTTTGGCGAAGCTGTGACATTTCCTGCGGAAACGGCTATGGCTTCCAATTGGGTGCCTGTTAAAGAAAGAGCACGTTCGCAAGCTTGGAATTTATCAGGAATGGCTTTAAGCCTAGCCGTTTCAGTGCCAATTAGTGCCTGGATAATTAACACTTTCGGCTGGCCGGCAGTCTTTTATTTTGCAGGTCTGTTAGGCCTTATCTGGACTTTTTTCTGGTTATGGTATGCCAAAGATCGTCCGGCAGATCACCCTAAAGTCAATCAAGAGGAATTAGAGCTAATTGGGGCGGGGCATGGGGCTAAGAAAGAGCATTCTAACAACATGAGTGCTGTCCTGAGATCAGGTCCTGTTTGGGCTTTAGCTATCAATTACTTTTTTCAGAACTATTCTTGGTATCTTTATTTAACCTGGCTTCCAGGATATCTTGTTATGGCCCGTCATTTTAGCATCTTAAAAATGGGTATTTACGGAATGATGCCATATCTTGGAGCCTTCATAATAACAAACTTGGCTGGGTATATTTCAGATCGCATGATACCTAAAATCGGTGTAACCCGTGCTCGCAAGTATATTATGTACGCTGCCTTTGGAGGGAGCGCTTTATTCCTTTACCTTGGGGCGATGGCAGCAACCGGAGGAATGGCTGTTTTGTGGATTACCCTCGCAGTCTCCTTCCTATCTATGAATTTTTCATCTTTCTGGGCGCTCCCTATTGATCTTGGGCCCAAAAATGCAGGCTTAATATCCGGCATAATGAATACCTTTGGGACTATTGCCGGCATTATTGCGCCGATCGTTACAGGATTTATCGTTAATGCAACAGGATCTTGGGTCTATGCCTTGAGTGTCGCGATCATCTTATCGATTATTGGAATCTTCGTGTGTGCGTTCTTTGTTTCCGGAAAACAAGTTGTGGATTAAGGGACTCGTGAATTATTCGAGGTAATTTGAAATAGTTGAAAGGAAGGTAATCTATGAAAATTAAAGATAGAGTTGCTCTAGTAACAGGCAGCGGTCAGGGATTAGGAAAAGCAATTGCTTTCGCCTTAGCAAATGAGGGGGCTAAACTCGCAATTAACGAAATCTCCCTGAATGAGGTAAAAGCCCATGAGACTGTCTTAGAACTTCGTAAAATGGGAACAGACGCTGAGGTTTTTCTTGCGGACGTGACTCAAGAAAGTGAAGTCAATGAGATGGTTGGGGAAATCATAACACGTTTCGGACGGATCGATATCCTTGTTAACAATGCCGGTATTAATCGAGATGGTTTGATCCATAAAGGCAATATACAGAATTGGAATGCAGTAATGAATGTAAATCTTACCGGGCCTTTCATCTGTACTAAAGCTGTATTGCCTAGTATGAGACAAAATAATTATGGCCGAATTGTCAATATCTCATCGCTTACGGCTAGACTAGGTATCTTTGGAACAGGGTATTATGCGTCAACAAAATCGGGTTTAATCGGCTTAACTAAAGTTACAGCTGTTGAGAATATGTCCCAAGGAATTACCTGTAATGCACTGGCCCCTGGCTATATTAAAACGGACATGATGATGAAATATCCTGAAGAACAACTTCAGGCACTCATTGCCAAGATTCCTGCCGGCCGTTTGGCGGAACCGGCTGAAATTGCTGATGTCGTTGCCTTTGTCGCGGCTGATTCTGCATCCTACATGACAGGTGCAGTTATCGATATCAATGGCGGGTATTTTATTTAGAGATCATGCAAACGCCTATTTGCAAAGTTATGTTATTGGAGATGCAGAGATGGAAAAACTTATTGGACGCTTAATCCAAAAAGATCGCATAGCTCTTAGTAAGCTAATCACGATGGTCGAGAACGATAGCCCTAAATCGCTCGATATTATGAAGGCAATTTATCCCCTGACCGGCAAAGCTTATGTTCTCGGGGTTACTGGTCCTCCCGGCGCTGGAAAAAGCACCTTAGTTGATAAATTGATTCGTAATTTTCGAAGTGAAGATTATAGTGTTGGTGTGCTCTGTGTAGACCCTAGCAGTATTTTTAGCGGAGGAGCCTTTTTGGGGGATCGAGTGCGAATGGAGTGGGCTTATAAAGATGACGGTGTATACTTGCGGAGTTTAGCCACCCGTGGTGCTCTAGGCGGTTTGGCCCCTAGGTTAAGTGAAATTATTAAACTGATGGATGCCTATGGGGAAGAGATTATAATCGTCGAAACCGTAGGAGTGGGTCAAATGGAAGCAGATATCATTCGTTATGCTGACACAAAGATTGTTGTTTCTGTTCCGGGACTGGGCGATCAGATGCAGGCTTTAAAAGCTGGGATCTTAGAAATTGCCGATGTGTTAGTCGTTAATAAAGCTGATCTTCCAGGTGCTCGAGATGTTGTTGATGACCTGCAAATGATGCTCTATTTAAAGAAAGAAAGTGACTGGACTCCGGAAATTGTCTTGACGGAAGCACTTAATGACCGAGGGATTTCAGACCTCTATGAAGCCATTCACAGACACAGAACATTTTTATGTCAATCGGGATTAAAAGAACAACAGATCTATCTGCAGCGTGAACATGCCTGCTATGGTGCTATAGAAGAAGGCTTGAAGAACCACTTGCATAAAAGTTTTCTAGAAGTTGACGAAGTTAAAGCTATTTTAAAAAGAGTTCGAGAGGAGAATTTAAATCCTTATCATGCCGCGGATGAAATTCTGCAATTGCTTTTTACCAATACACATTGAGGAAGGTGAATAATTATGCAAAGTAAGCAACAGAAAACAACGTTAGAGATACTTAAAGAGACTATGAAGGAAACTGATAATTGTCAAGTCTATGACCCAACTTATCTCGCCAAAGTTCAAGAAAGTCTTAATCAATGGAAAAAGGAAAGGGTTAAACCTAAGGATCTTGAAAATTGGAGTAATATTCCTCTTACAGTTCTGGGTTCTGAAATTCCACGGGAAATGATCTATACTCCATTGAATATTGCCAATACGGATTACGGTGAACAACTGGGAAATCCGGGCGAAGCTCCGTTTACTCGGGGAATTCACAGTAATATGTATCGCGGCCGGACCTTTACCCAACGTCAATTGGTCGGTTTCGGCGGTCCAGAGGACACGAACGCCCGAATAAGGTATTTGCTGAATCACGGAGCTACAGGAATTAATCTTCTTTTTGATATGCCAACGATTCAAATGTATGATTGTGACGACCCAATGGCACAAGGTTCCGTTGGATCCTGTGGAGTCAGTGTCAACCATGTTCATGACTGGGAATTGCTTTATGAAGGGATTGATATTGCGAAAGAAACCTCCTCCATCGTTACGCACTACCCTTCCAATACTGCCTGCCTCTTTCCGATGTATTTGGTCATGGCCGAAAAAAGAGGGGTACCTTGGGATCAACTTAAAGGCAGTTCACAAAATGATCTGACGCTGGAAGAACTCGTTCGTAATTCTTCTGAATATATTCCACCTAAAGATTGTTTCCGGATTGAGTGTGACAATATTGAATTCATCCGTAAGAATGTGCCAAAATGGAATTTCATTACGCTTAATGGTTACAATTTCCGAGAATTTGGGACATCCGGCGTTACAGAGATGGCTGTAGCAGCAACTCACGGGATGGCAATCTTGGATGAAATGATCCGCCGCGGTTATGAAGTGGATTGGGCAGCTGAGAGATTAGCCTTCTTCTGGTCTGGAGGGATGGATATCTTCGAGGAGGTCTCCAGACTACGGGCGATGAGGAGACTATGGTACAGAATCCTTAAGTATAAGTATAATGCTAAGAACGATCGCTCAACCTGGATGAGGTGTCATCTACAGACTTCCGGTATAAGCTTAGTCAGGGAAGAGCCCTATAACAATGCTATTCGATCGGCTTTTGAGGCGCTGGCTGCTGTTCTTGGCGGAGTCCAGTCTTTGCATGTCGATTCGTATGACGAGGCAATTTCGGTTCCTTCCGAGGAAGCATCCCTGCTTTCTTTACGGACACAACAAATTATTGAACATGAAACAGGAGTTACCGCTGTTGTTGATCCATTGGGAGGTTCTTATTACGTAGAGGCTTTGACCAATCAGATGGAAGAGAAAATCTTAGCCGAGATCACAGAGATTGAAAACCAAGGGGGCTATGTGGAAGCTATTGCCAACGGCTATCTCAGCCGGAAAATATACAATTATATGTATAAAGAGCAAATGCGAATCGAAAAAGGTGAAATTAAAATTGTCGGTCATAATTACCAAAAAAGTGGTGAAGGAGAAGATTTTGAAGCCTTCCATTATCCTGAGGAATGTGAGGCCAGACAATTACAACGTCTTGAGGATCACAGAAAGAATAGAAATAGTGATGAGGTTGAAAAGGCTCTTAATGAATTAAGGATCGCTTGCAGAGAGGGTAAGAACGTCATGGAATATACTGTGAATTGTGCTCGAGCAGGTTGTACGGTTGGTGAACAATGGAAGATTTTCAAAGAAGTATTTGGCCTTTGGAAACGACCCAGTGTATTTTAAGTGAAAGGGGTGGACAATCGTTGGAAGATAGGAAAATTAAAGTTTTAATGTGTTGCCTCGGACCCGAGACACATAATCGCGGAATCATCGTCGTGAGTACCATTTTAAAGGAAGAAGGTATGGAAGTTGTCTATATGGGCAACACCACTGCAGAAAATGCACTCAGAGCAGCGATAGAAGAAGATGTACAAATTATTGGTGTCAGCTCACTATCGGGCGCTCATTTGCGTACAGGAAAACACCTCTTGGAATTAGCGAAACACAAAGGCATTGATAAAAGTATTGCCTTTGTCATTGGGGGAGTCATTCCGCCAAATGATGTTAAAATTCTTAAGGACATGGGCTTTTATGATGTTTGCGTTAGCGGCACGAAAAGGGAGGAATTGGTAACCGTCGTGAAAAATGCCGCTAATACTGTTGGGTAAGGTTTACTGACTTTAAGATAAGAAAATGTTGGAGCAAGCTTACAAATAGTATGATGACAAATAACGAGGAGATACGTTTTGTCAAAGGGATATGGCAGCATTTAGCCGACCTTTTTTTCTGGCTGGCTTGGCGGAAATATCTTCACTTGCTTAAATGGGCATTTTCGGTTATCATAGACAATGAGTTGGGTTTGATTAACCTTACTTGCGATGGGGCTCGCTATTGCATAACGCTGATGGCTCCTACTGAAACTTTTTCAGTAGGAGTCTTTTTGGTTTTTAAGGAAGGAGCAAAACTGTTGAATATTTTTGTCATAGCTTTAGGAGGCGCTCTAGGGGCATTGTCGCGCTATAGTCTCGGCTTATGGGTATCTACTAAGTGGAGTCATGGTTTTCCATTAGGTACGTTTATTATCAACGTAACTGGTGCGTTTTTATTGGGATTCTTGAATATTTTATTCATTGAAAGATTAACCCTAAGTCCATTATTGCGCCTTGGTATTGGCGTTGGGTTTCTTGGTGCCTACACGACTTTTTCAACATTTAGTTATGAAGCGATTATGTTACTGGAAGGAGGTAGTTTACTCACAGCAGCGCTTTATACTCTTTTAACTGTAACTGTTGGATTCGCTGCGGCCGCCTTAGGAGTTGGCTTAGCTCGGATTTTATAAATTTCATACAAAAGGAGGGACTCTAAATATGTTGGGGAAAGCGAAATTGCTGAAAGTATATTTGGGAGAAAGTGAACGATATAAGAACAAACCTCTCTATCAGTATTTAGTCCTTTGGCTCAAAGAAAAAGGGGTTGGAGGTGTCACGGTCAGTCGAGGAATCGAAGGTTATGGACAGGATAAGGTACTTCATACTGCACGCCTCTTGGAATTGTCTTCTGATCTGCCCATTATCTTGGAAATTGTTGACTTAGCTGAGAAAATTGATCCTCTAATTCCTCAAATATGTTCAATCGTTCCGAAAGGTTTAGTTTTTTCTTTAGATATCCAGGTTCATAAATATGGAAGTAAACAAGAATAAGGCGATTAGCATGCTCCTTCGATTATCAAACAGAACCCGAACAACGAAGGGAACTGTTCCAGGTTAGCGGCGATATGATTAAAATCATATCGCCGTTTCTGTTGCCTGGAAAGAAACTAAGACGAATAGGACAACTGATTGGGGGCAAACTCTAACAGTAATCGTTCAATTTAATGGCTGGTTTAGTCAAATGCAAAATAAAACTATTGCTGGCTAAGAGAGTGCTGCGATCATAAGAAATAGTAAAGCCGCTTTGGTGTTTTAATATTTGGCTCGCTGAATTTTTACTTTCAAGGAGGTACTAAAAATGAAAGCTAATAGACTTAAGGTTTTGGGTTCCTTGTCGGCGTTAATAGCGACTGGGTATGCAATAGAACATCGAAACGAAACAAGAAAAACAAAAACTAGAAATCGGAGAATAATGTTAGCTGCATTACCACTAGCGGCTTTATCTGTGCAGCCTCTTTTACGTAAGCGGATTCAGAAAAAGATTGCGGATGCGGTTACCACAATAACAACAGATGAATATAACCAAAATATTATGGAGTTGTGGACAGCTATTAAACGTGCAGATATCCATAACATCATGGAAATCAACCTTAGAGCGACTCAGGGGACTGCTATTACAAGACCAATAGGAACGCCTAAAAAGTTTGATGGTTACGATAATATAATGTTCATACCACCACAGCTTACTGATCTTTCTAAGCCCGGTAATACAAAGATCGATATGGAGGTTGTGATTGGTAAGAAGGCCAGTAAACCGTTAATATTGCCAATTCCGTTGATTATTTCTGGGATGGCATACGGTATAGCTTTAAGTGAAAAAGCCAAAAGGGCCCTGGCCAGAGGAGCAAAAACGGTCGGTACTGCAATCTGTTCCGGTGAAGGTCCGTACTTAGAAGAAGAGCGGCGGGAAGCAGGTAAATATATTCTGCAAATTTCCAATTGGCCATGGGGGTTACGAAAAGACGAGGAAATTTTGGCTGCAGACATGTTAGAAATCCAAGTTGGACAAGGGGCACAAATGGGAGCCTATTATGTTGCTCCGGAGGAAATCAAAGGAAAGGCTCGAAGACTCATGGGGTTATCTCGGAATGAAGGTATAAGTCGAATGCCGGCACCTCCTGGCATACGGAGTAAAAATGATTGGTCAACTTTTTTTAGTAAGATTCGTCAAAGAGCTCAGGGTATTCCTATTGGAATTAAAATGATGGCAACTGAAAAAATAGAAGAAGAGTTGGCAAAGGCTTTGGAATATGGGGTTGATGTTATTGCAATTGACGGTGCGCAGGGTGGTGCATTAACCTCAAATCCGACGATTCAAGATGACTTTGGAATTCCAAGCCTGCATGCCTTAGTTCGGGCAGTTAGATATTTGAACGATCAAAGAGTAAGAAACCAAGTTAGCCTGATTGTAGCAGGCGGATATTTCAATCCCGGAAGTTGTCTTAAAGCCATCGCACTGGGCGCTGATGCTATTTATCTTGGGACCCTCCCTTTATACGCTATGGTCAATAAACAACATAAGAAGGTTTTACCCTGGGAACCCCCGACAACTCTTGTAAGCTATGTGTCAAAATATAACCATAAGTTGGATATAGGGGTAAGTGCTGAGAGGGTTGCTAATGTTTTGCGTTCGATGGTTGTAGAAATGGAACAAGTTTTGCGCAGCTTGGGCAAAACATCTCTTCATGACCTGAGCCCTAAAGATTTAGTCGCCCTTGACGACTTTTCCAGTCAATTAACAGGAATCAAGAAAGCGTACTAGTCTAAATTTATAATAGTGCCGGCTGATAAAATTGATATTATGATGGTACGTTAATAATTGCAAGCTGTGTCCATACACAGCTTTTTTTGTACATTAATATGCTCTTTTTTTAGCCATATAGTTATCGTTGACGTATCGTTGCAAATCAACTTGCTTGTAAATGCTATAATTATTAAGCAGATATTTTTGATCATTAGGAGTGAATAGGATTGAATTCGGACAATAAACTCATTCTTCATGTGCAGGCAGAAGATTTAGCCGAATTGTTTAAAACTTTGGCTGATCCGACGCGAGTAAGAATTATTGATGCTCTTGCCGAAGCAGAATTATGCGTCTGCGATTTAGCAGAACTCTTAAACCTAAGTCCATCGGCAACCTCGCATCAATTACGTGTGTTGCGTGGCAATAAGCTGGTAAAATTTCGTCGTGAGGGAAAAATGGTTTATTATGCTTTGGACGATGAACACGTTTTAGGTTTGTATAGCCAAGGGCTTGAACATATTAATGAGCATACGACTACTAAGTAAGACATATGCAGGAAATAAGAAAAAAAGGGCAAACCCGGTCAAACACCGAACAAATTGCTGATGGAATATTATGGAGCGTAATCATTATGAGGAGGGAATTTGAAATGTATCATTATGTACGCAGAGGCGAAACGCTTCATATAATTGCTAAGAATTATGGGACACACGTTCATCGATTAATGGCATTAAATCCTCAAATTTGTAATCCTAACCGGATCTACCCTGGCGAAAAAATTAGAGTTCGCTAATTAACAAAAGGGACAAGAATCGAGACAAGGCGCATTGCCTAGCAAAAAGAGGTATGGTTCGAAGATCCAAAAGATGGTAGTAAACTTTAAGCACTCTCAAATGAGAGTGCTTATTCGTGTTTTTGTTTTATCCAAAATGTTCAGCTTTAGCCGAACGAGTTCACTGTAAAGTTGCTGCCGGACCTTGGACAACATTATACATTTGTCCAAGGGTATGCATTACGGTTTGATCGGCAGCCTCCAAAGGATAATATCCTTTTTTGACCATCCATTGCCAAACGTCATAGGCATGATGGGATGACATTTTAAATGCATCCTCTAAAAAGGCACGTACCCCCGGATTACTCGTTTCCATTGCAGACCAAGCATATTCACACGGCCAGCTCTTTTTAACGTTAACATATAAGACGTCGCTATCTCCCTGTCATTTAGCGAACTTACCTGAGTCCTTGGAGTCACAGATTGGTCGTCTGCTTGTGATTGAGTATAATTTGGCAGGGTATTGTTTAAGGGAGGAACCTGGAGGGTTGACTAAGAAAAAAAGCCATATTCGTAATTGAGTTTACACAGCTGAGTGTTAATTCATGTAGGTCATGGGCCTCATGGGCTGCTAATTGCATTTGTTAACCCCCTCGCTCAATCGTATTATTTTCATCATAGTATTAAGTGTTTCAAAAGTATTAGACTTTTATTCTAATTCCCCATCCTACAACTTTTGAATTTTATAGCATAATCTGGATTAATTTGGTGCAATTTATATAAATAAAGTATTTGGATCGTTATTGATGTATTGATGATGCATAATTATGAGCTAGCGGGCAAGCACCTAGGGAGATGATCTAATTTTATAGAGAAGAACTTTAAAAAGGGTTGGTGAAGAAATGCTTCAAACAAAAGCCTGGAGAAACTTAATTATTTCCATCGCGGTAACAATTATTGCTGTAGTAGTATTAACACGGTCAATTCAGCCCGCTGAAACTCCCCCGTCTAACCAGTCGAATCAAACTCCTTCCTCAAATACATCTTCCACGTCTTCCAGCACGACTCAAGTAAGCGGTGTAAATTTATATAACACTTATTGCTCAGCCTGTCATGGCTCTAACGGTTCCGGGGCGAGCGGACCTGCCCTTAATATAGGTAGTTGGTCCGACTCAGCCAAGGTTCAGACTATCGTTAAATCGGGTAAGGGAGGTATGCCAGGTTTTCAAGGACAATTAAGTGATCCTCAAATTAAAGCTATTGGCGATTATGTAGCTGCACTTAAAAAGTAAAAATGTGTGTAGTTGAACATAGCTGGAATGTAGAAAAGTTGAAAGGAAGAATGAGTTTTGAAATCAAATATAGCATCAGTCTTCTCTTACAAATGGATAACTAAAGAGCCAATTAAGCTTTCGATTGCAAAAACTCGTTTAATTTTACTTTTTCTTGTACTGAATTATTTGATTGTATTTTTAGATGTTACGATTGCCCATGCAGCGGATGCTTTTTCGCCAGTTTACGAATGGATTCCAGTTGTATTTTGTCCGCTTGCAGCTATTGCAGCTCTTCTTCTCTTGTTTAAACCAAAGCCAGGCATTATAAATAGTCTGCATATGGGGCTTAATTTGCTTGGTATTTGTATTGGAGTACTGGGGTTTATCTTTCATTTCACGGGTGTAATAGGTGGTAATTCCTTTAGCCTAACTAAATTGGTAGGTGGTAATCCTGTTTTCGCCCCTTTGGCCTTCATAGCTCTGGGGATTATTGGTGCTATTACTGGGATGGATGATCGCCCAAGATTAAAAAGATATGGACTGACGCAAAAAACACGTTGGCTGCTCATGGCCACAGGCTTCTGGTTTTTTGCTACGGCCCTAGTAGCCTTTTTCGATCATGCCAGTACTCGATTCGGCAATTTCTACACATGGTTTCCTGTTTATATAGGATTTTTTGCTGCAAGTGTTGTTTTCCTTCAGGCGTTTTCTTCCACAGATAAAATGACTTCAAGGCTTTTGGCTATAACCATGGTACTGAGTATGTTAATTGGTTTATTGGGTTTTATTCTTCACCTTTCGGCAGATGTGTCAGGAGGATTTAGTTGGAGAAGAGTATTTTATGGTGCTCCTGGATTAGCCCCACTCCTTTTTTGTGATCTGGCAATATGGGGAGGCCTTGTCTACTTAGACCCTATCATTTCGGCTGATAAAGAAGAACCCTTACAGGGCGGGCAGTATGGGTGATTAATTCATTTTGGACGATCAGAAGTTTAAGAAAACGTGTGTATTCTCGGATTTTTTAGATATTAAATTGTCATCACCCAATAATATATGGTAGTATAATTTGATGAAAACTAAATACTGAGGTGGCAAAATGAATAACGTGAGGGGTAAAGGGCACGGTGGTGGAATTGCTGCAATTATTATTTCAGCATTAGGCTTTGCTTTCTATCCAATTTTTGGTAAATTTGTTTTTGCAGGCGGAGCAAATTTGGCAACGGTTCTGTTTGTTCGGTTTTTTATTGGAGCGATAGCCTTTTGGAGTTTAGTTATTTTGGGAAAAAGTATAAAGCATTTAACTAAACGCGATTTCTTTAGACTTTGGTTACTTGGTGGTGTCGTTTATGCAGGGCAAGCCGGGTTATATATTTCAGCGGTAAAATTCATACCAAGTTCCATGGCTTCTCTTATTTTTTATGTATATCCTGTTTTGGTGACAATCTTGGCTTTAGCAACTAAACAGGAAAGACTATCTATTAGTAAAGTCAGCGGTTTACTTTTTTCCATTTTGGGTTTAATTCTTGTTTTAGGAGTAAGCTTTGAAGGCTTGAATTTACTCGGAATCTTCTGTTCTTTGGGTGCGGCGGCAATTTATTCGATCTATATTCTAACAAGTAATCGCATAATAAATTCGGTTAGCCCGTTGCTCAGCTCTGCAATCATTACAAGTGCAGCGTGTGTAACTTATGGGATAACGGGTTTGATTCAGGGATTTACATGGAATATCGCTGCTATAACGTGGATGGACATTTTGGGGATCGCAATTTTATCAACCATTATAGCAATCTTAACGTTTTTTTGGGGACTTCAGAAAGTTGGACCGACAACAGCCTCAATTGTCAGTACGCTAGAGCCAGTGTTAACTGTGGGTTTAGCTTATATTTTCTTGGGTGAATATTTGAATTTTACTCAAAGTATTGGCGCCGCCTGTGTCTTATTAGGAGCTGTTTTAGCTGCTTGGCCTCATAAAATAATGACTATATCCGTAAAAGAAGCAAAATTGTAAAATATCCCAGATTAAAATAAGGAAGGTGCCTGCTCAATATTGCAGCATGATAAGTTTTACATGATTAAATTGTGGTATACTATGGAATGTTATAAACTTGATGGAGGTTACTATGAATAACGGACAGGAACAATTTTTGAGTTTTATTTTAGAAAGAGTTCAAGCTGAAAAGGTAGAAGAAGCAAAAGTTTTACTTGCCGAAAACTTTAAGAAGCTGGCGGAAGGCAATTTGACACAGGATGATATTATGCAGTTTATTCCTAGAATGATTGCTTTGCTAAAACCGGAAAAGCTGGCGGAAGTACAAACAGTTGCCATGCAGTTTGCCGAGAATTTTAAAGATTTATTGCCTGACAACAAACTTGGATAGTACATAAGGAAGAGCAGCGCCTTGCAAAAAACTAAGGGGTATCGCCTTGCGATACCCCTTAGTTTTTTGCGAATTCATAGGCCATATATGTAATAGTATTCTACAAAACAAGCGGTTAGGCTGATTGTTGACAATTTACCCAATCGTAAAACGGGGCCGTGTTGAAACTTAGTTTCTCACGGCCCCGTTGTTTCGGCTCCCACTTCTATAAGTGGGAGTGGGTCTCCCGTATTCTGCTTCGGTGTGGGCCACCGAAGTCTCGATGTTCAGCTTTAGCTGAACGAGTTCACTTCAGCTTAATTTCAGTTTAGCAGCCTATAGTAAAGATATGTAACTCAAAACATTTAATGGTCAGGAGAAATTAACTATTTTCCATACTTTGGATTTGAGTTATGATGATTATACAAATAAATGTGGGAATGGTTCTCATACCTTGCTTCGATGGGGGAGAAAACGGAGAGGTATTGGCTATGTGGGAGGGCGATGATGAGAATCTTGCTGGTGGAGGACGATATTCATTTAGGGGAAATTTTAGTGCGTGGTTTATTTGAGGAAGGTTATCATGTTGATCGTGCGGTGGATGGGAACGAAGCAGAGCTATTTTATCTCCATCGTGATTATAGTGTAATTATCTTGGATCGTATGTTACCTGATATGCGGGGCGAAGATTTGCTGCAAAAATGGAGGCAAAATAATTGCACCGTTCCTATACTTATGTTAACAGCTATGGATGCTGTATCCGATCGAGTAACTGGGCTAAAGGCTGGTGCAGATGATTATCTTTGTAAACCGTTTGCCTTCGCTGAGTTATTAGCCAGGATAGAAGTTTTGCAACGTCGTGGAAGTCTCAACATTACTCCTCTTTTAAAAGCAGGAACGTTGGAACTTAATCCTCAGACCAGGCTTCTTACTTATCGTGAGCGTTCAGTAATGCTGAATAGGCTGGAATATGAACTGATGGACGTCTTTATCCGTCATTCAGGTCAGATACTGAGTAAGGAAACTTTGGCAGAACAATGCTGGCAGGATCCTTGGGATGCTTCAGATAATACGATCGAGGCTCAGATAAAAAATTTGAGAAAGAAACTAAGATTAATTGACAATCGCGCATGGATCAAAACCATGCGTGGTGTTGGCTATCGTTTGGAGGTAGAATGATTGCGTTTGTGGCAAAACAGCTTACCTTTGCGTCTTGCTGTAATCACCGGCAGTGTGTTTATTACGGTACTTTTTGCTGCACTCTTTGCTTCCTATATGACAACGGATTATTTATTGAAAAGCAGCCTTGACTCATCACTAACTTCTTTGGCTCAATCAATTGCTAGCAATTGGTCTGAAAAAGGTTGGACTCAAGAATTATCAACTAGTAAGGAAGCGCAGCAACAACTATATATCCAAGTGATTGATAACCAAGACAAGATTGTATATTCTTCGACTCAAGGGGTTCTTCCTGTAGACGATGATTTGTTGCAGTTAGCATTAAAAGGGAGAGAAAGTTTTACTGACTCCCTCGGGTCTTTCTCTAATTCTGCATATGAGCCTTCACATGGGCGTCACGGGTCTCATGGGCATCGCGAGCATTTGAACGCACCCTCGCTGCCTATTTGGATGCGTCCTTTTTGGCCCGAAGAAGGTGGAATGCGTATTTTATACTGGCCTTTGCCTAATGGCAAAGATGGAAATTATGTACTTCAAGTCGCCTCGCCTGTGACAAATAATGCCGATATGCTTTATAACCTGCGAAAAATCTTACTTATGATTTCCTTTGGCGCTGTCATGGTTGTTGCTGTTATTTCCGCTTATTTGGTGTGGAGTACCTTTAAACCATTACGCAAGATAATTGTTGTGGCTAAGAAAATTGATGCCAATACGTTAACATCGAGGATCGATGTTCCTATACGAGATGCCACTTTGAACCATTTGGTGGACGTCTTAAATGCAATGTTAAAACGGTTAGAAGCTGCTTTTACGACTCAAACCAGGTTTGTCAATGACGCTGCGCATGATTTGCGAACTCCATTAAGTGCACTTCGTTCTGAGTTGGAAATCACCCTGCGTCAGAAGCGCAGCGAGAAGGAATACGTACAGGCTTTAAAGGGATGCCTGACAGAGGTGGACTATATGAGTTCATTAACAGACAATCTGTTAGCATTGGCTAGATTTGACAGCGGGTTGCACATGCAATTTGAAGAATCTGTAGCCTTAGGACCGATTCTGCAAAGGGTGAACAGTGAACTTGGGGATTTTGCAGAAAAAACTCAAGTCTCCATAATTATTAGTTTAGAAAAAGACATACGAGTAGACTGTAACCCCTTGGCTATAGAACGGTTATTGAAAAATCTTTTGCATAATAGCATTCGTTATACACCTGCCGGAGGACTAATAGAATTGATTTTACGAGATAAAGTCAGTTTGGGAGGGGATGAAGGAGTAGAGTTAGTCATCAAAGATACAGGAATTGGCATTCATCCTCAGGATTTGCCCCATATTTTTGACCGTTTTTATAGGTCTGATGGGGCCCGCAGACGTGATGGCGGAGGCAGTGGCTTAGGATTATCAATTTGCCAGTCCATTGTTAAGAACCACGAAGGTACCATTGAGATTCAAAGTGAGCGGGGAAAAGGTACCTGTGTTACTATCTGGTTGCCTCGCAGTTCATATTTGTTATAATAGTGTACTTGATCACAAGTTTCATTTCACCTAGCCTAAAGTTCGACTTTTTTCAGTTGCAGCTAGATTATTAGTTTATCCAGTTTTTAAGACCCCCACTTCTTATAAGTGGGGGCGGGCCCTGGTTAACTATTTATTAGAATGCCTAGTGTTAAATGTATGTGTCATTACAGCAATTGCTAAAATTATTACGGAGTTAAGAATGAAACCAATAGGGCTGGAATTTCTATGCTCATTTTTGAACCTGCCATCACTTTGGGGTTGCAGTTTATGAGGTCCTCTAGTATTGCCGGTGTTGTGTCGGCGGCCAGCTCCGGAATCTAAGCCTAAATTTGGATTATTAGGGGCCTGCTGTTGTAACTCAACATTTGGGACGTGATCTGAAATTAATTTATATCCGCCGAACAAGAGAAAGGAAACTAATAGAAATACTGCAATGTTTCCAATCATTTTTTGAAAGGTTGTATTAAATATCCGTTTGATATTTGACAAAAGCCTTTGCCCATGAAGTCCCATGTGAATACCGACTAAAACGAGTAAGATATTGGCTGTTAGTGAATGAATTTGCCTGAAATGACGAAGACCAATTCCGGGAAATAATACTTGCGACATTGATATACCGCCTACTATCGTCAGCAGCATTGATCCCAATAGCAAAAGGTTCATCAAGTAGGTGAAACGTGTTTTGCTTGGAAGTTGCGCATCAAATAATCGTGCAGAAACCTTTTTGACCCATTGTAGATTGATTAAACTATGAGTTAATACAAGACATCCCATTCCGATACCGGCTACTTCATGAAATGCTCCTCTAGAAACTGTCATAACAAGGACTAGGTTAATAAACATAATAGTATCCAATGCTAATCTTATGTTGTTGTTTTGCAAAGTAACGCCTCCAATCTACTTCAATTTGGGCATAGAACATTGTCCCAAGCCGTTCGGGAAAGAACTATATCTAAATGTCTTATAATATTATTAATTATTAATCTGAATTTTAACTGAATTAAAATAAATATTTAAGCAACTACAATAAGGGTGGGAGAGACTTAATTATGTTTAAACAGAATAATGTCAAAGAAAGTAATTTTATAATGAAATAAGGATTTAATTGTTGTGCCACGATAACTGTGTATATGCAAAGTAAATATATGAAAACGGGCAAATCGTTGCAAAATGGCATATCCTTTTCTTTTGAGCAAGCCCACTCAGAAGCGGCAGCTACCAACAATGGTTTTCCAAGAATTTCACTAACTGACCAGGAGTTTGTCAAAAATTGATAAATTTAAACAAAAACTTAGCTTCTTTTAACAGTTACTTCATATTCGGGAGTTATACTATTAATAAACAACGAAATTGTTTATTAATTTGGCATATGCTAAGCATAGGAGGAAAACTTAGAAACTATGACAGCACAGGAAATTAAAACTCTCGAAACTATTTTAGCTGAGGTTGGTCTTGAGCACTTACAACCTGAAAGCAAGGAACGTAAAGAAAAGATTCAAAAAGTAAAAAAAGATAAAAAGCAAATACTACAAATAAGTTAAGTATTTGCTTTTTATCTTATATACGCTTGGCAACAGAATATCATAATTATATCTATAATAGAATAGGATCGATCTATGGATCAATATTGTAGACCGATTGACATATATCGATAATTTGATATAGTAATTATACAAAAAAACGCAAATAATCTATAATTTTGCGATAGACCTATAAAGTACGATATTATTGTACTTTTTTTGACTAAATGATCTAGTAGTTTAATATTCGTATGCAAAAGGCAAACTTATCGAAAGATAAGGACGCAAAGCTATGGGTCTTAACAGATAAACCTGAAGACCGCCAAGCCGCCGAACGTTTTCATCTGCCTTTATCGCTATGCGAAAAGGCTTTTTTAGTTTAAGGATGGCAAGCTATTGAATCAGGACTCTACAAATGAACCTTTGCTGGAAGTGTATTATCAGGAAAGTTGTGAGGCTCTCCTGAAATTATGGGTTAGGTGGATCATATGATTGAAATCACGGATGACGAATTTTGGCGGTTGGCCGGTTATATCAAAGAGAATTATGGGATTCATCTTAAGGCAGAAAAACAATCCTTAGTGACAGGAAGACTTCACAATGTTCTACTGGAGAAGGGATTTAACAACTTTACAGATTATTTCCGATATCTTAAAAATGATACAAGTGGGAAAGCAATGGCTACCCTAATTGAAAAAATCACAACAAATCACACCTTCTTCATGCGAGAAGCTGATCATTTTCACTTTTTTAGGGATCAAGTACTTCCTTATCTAAGAAAAACCGTTCGGGATAAAGACCTCCGCATCTGGAGTGCAGCTTGTTCCTCCGGCGAAGAAGCCTATACATTAGCTATGATTTTAGATGAGTTTTTTGGCAAAGAGAAGGCATTTTGGGACAGTAAAGTCTTAGCTACCGATATATCAGATAAAGTATTGAATATCGCCAGAAAAGGAATATATCCTCATGAAGGGATAGCTAGTTTACCGGCAAATTGGCGAATGAACTATTTTAATAACTACGATACTGATCATTATATTCTAACTGATAAAATCAGAAAAGAAGTCATATATCGAAAATTCAATTTGATGGAGCCCGTGTTTCCATTTAAGCGGAAATTTAATACGATATTCTGCCGTAATGTTATGATTTATTTTGATCAACGCACAAAAAATGAATTAGTGGATAAGTTTTATGCTAACATGGAATATGGAGGTTATCTCTTCATAGGGCATTCGGAATCCCTTAATCGTGATTTGACACGTTTTAAATATATTATGCCCGCCGTTTATCGCAAAGAATAGACTTTACAAATTTAAGCGAGGTATATATGACAATAGGTAAGAAGATTAGAGTTTTAATAGTCGATGACAGTTTATTATTCCGTGAAGTGTTAGCTAAAGGAATCACCTCGGACCCACAAATTGAAGTTGTTGCCCGGGCTGTTGATCCTTTTGATGCCCGTGATAAGATTTTGGCCTTCAACCCTGATGTGATGACTTGTGATGTACAAATGCCCAAAATGGATGGAATTGAGTTTATCAGGCGGCTGCTTCCTCAGTATTCCTTACCTGTAATTGTAATTAGTTCGGTTAGTGAAGCTGTTCTGGATGCTTTAAATGCTGGTGCGGTAGATTTTGTCACCAAACCGGATATTCGGTCGCCTAAAGATATTGAAAGTTTCCTTTATGAACTCATTGCGAAAATAAAAGTTGCAGCCAAAGCAAAAGTTACTCATGAACCTGAAAAACTGATTTCTCATAATGAGGTAAATAGAAACCTGAAAGTTGACTATAATAAAGTTATTGCCATTGGGGCTTCGACTGGCGGGACCGAAGCGTTATATAACTTACTGAAAAACTTACCGGCAGCAATGCCGGGGATTTTAGCTGTTCAACATATTCCTCCGGTGTTCTCGCGAATGTTTGCCGAACGGCTTAATGTCCAGACCCCTTTCCACGTTAAGGAAGCTGAAAATGGTGATTATTTAGAACCCCGTAAGGTATTTATAGCTCCTGGGGATTCACATATGAGGATTAAAAAAATCGGCGAAAGATATAAAATTGAAATCTTTCAGGGGAATAAAGTCAATGGACACTGTCCATCAGTCGATATTTTATTTGAGTCAGTGGCTAAGGAATGCGGCAAAAATTCAATAGGTATTATTCTAACGGGTATGGGTTACGATGGCGCTAAGGGCCTTCTTCAAATGAGAAGAAAAGGAGCTAGAACTATCGGTCAGGACGAACGAACGTCGGTAGTTTACGGAATGCCTAAAATTGCCTGGGAAATTGGGGCGGTAGAGAAACAAGTCTCCTTGGAATCTATGCCTAAGACGTTATTAAATGCTTTACTCTAACGGAACTTTGTGACTGACTATTTGCTGCCCTTATCTGAGAGACATTGTGGTTTCTCTCGGCGAGGTATTAACGATTGGTTGAGGTGGTAATAAAGGGTTGTGCAAATAATGGGTTACGAAAAATGGCGAACCGTTGTAAACTATATACGGAGCAGATTGAGTTGGCTCAAAAGAAACTAGTAAATGTGTGATGAATTAGGAGGAGTATTAAATTGATTATCATGAAAACCCCGCAGCAAATTGAGCTGATGGCTCAAGCGGGTAAAATATTGACTGCCTGTCACAGGGAGCTCCGGGAGATTATTCGTCCGGGTATAACTACTATGGAAATCGATCACTTTGCAGATCACTTTATTAATTCTCACGGGGCGAAGGCTGAGCAAAAGGGGTACAAGGGATATCCTTTCGCGACTTGTGCTTCGGTCAACGATGAAATTTGCCACGGGTTTCCAACTCAAACTCCTCTCCAGGAAGGCGATATTGTCACTATTGATATGGTAGTTAATCTCAATGGATGGTTAGCTGATTCCGCATGGTCTTATCCGGTAGGGCAAATTTCCGAAAAAGCTGACAAGCTTCTTAATGTGACGAAAGAGTGCCTTTATATTGGAATAGAGAAAGCTGTTATTGGTAACCGGCTTGGTGATATTTCACACGCGATTCAAGCTCATGCCGAGTCTTATAGTTTTTCTGTAGTGCGTGATTTTACAGGGCATGGTATAGGCCAAAAAATGCATGAAGATCCGCAAGTGCTCCATTACGGAAACCCCAACAGAGGCGTTAAGCTTTCAGAAGGGATGGTTTTCACCATCGAACCGATGATTAATATTGGCGCCTATAATCTGACAATCGATGAAAACGGATGGACAGCACGGACAGCCGACGGTAGTTTATCGGCTCAGTATGAGCATACAATTGCTATTACTAAAAACGGTCCTCTGGTTTTAACAGAACAGGATTAGAAAACTGTTGCCAAATTGTCAATTATAACCAAGGTTTAAAGCTGCTTAGCAGCAGTCATACTTCTTTGTTTGCTGCTGCTAAGTATCGAATGTTTAACAGGTATTTCTGATGATTATATAGCAGAAGGTAGAGTAGTTGTTGATCTTTTGAGAGTAAGTAGGGATGGAACAGATAATTCATTTTGAAAGAAGAGTGACAAAATGACTATCTACGTCGCATTATTGCGCGGTATTAACGTAGGTGGGAAAAATAGAATAAAGATGGCTGATTTGAAACTTACTTTTGAGAATATGGGCCTTAAAAAGATACAGACTTATATTCAAAGTGGGAATGTCTTATTTGAGTCTAATCAAGAAGAGAAACAGTTACGTCAGCTGATTGAAGACAAGCTTGAAGAGGAATTCGGTTTTTCTATTCCGGTTATTTTAAGAACGTCAATGGAATTAGAAGAGATTATCAATAACTGTCCCTTCTCGGAGGAAGAAGCAAGGGAAGCTCAGTCGGCATCAAAGGCTGAGAGCCTTTATATCGGTTTACTAATTCAGCCTCCTTCGGAAGAAGGAATCCAGCAATTGAATGATTATAAAAGCCAAACTGATCAATTCAAGATTATTGGCCGAGATGTTTATCTTCTGTTTTATAATAGTATTCGTAACTCTAAGCTTGCTAATAATCTATATAAACTTAATGTCTTGACTACTACACGGAACTGGAAAACGATTTCTAAACTTGCCCAATTGGCAAAGTTAATTGAGCGTTAAGGCATTATACTAATTAAAATTCCACCGGAAGTATTGGAATGAATAATAAGCATTAATTTTGCAGTTCCTTGACATTAGTTTGATATCAAACTATAATATGCGTATGAATACAAACGATGTTGTATCCTTAATCTCCAAGATCAGGGAAAAGGCAAACAGGTTTATTGTATCAGAGATGACAAAATATGGGGTTGAAGGTATCGTAACTTCACATGGTGATATCATCAATGCCCTATTTAAGAACCCTAGATTAACTATGGCGGAGATTGCGGGGAAGATTGGCAGGGACAAGTCTACAGTTACGACACTTGTTGATAAGCTGGTCAGATTTGGCTATGTGACAAAAGAAAGAGACACAGTAGATACAAGGGTTGTTTATGTGACTTTAACATCAAAAGGGAGTGAATTGAAACCCATATTCAATGCAATATCAAGGGAGGTATTAAACACCTTATATTTTGACATTTCAGAAAATGAAAAGGAGGAGCTAGTAAGAATTTTGAACAAAATTCATAAGAACTTATAAATTTTTTTAAGAAAATAGTTTGATATCAAACTAAAATGGAGTGATGAATGATGGTAGATTTTATTAAAACATTACCTAATCATAGCGAAAAATATGTTGGAGAAAATGACTTATTCTTAGAGATTTATGAAGGTGAAGCACTTTCATTTACTACAAAAAGGCCCCCTCTACTTTTTGTTCATGGTGCATACACCGGAAGCTGGATGTGGAGCAAATTCATTCCGCATTTTGTTAAAGAAGGGTGGAAATGTTATATGATGAACATGAGGAGTCACTATAAGAGCAGGGTGTTGGATTTGACGAAGGTAACCTACAGGGATTATATGGATGATATTAAAGAGATAACTGCTCAATGTGCCGAACCTCCAATAATCATTGGATTCAGCATGGGAGGAATCCTTTGTCAAAAGTTAGCCGAAACAATAACCTTTGCCGGTTTAGTGTTAATAGATACAAGCATAAGTAAAGAAGTCTATGAAATAGCACCCTACACAGAACCGCTCAGTATTATATCGGAAATTGTTGAACCTGCCCCAGCCCGTGAAGAGTATTTTAGTATTGATGAGTCAGCTGATGACATTGCTTTTCAAAAGAAATATTTGGCGATGGAATCCTCAAAGGCGAGAAATGCTATATTTCCTTTCACTGCGAATGGAGGAATTTCGATAAACGGCAGTTTGATTACTTGCCCCAGCCTTGTGATTAAAGCAGTGAATAGTGATGATGATGAGAAAAGAGGCAGGGCGACTGCTGAGCAGATCAAGGCCGAGTATACAGGCCTTTGTAATAAAACTCACACAGGCTTATTAATCGGGCAAAGGTATATGGAGACAGTCGATAGAATTCTGGACTGGCTAAAAAGGTTTTAAGAAAGGTGGTCAAGAAATGTTCACCGAACGACAAACAATTCAATACAACGGAATTAACATTCCTAGTATCATAAATATTCCCTCCAATCCCTCCGGTGCAGCAGTAATTGTTCACGGTTATGGCGGATGTAAGGAGGAACAATTAGGACTTGCCTGGCGAGCTGCAGAACTAGGGTTAGTAACTTGTGCTATTGATCTGCATGGACATGGAGAGAATGTGCTCAATTTAGAGCAGGGAATTTTTTTGGATGTAGAAGCAGCAGTCGATCATTGCCGTCGCTTTGGAAAAGTGGCCGCTATCGGGCATTCCTTAGGCGGTCGTCTATCCCTATTAAGCAGGGCAGATTTTGCGATTGGAATTTCACCGGCGCTTAGTCAAGACTATAGTGAAACAACTCGAAAAGTACTCAAAGATTTAAGGAATTATAGAGTACGGTTGGATTCTCCTGAAAAGGTCTTTGATATTCTGAAAGGGCTTCCTGTATGGGAACCAAACAGTAGACAGCGATCGTCAATAATTTTTGGCTCACGGGATGTTCCTGAGATCAGGGAAGCATGCCAGGAATTATCTCATACAGATACGAAACTTAACTATATTGAAGGTGCATTACATAGTGATATATTTTTTATGGAAGCTACAATCATAACTGTAATTAATCAATTAAGAGAGTGGTTTTGTTTACAGTGAATTGTCAATCGGATACTATAAATTAGGGATTGTTATACTGTTAATTACCAGCAACAAGTAGTAAAATTGTTTTTAGCTGCGAGGGCCCTTGAGTATGAAGCAATATTAGACAGCGGAGCTTTGCTTTGAAGTATCAGTGCCATGGAGTTAGGAGATTGAAGGATGTTCTTGAGAAAATTAACGTTCTTAAATGATCGAATATCAGATGACAAGACATATCCATTTTCCATACCTGCACTTAGAGGATTAGAATCTATTGATTTTAAAAGCAATGTGACGTTTTTTGTTGGTGAGAATGGTACGGGCAAATCGACGTTAATGGAAGCCATCGCTTATAAATGTGAATTTAACACAGCTGGGGGAGGCAGAAATAACGTTTATGAGATGGCGGCTTCGGAAACGGCCTTAGGCGACTTTATCAGACTTTCCTGGGCACCGAAAATCGCAAATGGTTTTTTTCTCAGAGCGGAAAGTTTGTATAATTTTGCCTCACATATTGATAGTCTCGGTCCAGAGGCATATGAACCTTACGGAGGCAAATCTCTCCACGCCCAATCACACGGGGAGTCATTCCTGTCTGTATTTTCTAATAGGTTTGGTAAAAGAGGTATATATTTATTGGATGAACCTGAGGCGGCTCTTTCCCCGATTCGTCAATTGAGTTTTTTGAGTATCATCAAAGAATTAGAACGAGACGGCCAATCGCAGTTTATAATTGCTACCCATTCTCCAATAATCTTAGCTTACCCGGGAGCACAAATTCTCGATTTCGACACCTCACCGATCACCGAGACAGACTATGAAAATACGTCTCATTATCAAATAACGAAAGGTTTTATGACTAATCGAGAACTTTATCTCCGGAAACTATTCGAGGAATAGAGAGTTGTGAATTCCACAACAAATCTATCGCTGAAGGGGCGGATTCTACCATTACGATTGACTAAAAGCTTTAGTAAAGCCTAGCGTATTTCCGGATGTTAGCAATGGCGTTTATGAATATCCAACATTTTTTGGTTTAGACGAGGGTTTTTGCTGTTGGACAGGCTGCCTGTCCTATTTTTCTTTCAGTAGGATGGGACATTTAATATGTAAGATTAAAGAAGCCTAAGAAACAAAAATAGAACTGGAGAGACGAGAAAGATGAAAAAGCAACGTATTGATGGTGTTATCAGCAACATGAAAAAAGAGGGTATTACACAGATCATTGTGTCGTCGACAGCCTCCCTCTATTATTTGACAGGCTATTGGGTTGAGCCTCATGAACGTATGATTGCCCTATATCTGGATGATTCAGGCAAAGCTGTCCTGTTTGGCAATGAAATTTTTGGGCTGAAGAGCATGCCCGATTTACCTTTGGTTTGTCATACTGACAGCGATAATCCTGTCAGAGATCTTGCCAAAACAGTCAAACCGGGAAAATTGGGAATTGACAAGTTCTGGTACAGCAAGTTCTTAATCGGGTTAATGGAGCTGAGGAAGGATATTATGCCTGTTCACGGCTCCGCACCTGTAGATCTGGCGAGAATGATGAAAGATGAACCTGAAATTGTGCTCATGCGTAATAATTCCCGCATCAATGATCAAGTTATGGGATCGATTATTTCTCTGCTCGACGATAGAGTGACAGAGAACTATCTTGCTTCGCAAGTAAATAAGTATTTTCTAAAAAATGGGGCGGATTGTGAAGGGACTCAAATCGTTTGTTTTGGCGCAAATGGTGCGGACCCCCACCATAATAGTGACAGTACGGTACTCCAAGCAGGCGACAGTGTGATTTTTGATATATTTACCCCTTTAAGCCACTATTGGTGTGATATGACAAGGACGGTTTTTTATAAAACAGTTTCCGATCAGCAACGTCAGGTTTATGATCTTGTGAGACTTGCCAATGAAACTGCTATTTCCAGAATAAAGCCAGGAGTATTGCTCTCGGAAATCGATAAAACAGCGAGAGATATAATTATTAAGGGCGGTTATGGTAAGTACTTTACCCATCGTCTTGGTCATGGAATCGGACTTGAATGTCACGAGCCTCCTGATGTAAGTCTTGCCTCAGAGATCCCCCTTGAGGTTGGGATGATTTTTTCCGTTGAACCGGGAATTTACTTACCAGGGGAGTTTGGCGTTAGAATTGAAGACCTTGTGATGGTCACTAAGGACGGCTGTGAGGTTCTTAATCATTATCCCAAAGAACTGCAAGTAATCGGGTGATTATTTAAAAATTTCCAAGATAAATAAAGGAATTTCTTTCCTCTTGCCGAAATAATTATGAGGAAAGGAGGGATTTACTAATGCACTGCGAACTAGTAGATAAAGATGTCCTTATTGACGTTTGGAAAGAAATTAGAGACGAAAGGGATAAGGATAAAATATTAAAAACAGTTCATAAATGTAGCGAATGTTATGTCGAAATTCCTAATACCAATGGCAGAAAGATGTTTAATTATTGTCAACGAATGAGTGATGATAAGTGTTTACTAAAACAATTCTAGAGCCTTAAAAGGCTCTTTTTTCTTCTATAAATGATGTGCGTCAGGTATAATGTAAAAATACTGGGTAATTCAGATAATGGAAGTGAATTCGTTTAGCCAAAGCGCCAAGCCTATAACAAATGCTATCGTGCTGAAGGATGGACGCTAGAAGTGGAAGTCTTAGGGTTGGATAAGTTAAGTATTATCATTTGTTGAGATGGAGGTAATGAAATGGCGGATATCAAATTCGAAATCAAAGAGATAATCGGGGTTCTAGCGGAATCACCGAAAGGCTGGAAAAAAGAACTCAATCTTGTTAGCTGGAACGATAAGACCCCAAAGTATGATCTGCGAGAATGGTCGCCGGACCATACGAAGATGGGAAAGGGTGTTACATTGAATAAAGAGGAACTTGAAAAGCTTAAAGAGATACTGACTGGAATAAATTTTTAAATTTAATAGTTATGGTTTAACAGGGTTATATCTGGCATAGGTAAAATGCATGATTTGACAATACAATTCTATAAGCGATACAATTATAATGGTTCTATGATAATTTTGATCGGGTGGTAATAAGCTCGATTAATTTTTTCTTTAACCTGCTTTTTTTGTTGGTCTAGTAGAGTATTGAAAGAAGGAATTTAAGTGCAATTTCGCTCTGTTCTGTCCGGATTGGACGATATATACAAAAAACTGAATGAGGGAAAACGTTTGGATCGCGTTGATGGTGTAAGTCTATTGCAAACAAACAACCTCACCGGGTTAGGTTACTTAGCGAATGAGGTACGTCATGCTAAAGTTGGCGATCAAGTTTATTTCAATAACAATGCCCATATTAACTATAGCAACGTTTGTAAAGTGCGCTGCGGTTTCTGTGCCTTTGGTAAAGATTTAGATGAAAAAGGTGCTTATACCATGAGTATTGAACAGGTTGTGGAGCGTGCCAAACATTTTGCTGCCTTAGGTGCTAACGAAATTCATATGGTAGGAGGAATTCATCCTGAGCTGCCTTTCTCTTATTATGTAGAAATGCTGAAAAAAGTCCAGGAAAGCGTACCCCAAGTCAGCATCAAGGCATTTACTGCCGCCGAATATGATTACTTCGCTCAAATAGAGGGAGTTCCCGTAGAAACAATTCTTAAAACCTTAGCACAGGTTGGTCTCCGTTTTGTTACCGGCGGGGGAGCCGAAAACTTTAGTCAGCGTGTGCGTGATATTATCTGCCCAGGTAAATTAAGCGCTGAGCGTTGGTTAGAGATTCATCGGGTTGCTCATCAATTAGGGATACCCACAAATGCGAATATGCTCTTTGGAATAATTGAAACGGATGAAGAGTTAATTGATCACCTTCTGGCTCTACGTGAGCTGCAGGATGAAACCGGCGGCTTTTACGCCTTAATTCCTACGGCCTTCCATCCCCAAAATACAAAGTTTGACTATTTGCCTCAGGCCAGTGCTGTGCGGACGTTAAAGGTTATTGCCGCAGCACGCCTAATCCTGGATAACTTTAAATATATTAAAGCCTATTGGGTATCTTCCGGTTTACAGCTTGCGCAGATGTGCCTCAATTTTGGCGCCAACGATCTGGATGGAGTAGTTCGGGAGGAAAAAATTTACCACACTGCCGGTTCCTCAAGTCCGCAAGAACAAACTGAACAAGAACTGATTCGTATGATTAATGAAGTTGGTTTAACAGCTGTTGAACGAGATACCTTTTATAACGTTCGGAAAGTGTATGAACCTTAAAGATAAAACTGGATAAATCATCTAACGATTGTCCTGAGATGATGCTTATCATCTGAGGCACGGATTTTATACACTCTTGAAGGAACATAAACTTTGAAATAAAGATTAAAATAAAGATTAAAATAAAGATTAAAATAAAGACAAATTTATGTATAGTTATTTTGGAATTGAGCACTATAGTATCAAGGGTATACAGTGGTCGAGCCAAGATTCATATAGGTTCTCTACGGATTTATATGGGTCGGCCAAAGATAATTTTCAGGTGATAAAACGCTTGTCTATTGTCGGCGGGAAGATCTTTTATGGCGGGGAAAAGCTTTATGGCAGTCGATTTTACTTGCTTATTATTGATTGTTATAGGGTTCCAACTTATTATAAAAGGTCGAGCTAAGATTATACTGGGTGTTGACTTTTTTTCATAGATATACAAGGAAACTTGCTTAGCTATGAATTGACTGGTCATATGCAGCCGTAAGGTTGTATAGGGTTGGGTAGATATCTTGTATAGTCGAACGAACCATTTTTATAGGTTGTGACCTGCTTGATGATGGTCGGAAGATCATTTTTAGGTATTAAGCTATCTATAAAGGTGCAAGGTAGATCACTGTATGCTCTTTATAAGCCTCTGTCTGCGGACAGGGCTTATATTTTTTTGTCCGCGCCATCCGTACTGATTCAGAAACTAGAAATGATTTATCATGATGATTCGAAAAATTCAGCATCTTTGTCGCAGGAAGAGAGGGTTCACTTGCCGAACTATATCTATAAGAACCGTCTGAAAAAAGTGCGCTAATAATTTTGAAGATAGAGTGAGCGCTACCCCCACCGAAGCAAGATATGCGATTTACTCCCACGTATTGAAGTAGGAGTCTTACGATTGGATAAAAATGAACTAAAAACACTTAATATATGTTAAAGGTGGTTGAGATATCAATGAACCAAAACAGCAAACAGCCGAACCCGGACGTGATTATAATTGGTGCCGGCATTATCGGCTTAAGCATTGCTTATCACATTTTAAAGCTTGATCCGCAATGTTCAATTATTGTTTTAGAAAAAGAAAAATTACTGGGCTTGGGTTCAACCGGTACCTGTACCGGAGGCATTCGTTATCAATTCACGAGCCCGCTTCTCCGGAACCTGAGTCTCCAAAGCCGGGATTTTTTCCTCAATTTCGAAACGGTATTTGATGTCCCTTGTTGGTACCGGGAACGAGGATACTTAATGTTGGCTTCTCAGGAATCGATTTGGAGTGAGCTGAAAAATACTGCAGAACAAGCAAAAATAGAGGGGATTCCGGTTAACTTGTTTTCTCAAGCAGACTTGGAGAAAAATTTCCCATATTTGCAGCAAGGCCGCTATCTGGGGGGAACACTTGGCAAGTGGGACGCCTATGCAGACCCCTATGCCGTCTTGGTTGCTCTCTATGCTTGGGTGCGCCGACGAGGAGTTACCGTCAGTTTTGAACAGGAAGTTACCAAAATTATTACTCAAGGTGATTCAATTCAAGGTGTTGAAACTACAAAAGGCACGATTTGCAGTCCTAAGGTTGTGAATGCCTCCGGTCCTTTTGCAGCTGGGCTGGCCGCGACTGCCGGAATAAAGCTGCCCGTTCAGCCCTTTCGCCGCCAAGTATACGTTTGTACTAATCCTAAGGACGTGCCGCCAGCGGCTCCATTGATTGTTGATTTGGCCTCCGGCTTTTATCTCCATCAGGAAGCCAGCGGGAAGACAATATTACTGGGGGGAACCGATAACGATACACGGCCAGGCATGAAGGAGACTATCGATAAATCCTTGGCAGAAGACTTTTTTTTGGCGGCAATGGAGGCAATTCCTTCTGCCCTGAATATTAAATGGCTGCGGACCTATACAGGAATTCGCGAACAAACTGGCGATTTCCATCCGATTCTCGGCGAAGTCCCTGAACTTAGAGGCTTTTTCGCAGCCAGTGGGTTAAGTGGTCATGGGTTTATGCATGCCCCGGCGATTGGGCGTATTTTAGCAGATCAAATTCTTAAAGGAAGTTCTGCAGAAGTTGATAGTGTCCTACTCTTTTCCAAGCGATTTTCCAGAGGCAGCTTGTCGGAAGCTCTTGTATTTTAGCGGAAGTGAAAGCGGCCAGATCATTTACAAGACCAATTAATTCGGATGATTTTTCATATAACTCTGGAGCCAAAGACTATGGAATTCTTCATCGAGGCGATATTCCATGAGATTTCGGCGCAGAATTGCATACTTCTTATCAATACACTCATGAATAAACGCTTGATATGTTTCTACGGCTTTATTCTCTAAAGCTACTCCAAACTTGCAGGTGTTATGTGAACCTGATGCACGAACTACGTCTCCCAGAAGAGTGCCTGCAAGTTTAAACACTGGCCCCTTGATCACGGGTAATTCCACATTTGCCTTGTCAAGCTCTTCGGCAAAAAATGCGACATGACCGCTCTCAATTTGGGCCATCTTTTCAAAGGCATAGCAATAGTATTCATCGGTTGAGGCATTAATTTGTTCTTGATAATAGGCAACTTGAAACGTTTCCAGGGTATAAAATTCCTTAAACCGAGTCAGTAATTTTGGGTCCATAGTATCTCCTATGTTTTCTTATTTTACTTCCGGAATTACGCGATCTGCAATCTTTGCAAAGGCAATTTATCAATTGTTAATAAGAATTCATCAATTGGCGACTTTTTATGCGAATTTCATGAACTTAATTCTTCAAATTGAGTAGGAGAAATCGAGTTCACTGGATAGAAATTAGGAATTTATACTTGAGAAGAGGAAAAATTGAGCTTGCCAAAAGAAGGGATTTAAAATAGTGAGCTAGAATTCATTAATAAGATATCCGTGTCGCTGATGCGGCATCATTGGCAAGGATGAAAACCGATCCTTCGGGTCAGATACTCTGGGTTATGAAGGAAGGATTAGAGATAGTTAGTTAGGGGGACAAGGTGAGACATTTTAATTATCTAGCACGCGAGAGTCTGGATATGACGTTTTTCAAAGCGCCGGAGTCTTTCGATAAATACACCCCGCGTTCTGCCCTTGCATTTGCTCTTGGCGGGACGCTTTATATGCCTGGGACGCGAGAAACCATCGCTCAGGATATTATTATAAAAAAGAATCTTGGTTTGGCTTCAACCGTATTTTGTTTGGAAGATTCCATAGGAGACGCGGAAGTACCTTTTGCCGAAGAAAACCTGACTGCTCAAGTGCAGAGACTTGCTTTGGCGCTTGAAGAAGGGGAGTTATCCAGCGAAGATCTTCCTTTGATTTTTATTCGAGTTCGTGATCCTGATCAGATGCTTAGACTTTTTAATAAGCTGGAAGAGTTTTCAAAATTGATAACTGGTTTTGTTTTTCCGAAATTCTCTTCCGATAGCTTTCGTTACCTCGAAATTCTTCGAGACCTGAACCATCAATCTTCTGACCGGTTCTATGGGATGCCGATTATCGAAACTCCTCAAGCTATTTATCGCGAAACTCGGAGCCGCGAATTGTTAGAAATCAAAAGGCTTCTTGATTTGTATCAGGATTATATTTTAAATGTGCGGATAGGAGCAACAGACTTTTCCGGCCTTTTTGGGATTCGGCGGGGGCCTGATGTAACCATTTACGATATCACAGTCATTCGTGATTGTATTGCCGATATTCTCAATTTTTTCGGCCGTGCAGAGAGCGGTTATGTAGTTTCCGGGCCTGTGTGGGAATACTTTACAGGCGAAGGCCGAGTTTTAAAACCTCTGCTGCGTAAAAGCCCTTTTGAAGAGTTTCAAAAGACACATCAAGGCATCCCTGGCACTAAGGTTCGCGGTCAGCTCTTAAACAAGTATGTGGACGGCTTAATGCGTGAGGTTATTTTAGATAAGGAAAACGGAATTATCGGTAAAACAATTATTCATCCCAGTCATCTGATCCCTGTTCAATCACTATATGTGGTAGGTCATGAAGAGTATCTGGATGCCTTGGCTATTTTAGAACAGGCCTATGGTCAGCAAGGTGTCATCAAGAGCCACTATACCAATAAAATGAATGAACCCAAGCCGCATTATCAGTGGGCACAGAAAATTTTACTTCGAGCAAAAAATTATGGAGTATTTCATGAACAACAGAATTTTGTCGGCTTACTTACCCAAGACGTATCAATATAAGGCAGAAGAGCTTAGTTTAGAAATCTGTCTTCAAAGCAACCCATTTGATTTGAACCCAGACGCTTTGTTTGCCTTAGCGTTGAGAAAAAATAGGCGGCGAAGGTTTTTATTTGTCAGTAAGGTCCTCGGCAAACATATTCCTGTTAATCCCTTATTGCCGCTGCTGACGGGCGCTGCTCTGGCTGTTCAATACGCTAAGGTGCTTTTAAGTATCGAGCACCCTTGCTACGCGGGGATAATTCAGGCCCTAAAGACTAAACAACAGATGTTTGAGGTTTTTGAACTATTAATCCAAAAACCTCTTATGGCCTCTCCTGAGAAAACCTTGTTTATCGGCTTTGCGGAAACGGCAACAGCTTTGGGACAGTCTGTTTTCAGTCTCTTTGACAATGCTTGTTACCTACATACGACACGGGAAGAAATCCCTTGCCTGAAATCTGAGCTCGATTTTCGTGAAGAGCATTCCCATGCAGTTAATCACCGCTGTTACTTCATGAACAGCACTGACCTAAAAACGGCCTCTAGAATCGTCTTTATTGATGACGAGCTGACGACAGGAAATACTGTCCTTAATATTATTCGGGCTATTCATCGTCAATACCCGAAGAAGAATTATGTAATTCTTTCTTTATTGGACTGGAGATCAGCGGAACATCGGGCAAGGTTTAAACAGGTGGAATTAGAACTGGGTACAAAAATCCAAGCCTTAT
Source organism: Desulfosporosinus acididurans (assembly GCF_001029285.1). GTDB lineage: Bacteria > Bacillota > Desulfitobacteriia > Desulfitobacteriales > Desulfitobacteriaceae > Desulfosporosinus > Desulfosporosinus acididurans. The sequence continues at coordinate 325,776 of NZ_LDZY01000004.1, forward strand.
CCCTAATGGGAGGGGAATTTAAGTATAGCGATTCGACAAAAGGACAAAGTGCTAATGTTAATCCTTCTTGGGAACCTCGGATTTTTGGTCAGCTGTCACAAGAAGAGGGAAAACCATTGCTTGAACGTCACTTTATCTCACAATACTATCCGTTTGCTGAGTCGGAGCTTGCAGCTGTTTACTCTCAGGATTCCAGCGGCTGGCTGAATAAAACGCCTTATCTCAGACTGACGGGAAGGTTCGGCCTGTCGTGGAGTAACCATCTGAAGTGTATCTCCTTGGCGCGTAAAATCGGCGGAAAGCTTAAACTTATGCGCCAAGGAACAAAGACACTTTGTTTGGGAACCGGAGAATTTATGTATTTTCCGATGTTGATCTCTACTTACATGGGAGAGGGCGTAAGCTTCCATTCTACGACGAGAAGCCCTATTTATTCTCAAGCCGGAACCGATTACGCAATTCAAAACGGATGCAGCTTCCCATGCCCTGAGGATCCGGGAATTATCAATTATATCTATAATTTGCCGGAAAATTATTATGATGAAGTCTATTTTTTTATGGAAAGGGAAGTTCGTCCTGAAAGGTTATACCCTCTCCAGCAAATAGCTCAAGCTAAGGGTATTTTCCGCGCTGTATTCGTTATTGGTATTTCTTCGCCAGAAAGGAGATTTTTGAGTGACCATAAGAATCCCCCGGCAGCCAATCCCTGATCCTTTGCCTATGGGAAGTTATAGTCCACAGGATGTCATTTTTCTCTTAAAAAACCTCAATGGTCTGATTCGAGAAACAGATTTAAAGACCCGGGAGCGTTTGATTCAATCTGGGGGACATTATTCGGAAATGCTGCCTATTGAATACCAACCCGGAGAAGACTATCTCCGGCTTTTCCATCAATCATTGCGCGAGAGCTCCTCTAAAGTTGCTGAAGCAGTGGGGATTGTTTCTGAACAAATTCTGCACAGAAATGGTCCTCAAACGGTCCTTGTGTCCTTAGCACGTGCCGGAACGCCGATTGGGGTGTTAATTAAACGTTATCTGCTTGAAAAACGTAATTTAACCCTTCCGCACTACAGTATTTCAATTATCCGCGGGAGGGGTATGGATGAGAATGCACTTGCCTATATACTCCAACAACACCCTAACTATAAACTTCAGTTTATCGACGGGTGGACTGGAAAAGGAGCCATAACCAAGACCCTCCAGGAAGCTTGTTTGGACTTTGAACAAAAGTATGGATATAAGCTCGATAGTGATTTAGCCGTTCTCACAGACCCAGGGCATTGCGTAAAAACTTTCGGGACTCGAGAAGACTTTCTCATTCCGAGTGCCTGCTTAAACGCTACGGTCTCTGGTCTGATCAGCAGAACAGTATTAAGAAAGGATTTAATAGGAGAACGGGATTTCCATGGAGCGAGATATTATCGAGAACTGGAGGCCGAAAATGTTTCAAGTCTTTTTGTCGATACCGTCTCAGAACAATTTAAACGACTCGACAGTGAAGACTTATGGAATCTGCGTCCGGAGAAACCTGAGGTAACCTGGAAAGGTCAGAAGGATTTGGAGTTGATCCAAAAAACCTATGGAATCGGAGATATCAATTTGATTAAACCCGGCCTTGGGGAAACAACGCGGGTGCTTTTACGACGGCTGCCTGAAAGAATCTTGGTCAACAATCCCGATAATCCAAACTTGAAACATATTCAACTGCTGGCCAAGGATAGACAAGTTTCTGTTGAAGTATTTCCGGGATTGACCTATGCCTGCTGCGGCATCATTAAACAATTGCCATGACGAAATCTGTTTTATTTGCCAGCGATCTTGACCAAACTTTAATTTATTCTCGCCGTTCCATAATTCCTTCTCTCCAGGCCGATACTTTTTTATCCGTTGAACAGTTAGATAATCAAGATATTTCATATATGTCTCCAAGCGCTCTCAAGCTTTTAAAAGAAATATCCCGGCAGATTCTCTTCGTACCTGTTACCACGAGGACGAAGCTACAATATTCTCGGGTTAATTTCCAAGGTTATGGAATATATCCCCGTTATGCAGTGACGAGTAATGGCGGAACCATAATTAAAGAAGGTCGCGAAGATAAAGGCTGGGAAAAACAGGTACTAGCAGGATGGGATTATTGTGCTGAGGCCCGGGATTTGCTCAGAAGGTTCCGGGAAATATCTCATCCTTCCTGGGTACTCAAAGACTCAGACAAACTGGCTGATGACCTTTTCTATTATTGTATTGTTGATCGCAGCAAAATCCCTTTTCCTGAATTGGAGGAATTTACACTTTGGGCCGGCAAGATGCATTGGAATCTTTCGCTCCAAGGGAGAAAGCTTTATCTCATTCCGCGCCATGTCAGTAAAAAGTCTGCCATTCAATATCTTCAGGAAAAAGAAGGCCTAAGTACTCTTGTGGCAGCCGGAGATTCCCTCTTAGATCTTGAATTGCTGCAAAAAGCTGATGCAGCTTATGCACCGTCTCACGGCGAACTGTATTTGCAATCTCAAACCGGGGGGGTTGCAACAAAAAGAATTGACACAAAAGGAATCCAATTTACTACGACAAGCGGAATAAGTGCTGCGGAAGAAATTTTGCAAAACGTCGTTCAGAGGATACTTGTTTAATGGGAAGTTGTATAATGTATTCATATAAAGTACAATAAGATGTGGTAAACATTGTAAGAATATAGATTAAAATGTATTCTTGTGTTAAAGTAATGGTTAAAATAACATAATGGAGGAAAAATGTGAAAGTTATGTGAACATCCTAAACTCTTTGTTTTGCGCCTCTTTCTTGTGATATTATCAAAATGAAATCAAAGGTATTGAAAACGCTAATTGAATTTAAAAAACAAATTTTTAAACGATAATTAACTTGTGACAATAGGAGTGGTTCGAATTGGATTCGGTTTCAACGTTTTTTCAGGGGATATCGCAAAGTTATGCTCAATTTTTCTCACTCCACGCTTTACTGGCGACTATCTCAGACCCTGTAAGCCTCGGGATTATCGGTTCCTTAATTATTTTGGAAGGATTATTATCGGCCGATAATGCTCTCGTCTTAGCTGTTATCGTGCGGGAATTACCCAAGCGACAGCAAAAGAAAGCTCTCTTCTATGGCATATGGGGTGCTTATCTCTTTCGCTTTTTAGCTATTGGTTTTGGAGTCTATCTGGTTCAGATCCGTTGGATTAAGATGATAGGAGCTCTTTACTTGCTCTGGATGTCGGCGAAGTATTTCTTCTTTAACAGTGAGGAAGAAGACGCTCCTGTTGAAGGAAAGTCAAAAAGCTTTTGGGGAACTGTCCTTCAGGTAGAAATGATGGATATTGCTTTTAGTGTTGATAGTGTTTTAGCTGCTTTTGGAGTAAGCGGGAAGGTTTGGGTACTATTTCTCGGGGCTGTTTTCGGGATTCTAATGATGCGGGGAGTTGCCCGAATCTTCCTCATTTTAATTGAGAAGTTCCCTGAACTTGAAACAACGGCCTATATTTTGATCTGTCTCATCGGTGTAAAAATGATGGCCTCTGTGTTCGGTTATATTGTCCCTGATTCGCTATTTTTTGTGATTTTAGTTGTCGTATTTTTTAGCACATTTCTCTTACATTTCATCAAGTCGCTGGCTGGCAAAAATAATCCTAAAGACAATGATAAGGAAAGTAAAATATCCTAAATTTGGAATGGAGGATGAGTCGTGGCTGTTATAAACTTACAAAAAGGACAAAAGATTGATCTGACAAAAGGAAATCCGGGATTGGCGAAAATCATGGTTGGTTTGGGATGGGATGAAGTCGCAAAGACAAAGTCGGGAGGCTTTTTAGGTAATCTCTTAGGAAGCAAGCCTGCGGAGATTGATTGCGACGCTTCAGCCCTGCTGCTGGATGCCAACGATAAGCTCACATCTAAAGACCGCTTGGTTTATTTTGGGAATCTTCAAAGTGTGGATAAAAGTGTTAAACATAGCGGGGATAATCTCACAGGTGGCGGAGAAGGGGATGATGAGCAAATCCATGTGGATTTATCCAGAGTGCCTGGCGAAGTTCACAAAATTGTTTTTGTTGTTAATATCTATGACTGTGTCAGACGGAGACAGGATTTTGGGCACATCGCCAATGCTTTCATTCGAGTGGTGAATTCCAGTAATGAACAAGAGCTTTGCCGTTTTAATTTAACAGAAGACTATTCTGGGAAAACTAGTTTAATTGTGGCTGAGGTTTATCGCCATTCAGGAGAATGGAAATTCGCAGCTATTGGCGAAGCGACTAGAGACGCATCTTTAAGCGAAATTATTCGCCGTTATCAATAAGTATAGTTGAAAGGGGATATTACTATGGCTATCAGTTTACAAAAGGGTCAGAAAGTAGATTTAACTAAAGGAAATCCTGGTTTGAAAAAGATTGTGGTTGGTCTTGGCTGGGACGTTAATAAGTATGATGGCGGCAATGATTTCGATCTCGATGCTTCTGCGTTTATGTTAAATGCTGAGGGAAAAGTGGCCGAGGACAAAAATTTTATTTTCTTTAATAATACCTCAAGCCCTGAAGGTTCTGTAGTTCATACGGGAGATAACCGTTCCGGAGTTGGAGAGGGTGATGATGAGCAAATTAAAGTCGACCTCTCTGCAGTACCAAGCAGTGTGGCTAAGATCTCCTTTGGCATTACGATTCATGAAGCCACGGAACGCCGCCAGAACTTTGGACAAGTTTCCAATTCTTATGTCCGTGTTCTTAACGAGGAGACAGGCGAAGAGATCATCCGCTATGATCTTGGTGAAGATTTCTCAGTTGAGACAGCCATTGTAGTAGGAGAACTCTATCGTAACAGTGCAGAGTGGAAATTTAACGCAATCGGCAGTGGATATCAAAATGGACTCGCTGGATTATGCAAAGACTTTGGATTGGATGTTTGATTCACTAAAATAATGAGGTGTTTAGCATGATTAGTTTGCAAAAAGGACAAAAAATTGATTTAACAAAAGGAAATCCAGGGCTTTCGAAGATTATTGTGGGGCTGGGCTGGGATACCAATAAATATTCAGGCAGAGCAGATTTTGACCTTGATGCCTCGGCCTTTTTGCTTGACCAAAATGGTCGTGCCGGGGGAATTGAAGACTTCATATTTTACAATAATCTCGTAGGCGGAGACGGCTCTGTACAGCACACAGGAGATAACCTCACCGGAGAAGGTGAGGGTGATGATGAACAAATTAAAATTGATTTGGCAAGCGTGCCCAGTCATGTGGAGAAGATAGCCTTTACCGTAACGATTCACGAGGCGATTGCCCGCGGTCAGAACTTTGGTCAAGTTTCCAACGCCTATGTTCGTGTTATTAATGAGGTTAACGACCAGGAAATCATGAGATACGACTTAGGAGAGGATTTTTCCGTTGAGACTGCTCTAGTGGTCTGTGAACTCTACCGCCATCAGGGAGAATGGAAATTTAATGCGATCGGGAGCGGATTCTCCGGAGGACTTGCAGCCTTGTGCGCAAATTATGGCTTGCAAGCAGGCTGATGCCGTAGTGTGTTAACGATTGATAAATCCATACTAAAAGCCGAAGCGAGGTTAGGGAACTTTGCTTCGGCTTTTTCAGGCTAAGGCCAAAAAGTCAACTGAAGGAGAGAAAACAATTAAGTCATTCTTTGGGATACAAGGAAGTCACTATCAGGCAAAGTACCGAAAGAGTAAGGAAAGCTTTGTTCTATGATCTCTGTCTAAAAAAGGCTGATATTTCTTAGGGGTTATGATGAGAGCTGTGTCGCGGAATAGATAGACTTTAATTTCTCGGTTAAGAAATGAGGAGTCTTTGTTTTCAAAGATTGTTAGGAATCCTTCAGTGCATTTTTTAGTAAAGCCGAGTTTTGCCAATTTTGTTTCTAGGTTAGTTAGGTACTCTCGACGTTTTTCGAATTCAACGACGAAAGGTACTTCTCTTAAATTAAGCGTGAGAAAGAAACTGGCAATTACGGCAAAGGTAAATCCATAAATGAGTAGTTTCGTCTCTATTTGCAGAAGCAAGCGACAGAACGTAAGAATCATAAAAGGGGCTGCAAGGGCCAGAAAAGTTTTTATGTAGAATTGCAGGAAGCTTTTTATCCTCATACCCAATCCTCCTTAAAGAGATGTTAAGTAATTTAGGATATTCATCCTGCCTCTGAATTGCTACTAAAAACGTATATCAGTTAAAATCAAAGAGCTTTTCAACTGGCATGAGGCAAAATCAAAATTGATAAATTATTATCCATAGTTATCCTATATAGACAATTTGCCAATTCGTATAATTCGCTGTATGTAATTGTAATTCAACATAAAAAAATGGCTTAGAACTTCTCAGCCCTCGGCCATTATTTTTGATTATAGTGCATATCAATAGTTGGGAAACAGTTGTACAGCTTAAGAAGAACCACTTACTTGCCGAAGGAGCAGCGAGGGTAGGTGCAGGTCGGGCATTCCAGGCAAAGACCTCCATGACCAAGCTTAACAATATCCAGGCGGGTAAGATGTTCTCCAGTAAGGATACGGGGAGCAACTAAATCAAATACGGTAGTTTTAGAGTACATAACGCAGCCGGGTAAGCCCATAATAGGGACATCTTCTAAATAAGCGAGTAAGAACATGGCGCCGGGTAAAACAGGAGCGCCATAAGTGATCAGCTGAGCTCCCATTTCCTTGATGGCAGTGGGGGTGACATCGTCAGGATCAACAGACATTCCCCCGCTAACCAGAATCATCTCTGCACCATGCTTAAGTTGATCCCGGATTGCGCTTTGGATCATAGATACATCGTCGCTGGCAAATGTTTGTTCAAGGGCGATTGATCCCCAGTTTTCGATTTTTCTTCTTAGCACGGGACCAAATTTATCTTTTATCCGTCCGTGGAAGACTTCACTTCCTGTTGTGACAATTCCAACCTTGAAGGTCTTCAAAGGGCGAACTTCAAGAATCGGATTAGGAAAAGTTTGGGCAATTCGTTCTGCTTCAAGGATCACCTTTTCATCGATCATCAGTGGAACAACACGAGTTCCGGCAATTTTATCTCCTTTTTTTACCGGCTGATAATTATGGATAGTGGCCAAGACTACGTCTTCAAGGGTATTTAAAGCTAAGATACCGTCTTCGGAAGCGTAAAGAAGTCCGTCGAAGGCAGCTGTAAGGTTGATCTTTCCTTCTTTGGGTTCATCGAGATTTAGGCCCGGGCCTCTAACCGATCGGGCAAGGCGCTCAGCCGCTTCGTTTTCATGGATGAGCCCTGGTGTTTGATCCCAGACATAGATATGTTCTTTCCCCATTCCGAGAAGAACGGGGATATCTTCTTTGCGGATGATATGTCCTTTGCGAAAACGCGGACCCTTGACAACTCCGGGAATGATTTCCGTCATGTCGTGAATTAAGACTGCACCGACAGCATCCTGAACTTTGATTTTTTCCATAGGATAGCCTCCAATACATTACATTAGTGATTAAAAAGTGTTTTTACTAAATATTTAATCATGTTTGTCTCTATCCTGCATGGTATCCTATTCTTGTGAAGAGGTCAAGAAGTGAGAGTTTCACGATGGGATGAATAAGTGAGTGTATAGCAAAGGATTTATTGATATAATAATAAAATGCTCTTAAACGAATAACAAGTTGATCAGGGAGGGGAGCTAATGGAGCAAGAGGTTTTCCAGGGATTAAAGAGGGTATTAGAACAAAATATTGAGGCGGCATTGGTTACAATTTGCAGTGTTTTAGGCTCAACTCCGCGTAAGCCTGGAGTGAAAATGTTGGTTTATGCTGATGGAACAACGGTGGGAACTATTGGCGGCGGATGCGGGGAGGCTGAAGCTCGGCGGGAAGCCCTTAATGTATTGAAATCTCGTTCAACGAAATTACATACTTTGAATATGACCGCAGATATTGCCCAAGAAGAGGGGATGGTCTGCGGAGGCGTGATGGGACTCTTAATTGAATATTTGGGTTCCCAGTGTCCCAATGAACAAATTCAGTTTTACCAGGACTATCTTAATGCTTTAGAAAAGCAAAATTTCCCGCTCTTAATGACGGTTCTGGAAGCCCCCGTGAAACAGTTGATCGGGAAAAAGTTGTTTCTAAGTAATACCGGAGAGGTTGTTGGTGATCTTGGCCAGGAAAATCTTAATCAAGCAGGGTTAGCTTATGCTCAAAGCACAATCAAATATTCCAAAGCGGTTCTTATGAATTTAGATTCTGAGTTGACTTTTATCGATGGTACAAGGTCAAAGGCCGCTTATCGCTTGTTGCTTGAACCACCGTCTTCTTCGGTAGAATTGTTGATTTTAGGGGCTGGGCATATTGCTTTACCTCTGGCAGCCATGGCCAAAATCCTCGGTTATGAGATAACTGTTGTTGATGATCGGCCAAGTTTTGCTAATTCGGTGCGGTTTACTATGGCAGACCGTATTGTTTGTGACGATTTTGCAGCAGTTCTGGATTCCCTGACGATTACACCGGAAACCTATGTTGTTATCGTTACTCGAGGTCATCGTTATGATAAGGTATGTTTAAAAAAGGTGATTACGCAACAGGCTGCTTACGTCGGTATGATCGGCAGCCGCAGGAGAGTTAAGGCTTTGAAAACTGAATTAGAAGAGGAAGGCATACCTAAGGCGTTTCTGCAAAAACTCTATTCCCCCATTGGCCTGAATATTGGAGCTGAAACTCCTGAAGAGATTGCAGTCTGCATTCTCGCAGAATTAATAAAAGTTCAAAAAGGGGTTTAACAATGTCTGAAAAGTTTTTGTCGAAACAGTGGTGTGGACGATGTGCGCAGATTAATTGCCTTACATATGATAAGTAATGAATATTAGAGTAATTCGAAGGAAAATAGACATTAACTAACTTTATCCCGAGAAAATTATAGACTATTCAAGGATATCACGAATATGTATAAATTTTTATTGACAACACCAAACTTTGTGCTAAAATTTAACCTGATGGAAATTTGGGAGGACCCATTTTAAGAATGTGGTTTGCTCAGATTCCTTCATGTTTTTAGTAGAAAAGGGGGCAAAGATCACAATTGGCAAATTCTCTTGGACGTCATGTGTTGGCTGAAATTTATGGGTGTAGTTTCGACATTTTAAACGATAGGGAAAAAGTCGAAGCATTAATGGTCGACGCAGCCCTGGAGGCAGGTGCTGAGGTGCGTGAGGTAGCGTTTCATAAGTTTAGTCCTCAAGGAGTAAGTGGGGTAGTTGTTATATCAGAATCTCACTTAGCCATCCACACTTGGCCGGAACTTGGATATGCGGCAGTTGACGTCTTTACTTGCGGGGACCGTGTCAATCCCTGGGATGCATGTAATTATCTGACGGATCATTTCAAAGCGGGTCATATGACAGCAACAGAAATTAAGCGAGGAATTGTAGAGGATCCTAAGAAAGCGGTAAATATTTAGGAGGGATATTTATTTTACTCCGGACTAAAACGAGTGCGGATAAAGAAATTCTGACTTATATCAAGCAAAAGTTTGACTTTCTGAAGGGTACTAGATAGACCTTGTAACTGAAGAAGTTGCAAGGTCTATTATATTTCGAGTGGCGTTTTACATACAATAAGAATAATAATGTCATATTATCTGTAAGAATAAATAACTGGGCAGGACTTTTACTAAATATCTAGAATAAGTAATAGGTTAATGTCTGAATGGAGAACAAGGAGCGATAACATGATGCCGCTAGAATTCAGTTTCGTGGAGAAGCTGAACTTGGTACAGGCGCGATTGCGCCAAGAAATTAATTTTAAACCTGCAAGTTTTGAAGAATTGGTTCATTTAGATATGAATGAATTGGATAAAACTGTTTGCCCGGCTATCGTCTTAGCAGTCAGCCGATCCTGCGGAGATCAAGGTGAAAAATCAGATGCCTTAGCAGAGATCATCCAGTTTATTTATATGGCGAATCAAGTTCACAAGTTGATGAAAGATGATAGTGATCTTGCTGAAGAACTTCGTCAGTTTCCGGTCTTGGTTGGGGATTTATTATATGGGGAGTTTTTTTTGCATCTTTGTCAAGAAAAGCTGCTGCAATTTCTTGCTCCCTTGGCTCAAGTGATTGGAACTATGAGTGAAGGCGGGATTTCTCGCTGGCTTTCGCGTGACAAGAAGCTATCAAAAGACGAATGGCTGAAAATTATTGAAAAGGAATGTGCGTCCCTGACAGCAAGCGCAGCCCGCTTAAGTGCTGAATTAGCCGCAGTTTCTCTTCCGCTGCAACAGCAGATTGAAGCTTTTGGTTTACAGTTGGGTATGGCTTGGGGAGCTTCAAAGCAGCACCTTGAAGAGCCTGTTATTCAGTCAATTCTTCAGAAGGCCAATGATATCCTTACAGAAATTTCCACGGGAACACAACTTCAATTGCAGCCTCTTCGTGAGCTTTATAATTTCATGGTTAAACAGTTATCGGCAAGAAGACCTCTCCCAGAGATTTAAGGTTTAATTGCAGGGATGGAGTAGACAATGCATAAATTAAAAGTTTTTTTGGAAATGATTAAGTTTGAGCATACGTTATTTGCCTTACCTTTTGCCTATTTAGGTGCTTTTTTAGCCTCCGGAGGAATTCCCTCAGGTCTTAAATTGTTTTGGATTACGTTAGCTATGGTCGGGGCGAGGACAGCGGCAATGTCTCTTAATCGCCTGATCGATCGTCACATCGATGCGCGAAATCCCAGAACTGCTCAACGTGCGATCCCTGCCGGACAGCTTAATGTTGTGGAAGTCTATAGCTATACTGTGCTATCTTTTTTATTGCTGGGATACTCTGCCTATAAACTCAATTTGCTGGCCTTGTGGTTAATGCCCATCGCTGTCTTTTTTTTAGTCCTGTATTCCTATACCAAGCGATTTACTTGGGCCTGTCATTTCGTCCTCGGGATTTCTCTGGGATTAGCTCCTGCGGGAGCCTGGATCGGGGTGACGGGACATTGGGCTTTGACGCCAATTCTTTTAGGATTGGGAGTCGTCACTTGGGTAGCGGGCTTTGACATTGTCTACGCATGTCAGGATGTAGACTTTGACCGTAAGGAAGGGTTGAATTCAATACCGGCGATTTTTGGGGTTCAGAGAGGGTTGGAAATTTCAGCATTCTTACATGTTCTGGCTCCTTTGCTCTTTATAGCGGTGGGAGTTGTGATGTCCATGAGTTGGCTTTATTATTTAGGTGTAGGGATTGCGGTGTTTCTGCTCTTTCGCCAGCATCGAATTGTCTCGGCCAGCGATCTCTCTAAGGTCGGAGTAGCTTTTTTTAATTTGAATGGTTATTTGAGCGTAATGCTCTTTGTGTTTTCAGTTCTGGATTTAATTATTTTGCATTAAGAAACGGAGGGGAAGGAACTGACTTCATTATTTAAGCAAAGCGAATTATATGATCTAATCCAAAAAGTTGAAGAAGGTAAGCGCCTGGATTTTGAAGACGGCGTCCGCCTAATGAAAAGCCGAGACATTTTGGCTCTCGGATATATGGCCAACCTGATACGTGAGCAAAAAAATGGCAACAAAACGTATTTTATCGTCAACCGGCATATTAATCACACGAATGTCTGTACGAATCTTTGCCATTTTTGTGCTTATGGAGTTAAAAAGGAAGATCCTCAGGCCTTTACGTTATCTCTTGAAGATATCGAAAAAGCAGCTTTAGAAGCAACTCAAGAAGGGGTTTCGGAAATTCACATCCTCGGGGGCTTAAACCCGGATCTCCCCTTTGAGTATTATTTGGAGATGCTGCAGAGGGTAAAGAGGATTTTGCCCCAGGCTTGTATCCAAGCATTTACCGCCGTAGAGGTGGATTATTTCACCCAAATCACTGGATTTTCAGTCAAGGAAGTTCTGCAGAAGCTGATGGCAGCGGGCCTTGATTCACTGCCGGGAGGGGGGGCAGAAGTCTTTGCACCGCGGGTCCGTGCTAAAATATGCGAGAAAAAAGTTTCCGGGCAGCGCTGGCTGGAAATTCAAGAAACAGCTCATAGTTTAGGGATGCGCACAAACGCCACCATGCTTTACGGTCACGTTGAGACTGCCGAGGAACGAATTGATCATCTTCTCCAGCTTCGGGACTTACAGGATCGTACTCATGGCTTTCTAACCTTTATTCCAATGCCCTTTTATCCGAAAAACACAAAATTAGAAGGGCAATTGGGAGTCGAAAGCACTACCGGCTTTGAAGACCTTAAAATGTTAGCCGTATCTAGGATTCTCTTGGACAATTTTGATCATATTAAGTCATTTTGGATTATGCTGGGGCCTAAGTTGGCCCAAGTTTCCCTGGCTTTTGGGGTCGATGATCTTGACGGAACAGTTGTTGAAGAGCGAATCATTCATTCAGCTGGAGCGCAGACAAGTCAAGTTATGAGCAAACGCGCTCTCATTACTATGATTCAAAAGGCCGGAAGAGATGCTGTGGAAAGGGATACTCTTTATCGTGTCTTGAAGACCAACTAGGATAGAGAGGGTGAGCAGGCATGAATTTAGAGACTTTAAAGATTATTGAGAAACGTATAGCCGGAGAACGTTTATCCCTTTCTGATGGTGTTCGCTTGTTACAAGACGCCGATCTTCTATCCTTGGGGCAGGGAGCCGATCTCATCCGCCATCAAATGCATCCGGATAAAGCTGTTACCTTTGTTATCGACCGAAATATTAATTACACTAATATCTGTTCCTGCCAATGCAAGTTTTGCGCTTTTTATTGTAAACCGGGTGATCCTAAAGGATTTATTTTGTCAAGAGAAGATTTACATGCTAAGATAAAAGAAACAGTAGCGGTGGGCGGAACGCAGCTTCTTATTCAGGGTGGATTGCATCCTGATTTAGGGCTGGAGTACTTTGAAGAGATGCTGCGTGATATTAAAGCTCATTTTAATATTCATATTCATTCTTTCAGTCCGCCGGAGATCTGGGATTTGGCAGAAAAGTCAAAGTTAAGTCTAGAGGAGGTTATTGGCCGCCTCAGAGCTGCCGGACTGGATTCCATTCCCGGAGGGGGAGCAGAAATCCTCGACGATCGCGTCAGGCAAATCATTAGTCCGAACAAAATAAAATGGCAGCAGTGGATGGATGTGATGACCACGGCTCACCGGCTGGGTATGAAATCTACGGTAACCATGATGTTCGGCCATGTTGAGACCTATGAGGAACGTATCTTGCATATGCTCCACACGCGAGAGGCTCAGGACCTTACGGGAGGGTTTACCGCCTTTATCCCCTGGAGTTTCGCGCCCTCGAATACGGAATTGGGCGGAGAAGGCAGTACCGGCGTAGAGTATTTGCGAACTCTTGCGGTGGCGCGCTTAATGTTGGATAATGTTCCTAATCTTCAAGCCTCCTGGGTTACCCAAGGGGCCAAGATGGCCCAAGTAGCCTTGCGTTTTGGAGCCAATGATTTTGGCAGCACTATGCTCGAAGAGAATGTTGTGCGCGCGGCCGGAGTGCAAACTCGCGTTCCTTTACGGGAAATTATTCGCTGCATTGAAGATGCGGGATACCAGGCTATTCAACGCAATACTCATTATGAGCGGTTAAAGGTCTACGGGAAGGAAGTGTAGTCTGATGCGCAGGCGATCACGTGGAGATGGCAATATGCCGCTCTTGGAACATGTTCTCGCTCTTCGTAAAGTACTTGTTATTGCCGCATATGCTATAGCTATAGGAACTGTTTTGGGATGGTTTTTCAGTGATCAGACCTTTGCCTATTTGGCTCACCCCGTCACCCGACTGAAAAATATCACCTTTATTACCACAACGCCGATGGAACCCATGTTAGTCAAGCTGAAGGTTTCTCTTTTGGTGGGGGTTACCTTAGCTCTTCCCGTTATTTTATGGCAGGTTTGGGCGTTTATACTGCCGGCCTTAAAGCAAAACGAAAGAAAATATCTCTATTTGGTTGTTCCCAGTTCTCTCCTTCTCTTTATTTGTGGTGCGGCTCTCTGCTTCTTTGTTGTTTTGCCGGTGGGGATTAAGTTTCTGCTTTATGCTGGCGGCGGTGCGGTGCAATCAACACCTTTTGTGACGAAAACTTCCTACTTAGGTTTCCTTATAACCTTTCTGGGAACCTTCGGGCTTGTCTTTCAGCTCCCGATCGTTCTCTTAATCTTAATCCGCATAGGCTTGTTATCACCTAGAACCTTAGCAAAGAAAAGACGCTGGGCCCTTTTGATCATTATTATTTTGGCAGCAATCATTTCCCCGACACCGGATTTATTTACACAGTTTTTGATGGCGGCTCCTATGTATTTGCTCTTTGAAATCAGTATTTGGCTGGGATACATTGTTGCCCGGAAGAGAGCAAAAGCCCTCGCAGCCAGTGAAAATTAAAGAAAAGGAATTATGACTTCAATGATGATAGTTGAGATTTAATAATCTTGAGAGAACAGGAAAAGCCATTAAAGAAAGTTAGGTTATGGGATAAAGGGGGCAGAAAAATGGGCTTTACAGAAATCCTCCTAATTATGGGTATTGCATTGATTTTGTTTGGGCCAGAGGACCTACCGGAAATTGCCCGAACAATCGGCAAAATAGTCTATGAGGTTCGCAAAGCGACTCAAGATGTTACCAAGGAAATTCAGAATACAATGGATACCCCCAGTAATACTTTGAATAAAGCGTTGAATTTCTCAGACTATAAACCTGGGGACAAATCACCTCAGGCACAACGTGAAAAGGAAAAAGAAAAGCCTGAAACTGATGAAGAATTGTTGACGTTTGAGGATGAAAATCCAGCAGATCCGCTAGCGGAACTGCCATCAGATATGGTATCTTATGAAGAAAAGGGTGCGAGCAGGTGAATCGGTTTTGAAACAACTCTGGCTCTTTAATCAGATAAATTCAGATCTTCAGCGGGTTGAAAAGGAACTTACCAAATTTGTGGAGACGGACTATCCGATTCTTCAGGATTCCGGTATTCATTTGTTAACTGCCGGAGGCAAACGATTACGTCCGGCTTTTACTCTCTTAGCCGGAAAATTTTATGCTTATTCTTTGGATAAGCTTATACCTGTGGCCATGGCTTTAGAGCTTATTCATATGGCTACCTTAGTCCATGACGATGTTGTGGATGCTTCCCTGACGAGAAGGAGCAGGCCAACGGTTAAAGCCAATTGGGGAAATATAGTTTCTGTGGAAACAGGGGACTATTTGCTGGCTAAAGCTTTAATTCTTATCTCGCAAATAAATCATCCCGAGGTTTCCCGCATTTTGGCCGAGGTAAGTGTGGAAATGTGCCAAGGTGAGATCCAACAGATTAAAGCTTCCTTTGATGTGGAGCAGAACTTAAAGCAGTACTATTTTCGGATCAAACGGAAAACAGCCTTGTTGATTTCCGCTTGCTGCAAGTTGGGGGCTCTTGTTTCTGAGGCTCCAAGACACCAGGTCTGGGCTTTAGGAGCTTACGGACATTCTCTGGGTATGGCCTTTCAAATTGTTGATGATGTGTTGGATATTACGGCTAAACCGTCAGAGTTTGGGAAACCGATTGGCGGAGATCTTCGCCAGGGAATAATGACCTTACCCATGATTCTGGCCCTGCAATCATTTCCCAGCGGTTCGCCTCTTCATGAGTTGTTGAGGAAGGCTGATAAAACTGACGCTGAAGTCGCGGAAACAATTGAATTGATTAAAGGGACAGGCGCAATTGATCAGTCCATGAGGATTGTCGATGCCTATATTAACAAAGCCAAAAAACACCTTCAAGATCTTCCGAAGGTTTCATCTCGCAAGGCTTTAGAAGATTTAGCCGAGTTCATTGCCATTCGTAAATTTTAAATGTTTTAGCAAATTAGCCTTCCGCATGGTTACTGTGGAAGGCTTTAAATTACATATGACATAATATATAAGTCATATGATGAGGCCGCCTTCTCTCAAGCCCCCTGGCGGTTGCGCTTGCTTGAATTCCGGTTTTGGAAATGATAAACTAGTACAAATGAGGGTTACATTGGATCTATGGCCTCGTAGTGGAGAGCTAATAAGTCGGGTTTATAAAGCCTTTCATTTAAGTAAGGTTCGATAGACCCGGCTTTTGTGTGATACTTTAGCTGAATGAGTTCACTGGCGGCAGCAGAGGCTTGATAAGGAGGAAATCAAATGAAGGAACATCAAGAGGGTGCCGTGGACAAAATATGGCGCATCTTCAGTTCCATGAAATTAGGGCTGGTTTTGTTGGGAGTTATTGCTTTTTTTTCAGGTGTAGGAACCTTATTTCCTCAAGCAGATGTTGATCCCGATAAGGCCCAAGCGGTGGGGAAGATATGGCAGGATTTAGGATTTACCCATCTTTATAGTACATATTGGTTTCGTCTGATATTAGGCTTCCTGTGTATTAATCTGATCGTTTGCAGTATTCAAAGGTTTCAAGGAATTTATAATCGTACCTTCAAACTTCAGCCCCCTAAAAACAGAACGAACATACCTAAGAAGATTCAAGAGACTTGGAAAGGGGATAGTGAATCCCTTCGAAATTCCGTGCAAAAGGTTTTACGGAGCAGAGGATTTAAAGTTATCTTTGAGGAAAACGATAAGCAATGGAGTTATATCGCTATAAAGCGGCGCTGGGGAAATTGGGGGTCTTTTATTACTCACTTGTCTTTTGTCGTTTTGGTGGTTGGAGCCTTTATAGGCTCTTCAATGGGCTTTAAAGGATTCTTAATGGCTGGGGTTGGGACAACCGTTCCTATTCATTCGATACAAGTATCCCATGGAACAGTTAAAGAAAACTTTGATGTTCTGATTAATTCAGCAGAAGATCGTTTCTTAGCCAATGGTCAGAGGGATAATTGGTACACAGATCTGAGTATTTTGGAAAATGGCAAGGTCATGGCCCGCCATACTATATCCGTGAATCATCCTTTTACCTACCAAGGAGTAACCTTCTATCAATCTAGTTTTATAAATGGCGTTCATTTAACAGCGGACATTAAAGGGCAAAAGGTACCTGTTATCTTGGAAGATCGAGGTGGTAATTATTTCCAAGCGCCGGGGACAGATCTCTATCTTGTTGCATCGGCTATAACCAGCGATCCTCAAAAACCTTCCATGCTTTTCGAAGTGTTTAAAGGCATGTCGGAAAATGCGGTACAATCCGGACAACTTGATTTTGGACAAACTATTGATATTCAAGGTGCCTATAAGCTCACCCTCGATGGAAACTCCGGCTTTACCGGCTTACAAGTAAAACAAGATCCTGGGGTTATGGTCATTTGGTTAGGATGTGCTTTATTGCTCCTGGGTTTAATATTGTCCTTTTATTGGCGCTCAATCCTTGTAACGGGGATTTTTCAGGCAGAACAGGGTAATCAAGGCGAGATAACGATGGGTGTTTCAACGGGAAAGGTCGTCGGAGGCGTTAAAGAGGTATTTGATCGCTTGGTTCGAGAAATTCGAGCAAAATAGTGGCTATTTTTGTCCGTGAAAGGGAGGATTGAATCGTGAATCTGGGATTACAAAATCTCGAATCGTCTGCTTTTGATGTTATGGTCATGGCTTATATTCTTTGTATGATATTATATTGGGTTTGGATTGGCTTGAAAAAAGACCTGATTGGTACTTTGGCAACCTCCGTTGCCTGCCTTGGCTTAATTGCTAATACTGCAGCGATTATTATTCGCATGGTGATTTCAGGACATCCGCCGCTGTCCAACGGCTATGAATTCCTGATGACGTTTGTTTGGGGAATCATGGCAGTTTATTTGTATATTGAGTTCCGCTATAAGTTAAGGTCTTTGGGCGCTTTCGTAATGCCTATTCCTGTTATGCTCCTGATGTTTATTATCATGAGCATGGGCCCTGAAGAACGGGTAGCCCAGGCAATTCCTCCTGCTTTAAAGAGCCAATGGCTCACCTTCCATGTTGTGACAGCTATGTTGGCCTATGGAGCTTTTGCTATTTCCTTTGGCTTAGGGGTTATGTACCTTCTTAAGCTGAAAGAAGAAGGCAAGGGATGGGAAGCAAAACCTCAGGGAATCATAGCACGTTTTCCGGATTTGGAGACTCTGGATGAATTGTCCTATAAAGTTGTTGGGTTTGCTTTTCCGCTTTTGTCCTTGTGCATTATTACCGGAGCAATTTGGGCAAATTATGCGTGGGGCACCTATTGGTCCTGGGACCCCAAAGAAACTTGGTCCCTGATTACTTGGATTATTTATGCAGCTTATTTACATGCCCGCTTGATGTATGGCTGGAAAGGCAAACGTGCGGCTTGGATGGCGGTTTTGGGTTTTGCAGCCGTACTCTTTACTTTTTTTGGCGTTAACTACTTCTTACCTGGATTACACTCTTATGCTCAATAGGAAAAGTATTTAGTTACTATGAGAAATCTTAAGGTTGGGCAGGGGAAATGTCTAAATAGGGCGAATTATATCTAGAGAAAGTTGGAGAAGGTGACAGTGTTTTATGCCGCAGTATTATCCGATTTTTATGGATTTGAAAGATCAGTCTGTCTTGGTCGTCGGAGGAGGCAACGTTGCTCTGCGGAAGGTTCAAACCCTCTTGAGTCATGGTGCTGTTGTTCGTATTGTTTCCCCGAAAGTTTTGCCGGAATTGAGAACCTTAGTTGATGACAGAACATGTTATTGGCTGGAAAAAGAGTATTCCCCAGAAGATATTGGAGAAGCCTGCCTTGTTTTTTCTTGTACAGAGAATGAAGAGGTTAATCAACAAGTATCACTTGATGCCAAAACTCATTATCGTCCGGTAAACGTTGTGGATGATCCTGAAAAATGCAGCTTTATTGTTCCTTCCATCATGGAACGGGGCGATTTAAATATTGCCGTTTCGACAGGAGGAAGCAGTCCCATTGTAGCTCGGCAAATTCGTCAAGAATTAGAAGCGCTTTATGGCTCGGAGATGAAGGAGTATCTGTCCTTATTGAAAGTCTGGCGTACCAAAGTAAAAACAAGCTTACCTCCCGAAAAACGGAGCGTTTTTTGGGATCGTATAACGGACGGCGAAGTTAGAAAACTTATTCAAGAGGATCGTCTATCCGAAGCGGAAGGAGTGATTAAACAGTGTTTCCTGTCGCTGTTGGATTAAACCATCAAAGTACACCTGTGGAAATCAGAGAAAAAATGAGTTTTCATCCCTCCCAAATTCAGGAGGCCTTAAAAACGCTCAAGAGTTATCCGGGGCTTGAGGGAGTATTAATCCTCAGTACCTGTAATCGTACTGAGGTATATGCTGCAACAACAGATGTTGAGATCGGTATCGCCTCGATTAAAAAATTTTTGTCGGTTCATCACGGTATTGATGAGAAAGTTTTAAGTCAATACCTCTATGTTCATACCCTTTATGATGCTATCCGCCATCTTTTTCGGGTGACGGCAGGCTTAGACTCAATGGTTCGAGGAGAAACTCAGATCATTGGACAGGTTGCCAATGCCTATCAGCAAGCTAATGACGCAGAGGTTACGAACAAGGCCATTAATGTCTTCTTTCAAACAGCCCTTTCCGTGGGCAAACGAATTCGTACGGAGACTCAAATTGATCAACATCCTGTGTCCATCAGCTATACGGCGGTTGAACTTGCCAAGCAGCAGTATGGTGAGCTGCAAGGCAAAGGAATTTTAATTCTGGGTGCCGGCGAAATGAGCACCTTGACCATTAGAAATTTAGTAGCGGCCGGAGCATCGACAGTCATGGTTTCCAATCGATCTTATGAGAAAGCGCTCTCCTTAGCTAATGAATTTGCGGGACAAGCTGTACGCTTTGATGAAATGGATAAATATCTGGAGACTGTGGATATAGTGATTTCGGCCACAGCAGCGACTCATTTTGTGATTCAGCCTGAGCGGATGGAGACGATCATGAAAAAACGTGATGGCCGTCCTTTATTGCTCATTGATATAGCTGTTCCGCGTGATATCCATCCTGCGGTCAGAGAGCTTGAGAATATTACTTTGTTCGATATCGATGATTTACGGGGAGTGATCGACCATCATCATCAGGAACGCGAACTAGCTGCTCTTAAAGCCGAAAAGATTATTGATGAGGAAATGAATCGTTTCGTGAAATGGCACAATTCATTGTTTGTTGTTCCAACTATAGTTGCTTTACAGCAAAAAGGTCAACAAATAAAAGATATCCAACTCGAACGTACCTTAGATCGGTTAGGTGGATTAACGCCGAAACAAGAGAAGATTGTCAGGTCAATGGCTAACTCCATTGTCAATCAGCTCTTACATTTACCAATTACCAATCTTAAAGAGTATGCATCCACATCTCAGGGACATCTGTATACAGAAATTTTGCAAAATCTTTTTGACCTAGATGTTGAGGAGGAAACGAAACGGCAAATGACCATCGTGAATCAGCATCTTGGGCCTGTGCGTCATGGGAGGGCAGAATGAAGAACATTCGAATCGGAACTCGGGACAGTCAATTAGCCATGTGGCAAGCGGAGTGGGTGAAGCACCAACTCGAGCTGCTCTATCCTCACCTTAGTTTTGAGCTTGTGCCGATGAAGACTAAAGGTGATAAAATATTAGATGTACCCCTGGCAAAGATCGGAGATAAAGGGTTATTCACGAAAGAATTGGAACACGGATTGTTAAGTAATCAATTAGATATGGCCATTCACAGCCTTAAGGATTTACCGACGATTTTGCCGCAAGGCTTAGATATTTGCGCTTTTTGCGAACGAGAAGAACCAAGGGATGTTTTTTTAAGCAAGAGTGGAACACTTCTGGAAGAACTGCCTGAAGGAGCTTTGGTGGGAACTAGCAGTCTGCGCCGGAAGTCTCAGCTTAAACATTACCGACCTGATCTGCGCTTTACAGATTTGCGGGGGAACCTGCAAACACGCTGGCGCAAACTGCAGGAGTCGGAAATGGATGGGATAGTACTGGCTGCGGCAGGGGTAAAACGATTAGGATGGGAAGAGCGGATCACCCAAATTTTAGCTGAAGATATAATGCTTTCGGCAGTGGGTCAAGGATCCATAGCTGTTGAAATTGCTGAAGACAGAAACGATATTCGTGACTTGTTAGCTCATCTTAATCACCCTGAGACCGAAAAAGCCGTTTGCGCGGAACGAGCGTTAATGCGCAGGCTTGAAGGCGGCTGTCAAGTTCCCATTGGTGCTTTGGGACAGAATAAGAGTGGAGAGATTCACCTAAAAGCAATGGTTGCTAGTCTCGATGGCAATCGTTTGCTCAAAGCACAGGGAAAAGGGACTGATCCTGAGAAGGTTGGAGTCGAAGTTGCAGGTCAATTGCTTAGCTTAGGAGCCGCAGAAATTTTAGCGGAAATTCGTTAAGAACGAAAGCATTTTCAGCATAGATAGGAGTGTTCTGTTTTGAATAAAGGATATGTATATTTAGTCGGTGCCGGTCCGGGAGATCCAAAGCTAATTACCCTTAAAGGCTCTGAATGTATTGCCAAAGCGGATGTTTTAGTTTATGACCGTTTGGCATCCCGGAGGCTTTTGAATCTGACACGCCCGGATTGTGAACTTATCTATGTTGGAAAATCGCCGGATCGTCATACTCTTAAGCAGGATGAGATTAATCAGCTGCTTGTAACTAAAGGACTTGAAGGGAAAATTGTTACCCGTCTTAAAGGCGGGGATCCTTTTGTCTTTGGCCGAGGGGGAGAAGAGGCCGAAGCTTTATTGGATGCAGGGATTCCCTTCGAAGTAGTTCCGGGGATTACGTCGGCTATTTCAGTTCCGGCTTATGCAGGAATTCCCGTCACTCATCGTGACTTAACCTCATCCTTTGCCGTCATAACAGGTCACGAAGATCCGACCAAAAATGAAACCGCGATTCAGTGGAATCATATTGCCCGATCCCACGGGACGCTTGTATTTCTCATGGGAATGGAGAATCTCCCGTTAATTGCCCAAAAACTTATGGAGAACGGCAAAGAACCGACTACTCCTGTCGGTATCATTCAATGGGGAACAAGGCCGGAACAGCGCACCCTGGTGGGATCGTTAAGGACCATTGCCGAAAAAGTTAAGGAAGAAGGATTTACCAATCCTTCGATTATTATTGTTGGCGAGGTCGTTTCTTTGCGGGAAAAACTGCAATGGTTTGAGAAGAAGCCATTATTTGGCCAGAGAATTATTGTCACCCGCGCTCGTCATCAAGCTAGTGAGTTATCTCAAGCAATAGAGAGTCTGGGCGGAGAGGCCTGGGAGTTTCCGACGATCGAGATTGCCCCGCCAACAGACGCGTCTTTGTTATTGAAAGCTCTCAAAGATTTGCAGAGTTTTCAATGGCTTATTTTCACGAGTGTCAACGGAGTTGAAGCGTTTTTTGCCGAACTTTTGGAACAACAAGGAGATGTCCGGGATTTAGCGGGCTTAGAGCTAGTCGCTATCGGCCCGGCGACAAAAGCGGCCCTGGAGAAACGAGGACTGCGAGTGGCCTTCGTACCTGAAGAGTATCGGGCCGAAAAGGTCGCCGAAGGTTTAAGGCATCTCGTTAAATCAGGGGATAAGGTCTTACTGGCCAGGGCTGAAGAAGCCAGAACTATTCTTCCTGATTCCCTTAAAGCCATGGGCGTTGAAGTTTGGGATGTTCCTGCCTATAAAACAATTCTCGGCGGTGCCAATCGGGCAGATCTGCAACAGATGCTGCAAAGTAAGGAAATTGATAGGGTGACGTTTACAAGTTCATCAACTGTGAAGAACTTTATTAAATTACTCGACGGAAAAACAGAGTTATTGCAGAATGTTTTGCTTTATTCAATTGGACCGATAACGAGTGCTACCGCTCGGGAAATGGGCCTGACAATCCATCGAGAAGCTTCAGAATATACCATTCAAGGACTTGTTGAAGCCTTACTGGAGGGAAAAAAACATGATTAGTGTTACTAAGCTTCTATTTGATACTGAGTATTTCGGAGATTCCTTGCGCTATAGTCAGAGTTCCCAGGGAGCAAAACATGGCACAACGACGGGCTCCGGTCCTGTCGTCGTTTGGAACACGACACGTACCTGCAATTTAAAATGTGCTCACTGCTATATGGAATCTGACGCTCAAAAATATACAGGAGAATTGACGACCGAAGAGGGCAAGCATTTTATTGATGACTTGGCGGACTTTAAATGCCCGGTTATTCTATTTTCAGGCGGAGAACCCTTAATTCGTCCCGATTTTTTCGAACTGGCAGAGTATGCGATTTCCAAAGGATTACGGGCAACCTTATCAACCAATGGGACACTAATCACCCCTGAGGTTGCCAAACGGCTGAAAAAAATTGGCGTGTCCTATGTGGGGATCTCCTTAGATGGACTTCAAGATGTTAACGATAAGTTTCGGGGTAAAGAAGGCGCGTTTAAGGCAGCCATGGAGGGCATTCAAAACTGTGTTGCCGTTGGCCAGCGCGTAGGGCTTCGTTTTACAATTAATCATCATAATCTGCAGGAATTAGATAGCATTTTTGATTTTATCGAAGCCGAAAATATAGACAGAGTCTGCTTTTACCATTTGGTTTATTCAGGACGCGGCAGCAAAATGATCAGTGATGATGTCACTCCGGAAGAATCTCGCCGGGCTATGGAGACAATCATTCGCCGTACGCGGGATTTTGAAGAACGAGGATTAAAAAAGGAAATTTTAACCGTTGACAATCACTGTGATGGAGTGTACATGTACGTCCAAGCGCTTAAAGATGACCCGGAGAAGGCTGAAAGGATTAAGGGCCTGATTGGCCTTAACGGAGGAAACCGTTCAGGAATTGCCTTCGGCGAAGTTGACCCTATGGGGTATGTGCATCCTGACCAATTTACCCAGCATATTACCTTCGGCAATGTTCGGGAACGTAAATTCGGCGATATTTGGACAGATGTTTCGCAGCCGATTCTTGCCGGGCTTAAAGATAGGAAGCCCTTGCTGAAAGGCCGCTGTGCTGCCTGCAAGTACTTGGATATGTGTAACGGTAACTTCCGGACTCGAGCAGAGGCCGTGACAGGAGACTTCTGGGAATCTGACCCAGCTTGCTATCTGACAGACGAGGAGATTGGGGTAAGAGAAAACTAAGAGAATGAAATGACTCGTGAGACTCCCACTTCTACAAGTGGGAGCGGCTCCGATGTTCAGCTGTAGCTGAACGAGTTCACTGGAGAACAGAAAGACTCCTTTTCATGCGATGGGTTACTCTTGTGGGCGAGGCCATTTCCCTTTGAGGACGATAAATTTTCGGAGCAGGAAAATGCCTAGTATTAGGATAAAGTATTTTTGGGAGGTAAGTGGCATGGATCTGAAACGACGCCCGCGGCGCTTACGGGCAAGTGAGACAATTCGGAAGATGGTTAGGGAAAATCATCTTCGTATTGATGATTTGATTTATCCGATGTTTGTTATGCCGGGTGAGAAGACGAGAGTGGAAGTTTCTGCAATGCCGGGCGTATATAATTTTTCACTGGACGAATTTGTAAAAGCTTTGGATGAAGTGGTGAAATTAGGGATACCTGCGATCTTGCTGTTTGGCATACCCGAGAGCAAAGACAGTGTTGGTTCAGGGGCCTATGCGGAGCATGGTATTGTCCAAGAGGCTGTGCGTATCGCCAAAAAACATTATCCTGAGCTGTATGTTATTACGGATGTATGTCTATGTGAATATACCGACCATGGACATTGCGGCTTGATTGAACAAGGCGAGATTTTGAACGATCCGACGTTAGACCTTTTAGCTCAAACTGCTCTTTCTCATGCCCGTGCCGGGGCGGATATGGTAGCCCCTTCCGACATGATGGATGGAAGAGTTGCCGCCATTCGTGATTTGCTGGATAAGGAGGGTTATGCCCATATACCCATCATGGCCTATTCGGCAAAATTTGCTTCAGGGTTTTATGGACCCTTTCGCGAAGCGGCAGGTTCAACGCCTCAATTTGGGGATCGTCGTACCTATCAAATGGATCCGCCTAACGGCAATGAAGCCATGCTGGAGACAGCATTAGATATTGAGGAAGGTGCGGATTTAATTATCGTTAAGCCCGCTTTGGCCTATGGCGATATCATTTATCGCACCAAAGAAAGATTTGGACTGCCTGTTGCTGCTTATAATGTCAGCGGGGAGTATTCTATGGTA
The DNA here is from genome assembly GCF_001029285.1 of Desulfosporosinus acididurans. Lineage (GTDB taxonomy): Bacteria > Bacillota > Desulfitobacteriia > Desulfitobacteriales > Desulfitobacteriaceae > Desulfosporosinus > Desulfosporosinus acididurans. Next base: position 350,814 of record NZ_LDZY01000004.1, read on the forward strand.
AAAGCCGCAGCTGCCAATGGGTGGATTGATGAGAAACGTATCGTAATGGAAGCTTTGGTCAGTATGAAACGCGCGGGAGCTGATTTGCTGATCACTTATCATGCTCTTGATGTTGCACGTTGGTTAAATGAGGAGGGGCGTTTGTGATAGTATCTTGGCATACAACAAATGCTTGCCATAATGATGGGGACTATATGGCTGAGGAGCCGTGGTGCCCGGATCAGGGAAGGAAGGGGGTTTAGTATGGATTCTGCCGATCGTGCTTTACTTAACGAGATCCAGAAACAATTTCCTATCGATGTTCATCCCTACAAAGTTCTTGGTCAAATTGTAGGTACGACAGAAGAGGATGCCTTCTTGCGAATTCAAAAACTTCGCCGGGAAGGAATTATCCGTCGTCTGGGCGGGGTTTTTGATTCTCGGAAGTTAGGTTATTTTAGTACCTTGTGCACAGCAAAAGTTCCGGAAGAGAAAATTCCGGCTCTAGCCAAATTGATTAATAAAATCCCAGGTATAACGCATAATTATGTTCGCAATCATGACTATAATGTATGGTTTACGTTGATAGCCCGTTCAGAAGAAGCTGCAGAGCAGATTATTCACAAAATACGCAAGGATTTGGATATTTCTGAGGTCTATAACCTACCTGCGACGCACTTGTTCAAAATTAATGTAAACTTTGATTTTAGCGACGAAGAGGATACTCAGGAAGAACCGTTAATTTCTGCGGAAAACGGAGATCAAGCTGTAACTCATAGTGGAAGCCGTCAACCCTATGATTTAACACATGATGATGTAGCTCTAATTCAAATTATTCAAGGGGATTTACCGGATTCTTCAACTCCGTTTACTGTCTTGGCTGAAAGGCTTAACTGGACGGTAGAAAAGCTGATTTCCCGTGCCAAGAGCTTATTGGAAGCTAAGGTTTTGCGTCGTTTTGGTGCGGTATTGCGGCACCAAAAAGCCGGTTTTGTCGCCAATTCAATGGGCGTTTGGCAGGTTGAACCTGCCCGCGCAGAAGAGGTCGGTAAAATAATGGCTCAATTTAAAGAAGTGAGTCATTGTTATGAAAGACCAACTTTGCCTGATTGGCCGTATAATGTCTTCACGATGATTCATGGGAAGACCATTGAGGATTGTGATGAGGTTATGAAGAGAATTTCTCAAGCAACCGGCGTTACAGAATATTCTATGCTTTTTAGTACAGCTGAATTGAAAAAGAGCAGCATGCAGTATTTTCTTGAAGAAGAGTCGTTTTAGATTCGTAAAAGGGGGTCATTCACTTGCCGTTTGTTGATGAAAAAAGCAGCCAAGCCTTTGCTAAAGCCAAAAGAGTTATTCCCGGCGGTGTCAATTCCCCGGTAAGAGCCTTTAAATCGGTAGGTAGAGATCCTGTATTTATTGATCGGGCTGAGGGTGCTTATCTCTGGGATATTGACGGCAATCGTTATCTGGATTATGTAGGTTCCTGGGGACCGCTCATAGTTGGTCATGCTCATCCTGAGGTCGTGGCAGTGATTAAACGAGTGGCTGAACGAGGAACAAGTTACGGTGCGCCGACGGAAGTCGAAACTGATCTGGCTGAGGAAGTGCTGAAAGCATATCCCTCAATGGAAATGATTCGCATGGTTAACTCCGGGACGGAAGCCACGATGAGTGCATTGCGTCTGGCCAGAGGTGTTACCGGCAGAACCAAGATTGTCAAATTTGAAGGCTGTTATCATGGACATTCTGATCAGCTTTTAATCAAGGCTGGGAGCGGTGCCCTGACTTTCGGTGTGCCGACATCTCCCGGTGTCCCGCCGCAAACTGCAGCGACAACCATTTCGGCAAAGTATAATGATCTGGAAGGACTTCGGGAAATTTTCCAACGTGAAGGGGAAGAGATTGCCGGGGTAATTCTCGAGCCGGTTACAGGCAATATGGGTGTGGTCTTGCCGGAAGAAGGCTTCCTGCAGGGTGTCCGCCGTTTGACGGAAGAGTATGGCTCATTGCTGATCTTTGATGAAGTCATGACGGGTTTTCGCATCAGTTATGGCGGCGCTCAAGCATATTTCGGAATTGATCCGGATTTAACCTGTTTGGGCAAAGTTATTGGCGGGGGTCTGCCGGTAGGGGCTTACGGCGGAAAAAAACGTTACATGGAGCAAATAGCGCCCAGTGGCCCTATTTATCAAGCGGGGACGTTATCAGGAAATCCCTTGGCCATGAATGCCGGATTGACCACTCTTAAATTATTACAACATCCCGGTGTTTATGAGGATCTTAATCGTAAGACGTCTCGCCTGGCGGAAGGCTTAAAACGTATTGCCCAAGAGGCTGGGCTCCCCGTATGGGTCAATGCTCTCGGGGCCATGTTTTCTGTCTTTTTTACTGAGGGACCTGTTAAAGATTATGCAAGTGCTTGTACATCAGACGTTGAACGGTTTGCCAAGTACTTCAGTGGCATGCTTGAAAAGGGGATTTACTTAGCCCCGAGCCAGTTTGAGGCAGTTTTCTTATCGACGGCACACACTGATGCCGATATCGATAATACTCTTGAACAAGCCCGCTTAGTCATAAAAACCCTCTAGAAAGGCCAGAGTGTCGGTGCCAACTGGGCTGCCAGCGTAACGATACTTTTATAAATGCCGGGAAGTGTGATTCGACAGGGGTGTTTTAAATCTATGGACAGAAAACGCATATTAAGAACGATCATTACCGTGGCTTTGTTTGGGGCTTTAGTTGCTGTTATCATTGTTTCGCAAAACCATGATCCTTCTAATCCACACGCTTCAATTCCTAAAGATGTTTGGATTAACGGACCACATGGTCATGGCTATGCGGTCGATAATAATCAGCAGCCTTGGAAACAATGTTACCCTTGTCATGAAAAAAAGGGTCTTGGCGGGGAAGATTTTTGCCAAAGCTGTCATGAAAAATCAAAGGTTAATGTAACCTTGCCCAAGAAACCCTCCTAATTGTCATTTCGTTATTCCTGATCTCGGGACATTCACGACCAAACACATATTGGAATAATATGGTACGTGAGGATGGCTGGGAGGGGACTTGGTTTGAACGAAGAAGAACGTGTTAATCTGCTTGAACGTTTAGAAGGGTTGAGGAATTCCAAAGTCTTAGTCTATTTTTCATATTCTCCACTGGATGATTCTATTTTAGTACCACTGTATAAACAACTGAAGAAGATTGGACCGACTCCAAAAATTGATTTGATCTTGCATAGTTATGGCGGAACTGTAGATACTCCTTATAAAGTGGTTATGTTAATTCGCGAGTTTTGCCAGGAATTTTCTATTATTGTCCCTTTTGCGGCTAAATCCGCCGCATCGATGATGGTTCTCGGGGCTGATGAGGTCATCATGGGTCCTCTTTCTGAATTGGGACCTATTGATCCTCTCGTTAAACATCCCGTGTATAAGGATATTCTTGTACCGGTTCAAGCCGTTTGGCATTGCTTTGATTATTTGCAGCGATCAATTACTACCAGCGGTGATCCTGAAGTTGTTTCATTTTTGGCTACGCCAATGCTCAATAAGCTTGACCCTTGGCTTATTGGTGATTATGAAAAAACAATTAAGGCTTCACGTCAATATGCGGAAATATTGATGTCAAACTACATGTTCAAGGATTCTCCGGAACGTATTGAAAGGGTGGCTCGGGCATTAACTGAGGGTTATTTTTCCCATGGATATCCCATAGGTCATCAAGAAGCCAAGGAACTTGGCTTGAATGTTACTGTGGCTCAAGGTGAATTATGGGAGGTCATTTGGAACTTATATCTCGCTTATGAAGAAATCTTTAACGAAAAGTAAATTACCTGATAAGGCAAGTTATAACTCGAAGAGATGGTTATAATGGAGAAACTTTAGAAAAAGACTTGCTTTAATGCAGTCTTTTTCTAACTTTCCACAAAAAACATATTGCTTGTTGTTTCGTAATACGATAGGATTAACTTGTACTATGTTCTAATTTCAAGCCGTTATAGTTTTCTAGTGTATTATAGTCAAAATTTTATGGAGGTGGATCAGATGCTGACAACGTTTGGTTTAGTGTCCCCTTTGGAGGCAGGTATTTTTCTAGTTATTGCCTTAGTTATTTTTGGTCCAGGAAAATTGCCGGATGTGGGGAAAGCTTTAGGTAAGGGGATTAAAGAATTTAAGACAGCGAGTCAAGGTGACGAGAGCGTGCCGAATCCTCCGGAAAATAAAGCAGTTAATCTGGATAAAGCTGAGTAAACAACAACCACTCCCACTTGTAGAAGCGGGAGTCTTCCGATTGGATAGAGACTATAAAAAGACGGGGTTAACTGCACCCCGTCTTTTTTGTACTATCAGAAAGTATAAACTTGCGTTATATACTTTCTAAGCATAAGGGCAACTAGGCAGCCGCCTGCGCAAGGCTTGGCGCCAGCCAAGTTTTCTTTATACGTTTAGAAAGTAGGACTCTAAGTGTCGCCTTCAGTTATATTGGCATAAATAGGTATGTTTTATCTAATTACTGAAGGGGTTTGAATTTATCCTTTGCTTTTTGAACCTCTTGAGCTTCAGCGTCAGTCGCTGGATACCAGCCTTTTGAATTCATGATGTTGTAAAGATTTTCATGAATGTTATGCTCTTCATCGAGAATCGTCTTAAGGTTTTGTCTTAAATTGGCACAGGTAGATTCCGTGATGAAGGTATTTACAGTTGATGTAACATGTTTTTCACTTGTCAGCAGGTCAGTGATGATTTCTTGTTCTGACATTGTGGTCTGTGTGGCCAATTAAATCACCCCTTTCTGGTAAGGTTTCTGCTCTCGTCAATTCGTTTAAACGTTAGTTTCATTTATTGATGAGAATTTAGATAATTGAGCAGGGTATCATAGTGTTTACGATGCAGCTCAGAAATTGAAGATAGCTGCGAGCTGACTGCCGGGTCTTGAACGGTTTGGGATGCCTGAGCGAACTTGTGAACAAGCAATGCTTCAGCACCAAGTTGATCATTTAAAATGGCCAGGTTTTTGGCTGTCAGTTCAGGTTTTGTTGTGTTCATAGTCAACCTCCCCTCTGTCATAATGATTTTAGTATGCCCCTTCCCTTTAGGAATATGTTTTCTAAATATTGGACTGAGCAAAGTATCAAGGGGCAGCAGGCGGGAAGAAGGTTGAGAAAGGCAGATATTTGGCAAGACTATATCTGAAGTCAACACCTTAAACAAAACAAGGAGAACGAGGAATGAGCATAGTCAAAAAAAGATCTGTCAATCGGGCAGCCTTAATTTATAATTTTGTAACAAAGGTTTTTCCCGTAGTTAAAGAAGAACTTATGACCTGGCTGCAGCGAGCCGAACTTATTCCTGATTCTCGTCTTTGCAGTCAGGCTCAGGAAAGTATTCGTCTCAAAGCGTTTCACTGTCAAGGAGGCAGTATCTATGCCTTATATCCCGGTGCGAATCTGAGAGCGACAGTACGGTTTATAGTCGCTTATCAGACTATAAGCGACTATCTGGATAATTTAGTAGATAGCTTAGATGTAGAGAATGAAATGGCCTTTGCCCAATTACATCTGGCTATGGAGGAAGCGTTGCTGCCAAAGTCCGATTTATCAGATTATTACAGGTATTATCCTTATCAGGAGGATGGAGGGTATCTCGAGCAATTAGTCAGGACTTGTCAAGCAAGCCTAAAAGACTTGCCATCCTATGATCTCGTTCAAGAGACAGTTTTAGATTTGGCTCGGCTTTATTCAAAGCTGCAAACCTATAAACATTTAGCCGCCGCCCAACGAGAATCTGTCATGCTTCAATGGATTGAGCCTTATACGAAACTGTATCCGGCAATTACCGCCTGGGAATTTGCGGCCGCAACAGGTTCAACCTTAGGAATTTTCTGTTTGTATGCGGCTTCTCAGGATCCTCACTTGCGGGAAGAGGACGTTACTGAAATTCATCAAGCTTACTTTCCGTGGATCTGCGGCTTGCATATTTTATTGGACTATTTCATCGATCTTCGTGAAGATCATGAAACCGGCCAGTTAAATTTTGTGGCTTATTATGCCGGTTCGGAGAGGGTAGCTGCTCGCCTGAAACTTTTTGTCAGAAAGTCCCTTGAACAGGCAGCATCACTTCGGTTTGTAAAATTTGAACGAGCTGTCGTTCAAGGCCTTCTTGCGATGTACTTATCGGACGGCAAAAGTCAGGATCGGGAAATACGCGTAATAACTAAACAATTGCTCAAGAGTAATGGTGTAGGTGTAAGGGTTCTTTTTTGGCTGTGTTGTCAGTTACGAAAGCATAAGCGTCTTTAAGATGTTCGCAGCAAAATGGAGTCAGAGAGATTTATGAGCGCTGTTCGATACGGACTCGCAGGAATTTTGCCTAAACAGGCTTTTGCTTTGTCAATACACTGTGTAGCTGTGAGTTGGGCTTTCTCAAGAGAGCGGGAACTTATTAAGGCTTCATAGATACTATGGAGTCCTTGACAGTTAATTTTATGAGAGATCAAAATCTCCCGCAGCCAATTACCGTAAACCGGGTTATCCATAAGATAGATGAGGGGCAGTGTTATATTGCCATTAAGTAGATCGCTTCCCACAGGTTTACCTAAAGATTCCGTGCTGCCGCTCAGATCGAGAATATCATCAGTGATTTGATACGCATATCCAATGTTTAGTCCGAATTCGCGAAAGGCTTCGATTTCCTCGGCACCAGCATCTGCTAATAGGGCACCTGATTGGCAGCAGGCAGCCAAAAGAATTCCTGTTTTTTGAGCGATTCGCTTAAAATATTGTTCCTTTTCAATAGTATCGGAGAATTGTGCTGCGGCTTGATTCACTTCTCCCGCACACATGGATTGAATTGCCTCGATAAAGAAGCGCATAGTTTTTAATAACTGTTCTGTAGAGAGTATATTGAACGCTTCGGCAAAGAGGTAATCTCCCGTGAGAATGGCTGCATGGTCACCATAGATTGAATTTATTGTCGGTTTACCACGTCTTGTTTCAGATTTATCAATGATATCATCATGAATTAAAGAGGCCATGTGAATCATTTCGGCGGAAACTGAAGCTTTAATCATTAAAGAGTTGAGGGGGCCAAAACACATTCCACTGTAAAGCGTCAGTAAAGGACGTACTCGTTTACCGCCTGATTTTAATAAAGTAACACAAGTTTTTTGAATTAAACCATCAGCTTTATTAAGTATTTCATGGAGTTGATCCTCTACAAATAGCAATTCGGGAAATCTTAAAGAGTCTAACGTTGTCTTTTGGGAGTCATGCAATTGTTGTTGAATACTCATAGCATCAGCCTCAGCCCTCTATTTAAAATACAAACGCCTTTATATTATGCCTGAAAGGGCATTTTTGGATACTATAAATTCACGAGATATCTAAAACAAAAAAAGTGACTAATTTTAAATTATGAGGGAAATCATAAATTGACGGTGATTTATGATTTTAACTTGAAATAAGGACGCTGAGGAGGTATAGCAGTGGGCAATGAAAATGACAAAGAGCATGCTTCGCAATTAAATCGTCAACCATGGGAGCCTGCAGGTGTAGTTAGCGTAGTCGATGATGATCAGACACCGAAATACGGGACAAATGGTCGGAAAAACGCAAAAGGAGGTCAGCTTACCCTCGAAGTTGATGAGGTATTTCATAATCGTGGAATTATGGAAGGGACTCAGTTAAAAGAGTGAACTCGTTCAGCTAAAGCTGAACATCGAGACTTCGGTGGGAGACTCTACCCCCACCGAAGCAGCTGAAGAATCACAGGAGAAACAATAAGGAGTATGGTGTAATGAGACAGAAGACTGTTTGGGAGGAGCTAATTAAGCCAACCATTGTAGCTTACCTTTTGGCAATTACAATTCCAGCAAGTATTGCGCTTGTTTATTATGTGTACAATATTTACTTTTAAATGTTTCTATTATCTAAATTTAGAGTCCTAATCAAGGTTCAAACAATGACAGCGCCGTTCAATATACCGAATATTGGATCTAGAAGAACAAAGATACATACTTTTTAATAAAACATAAAAAGTACAAAGTTATGCTAGAAAATACACTTTTAAAGACATTATTTTCTTGATACAATAAAGTAACATGGTAATTGAAAGGTTAAGGATGATTTGATGAATGTTATAATTTTTACGAGTAGTCCTAATCAAGATGGATTAACGGCAGCCTGTGGGAATGCCGCCAAGGAGGGTGTCCTCGAAGCCGGAGGAAATGCGAAGTTAGTCAATCTAAACCGGCAAAAGATCGGTCATTGTCATGCTTGTGGCAGTGGATGGGGACCCTGTCGTAATGACCATGAATGTCAAGTCCAAGATGAATTTCAAGCACTGCACGCTTCTTTAGCTGGTTTTGACGCTTTTGTCTTCGTGACCCCTGTATATTTTGGCGAGATGAGCGAATCAGCTAAAGCCTTTACGGATCGTCTTCGCCGCTGTGAAGCCTTTAGAGAGAAGTCTTACTTGGAAGGCAAACCGATCATAGAAATAGCAGCTGCGGGGGGAAGCGGAAATGGACTTACCTCATGCCTTACTTCCCTCGAACGACTTTTTCTGGCAGTGAAAGCTGAAAAATTTGACTTAATTGGAGTCACTCAAAAAAATAAAAGCTATAAGCTTGAGACCATCAAAGCTGCGGCAAAAGAAATGGTTTCTTCTTATAAATGTAAATGAAAAAATTAACGACAAATTTTCACATATTTTTTGAAGCCAGCGACAAGTTGTCGTTGGTTTTTCTCTTAGGATCATTAACGAATTTTTCAATTATGAATTTAGAGCCTTCTGCTTAAAACTAGGGTTTTTTAAACAGGACTTGAATTTGGGAGCGGCAATAACGGCAATGATATAAAAATACCTGATCATGATCATTTTGCTTTATAATATCGGAGATTGACTAATAACAACTTGAATGCTAATCTGCAGGTGTGATGAAGAATTGAAGCCTTGATTTTGGGAGGTGCTAATATGAATAATTTAATTGCTGGTTTAATAAAATTTCGAACTCAAGATTATGAGGAGCATAAAAACTTATTTTGTCGCTTAAAGCGAAGTCAACAGCCTCACACTTTATTTATTGGCTGCTCTGATTCTCGAGTTGTCCCGGAACTAATTACCAAGTCTTTACCGGGGGAATTATTTGTTGTCAGGAATATCGCCAATATCGTTCCTCAATATCATCATGTCCTGGAACAAGAGGCTCCAATGTCAGCCACCACCGCTTGTATCGAATACGCAGTAAATGTTTTGAAGGTCGAACAGATCATCATTTGCGGTCATTCGAATTGCGGAGGATGCGGCTCGATCTATCTTTCAGATGAAGAACTTACCGAATTGCCTGTTACTAAAAAGTGGCTTGAGCTTGCCCAAACAGTTAAAACGAGAGTTTTAAAAGAATTGGACGATCCAGACGATATAATGAAGAGAGAATGGTTAACAGAGCAAATCAATATCGTAGAACAAATTAAACACTTATTAACGTATCCTTTTATTGTTGAAAAGTATAATAAGCGGGAAATTGATATCATTGGTATGTACTATACTATTGAATCTGGGGAAGTTTTCATATATAATGCCTTAAAAGGAGTTTTTGAATTGGCAAATTAAGCCATATTCAATAAATGGTTTGTTCATATGGATAAAATAATTATGTTAAGGGATCCTAGGTTGCAACAAACCCCATGAAAATGGTTGTTGCAACCTTTTGTTTTATATTGCGAAGAACTATAACTTGACCAAAGAAAGCGCCCACACATTTTGAGTGAGTGTTAGAATAAAACAAACGAAGTTGACAAAATCTAAAAAGATATAAACGACACTAAAACTTCGGAGAAGGAAAATTTCGAAACTATGTTGAAGTTATCTATAAACACTTCGATTCTGATATTCTTTCTTAGGAAAAAATAGTTTGCTACACTTAGAGCTGCACTTTTAGTTTTTGAAATTAATTCTACAAGGATTAGGTGAGAATTATGCCGCTTCCGGAAAATAATCTATTGTTTGGTCTGGCCCCGAGATTAACATCTGAACAGCGTGAATACGTGGATGCCATCTTTGATTATCAATTAGTAATGGTTAATGCGAAAGCCGGAACTGGGAAAACAACCTTGGCTGTTGCTTGTGCTAAGATTTTGAAAAAGCCGCTTACTTATATCTTTAATCCGGTTCAAGAATCTATTATGGGTTTCAGACCGGGAACTCAATCGGAAAAGGAGAGTATCTATCATCAGCCCCTGATTGATGCTCTTTTGGAAATCAATGAAAACCCGGTTCAGTGTATTTATAATGAAGAAGTCTTGGCTAATGAGGCTATTCGCAGAAAGGTCAGCGTTAAGCGGGTTATGGATGGTATATGGTGTTATCCTAAAAGCCCCTTATTTTTACGAGGGACCAACCTTAAAGATATGGTAATTATCATTGATGAATGCCAGAATTTCACAGCGATTGAACTGCGAAAAATATTTACCCGAGTACACGATTCCTGCAAGGTAATTTGCATTGGTCATTCAGGGCAAACTGATATTCCTAGCTCAAAGAGCGGTTTTGTTCCCTATATGGAGCATTTTAGAGGTCAACCCTATTGTAAGATAGTATCCCTAACAAAGAACTTTCGAGGAGAACTCGCTAATTGGGCAGATACTATTGATATAGCCCAAATTTAGTACTTTAAGATTAAACAGATCCCCGGTATATGCAGCCGGGGATCTGTTTTGGCATTTGGGCCATTTGGTTCCCATACCTTCAGCGCGATAGAATTCACTAATAACGGATCATTTTCCAGTCCACATATCTAAAACATTTTCAGCGAAATAGCCGTAGGGAAGAAAAAAATAGCCATTAGCTCCCCAATTTTCCCCCCAGGAATTGCGGCAGATAACTATCCCTGAATTATCATTATCGTCTCTATATCCTACAGCTAATACTGCATGCCCACCAAGGTATTGTTCGTCTTTTTGAGGGAGTGGTACAATTCCGTTTTCGGCAACCGCTTGTGATTCAAAACTTTCATAGATTTTGATGCCGATGACGACGGGGTACCCTTTTGCTAAAGCAGATTTGAGGTCAGATAAGTTCTGCACCCTGTGATATTCACTAATTCTAAAATGAAGAGCATCAATAAATGAAATAATGGGCGGGGTTTCTTTGAATTTTGTAATATCATAGGGCCAATCACTTTCCGGAGAACAGCCGAACTTATGCAGAACCTTCATACCATCCCGAATACTAGCTCCCGAATCGTCAGCCACTGTTCCTTCCAGTTTGCGTTCCCCCCAATAAAGCCATAAGCGGCTCAGTGGTGTCAATTTTCCGCTGCGAAGTTCCAGGTATTCGCGTAATCCAGAGGCAATTGCGTTAGCAGTACAACTGCCTAATTCACCTTGATCAACAACAGGGGAACATCCGCTGCGCAGATCTACAACGTGGGGAAGGGGCATTTGCTTATAGAGGGAAGTGTAAAATAGTTTATCCCTCTCGTCAGCCTTATCTTGTTTGAGCTTATACACTTTTTTTGCCATAGGTTTTCCTCACTCGCTAAATATTCTGTAACGAATTCCCTTAGGAATCTGTTTTCAGATTATAGTACGTGTGATTGTCCTAAAATGTGAATAAGCTCTTCGATGAACAGAATTGTCTGGTTGTATTTTACATTGGGCTTTGTAATAAAATTTTTTAATTCTTAACAGATTCTTCATATAAAGATCACGGAAGAGTAACAATTATATTTTATGATAGTTACAACATAGCAAACAGAAAACTCCTCGCTCTTAAGCGGTTAACATAAAGGTTTTTTCATTTTTCTTTCCTCCTCCTTATTCCCCCCTGAAGAGGGGATTTTTTTTTGCGATCGGTTAAAGGAGAATGAAATTCAAATTATATCTTGGATTATCGCTCCGAGTTGTTGTATGATGATTTGTAGAGGGATAACAAGTCATAACGAAAATGTATAGTTATAAGGGGGAATAGTGATTGTTGACCTTATCCTCTAAAATAGAATTCGTAAAATTTCTTAAGCAAAAATTTTTGGGTCAGAACTTAAAGTGTTTAGAGGTTTTATGTGTTGTAGAATGTACCATGGATTTCGGAATAGTGACCAACATTGATTTTGCTGATGATAAAGTTTCTGTATGGGGAGCTGATTCGAGTGTTTTTTGGATAAAACTTGATGATATCATCAATGTCAATTATAATCCCAAACAAGAAGACGTCTGCTTAGAATTTGAAGCAAAAAATGAAGTAAAAGTACTATTTTATCTTTAATCTTGTTGGTTAGCCTTCTTCGATAAATTTTTGCTCCCAAGCATTTTAATTCTGTGGTTTGGTTAAAGTAAGAAGGGTTCAAATTTCAAGGAGGGGTTAACCATGGATAATTTAGATAAAATACTTCAAGCTCAGGAGAAGGCTGAGCAAAATAAGAAACATCAGGGAAAAGGAAATCCTGATCGAAAGCTGCCCAATAAACAGCATAGTACCAACAAATAACTATTAAGAGGATCTGAACAATTAGGAGTTTTGATAAATAGTTATAGATAATATAAGCATAAAAAATTAGCCTGAGAGGACGTGCTGACGCCTTTCGGGCCTTTTCTGCTTATCTCCCCCAAAAAACACTTGGGCAAATTACTATTATAGATTTATATTGTAGCAGCCCTGTCTTTTTATCCAATCGTAAGACTTCCACTTCAACTTATGAAAAAAAGACAACAGAAAAAAGAAAAGCTCTCGTCTGAGAGCCTTGGGTATAAATTAAGTCCTATTCAACGTGGTCTAATATTAACTTTGTAACGCATTCCTCGCAATTAAGGATTTCTTCAGAATTAGGTAAATTCTTTCTGACAGAGCAATCGGGGTGAATTTGCTCGCAAAGTCCACCATTAACGTTACCTTTAAACGATTGCATTAAAGTAATTCCCCGGAACAATACTTCGCAACCCGCAATATTTTCAGTATCATCTGTCCAATCGTCAAAATCGGATAGTGCCTCTGCAACTTCGTTATATTGGGTATATTCAGGATTATTCGCTTGGAATGGTTTTGCAACGACCCATATTTTATTAGGATTATCTTTCAACATATTATGGCCCTCCATATTCTGACGTACATAATGCAGTAAACTGACTCCAACGAATATTTTACCTTATATTCTGAATTGAGTCCATGTATTTTCTTACACAATCTTTTGGCAGGTGAATACTCTCGGTTCAATTACTATACTATTGGAAGTACAATTAGTTTATTGGTTAGGGATATTGTCAAATATTGAGAAAACAGGTATTATACTAAGAGCTCCCCGCGAGAAAGGATTAAATTTTATGGATCAGATAATGAAGGAACAAGGGGAGAAACAATAAAAATTACGAGAAAATTGATAGAATAATTGCTTAAATGTTCTGGGGATCTTTATATATTCTTTATGCTTTGCAGGTTGATATTTAGACAATTTTTATGGAGTTTTAGGCTATAATAAGTCAGCATTTGAATTTTGCTATTCTTTATATAATTTGCCTTTTACGCGAAAGTTTTGTGTGCAGGTGATTCAATCATGAAAGACCAGGGAAAACTGACTGTATTTCTGGGTGCGGCTGCCGGAGTGGGCAAGACGTATGCCATGTTAGAAGCAGCAAGGGAACGATTAACCGCAGGTGTGGATGTGGTTGTTGGTTTCGTTGAAACTCATGGGCAGGCGGAAACTGAGGCTTTGCTTAAAGGCATTCCCGTGATCGCTAAAACCCAAGAATATCTGGGCAACCACTCTGAAGAAGTAGATTTAGACATCCTTTTAGCGCATCGACCTCAACTGGTAGTCGTTGATGAATTAGCCCACACAAATATCCCCGGATTGCGTCATAAGAAACGCTATCAGGATATCGAAGAGTTATTGATTTCAGGAATTGATGTCTATACCACATTGAATATTCAGCACCTAGAGAGTCTTAACGATGTTGTAGCTCAAATAACAGGAGTTACAGTAAAGGAGACCGTGCCTGATCGCATTCTGGAAATGGCTTCGCAAATTCAGATGGTGGATATTACACCTGGTGAGCTGATGCAGAGACTTAAAGAGGGCAAAGTTTATGTCCCCGGAGAAGCTGCAGAAGCGATTCAGAAATTCTTTCGTCCCGGAAATATTAATGCTTTGCGGGAAATGTCTTTGCGTTATACTGCCAAACGAGTGGACTGCCAGATGGAATTATATATGCGGAATCATGGTATTGCAGGTCCCTGGCCATCAGGAGAAAAGGTCATGGTATGTGTAAGTGGCAATCCTTTTTCTGTCAAACTGATTCGAACTGCGAAAAGAATGGCAGCACGGCAAAACGCAGAATGGTTGGCTGTCCATGTGGCTCTCCCAGGTAAAATGCCCCAGAATGAAGCTGAAAATGATAGTATTGAACAAAACCTGCGTATGGCTGAAAAATTGGGCGCAGAAATTGTTACTCCTTATGGTGATGACATCGTTGAAGAACTTCTGAAATTGGCTCGTAAGCGTAATGTTTCTCAAGTTATTGTCGGGAAACCGGAACGAACTCGTTTTCGGGAATTATTGCATGGTTCTATAGTTGATAAAGTTATTCGCAAGAGTCATGGTATCAGTGTCCACGTTATATCTGGGCGAAAGGAAGTATCAGAACGAGAACTGAAGCTTAAAACAATTGAAACGGATGACAATCCTTCTAAAAGTCGCATCTCCCCTCGATGGCCTTGGGCAACAGTACCTTATTTGATGTCCATTGTAATGATGATAGCTTTGACAGTTGCAGTGGCGCCTATCGAATCTTTTCTGGGTACGGTTAATATTCTCATGCTTTATTTGCTGCCTGTTCTTCTTATCGCGGCCCGCTGGGGTAAGTTACCTGCTGTTATTACCGCAGGGATGGGTGTAGTTAGCTTCGATTATTTCTTTGTGCCGCCTTTCTATACCTTTGGGGTCTATGATTTTCGTTATGTTATAAGTTTTGCTATTTTAATGTTTGCCGGTTTTGTTACTGGAACTCTCTCCGGTCGTTTAACAGATCAGATTAATTATTCCCGGCAGCGTGAGCAACAATCTTCTGCGTTATATTCTCTTAGCCGTGATCTAACAGCAGTTGATAAGTTAGAGAGAGTTTTGGACAGTATTGCCCGCAAGATTGGCGAAACGTTAGATGGTCAGGTTGTTATTTTGCTGCCTAATGAACGAAATAATTTAGTTATGGGCCAATGTTCAACGACGGATCATTTTATGACTGAAAGTGAAATGACAGTGGCCACTTGGGTCTATGAGAGAGGACAAAAAGCTGGAAAAGGAACCGAGACTTTAGGGACGGCCAAAGGATTGTATCTCCCTTTAGTTACTGAGCAAGGCACCCAAGGAGTATTGGGAATTTGTTTTTTTCAGCAAAAAGAAATCGTTAATCCTCAACAAATCCGTTTTTTAGATGCTTTTGCCGGTTTGGCTGCCCTGGCAATCAATCGCATAAAGTTAGCTGACGAAGCAAGACAAGCTCATACTTTAGCTGAATCTGAACGCCTGCGCACGGCTTTATTCAATTCTTTATCCCATGACTTAAGGACACCGCTATCCTCAATTATCGGTGCAGCCACAGGACTCTTGGAGGACCATGATTCTGTCTATTCGCCGGATGCAAGAAATGATTTATTACAGACGATTTTGCAAGGTGCTGAAAGAATGAATCGCTTTGTCAATAATCTTTTGGATATGGCCCGGCTGGAAAGCGGAATGCTCAAACTGCATAAAGATTGGTGCGATATCCAGGATATTATTGGTGTGGCTATTAACCGTTTAGATATCGTTCTGGCTAAACGATTCCTTGATATAAAGATTCCAGCAGGGTTGCCCTTAGTCCAAGCGGATTATGCGTTGATAGAGCAAGTATTAGTCAACTTGCTGGACAATGCGGTTAAGTATTCGGAGCCGGCAAGCAAAATCCTCATTCGTGTCAAGCAAGTTGGACAAACCTTAGAAATTGCTGTAGCCAATCGGGGAAATCCTATTCCTGAAACAGATTTGAGTAAGGTATTTGACAAGTTCTATCGACTAAGCTCTCCGCTTCAAGTCAGTGGTTCAGGTTTAGGTTTGTCGATTTGCAAAGGAATTATTGATGCTCATAATGGGGATATCTGGGCCGAAAATAATGAACTCGGCGGCGTAACCATTATCTTTAATTTACCCTTAGATTATGATCTCTCCGATCAAGTTCAAGTCGAAGGAGGAGATTAACATAGATACGAAAGGACATCGGATCTTAATCATCGATGATGAAACACAGATTCGCAGATTTCTGAGGGTCAGTTTAACCAGTCATGGGTATGTGGTGAGAGAAGTAGGAACGGGCCAGGCCGGTATAGACGAAGTTGCCTTAAACAGTACAGATCTTGTGATTTTGGATTTAGGGCTGCCAGATATTAATGGAATTGACGTTCTCAATAAAATAAGAGAGTGGTCAAAGGTTCCAATCATCATTTTATCCGTTAAAGAACAGGAGGCGGATAAGATCACTGCCCTGGACAATGGAGCGGATGATTATGTAACAAAGCCTTTCAGTATGGGTGAATTGCTGGCCCGAATGCGAGCAGCCTTACGTCATTCGGAAAGAGTTGAAGAAGAACCGATCTTAAAATTCAATGATTTAGTGCTTGATTTATCTCATCGCCAGGTCAGAGTATCTGAGAGCGAAATTAAGCTGACTCCGACGGAATATGAGCTTATGAAAAATCTGGGATTAAATGCAGGTAAAGTTTTGACCCATAAATTTCTATTGCGAACTGTCTGGGGGCCGGCATACGAAAATGATACTCAGTATTTAAGAGTATTTATGGGGCAAATTCGCCGTAAAATTGAAATTGACCCCTCACGCCCCCGCCATATTATCACCGAACCAGGGGTAGGGTACCGATTATTATAAAAATTATTTTAGTTTTTTTCTAGCAGCTGCATGGGTAAAAATGAAAAAAGAGAGACACTATAAAAAAGAAAGACACAATAAAGGAAAAGATCGGAGGGGAATAGTATGGCTTCTGCCAGTAAAAAGTTATTTTGGTTAAAGCTAAGGACATTAATATTCGGGCATCCTCTTGAAACACAGAGTGCGGAAAGTCATAAAATTGGAGTTTTCGGCGGGATTCCGGTCTTCGGATCTGATGTCATTTCTTCTCAGGGCTATGCTCCGGATGCAATATTATACGTGCTAATCTTAGCTGGAACTGCTGGTTATGCAGCGTCCATGAAGGTCACAGGTGCTATTGTATTGCTTCTTGCAAGCATTTTAATGCTCTACCGGCGTACTATTCAAAAATATGCCCAAGGAGGAGGCTCCTACACTGTTGCCAATGCCTATTTGGGGGAAAAAGCAGGTTTGCTGGCCGGTGCGAGTCTGAGCATTGATTATATTCTTACAGTTGCAGTTAGCGTTAGTTCGGCCGTTGAGAATCTGACCGGAATCTTCCGTTGGTTGGAACCGACCCCCCATAAAGTTTTAGCAGATTGTATTATTATTATTTTTATGACCGTGGTCAACTTACGGGGCCTTAAAGAATCAGCGAAACTTTTTGCTATACCTGTATATATGTATATCATCAGCATTTTTAGCCTGGTTGGGTTTGGCTTAATTAAGTATTTTATTTATGGAATTACTCCTATGCCCTATTCTCATGCTATCATTGCGGCAAATACTCAGAGTTTGACCTTATTTCTCTTTCTTAAAGCCATGGCAGCCGGTACAACGGCTTTAACGGGAACAGAGGCAGTAAGTAATGGTGTAACCGCTTTCAAAGCTCCTGCCCAGAAACGAGCCATTCATACCTTATTTATCCTTGGTTCTATCGTCGCAGTCGGTCTAATAGGCTTGGTATTTCTGGCGAGTAAATATCATTTAGTCCCCAGTGATGACAATACAATCATTAATCAACTCGGACTGTTAATTTTCGGCAGAACAATTATGTATTATATTTTAATGGCAGGTATCGGAATTATTTTGGTCATCGCAGCCAATACGCCTTTCGTGGGTTTGCCAATTCTCTTAAGTCTCATGGCTCGTGACGGGTATGCTCCCCGTTATTTCAAAAACTTAGGCGATCGTTTGGTTTATAGTGCAGGAATTTGGACCTTGAGTATTATTGGAATTATATTAATCGTTATCTTTGATGGTGATACCCACAGCATGCTGCCCTTATATGCTATTGGCGTTTTTATCAGCTTTTCACTGACAGGCTTTGGTTTAGCTAAACATTGTATTGAGACTAGACCGAAGGGTTACTACAAAGATTTGATAATCTTTTTATTCGGCGGACTAATATCATTTTTGGTCTTTATTATCTTCTTGATTACTAAATTTATGGAAGGTGCATGGTTAGTTGCCATAATCATTCCTTTACTTATGTTCTTCTTCCATGTTGTTTCGAAAGTTTACAAACGTGAAATTACCCTTATTAAACCAACTAAAGAAGACATCGAAGCATTTAATAAGGAGATTGCCAGAATTGCCAATCGTCGTTCTAATGTTGAGCTTTCTGAATATCGGAGCAAGATCGTTATTCCTGTATTTGATTTAAACAGAATTGTTCTTAAGGCTCTTCAATACGGCTATGAGCTAACGCCCTTAATATCGGCTGTACACATAGCTTCGGATAAGGAAAGGGCTGAGAAACTCCAAAGACATTGGAAACAAAACAATATTCAAATCGATTTAGATATTGTAGATTCTCCATATAGAGCTACGGTTCATGATTTGTTAGGTTACTTGGACACTCTCGAAAAAGACCCTAACTTTACAACAGTAACATTGGTCATTCCGGAATTTGTCCCGCCTAAGATATGGCAGAATTTCTTGCACAATCAGACGGGACAACTGATGAAGCTATTGCTTTTATTGCACAAGAACATTTTAGTAACAAGTGTTCCTTATCATACACCTGAGGAAGAATAAGAGGAAAGACATTATTTTGACGAGTTATTTACCTGGGGCTGTTTTTCGGGACAGTCCCTTTTTTTGGGGGGACGTAGGTATGAAAACTAGCAATAATCTATCACAGTAAATCGGGAAATACATGAGAATTAATGAGATGGAGCGGAGTATAGAAGCCGGCTGGGTGATTGACACCTTTGCCGGCTTTTCTTTTGAAAATACATTATAAATTTACGGGAATAATAACTATTGCTTTTCGGTTTATTGCTTAAGAAGAATGATTTTCTTTGACTTTGAGTGATAACAGATTCGAAAAAATCAAAATCTATGAAATTAGGGGAGAATATTATGGAGAATAAAGATAGAGGTATGTCTGCGGGGCATCTGACTATGATGGCTTTAGGAAGCGTTATCGGGGGTTCGTTTTTCTTGGGAACATCGGTTGCAATGAATGCCGCAGGGCCTTCTATTTTACTATCCTTTATTTTCGCCGGAATTCTAGTTTATTTTATCCTCTTCGCTTTGTCAGAAATGACGGTAGCTAATCCTTACGGCGGATCCTTTAGCACCTTTGCAGCGGAAGAGCTGGGTGAGGGGACGGGTTTTGTCGTAGGGTGGGTATACTGGACTGGTACAATTTTCTCTATGTCCAGTGAGGCTACGGCTATCCCAATTCTTTTGGGGCAATGGATTCCTAATCTACCCATAGGACTAATAGGAACCTTTCTTATCGTAGGCGTTACACTCTTAAATCTTCTTGGTTCACATTGGCTAAGCAGGCTTGAAAGTGGTCTCTCCTCAATAAAATTAATAGCTATTGTGTTTTTCATTATTTTAGGGATTGTTCTTATTGTAGGTATTATCCCAGGAACACGGCCGATTGGAGCCGGAGAATTAGTACATGAGCCATTAATGCCCGGAGGACTGAAAGGAATCGCCGGTAGTATGCTAATTGTTATGTTTGCTTATGCCGGTTTTGAGATTATAGGTTTAGCTGCCTCAGAGGTCAAGAATCCACAAAAAACAATCCCGAAAGCGATTGCTTATACTGTCTTATCCCTTGTTGGGTTATATATTCTCTATGCAGCTGTCCTCTTGCCTTTAGTTCCTACAGCCGCACTCAGTGACAATATGAGCCCGATGGTTATGTCTCTTAATCGGAGAGGAATATTGTGGGCTGGCACTGCGCTTAATGGGGTGCTGATTTCTGCAAGCCTTTCTGCAATGTTGGCCGCAGTCTTTGGCCTAGGCCGCATGATTAGGTCTTTAAGCGACGAAAGACATGCTCCTAAGTGGCTGAGGGATAAGACTGAAGTTCCTTATCGCGGAATCTTATTTTCCGGTATGGCTATGCTCTTAGGGTTGGGGTTTGGCCACTTGTTTCCGAGAGTTTACCTTGTCTTAATCACTTCCGGCGGCTTTGCTCTTCTTTTTACCTACGCAGTTATTATGGCTTGCCACATTCGTTTCCGGACAAAGAAAGGATGCCCTCCCCATGGAAAATGCCAGATGCCTGGCTTTCCCTATACCTCTTGGTTTGCTTTAATCAGTATGATTTTGGTTTTTATTAGTATGCCGTTTATTCCGGGACAGAGCGCCGGACTGGTCACAGGTATTGTCATGGTCATAATCTATTCCCTCATCTATTTAGGGATGAGAATATTTAGAACTCAGATATCAGAAAAAAGCGTTTTAAAAAAACGGGGCTTAGCAATTGATCGTCATTATCAGAGAAATTTTTCCACTGAATTCTCTGAGGAATTGGCAACTGAAATACATGGTAAATCCAAGTGTGATCATGAAAAAGAGAGGTAGATTAGATTCTCCTCTCTTTCCTTTATATCCCGGCGATCTTAGAAACAATGAACCCCGAGGGCACTCCATGTCTTCCTGCCAACAACTCCATCTTGAACTAATCCCATGCTTGATTGAAACGCGAGTACTGCTGTTTTAGTAATTGGCCCAAAAACTCCGTCAATCATTCCTGTGTAAAATCCCTTTTGTTTTAATATCCCTTGAAGATTGATGACTGCCGGACCAGTAGTCCCTTCATAAAGAGTGGGACAGTGATCGATTGCCGGTGAGCCACAGTGCACCCCGAGAGCGCTCCATGTATGCTTTCCCACGATTCCATCCTGAACCAAGTTGTTTTTCGCTTGAAACGATAATACTGCCGATTTTGTCTTTGGCCCAAAAACTCCATCAATTTTTCCTGGGGAATAACCGTTTGCCAGTAAGAGTTCCTGTAATTTTATAACATCATGACCTGTAGATCCTTCCTTTAAGACGGAGCACGTAGAATCGTGTGAATGATCATAACCATGGCGGTGATTCAAAATTCCATCCCTCCTTTTTTGCATTGTATGTTAAGTTAAACATCTATGTTAAGGAGGGACAATGTTATTTATAGTGTTTTTTATCCAATCGTAAGGCTCACTCTTCAAGTAGGAGTGGTTCTCCTTTATTCAATCTAAAGATGCCAAAAATAAGCGTTTTTCAGCTTCTTTAAAGATAATAAAAAGCAATATTTACATGCATGACCTACCGTGTTATAATGCTACTGTAATTTTTACCAATTGAGAACAGAGGCGTTCCCAAAGGGGCGTTTTTCTATTTTCAAGAATTCACAAAAGGAAATAACCTTAAATTTTATAATGTAAGTTTTGTCCTATAGACAAAAATCAAAAAGGCTATGGGACATTGCGCAATAAGATCTCCGGACGCGGAGATCTTATATTTATTTTACTATGGGAGAGTAAGCGGCTACTCTGAAGGTAAGACGAGTTCAGTACGCCTTGAAATTAATGATAGAAGCCTAGGAATGGTGTCTAAGGATTTAAAAACTAAAAATGATATTGGTTAAAGGGAGTACATGCTGACAGGAGCAATTTTCTGATTTCCTTAAATTCCTGGATAATTATTGACAATAAAAAAATTATAATGAGTAGAGCTGAAATAATCATCTCGTTCGCTCCTTTGTAAAGGATGTTTATAATGATACATAATGCTTAATATAGATTATTCAGCATGTCCAAAGAAAGTTCATTGATTAAGGAGTTCTAGTATATTTGCCAGAAGCAGGGGAGACCTAACTTGGCTAATTATGAAAAACAGAGCAGACAAAACTGCTCTGTTAGATGAGTCATACGTTTAATCGTGACTCGGATCTGTATTCTCGTTCGTGAGAATATCTGTCTTTTTGGTTATAACCTTTGTTTTTGGGGTTATGATTCCCGGTTTGGGAGAGTTCTTTTCTGGTAAGAAATTTGTATTGTTGCTTTTACCTAAGGTTGCCATGTTCTTATCTCCTTTACATAAACTGAATTTAGTTTTTGCAAAAGAGTTTATTCTAAAACGTTAATTTATGACAAATAAGTATATAGTTTACTTAAAACGAATACTGATAACACAATTAATCTGAGATTATATACCGTCTCCAGGGAATTCTTTGAGGATCTATTTTAGAAATATAATCGACAATGTCTTTTTGCCCGTAATAAGTAGATTTTCCCTGCCAATCACGGCCCAATAGGATGATAGGCATTCCTGGGAAAATATGGAGATATGCATTTATAGCTTCTTCGTTTTGGTTAATATTCTGTACAACATCATGATTGACCAAAACTATAGCATATTTAACACCCTCATCATTAACAATAGCACCTGTAATTTGATAACTCATAATTTCTCTCCTTTAATAAATGATAAAATCTTTTTTTGATCATATAACTAAATTCGACACAAAAAGAGAAACACCTGTTTATGAGACATTTAAACATCATTGTATCTTAGATCAAGTCCGTAATGTAATTATGTAAATCAAGTCCTAGTATGCCCTATTTCACCAATTCCATTAAACAAATGTAGAGGTAGATAAAAAAGGATCTTAACCAAAAATCACTTCGCTTTTGCAGCGATTGACATAGAGCGTGGGGGGCTTAAAAACTGGATAAATTCTTCACATAATGATCATAGAAGCATCACAAGTCTGCTTTACCATTATTATCAGGATCAGCATGCAGCTTGTCTATCCATTCAATCTATTCCTTCTTACTATACCTCTCCAAGTGAGGGGTATTTCTTTTATAAGTAAGCTGCTGCAATGTTAACATAGAGGTTACCAATATTAGTGTCGCTATAATGTGATGGGACGTGAAGTGAGATGAAATTGATATTATTTCTTATACTAATTTGCCTTGATTGTGGTATCCTTGTTAAGAATTTGCGTTGAATTAGTCTTGTGTCAGAAATAGGTTAGTTTCATTCTAATTTAAGTGAACTGCTTGAAGACGTTCTTTATCTCAATGATAAGGGTAATAAGCTTATGTCAGGTTTTATTTATAAACGATTGGTAACTGTGATAAACAATGAATAAATTCAGCAACAATCGTCCATTCCACAACAACTTAAACACGGAAATACTCCCAGCATCAACGGAGGCCACTGAAAAAGTCCTTATAGTAAAAAGGTATAACACCTCATAATATAGAGGAAGTTATACCTTTTTTGTTTTATAATTATAGTATCAATTTCATGTAGGTGAGTTCTATGATTCAAAAACAACAATCAATGATCCTCAGTCCATTTATGGATATATATAATATAGTCGTACCAAAGGATAATCTATTGAGAAAAATGAACGAACTGGTTGACTTCTCTTTTTTGTATGACGAACTTAAAGATAAATATTGTCTTGATAACGGTCGAAATGCCATCGACCCTATTCGGATGTTCAAATATTTATTGTTGAAGACTATCTATGACTTGTCGGATGTTGATGTAGTTGAGCGTTCAAAATATGACATGTCTTTTAAGTATTTTCTTCATATGGCACCAGAAGAGGCAGTTATTGAGCCGAGTTCATTGACCAAATTTCGCAAACTGCGTTTG
>NZ_LDZY01000005.1 GCF_001029285.1 Desulfosporosinus acididurans
CCAAGGAATTTCGTTTTAACACTCTCTCTTTATGCTGTCAACATCTTTTTCTTGAAGCAACAGGTTTGAGAGGTATTTAGAAGCGCTGTTCTTGAGCGCTTTGTTATAATACCACTTCTTCCTTAACTATGTCAACATATTTTTTCATTTTCTTATTCAATCCGCCTAATTCTGTGTAAACTGGATAAAATGTAAACGTTTAAACATAGTATTTTGCAGTAAGCTGTAATAGATTCATCGGCGTATGGATAGTTAAACGGCCTAAATCGTTTTGCCCTAAAATTCGGGCATTTTCTCGAGTTGCCATCGAATACACTTCTAGCCTTGGAATTCCAGCTTGAATCAGCCAATCCATTTCATCATACAAGCTCTCGCCATGAGGTACAAGATAGGCACCGGCATCCGTGCCAATTCCAATGCGAACATTTTTTTGATAGGCTTCATAAATCACAGCAAGTTGTGTCTCAAGAATTCGTTTTAAGGTATCAATCTCCTTGGCAGAATAGCGGTTTGTCGGGTATTTTAAAATATTACCAATGGGAGAAACCGTCGGTATCCAGGCAATACCCTGATTTTTCATCTTATTCAAGTGTTCAGACGTCATATAATATCCGTGTTCAATCGAATCAACCCCGGCGTCAATGGCGACAGAGATCCCTTCTTCACCACTGGCATGGGCCATCACTAAAATACCTCTCTGGTGAGCAGTCAGGACAATCCTTTGCAATTCTTCAACGGTCCATTGTGTCGGTCCAACAACCCGAAAATTATCGAAACGTATCAGTCCTGAAACAA
Source organism: Desulfosporosinus acididurans (assembly GCF_001029285.1). Classification (GTDB taxonomy): domain Bacteria; phylum Bacillota; class Desulfitobacteriia; order Desulfitobacteriales; family Desulfitobacteriaceae; genus Desulfosporosinus; species Desulfosporosinus acididurans. The sequence goes on from NZ_LDZY01000005.1 coordinate 796, forward strand.
TGACTTTAAGTTGGTCAATGCCTTGAGTATAAAAATTAATGATGTTCGTTTGCCAATCAGAAATTCCATCAAAACCGCGTCCTAAGAAACGCCCATACATACCTTTGCGATTTACTGCCTCATGTACAGAAATCACTCTAGGTCCAAGCCAACTACCCTCATAAAGTCGATTCCGGGCAAACCAAGCAAACCCAGGTTGATCTCCTCCGTCCCTGATCGCAACAATCCCCAGATTAAGATAGGTTTGCAGATAAGCTTGAATGTTTTTGTAAATTAAGTTCGGATTTTCCCAGTTTTTTAAGCATTGATAAAAATCCAAACTGTCCAAAGCCAAATGGACATGAGCATCAAGCCACCCAGGCTGGAGATAATAGGATTTCCAATCATAACATTCCGCATCAATGTTTTCAGTAATCCTTAAAGGTTCAAGACTATGAACTTTGCCATCTTTCCATTGAAGGACAGTAGGTAAGGAATTCAAACCATTTTCCGGACTCCAGAATCCTCCAATAATTGCCTGGCCCTTAGGAGGTATTTCTAAAACTCTTTTCTCAGCGCTGCATGAAATATTCAAAAAATTCACCTCTTAAAAAGATCCCTTCGATTTTTATCGACAGAGCGAACATGCTCCCACCACTTACGTTCTGCGAACGTTGAAGTGCCGCAGGGTACTCTACTTATAAGGCAAGGGTTGAGAAGATTTTTACTGGCGTTGACATCCCTATCGTGGTGAGTGCCGCACGAGGAGCAATCCCACCTTCCCGATTATATGTTAAGAACTCAAGAACACCTACAGCTTTGCTCACACAATTGTTATATGTATTTATTCTACTGTTCTAAAGAATAACCTCCGAGTTTTCTGAAAACATTTAAAGAATAGTTTGTATTGAAAAGGAGCAACGGCTTCTAACCAATGCTCCTTTAAGTCAGTAATTTATTTTTGTTTCATTAGGCGGGATCTGATTTGGAAGCAACTGCTTTCCTGATAAAAAGCGCCGGGATCAAACCAATTATCGCCAATACTGTTGCAACGATAAAAGAATCATTAATCCCCTGAATCGTAGCTTGTTCAGATACTAAGCCGTATATTTCCTGCAATCCGAGAATACGTCCTGTTTGGGGTGAAAGACCTAAATGGGAAATAAAATTGTTAAGCTGGACAAGAATCGACGGATTGAGTGAGGTAATTGTACTTGAATAGGTGGCAAAATGGATAGTAGTTCTTGTCGACATTATTGTGACCAAAATAGCTGTACCCAACGAACCAGAAACTTGACGCATCGTATTGAACATGGCAGTACCATGACTATTCAAATGTCTCGGTAATTCATTTAGGCCAGCCGTCATCAGCGGCATCATAATTAATGATACACCCAGAGAACGAATCGTGTAGAGCAATAATATATTGTCGTACATAGTAGCATTAGTGAGTTTGGTAAATTCCCAGGTTGCTATCGCTGTAATTGTCATTCCCACTACCGCTAAAACCCTAAGGCCAATAAGATCAAATACTGCGCCGGCAATAGGCCCCATAATTCCCATCAACAATGCTCCGGGTAATAGGAGGAAACCTGATTGTAAAGGCGTGAAACCCCGGATATTTTGCAAGTATATTGGCAGCAGCATCATTGCTGCGTACATAACTGTCGTAACGACAGCATTAATTATTATTGTCAGAGTAAATGCTCGGTATTTGTAAACACGCAGGTTCAGCATCGGAGAATCTACGGTAAATTCGCGTCTTATAAAGAGCAGTATGGCAAAAATCCCGACGGTTAGAAAAAGTATTACTTCCATACTACCCCATCCTTTGTTGCCCGCTTCGCTAACCCCATAAAGTAAGCTTCCTAAACCGATTGTCGAAAACACTGCTCCCCATACATCAAACCTCGGAAAAGTTAATTTCAAAACGTCTTTCATCCAGATTACGGCTAAAAACAAATCCAAGGCTCCAATTGGTACGAGAGCGGAGAAAAGAAGACGCCAAGAGTAGGTCTGAACTACCCACCCACCAAGAGTTGGTCCGATAGCTGGCGCAAAAACCATGACGATCCCCATAGTTCCTAAAGCTTTACCTCTTTGATGAGGGGGAAAAATAGCAAGAAACACATTGGTCAATAAGGGCATAAGAATTCCGGCCCCAATTCCTTGAATGATTCTTCCAGTCATAAAAACGGGAAATGTCGGAGATATGGCACAGACCAGTGAACCCAACGTAAAACTGATCATTGCCACAAAAACCAGTTTCCGACTTCCTACAGATTCCATAAGGTAGGCAGTAATAGGAATCAACACTCCATTGACAAGCATATACCCTGTTACAATCCATTGGATAGTACTTGCCGAAACATTAAAATCCAGCATCATATGCGGTATTGCTACATTATCCAAAGTTTGATTCAAAATGGAAACAAAGGCACCCAGCATTAAAACAATTAGAATTTGAAGAGTATTAAAGTCTTGTACCCCAGTATCGCTTATAGCATCAGCCGGTGTTCGCGTCTGACTCGTAAATGGATGTTGAGCAGGTCCAGAAGTCATTAAAACCGGCTCTTGAGAAGACTTATCATCTACGTCTTTTACTTTGTCTTTCTTCTTTCGCAGGAGTCCCAGATTAACAAACATTAATAAAACGAAGCCTAAAAAAATGTAGACAAACGCTAGAATAATCATTGCCTCGACTCCCTTATCTTATATGTATTCGTGCTGTTACACTCATCCCCGGAGCGAGATTCAACCCTTTATAACCATCTAGCGTTATTATTACTGGAATAACCTGTGTCACCTTAGTAAAATTGGCGGTAGTATTTTGTTGGGGGAGAAGTGAGAATTGTGCGGCAGTTGTCAGTCCGATTTGGCTTACTTTACCTGAAAGAGCAGTACCGGGATAGGCATCGACGTATACATCCACACTCTGATTTTGTTGTATGTTGTTGATATTCGTTTCATTTATGTTAGCGCTTACCCATAAGCCATCCATGTTATAAGCGTAAGCTAAAGGAGTTCCTGCAGCAACAAAACTATTAGGGATAACGTTTTGCTGAACAATCGTACCATTAACCGGCATAGTTATATCCATTGTTGGAGGAGTTGTTGCAGAAGCGGTTGCTGTGGTTCCCCCGACCACTTGAAGCCCGCCTAGGCGTTGCCCTGCAGTGAATCGACTGTTTATCGCTCCATTCCAATCTGTAATTTTACCATTGCCCAAAGCACTGATTGTAATTTGTTGACCATCAATGCGGGCATTATCTGTCGTGACGTAATAATAGGATTGATTGTAATAATAATAAACCGTAATTCCTCCACCTATGATCAGCGCCAGAACAAGAATATTAATTAAAATAATGCGGCTCGTATTTGATGCCCGTCCATCAGCCATTCTCATATAACCTCCTTAAACTCCTGTACATTTGCGATTTCTAGACATAATCAATTAATCGTTAAACTGCAGCTAATTTGTGTCATATTCTTATTAGCTATGACAGGGAATATTAGGAAGCTAAGGAATCAGGACATTTGTATAGTAGTTTATTAAAATTGGTAATCTAACGAAAGAGGTTGTTAAAGGAGGCTTAACAAAAAAATGAACGTCTATGTTGTTTATGACAGTGAAAGCGGTCATACTGAAATGCTTGCCAAAGCTATTGCCGCAGGTGCTGAAAGTGTTAAGGATACTAAGGTACATCTAAAACATGTTTCGGAAAGCAGACCCGAAGAATTAGTAGATATGGATGCTATTATTTGGGGATGCCCCGGTCATTTTGGAACGATAAGTGCCAATTTGAAAGCCTGGATTGATGATCTCGGGATTATCTGGGCTGAAGGCAAATTAATTAATAAAGTTGGCGCCGTTTTTTGTACAACAGCCTCAGTTCACGGCGGAACTGAATCCACTCTCCTTAACCTCATAACAACCATGCTTCATCAAGGAATGATCATTGTCGGTTTACCCGGGAATATTCCGGAAAACGCTCTCTTCGGCTCGTATTATGGAGCCGGAATTACATGCCCAGTGGAAAGCAGCCCTGATAGTCCTCCAAACATGCCCACGGAATCAGATTTAGCATTGGGAAAAGCCCTCGGTCAACGAGTTGCTGAAATCGCCCTTAAGTTTTGCCGAGTTTAGAGATCCAGACATAAATTGCCATTAATAATCCAGTAGATAATTACCAAAAGATATTCCTTCTGGCAATAGTGAATAAAAAGAAGACTTGGCATACTTCCAAGTCTTTTTTGAACAAAGCGCTATTAATTTTATATGAGAAAAAATTTTTCTTTTGCCGCTAAACGTAAAGGAGTGATCAGAAATGCTTTCGTTTATTGCTTTCGGAATTGTCGTTGTGATTGCTGTTGCTCTTCTATTGACATACAATTTACGTGCTTTTAATCGAACAGCAACGATAAAAGAAACTCCAAGCGAAACAGATTCCTTAAGCGAAGTTATAAGTAACAAGGAACCGGAAGCTTCGCCACAAAATCCGGAAGAATCCGTTCCTAATCTCAACAAGAAAAGTTTATCGCAAATGGCTGATCAACACTATAGAAATGCGTTACGTCAATCGCTTAGTGAAAGGGAAGAGACAGTTACCCCTTCAGTAAAGCGCAGAGACGAGGAATATCGTTCTGCCTTACGCTCAATGCGGTCTCCAAAAGGGTAACGGTTGTCATGAATTAATTCTAAGTCACAATTTGTCCGTCTCCATAGACTATATACTTGATGGTCGTTAATTCTTTAAGACCCATAGGCCCTCGAGCATGCAATTTTTGTGTGCTGATCCCAATCTCTGCTCCAAAGCCAAAGCGTCCGCCATCTGTAAACCGCGTTGAAGCATTAACATAAGCTGCAGCAGCATCAACCTCTTTCAAAAAACGTTGAGCCTTAGAATAATTCTCAGTTATAATTGTTTCTGAATGCTTAGTACTGTATTGATAGATATGGTCGAGAGCTGCATCCAAATTTGGTACAACTTTTACGCTGAGAATAAGGTCTAAATGCTCTGAAATCCAATCATCTTCTTCCGCGGGAAGAGCGAAGGGCAAAATCTCACAGGTTCGTGGGCATCCCTTGATTACAACCTGGTGTTTCTTCAATACTTCGCCTATTCTTGGCAAAAAATCTTCGGCGATTGGTTCATCTACCAAAAGAGTCTCTAACGCATTACATACTCCGGGGTTTTGCGTTTTACCATTAATAATAATGGCAATCGCCTTTTCATAATCCGCGTCTCGGTCAACAAAAGCATGACACATTCCTGTTCCTGTCTCTATGACCGGGACAGTTGCATTCTGGACGACAGTCTGAATTAATCCTGCTCCCCCTCTTGGAATAATAACATCCACAAAGTTATTCATCCGCATAAGCTGCTGAACCCAATCTCGATTTGTTTCAGTTATCAACTGAATACATCCTTTGGGCAAGCCGCTCTCTTCAGCGGCTTGGGCAATAACCTTTGCTAGAACTTTATTACTTTCTAAGGCCTCAGATCCTCCTCTTAGAATCACAGAATTACCGGACTTTAGACATAAGGCCGCCGCATCAACCGTTACATTAGGCCTTGCCTCATAGATCATCGCCACAACCCCTAAAGGGACGCGTGTCTGTTGAATTCTTAAACCATTAGGCCTAGTCCAAACCTCCCCTTCTCCAACTGGGTCCCGCAAAACAATAACTTCCTTTAAAGCATTACTAATATTGGTAATCCCTTCTGAAGTCAGTCTCAACCGATTTATGAGACTTTTTTTAATACCCTTATGCTCAGCTGCTTTAACATCAATGGTATTAGCCTGAAGTATCTCTTGCTCATTCTCCAGCAGTGCCTCAGCCATTGCGAGCAAAGCCTTATTTTTAGACTCCGTACTCGCGTACGCCAACTGACGGGCAGCTTGTTTAGCCCTTTTCCCAATCTCCAAAAGTTCCTGTTGAATCACACTAAATTCCTCCCAATCATAATAGTTTTTACACAGAGTCCATCATCAGAGTCATGTTATCCCGGTGAACAACTTCTTCCCCGGAAGAATCAGGGATAAGTTCCTGCATTTTTTCAGAGTGCAACCCTTTAACAAGTTCTACTTCGTGTCTGCTCAATTCTATAACTCCCCTGGCCACCTCATCACCAACAAGATTCAAGATACGCACAATTTCTTTTCGTTCCCATGTTCCTTCGGTAGATTTGATCCCTTTAGCCAGCAAACTTTTTCCTTCTTTTACCAAGGCCTTTACAGCTCCGTCATCTATTTGAATACTTCCCTCCGACAGTCCTGCATAGGCAATCCAGCGTTTGCGCCCTGCCAGGCGGTGCTTTACAGGGTGAAAATAAGTTCCTCTAGCTCCCTGCCCTTCGTTCAGTTCCACTAACTCCCCAATCCGCGTAAAATTTAGTAAAAGCATCCCAATACCAAAACGTGTAGCAATCTTGGCTGCTCTTAATTTTGTCAGCATGCCACCAGTTCCCAGGATACTTCCTGCACCTCCAGCCATCATCTCAACCGCTGAAATATCGGCTACTTCTTCGATAAGTTGAGCTGAACTGTCCTTTTTGGGATTCGCTGTATACAGCCCATCTACATCTGTGAGAATGACTAACAAATCTGCATGAACTAATCCGGCGACCAGGGCTGAAAGGCTGTCATTATCTCCAAAGCAAAGTTCTTCAATGGCTACTGTATCATTTTCATTAATGATCGGAACTACTTGCAGCCGTAAAAGTTTCTCCAAAGTGTTTTGCGCATTATGATAGCGCGATGCTTCTGCAAGATCGATCCGCGATAATAAAATTTGAGCCCCGACTAACCCATGTCGTTCCAAATTTTGAGCGTACTTTTCAATAAGAACGCCCTGTCCAACTGCTGCTACCGCTTGTTTACCGGCTAAATCACGTGGTCGTGTATGAAGTCTCAATTCTCCCATTCCCGCTGCTACGGCTCCAGATGTTACTAAAATACATTCTATCCCTGACTGCTTCAAAGCGGCAATTACATCGACAACTTCTGCGATAGCTTCTTCATCTAAGCCTCCCCGAGAATGGTTCAAACTGCTGCTTCCAATTTTCAAAACAATTCGACGAGCTGAAAATGTGGTCACACCGAATACTCTCCTTCCATTTCTTCTGAGCGCAGAGCACAGGCCTTCGCAGCTTTCACTACCGTTTCGGCTAATTTTTCTTCCATAAAAATATTAATTGCTGCATAGGTGGTTCCGTTGGGAGAGGTGACCTCCTTTCGCAGCCTGCCTGGTGACTTCTCACTCTCAGCAATCATTTTTCCTGCTCCGATTGAAGTTTCAAGGACTAACATTTCTGCTTCTTTTTCACTTAATCCCAATTGAACTCCAGCCATAATTAAGCTTTCGATAAATAGATAAAAGTACGCAGGTCCGCTTCCGCTTATTGCTGTAAGGGCATTCATTTTTTCTTCGGGAATCCATAAAACTTTCCCTACAGCAGAAAAGATTTGTTCGCTCATTTCTGCTTGTTCCGAAGTAACATCTTCACCGCGTACTAATCCCGTCATAGAATGAAGCACCGTTGTTGAGGTATTCGGCATTGCCCTTATAACAGCAACTCCCGGCAAAAACTTATAAAATAATTTGAGGGGAACACCCGCTGCGACACTTATAATGAGTTTACCACCAAGATCAAAGGTTTTTAGTTGTTCAAGAACGTCTTTAACGTTTTTGGGTTTTACAGCAATGATTAAGACACAGGAGTTCTCCACAAGTTCATTCAAGTTGGAAGCGAGAAGATTATATCTAACAGCCAGCTGTTGTAACCTCTCAGTATTTGCATGGTTTGTCACTCTAATTTGTATCGATTGGTCTACTTTCGTCAAACCGCTAATCATCGCCTCGGCAATATTACCAGCGCCAATGAAGCCAACGGTTAGTTTCATAGTTAACATCCTTTCTAAACCATATTACTAATAATTTTTGAAAGCTCCTCTGCAACAGATCATTGTTCTTATTCTGTCTATCCATTAGTTTTTTATTAACTGGAATCCTTGATAAACACCTGCTGGGACTAAAATCCAAAACAAAAAGACTTCTTTCGTCCATAATTTAAGGACGAAAGAAGCCTTCCGCGGTACCACCTTTATTGCAAAGCCAGCTCAATGTTATCAGAGTAATCCAATAAACAATCCCTCTAACGGTGGAAACCGTCTGATTCATCATCAGAGTCTCACGACTGGGTTTCTGACAACGCAGAAGGAAAAACTCTCAGCGCTTGTTTTCCTCTCTGAACTCCACGTCGATCATACTGGGTCGATCCTTGACTTCATTCAATATACAATTCAACTATACTGTAGCGTATATAGTTATAATATGCAAGTCTGATAATCTTGTAAATCATAAACATTAAGTATTTTTCTCAGCAGTAAACGATGGTTAGACACACCGACTTGTTATTTTTTCCCTAGGGCAGCTACGACTGCGTCCCCCATCTCACGAGTACCCAGGACTTTATCCCCAGGTTTTGCAAGATCCGTCGTGCGGTATCCCTCTTCTAACACTCTTTCCACGGCACGCTCAATCAGCTTAGCTTCCTCTTCCAGATCAAAGGAATAACGCAGCATCAACGCACCTGAAAGAATCGTAGCCAGAGGATTGGCGATATTTTTACCGGCAATATCGGGAGCCGAACCATGAGCAGGTTCATAAAGCCCTTTCTTCCCGTTTAAGCTTGCTGAAGAAATCATACCAATAGAACCCATCAGCATAGAGGCTAAATCCGTTAGAATATCACCAAACATATTCTCTGTCACGATGACATCAAACTGAGTTGGGTAACGAACAAGCTGCATGGCAGCATTATCAACGTACATATGGGTTAATTCAACTTCAGGATACTTTTGGGCAACGTCCAGGGTGATCTCCCGCCAAAAACGAGAAGATTCCAAAACATTGGCCTTATCAACTGAGCAGAGCTTGCCGCGACGCTGGCGAGCCATTTGGAAACCAAGCTCAACGATCCGACGAATTTCCTCTTCCGAATAAATCAAGGTGTCAAAAGCACTGGGAGGGTTCTTGGTTCTGCCTTTTTCTCCGAAATATAACCCGCCCGTTAATTCACGCAAAACCACGAGGTCAACATTTTGTACGACTTCAGGGCGAAGAGTTGATGCTTCAACTAACATGGGCAGCATTTTAACGGGACGTATATTGGCAAACAGAGTCAGTGCCTTGCGAATTGCAAGAAGACCGCCTAACTCTGGGCGCTGCGGGGCGGGCAGGGTATCCCACTTTGGTCCGCCTACTGATCCTAAAAGAACTGCATCTGCGGCTAATGCTGCCTCGAGAGTAGCATCCGGAAGAGCCTTTCCAGCTTCATCAATGGCCGCTCCACCAATTAAATGATTTTCAAACTCTATCTTAACTGCACTGTCTTTTAAGACAGCGTTTAACACTTTAATTGCTTCCGGGGTAATTTCTTGACCAATACCATCTCCCGGAAGAACAACGACTTTAGGCATTCTGTTCCCTCCCTCGAATATGGAATCAGTTCGCCCGTACGAATCAACTCCTGCATAATTGGAGGAAACGATCTGGCCTGAAACTCCATACCTGTTGTTTTATTCACTGGTGATTTTACCTGCTGTTTCTATTCGTGTTTTTTCAGCCAGCTCATCATACCTCGTAATTGTTCTCCAACTTTCTCGATGAGATGATTTTCTTCACGACGAGCCATAGCATTAAAGGCCGGACGATTAGCCTGATTTTCCAATAACCAGTTCTTAGCAAATGTCCCATCTTGAATTTCAGTCAGTACCTTTTTCATTTCTTTGCGGGTCTCATCATTTACAATTCGTTTTCCTACAGTCATATCGCCATATTGAGCCGTATCAGATACTGAATAGCGCATCCAGCTCAAACCGCCCTCATACATTAAGTCTACAATCAGCTTTAATTCATGCATACATTCGAAGTAAGCAATTTCCGGTTGATAGCCGGCTGCCACCAAAGTCTCAAATCCGGCTTTAACAAGCTCAGAAGTACCGCCGCACAGAACAGCTTGTTCACCGAATAAATCTGTTTCGGTTTCTTCGCCGAAGGTCGTTTCTAATACTCCGGCTTTAGTGGAACCGATTCCTTTAGCGTAAGCTAAAGCCAACTCTTTGGCTTTACCTGTAGCATCTTGATGAACTGCAATCAAGGATGGTACTCCTGCGCCTTCAGTATAGGTTCTGCGAACCAAATGTCCCGGACTTTTTGGTGCAACCATGAATACATCAACATCACTGGGAGGAACAATTTGTCCAAAGTGAATATTAAAGCCATGGGAAAAGACAAGAGCTTTGCCTGAGGTTAAATGTTGTCTAATTTCATTTTCATAAACTTTACTTTGGGTTTCATCAGGAAGCAGAATCTGTATAACATCAGCACGAGCGGCTGCTTCGGAAACCGTCATCACTTCAAAACCAGCTTCTTCAGCCCGTTTCCAGCGTGCACTGCCGGGGCGAAGTCCAATTAAGACCTTAAGGCCTGAATCTTTAAGGTTTTGAGCTTGAGCATGTCCTTGACTGCCATAACCCATTACCGCAATAACTTTTCCTTTGAGTAATTCGAGATTTGCATCAACTTCATAATACATTTTTGCCATTTAATATCTTCCTCTCTAATTCTAAACTATTATATTAAAATAAGCTGCAAACAACATCTATTATACACCTCATGCCTCAGAACGCATAATAGCAATTTTGCCCGTTCGCACTAATTCTAATAAACCATAGGGACGAAGCGCATGAACAAAGGCATCGATTTTATCTATGTCCCCGGTCAATTCAACCGTGATATTGCTTCTGCCCATATCAACAACCCGTCCACGGAAAACATCCACGGTTTGAAAGACTTCAGAGCGCGTTTCCGAATTAATAGGAATCCTCACCAGGGCCAATTCTCTATCCACTACGCTCTTCTCAGTTAAATCTACAACTGAGTGAACCACAACAAGTTTACTTAACTGGTTTCTAACTTGTTCGATAACTTGATCATCACCGGCTACAACAATCGTCATCCTTGATACTTCAGGATCCTCAGTCTGACAAACAGTCAGGCTCTCAATATTGTAAGCCCTGCGCGCAAAAAGTCCCGCTACTTTAATCAAAACACCAGGGTGATTTTCCACAAGAACTGCAAGTGTATGCAACATACTCATTACCTCACAATCATTTCAGTGATAACTTTTCCTGGAGGGACTAACGGTAAAACATTTTCATCAGGAGAAATCTTGAAATCCAGCAATATCGGTCCAGAAGAATTAACCGCTTCCTCAATAGCACCACGGACCTGATCTACAGAATTAACGTGAATTCCACGAATTCCATAGGCCTCGGCCACTTTGACAAAATCCGGATTTCCTTCAAGTTGAATATGGTTGTACCGTCCGTCATAAAACATCTTTTGCATTTGACGAACCATTCCAAGAACACCGTTATTAAGCAAGATAATTTTAATTGGTAGTTTGTTTTGAGCGACGGTTCCCAGCTCCTGAATAGACATTTGCAGTGAACCATCTCCGGTTATTAAAAATACATTATCTTGAGGACGAGCCAATTGAGCCCCAACTGCAGCCGGCAGTCCATAACCCATGACTCCTAGACCGCAGCTTGTTGCATAATTGCGCATATGGGCTATCGGATAAAACTGAGCCACCCACATTTGATGTTGTCCTACGTCAGTAGCTATTACAGCCTCTCCGCCTGCCAGTTCACCAAGTGTCTTTACAACTAATTGAGGAGTTAAGGAGTCTAAATCACAGCCTAAGGGATTATCCTTCTGCCAGTTACGAATTTGTCCCCACCATTCGGATAGATCAGGAAGCGAATGTCCGGGCAGGACCTCCAGGAGTTCCTCAAGAATTTTACGAGCGTCTCCGACAATTCGCATGTGTGTTTTTACAACTTTACTAATTTCTACAGGATCAATATCCATATGAATGACTTTTGCTTTAGTCGCGAATCGATGGCCTAAACCGCTTGTTACCCGATCATCGAAGCGAACTCCTACAGCAATCAGTAAGTCACAATCATCCACTGTATAGTTGGCAGTCACTGTGCCATGCATGCCGACCATTCCTAAAAGATTAGGATGACCGTAAGGAAGACTGCCGATCCCCATTAACGTGGTAACAACAGGTAAATTTGCCCTTTCAGCAAATTGACGCAGAACTTCCTCGGCGTTTGCTGTCACGACTCCCCCGCCAGCATAAAGAACAGGTTTTCGCGCTTCGGAAAGTGCTTGAGCTACCTCTTCGATTTTACTGTTATTGCCCCTGCCAAAGATTTTATACCCCTTAAGCTTCATATCGCTGGGAAAAGGCTCAACATTTTCCTGGGCTAAAACATCCTTCGGCAGATCAATTACAACTGGACCTGGCCGTCCGGTTCGGGCAAGAAAGAAGGCTTCTTTAACTACTCTGGGAAGATCACGAGGATCTTTAACGATATAGGAATGCTTTGTTATCGGCATTGTAATGCCAATAATATCGACTTCCTGAAAAGAATCCGATCCAAGGGAGCTTGTTGGCACTTGCCCTGTTAAAACGACTAGAGGAATGGAATCGGAATAGGCATTAGTTATACCGGTTACCAAATTTGTAGCCCCGGGGCCTGACGTCGCCAGACATACTCCTACTTTACCACTAACTCGTGCGTAACCATCAGCAGCAAAAACAACCCCTTGCTCATGGCGCCCTAAGACGTGGCGTATGGGCGAATCCAGCATAGCATCATATAGAGGAAGCAATACCCCGCCGGGATAGCCAAAGATAATGTCCACACCTTCCTCTCGTAAGGCATCTAATAATAGTTTTGCTCCACTTAATCCCTTCTTTTCCTCACTCATTTCATTTCCCTCCTCTATTATCTGGCGGTTGCGCTTTGCGCTTTATAAATCTCAGGACCGTTGACAAGAGTTAAAGCCCTAAAAGCAGCGAGAAGTTTTTTAAAGACTTCTCCGGGAACTCCATTGTCAATGTCCCTGCCATCGACATTAACTACGGGGATAAGTTCAGCCGCTGTACCCGTTAAAAAGCACTCACTGGCAGTATAGAGATCGTGACGGGTAAATAATTCTTCAGCGGTTCTAATCCCCAATTCACGCGCAAGCTCCAGAACTGAATTCCTGGTTATACCTTCCAAAACTCCCGCAGATAAAGGGGGTGTCATCAGTACTCCGTTGCGCACAATAAAAATATTGTCAGAAGTTCCTTCGGCAACGTAGCCATCTTGAGTCAACATGATTGCTTCCACAACTCCCGCTTGATTGGCTTCGATTTTAGCAAGAATATTATTCAAATAGTTAAGAGATTTAATTCTTGGATTTAAGGAATCAGGGTTATTTCTTCGGGTGGCAGCGGTTTTGACTTCCAATCCTCGTTCATATTTAATCGGCTCAAAGATTTTTATTTGATCCGCGATACAAAAGATCGAAGCTTGAGAACAGTTATTAGGGTCAAGTCCTAAATCCCCTTTGCCACGGGAAACAACTAAACGAATATAAGCATCTCTTAATCCATTTCGGCGTAACGTTTCCAAGACAATCTCCTGCATTTCATCCTTCGCTATCCCAATAGATAAATGAATCGACTTTGCCGATTCATAGAGCCGTTTTAAATGCTCATCTAATTTAAAGACTCGGCCATGATAGGCACGAATTCCTTCAAAAATTCCATCTCCATATAAAAAGCCATGATCAAAAATTGATACTTTGGCCTCTTGTTCAGAAACGAAAGCCCCTTTACAGTAAATTACAAGTCCCATTAGTTTACCCCTTTCTATAAAATATCCTCAATAATTCAGACAACTTAAAAACCCAAGCCTAGTCCCTAGCAACGTGGAACTTTCCGCTTGGGTTTTTTCTACCCACGGTGTAAATCCGTAATTGGATTCTGTATCGCTTGGACCAGTCAGGTTGCCCCCGGAACCCTAGATACACTTCCTCCTCTGTTATAAGACATTTGTACTGCATACGTTGTGTATATGATACAGAATACAATCCTCAGTGTCAACCCTTTTTCCATGAAATTCATATTAATTCACGGGATCCCTTGTCAAAACTTGATAGTTAGCGGTATAATGTCCACTATTAAAATACATTTGTTTTTATTGAGAGGAGCTGCCAAAGATGCCTATTAACATTGGAATTTTAGGTCTTGGAACCGTTGGTAGTGGCGTTGTCAGCATATTACAGCAAAATGCCGAAGATATACAAACGAGAACTCAAAGTGAAATTCAGATAAAGAAGATTCTAGTCCGCAATCCCGAACTTCCCCGAAATATTCAGGGGAAGTTTCAACTCACGGACCAAGCCAATGATATCCTTCAGGACCCTGAGGTTGATATCATTGTTGAAGTTATAGGAGGGATTGAACCCGCTCGTTCTTATATATTAGAAGCGCTGCGCCAAGGCAAACATGTGGTCACAGCGAATAAGGACTTATTGGCTCTCCATGGGCAAGAACTCCTGGACGCTGCCAATACGGCAGGTAAAGACCTCTATTTTGAAGCAAGTGTCGCCGGCGGAATCCCTATCATTGCTGCCCTTAAACACGCTTTGGCTGCGAATCGAATTTCGGCTTTAATTGGAATCATTAACGGAACGACCAACTATATCCTGTCTGCTATGGCAGAACAAGGTCGGGATTATTTTGAAGTATTGGCTGAAGCTCAAAGCTTGGGTTATGCTGAAGCTGACCCTTCGGCCGATGTCGACGGATTAGATGCAGCACGAAAGCTGTCCATCCTGGCTTCTATTGCCTTTAATTCACGGGTTACCCTCAAGGACGTTTTTGTAGAAGGCATCTCCAAAATCACTCGCCAAGATTTAGCCTATGCAGCAGAACTCGGCTGCACCATCAAATTACTGGCAATCGCAAAACATCACGAAGAAAGCATCGAAGTTCGTGTTCATCCGGCAATTTTGCCCATGAACCATCCCCTAGCTGCCGTAAACGGTGTTTATAATGCCATTTATGTTGTGGGCGATGCCGTGGGAGAAACCATGTTTTACGGCAGAGGGGCAGGATCACTGCCGACCGGCAGTGCCGTAGTTTCTGATATCATTCGTGTCATTCGCAACATCCAGGCTAACTCCACGTCGATGATTAACTGCACCTGTTATCGTGATCTCGGAATCAAAGCCTCCTCGGAATTCTTCACTGCCTTTTATATCCGTCTTCTCGTGAAAGATGAGCCCCGCGTCCTTGCCACCTTGGCGCTCCTCTTTGCCGAAGCCAACATCAGCTTTGCTTCTATTATTCAAAAGCCACGCGGCGAACAGCAAGCCGAAATCGTACTAGTGACGCACCCCTGCCGCGAAGGCGCGCTTCAAGAGGCTCTGGACTCTGTTCGGGCGTATAGTAAAGTTCTCATGATTCACAACGTAATACGCTTTGAAAAAGGGGAGGAGTCGAACTCATGATCGTAAAAATCCCTGCTACCTCTGCCAATCTCGGACCCGGTTTTGACTGTCTTGGCCTGGCCCTTCAACTATATAACTCAATTAAAATCGACATCAACCGCCCCTTCCAAATCTCATTAACAGGAACCTATCAGGAAGGTATATCAACTGATGAGAGCAACCTTGTCTGGCAAACCATGTGCCGCCTCTGGGAGCAACTTAATTATCCCATTCCGACGGTTGCCCTGACATTGGAAAATCATATTCCTCCAGCTCGCGGTCTCGGCAGCAGCTCTGCTGCCATCGTGGGTGGACTTGTAGCAGCCAATATTTTGGCCGGAGCCCCTTTAGCAAAATTAGAGCTGCTGCAGATGGCCAATGCTCTTGAAGGACATCCTGATAACGTCACACCTGCCTTATATGGGGGAATCACCTTAGCTGTTTCTACAGATGATGGAGTTCAGCCCAGAGTTTTAGGGCAGGGAGCAAATCTGAAGGCAGTGGTTCTTATTCCGAACTTGCGCCTAAAAACAGAAAAGGCCAGAGGCATTTTACCTCCCGAAGTATCTCGTCAAGATGCCGTATTTAATATCTCCCATGCAGGATTATTAATTGACGCCTTTATTCGTGAAGATTATCCCCTCCTGAAAGAGGGAATGCGCGACATGCTTCATCAAAACCAGCGTTCCGTTCTTATCCCAGGTATGTTTGAAACACTGAAAGCAGCTGAACAAGCCGGAGCCTATGGAACAGCTCTAAGCGGTTCAGGCCCGACACTAATTGCCTTAATTCCGGAATCTTCAAAGAACGAAGTTTGCCAGAGCATGCTGACAATGATAAAGCAATTTGGGGTTGAGGCCCAGGCCATCATACTTGATATTGATCACTGCGGTGCCGTCTCTTCAGGCGAATAAGGAATTCTTGCGACACACTGAATTAAGAAAACTTGGCGCTCAAAGATACTTTCTTCGCTCTTGACTATCCAAATACTTCACCGCCTGAAGAGCCGCAGTTCCGCCTTCTCCTGCAGCTTTAATTAACTGATAGGGTTGTCCCGTGCAATCGCCGGCTGCAAATAACCCCGGAAAACTAGTCTCTAATTTGTGATTTACCTTAATGGCACCGTCTTCCATTTCCAGACCTGAAATAAGCTGCTCGGCAGGAAGATTTTCTCTGATGATAAATACTCCGTCAACGGTTAATTGTTCCTCCCCAAGGTCAAGTTGTTCTACCCTTTCTTTCCCCACAATCCTCGCAACGTTGCTCTTCTTAACGTCAACCCGGGAATCAAGGGAGGGAACGTCACTGTAATAAGGAATATAATAGACTTGGGAACAGATGTCGGCCATAAAATTGGCCTCATCCTCACCTTCATGGTTATAAGAAATAATCGCTGCCTTCTTGTCTTTATACAAGGGACCGTCACAGGTAGCACAATAGCCGACGCCCATACCTAGCAATTCGGCTTCACCAGGAAATAATTTACTCGCCGAAACACCCGTCGCCAAAATAAGAGCATCTGCTTCCAGGGATTTCTCCTTGCCCATGATGGTGAAAGGAGGGCCCGGATATATACTTGTAACTTTAAAGGGAATAATAGATATTTCCTTTTCCTTAAGATGATTTAGAAACCGCTGTCTTAAATCCTCACCACTTATTTTGGGAAAACCGAGCCAATTATCGATTTGAGGTGCCTTAGACAGCTTTGGGCTGCAGAATTCCGAACCCAACAAAATAAAATCTCGTTTCCTTATTTTGGCATTAAGGGCTGCCGCCATCCCTGCCGGACCGCATCCAATAATTGCAAGTTCATAATGATCTTTGATATTATTAAGATCCTCAGACACGTTTTAAACCTCCTCGATTCATTTCCTTTATAGCAGAAGTGTTCCCCAAATTTCCCAAATTAACTATCAACTTTTAATATTGCTCTGAGAAATCCTGATAAGGTAATCATTAAATAAAGGCGTTCTTACTCCACTATATTAGTGAAGCGAGAACGCCTTTGATTATTTGCACCCATTTTAGATTTTTAGAGTTAAGTTTTTAGACAGCTCCAAGGATTATTAGAATAATATCCCGAAATGATGTTCACCGTGATTAATTATCTAGATCGCCTCATCCAACGCTTTCTTTAACACGCTTTCTACCTGCTGAGCAACACTTAGCAATTGTTCGTGTTCCATCATACCTATCAAAGACGTCGGACGCATCATTCCCATATACACACTTTTTTCTTTTTCGTATACGACCACCTTACAAGGCAAAAAATATCCAACTTCAACCTGAAGCTCCAATACTTCTTTTGCTTGTTTGGGATTACAGACCTCTAAAACCTTAAAGTGACCTTGAAAATCCAGCCCTTTTTCTGCCAATTTGTCTTTAAAATCAAGTTCCCACAAAACGCCGAAACTATTGTTGCTTAATGTTTTCTTGAAATCTTCCACAGCTGTCTCAAAAGGTTTATTCGTTTTGACCTCATACTTTAAATCCATGACTTTCCCTCGCTTTATCGGATAATAATTCAATCTCGGCGATTTTACGCGATAGACTTCTTCATTCTAATAGTATAAGCAAATTAATCCGAAACAACTCCCAATACATATAGGATACCCAATAAACGGTCTCTTTCCTCTTCCAAATCTTCTCGTTCCGCTACCATCCGCGGCTGCACAGAGTGAAACGGCCAACGAGCTCTAAGATCAATAAGCTTTTTCTCAACTTCTTTAAGGTGCTGTAATACTTCCTGTTGATCCAGTGGTTTTTCATGCACTTGTCCATCATCCGCCATTAGCATTCATCTCCCCTACATCTACAAAGGTAATAGCGCCATGCATGCAAGCTTCCATGCAAGCTTCACATTCCACACATTTCTTAGGATCTACCACTGCTAAATGTGACAACATGGCAATAGCCTGTTCGGGACAGGTATTGACACAGCGTTTGCAGCCCCGGCAAAGTTTTTCTAAGATAAACGCTGACATTCCTACTCTCCTCCTTATTCCCGCGGCATTAAAGGAACACCCGGTTCCTCATTAGCAGCCTGCTCAGCCAAAGCGCTGAGGACCAGAGCTTGAGCCAATGGAAGATCCCCCGCTTGAGCTTTTCCCCATAACATTAATTGTGGTAAATCGCTGTTTTATTTGGTCACTTCCGCATACCGGACATACTTGCCGGTCTTTTTGGCTTATGCTGCAAAAGACAGAAAACTTATGATTACACGTCTGACAGATTAAATCATAACTTGGCATCGTCTTCAATCCTCCTTAATTAACTCTTTAGTTCATAATAACTTCTTAGCTCAGCTCCAGCCACATATTCAGAATCCCGATCCTTACTCCTGGATCCCAGCTCCTTTTGTGCTGCACACACTTGATATTTTGGAGATGAGTCTGTCGTATACTAAGTGAAACAGAAATGTTATCTTTATCCCCTATACCCCTCTAGGGTATTTTATTAATTCCAATATATTCGCTTATCAATGATTTGTCAACCCGTTGGAATTTTCTTTCTCTGATTTCTATAGTAATACACCAACTCAAGGATTGCAGGCAATACAAATTTGCGCAATACAAATCAAAAAAAATCTTCTAATTGGTACTATACTATCATCTAGGAGGAGCGCTCATGAACTATTCTCAAAGCATTCAGGACACCATCACATACATTGAACAACACCTCTGCGAGAGGCTCTCATTGGATGAGATTGTAAAAGTTTCCGGATTTTCAAAATATCACTTTGTGCGCATTTTTAAGCGCGAGATCGGCTTGGGGTTGAAGGAGCATATTCAAAGCCGTCGGTTAACTTTGGCAGCAAAACTTCTTCTGTCATCGAAGTTTAGTATTATGGATATTGCTCTCTATTGCCGTTTTGAATCTCAAGAGGCCTTTACAAGAGCATTTAAGAAGGTCTACGCGCTTCCTCCCGGAAAATACCGCCGTGCCATAAACCATTTAGTAACTATAAATGAGGTGAACGATATGAAAACCAATGAGCAGATTCCCGGATGGATTATAACAGGAACAGCTCCAGGAAAATTTGAAGCTGCATTTGACCACGAAGTGTTTTTTAAAGGAACAAAATCAGTGCTTTTAAAGAGCACCAGTACAGAACTGGAGACAGGCGACTACTATGCGGTAATGCAGCAATTTAAAGCCAAAAACTATCTTGGAAAAAGAGTCCGTTTATCAGGGTTTCTAAAAGCAAGAGACGTGACAGGCTGGGGTGGACTCTGGATGAGGATTGACAGCATAACCGCCAATGTGATCAAAATTGATAATATGCAAAACCGCCCTATAACGGGCGATACGGACTGGAATCATTATTCGGTGGTGCTTGATGTACCGGAAAACAGCGCGATCATCAATATCGGTATGCTGCTCAACGGCACGGGAGAATTATGGATGGATAACGTTTCTTTTGACATCGTTGACAAAAATGTTCCGGCTACGGATGTCGACCTCAGCAGCGAATTGCCAGAAAAGCCTATGAACCTTTCCTTTGAAGAGGACAACTAATGAAACACAGAGGTTATGGATTGAAGATACAATTCATAACCTCTGTGTTCACTATAACCTCAGACAAGTTAACTCCTCAGGGATGTGCTGCGCTCCGGTCATGACATTTGTGACAGGAGTCTGCCCCCTGCTCCAGAAGCGATTGCTGACAGGTGCTTCCATAAACTAATGGGATATTAAAGGTTTTGCCTGTGACACGACTGGTCTGCAGCCAACTATTTCCTTCATGGCGAATAAACGGCAACTCCTCCCCTTTTCCTGTAACAAGAATCTCATCGCCAAGTTTCAGAACAGGAAATTTAGGATTGGTTAATTGTTCTTCAAAGGCTAAGTCCTTAGGGGTGACAATCTTCTTGGTCTTGGGGAGAGTGTTTTTTGTGCCATGACAATCTTGGCATTGAAGGTGAACTGCATCATATTGAGAGGTGTGGAGTAGGTTGTCTCCCATGACATCCTGCCTTGTGTGACAATCAATGCAATCCAGGCTGACTTCACATTGAGCGAAGATTTCTCCGGGCAAATAATAATCTTTGACCCGGTCCAGATAATTGGTATCTCCGGATTTCCAGTCACTAATGACTTTGGTCATATCTGAACGAAACGCAAAACTCATTTTGAGCGGGTCATGATTTCCTTGATTGTGGCACTGATTACACTGGGTATAAGGAATTTGGGTTGTCAAGCTGTGGGTCATCCCCCAGCCGAGATCAGCAGATCTCATGGTCGTATCTGTCCCGATATAAGTATGCATAGGGTTCGTTAAAACATGACATACCTCGCACCCGTTCGCTGTAATCTTATTCTCTGTTTGAGATTTAACTCCGGTTTGGCTGCCCTGGAGAGAATGATTATCAGGAGTCGGAAAAGCTGGGATCTCCCCTCCGTTTTGATGACATTGACTCAAACAGTTCTGCTGAAACGCCTTCTGATTAGGCTGTCCCTGCAGCGGATTGGGATAAAGCGCTGCTGACTGCCCCTTGACAAGTCCCGGCACCTCATTCGTTTTATCAAATCCGAACATCCGGCGTACAACACTGAGCTCGCCGGCCTTTGTGGACATAATCGACGTTTTCACGAGATCGACTTCATTTTTTGCTGTTTCCTGGTTGCCTGAGTGACAGGACATCCCATTCTCGGCCTTTCCCCCGCAGCTTAAAGAAACTGCGTTCAAGGAACCCGGGTGTCCCCCGCCATACATTTGATCATGGGCCGTCGCTTTGTCCAAAGAGAGAGGATTTCCCCCGTGGCAAGCGACACAGCCAAACGTATTACTGGGATGAGAGCTGGAGATTTCCTCTATACCGATGTGACAGGTTTTGCAGCGCTCAACGTTCCCGTTGGGAAGAACCAGATCAATGACCTCAGGCTTGCGATTTTGAAGGCTCTTGATTTCTTGCTGGAGTTGAGTTCTCTTTGCTGTATCTTTGGTTGAATTTAATTGAGCCTGCAGTCTTACTGCCTGTTCTTTAAAATACTCTCGTTGATATTGAGCCCAATTTGGAGTGCTGCCTTGAATAAAAAGAATTAAAATAACAAGACTCAAGAAAAGGCTTGCTAAGATCAGAGCTTTTTTCATAGGCGAGTCCACCACAATTCCTTCACCATAAACCAAAACAGAAGAATCAAGACCAAGCTAAAAAGAGCGCTGAAAATCCTCATTCCCCATTTGTCCCCCCAATAATGAGCAGCCCATGGCACCCCGGCCAGCCCGATAATAATTAAGGCGGGAACTGCTAAAGCTCCCAGCCAAGGCGGAAGATACAGCAGCAGCACTTGAAATGGCCCAAAAATCCAGGGTGCTGTTGCATGAGGAACTGCCGGAGCCAAATTGCTCGTTCCCACACCTGGAGAAATTTTAAAAGCCAATAAAGTACAAAGGATCAAAAAAATCAACGCGGCAATTCCTTCATTTTCTTTAAGATTATTAATGGGTGAACGAGCCATTATATCTCCTTCCTTTAGAGAGGGCGTACTCCCCCGTCACGGCGAATCCGCCAAAAATGATAGAGCTGCAGCCATAACATTGCCAAGGGTAAGACCGCACAGTGCCAGACATAGACAACCAAAGTGCTGCCGCTTAAGGCAGAAGGTTCGCCTAAGGCGATCTGCGCCAAGGCAGTTCCCAAACCTGGAATCTGCTTCAATAGATTAGCGGCAACCGTTGCCGCCGCACCGCTTTCTTGGGAACCAACCAGCAGGTAACCTGTAAAATCTAAAACCAAGACAAGTACCAGCAATCCTACGCCAACGAGCCAATTAAGCTGTCTCGGGGGCTTGTAGGAATGAGTCCATACGACTCTTACCATATGCAAGTTAACGGTTACAATCATAATTTGTGCCGACCAATAATGCAAATTTCTAATGATATACCCGTAAGGAATTACCGACCCGATCGTAAGGACACTGCTGTAGCCTGAACTTGCACCGGGTTGATAGTGAAACATTAAAAGAATCCCTGTAATTCCAAGCATTAGGAATGCCAAAAATGACAGTCCTCCGAGGCAAAACGTATAGAATACCGAAAGTACTCGCTCAGAGATAAATCTCGGCCGCACGTGATTAATAAAATTATTCCGCGAATTTCCTTCCAACTTATGTACTGGCGATAGTTTCTCTTTTTGATCATGGTCAGACATCAGTATTGGCCTTTGAACCGAAGTTTCCGTTTCTTTAGAATCCTTCATAGCCGCACATCCAATCCAACTTGCTTCTCTGTATTAATGATTAAGGAACCATCCGCCTTCCGTTCCACAGCTGCCCTTGGCAAGGCTTTAGGGGCAGGCCCTGCTACAGGCCTGCCCTCTGTGTCGTAAATACTGCCATGGCAGGGACACAACCATTGTTTCCTTTCCAGATGATATGTCACTTCGCAGCCCAAATGAGTACAGGTCGCAACCAAAGCGGCAATGCCTTGATCATCCCGCTTAACCCAAACACGTGAATTGGGAACATGCTGCCAATCCGTTTTTTCCTCAAGGCTTTTGGCATAAGACACTAAGGGCGAGCGCGGTTGATCCTCTTTGCTCATCAAATAGTCAACAAGAGGTTTGACACTTAACCCACCCACCGCAACCATTCCGGCCCAAGCAAACCGTAATACTGTCCGTCTTGAGCACTCTATTTGCTTAGCCATCCTTCTCAGCCCTTTCTTCCTTAGATCTACAAGTCGGAGCGGTTCCCATACCTCACCTAAAACCAACGACTCCACTGCCCAGCGAAGGTTATAATATAGCGGACAAAAAAACCGCCAAAGAGAACGAGGAAACTGCTGCCAATGGTTACTGGCAATGTCCACCGAACTGATATTTTCTCTTTTAGTTCCAAGTACTCCAGGGAAAAGGGCACAATTAGCCCTAAGCCCACAATCAAAAACCAAAAAATCATAGCAAACTGTCCGTAGATCATACTCCCGTAAGCCTCAGCAATACTCAGAGAACTCAATCTGCCCATTACAATCATTACCAATAGTATAAAACATTCTAAAACGATGAGTAAAGCATCGGCCTTCGTCAATAACTGTAGTTCCCTATGCCTGGCCCTTTGCCAGGGACTAAGAGCAGAGAACAAAATCACCGTTGCTGCCCCGGTAGACAAAGCTGATACTAAAAAGAGCACCGGAAGCAAGGGGGCTGTCCATAAGGGGCGTGCTGCAGCATTGAGAAGAAGACCGGTATATGATGCCACCCCTACCGACAAGAAGGGAATTACTTTGGCCAATCGTTTTTTCCATTGTTCTAAAGATTTAGTTTCTCCTATAATTTGAAACTTCTGAGGTAGCCAAAGATAAAGATAGACAACACTCAGCAGAGTGAACAAAAGAATCGCCCAACTACCATAAGACATGGGGGACCTTACCTGTAAAGTCATAAATAACCGATAGAAGTTAAAAGGGCTTCCTAAATCGAGTAGCAGCACACCCAGCCCTAAGGAAATTGGAAAGGGTGAAATAAATGCCCCCCAGCGGCTAACCCTTTCAAAATCATTACCACCCAAGAGCAAGGCCAGGTTCGAGGTAATCATGGCTCCTGCGCTCACGCCGGCAGTAAAGAGGTAAATAACAATTAATATGCCCCAAGTTATTTCCACGTGAAACCCCTCCTTCGCCTCTTAATTGCCCTCCGGTATTTCCGGAACCACATCATCAATATAATAAATATTGGGACCGGTTCCCACATACGTTAGCAACTGACGGCTTGGATATTTGGCGAGTAATTTAGCCACAACACTTTCGGGATCATTAAGATCACCAGCCTGCCGTGATTTTCCCAGACAAGTTTGGACACAAGCCGGCTTTAAGCCTTGCTCCAAACGCTGCAGACAAAACGTGCATTTATCAGCTTTGCCTGTCTCCGGATTAGCAAAACGAGCATCATAAGGACAAGCAGTAAGACAATATTTACACCCGATACATTTACTAGTTTCAACAATGACTATACCATCGGGACGTTTTTGGGACGCTCCTGTAGGGCATACGGATACACAGGGAGGGTGATCACAATGCATACAATTTCCGGGTTGAAAAACTTCTTTAACCTTGGGAAATTCACCCTGTACACCGCTGCTTTTGACCCAATTCCGTGTCTTACCGATGGGCACGTCATTTTCTGCGCGGCACGCGACCATACAGGCATCGCAGTCGATACAGCGCGAAGTGATAATGACAAATCCCATGCGAACTGTCATAGTGTTCCCTCCTACGCTTTACTTACCGTTACAAAGGTTTCACTCAAAGCCGAACTACCCGAGAGAGGATCTGTAATAGTCTTGTGAAGAGCAGAATCGCTGGCTCCCAGTTTATAAGCCGATTTAAGCCCTTTGCTCACATGACCGAATCCTCCGACCATAAAGATACAATCCGGCCGGATTCCCTCAGTAACCTTCGCTTTAATTGTCACTTTTCCCACATCACTTTCCAGCACAACGTCATCATCCGTCTTGATTCCTAGCTTAGCAGCTACCGAAGTATGCAGCCAGGCCCGATTTTCTGAGAAAACTTCTAATAACCAACGATTGTTTTGAGTGAACATCTGAGTGTGTTGAGCCGTTTTTCCCGTTAAAAGATAATAATGGTCTTTCGGAGGACGAGGCGGCTCATCCCAAGCGGGCACCGCTTTTTTGCCCATTTGAGCCATAATACTCGACGATATTTCAATTTTTCCGCTGCTGGTTTGAAACTCAAAGTCTTTGGAATGATCTTTTTTGAAATTTGGTACAACATAATGCCCAGCCTTCTCTAACTCATCTAGAGTAATTGAGAAGGGTTTAAGTTGTTTGGCCAAAAGATCTCGTTCGTCCTTATAAGGAAGAAAATCGCCCAGGCCTAATTTGTCAGCCAGTTCTTTGTAAATCATCAAGCTGCTTTTCGTATCATATAAAGGTTCAATCACCGGCTGTCTGATAAAGATTTTGCTGCCAATAGGGATCAACCCGTCATAACGTTCCAAATAACTGGATTCGGGCAAAATTACATCGGCATAATAGGCGGTATCACTTGCTTGAATGTCAATGACAGCGACAAAATCCAACTTCATAAAAGCATTGATGGTTTTCTGTCGTTCCGGTATCGAAAGAATTGGATTCTGCCGAGAAATTAACCACCCTTTAGCCTCATAAGGTTTGCCGGACAAGATATTATCCCGCATAGTTTGGATTACACCATACGATAAGGGGACCAAGGGATACTGCCAGGGAACACCGTCAAGTCGTATTCCCTGGGCCTGGGGGAAGGGGGGATGAGACAAAACTCCGAGCTTAGCCGTATTGATTTCCTGATCGGGAATAAGTCCCCCCGGCTGAGCCCAATTGCCGATCAAAGCATTCAATACAGCTATTGCCCGCTCGGTCTGAAATGAGTTTTTAAAATTGGATGTACGCCAGTTAGGATGAGCAATAGCGGCAGGAGCAGCTGCAGCAAACTCACGGGCGATCCTCTCTATCGTCGCTGCAGGAATCTCGCACTTTTGCTCCGCCCATTTCGGCGTGTAATCCTTGACTTCTTGGACTAAATCATCAAAACCTTGAGTATAGGTAGTGATAAAGTCCTTCTTGAACAGTTTTTCTTTAATAATGATATTAATTATTGCTAAGAAGAAGGCGGAATCCGTTCCCGGGCGTATTGGCAGCCATTCAGTGGCTTTGGACGCTGTTTTACTGAAACGCGGATCAAGGACCACAACCTTAGTCCCCCTGGCAATCATCTCGATCATTTCCTGAGTTTCATTATTGGAGATTCCCTCTGCCAGATTTCTGCCCGCAAAGATCATATACTTGCAATTCTTATAATCCGTTCCTGGTTGAGGAACACCGTAGGTATATAAAAAACCGGTGGTCATTGCATTGAAACATAGACTTCTCTGGGTGCCATAATTGGGGGAACCGTAGGCTTTGAGCAAAATCTCGAAAAAAGGCTGGGACAAATTGTCTGTGGAGTTAAACATCATGGCTTTTGCCCCATACTTATCCTTTATTTTTTTCATCTGATCCGCCGTATACGTCAGAGCTTCATCCCATGAAGCTCTGCGCCACAATCCGCTTCCCCGCGCCCCTGCCCGGATAAGAGGAAATTTAATACGATCAGGGCTGTATAACGTCTCAATTCCCGCATTTCCCCGCGGACAAAGTTTGCCGACATTATTGGGATGATCGGGATTGCCTTCTAACTTTTTCACAATGCCGTTATCGACCTTGGCAATAACGCCGCAGCGCCAGACACACTGCTCACAGATTGTAGTAACCTTCTGGAGCTCAGAACTCTCATTTGCCGCTGTCTTTAACGCAGAATGCTCCACAGCAAACATATTATCCGGCGCTAAGAACCCCAGGCCAGCCGATACACCCAAAGCGGCACCGGCGGCAGCACCTTTAATAAATTGCCGGCGGCTGAACAATTGGTCCCAGGTATAGACTTTGGACATAGTCAAACCTCCTTTCCACATTAACCATAAAGTTTAGTTCAAATTTAGGTTCTTAGCTGATTTTACTGGGGAATCAACGGAGACACCTTTTGAATTTTCGGAAACCTTGGAGCCAACATAAAATACAAGCGTACAGAGAACAAAGAGCGAGATAAAGAGCCAATGGTTCACATGAAGCAGTTCCTCAAGGGATTGCTGCCCATAGACCCCAATGGTAGATATTTTTAAAAAGATTGATTGATAGGTAGCCCCAAAGAGAACACCGCCGGCAAGAAAACCTAAAACTCCAGGAATTAAATAGTCCAAATTTCCCTGACCACAACCTGTGATCAAAGTACCTGGTCATGTCCCGGCTAACGCCATACCAACTCCAAACAGAAGTCCACCCAGGAGATTGCCGACAATATAGGTCGAGGACATTTGGTCCAATTGAATAAAACCCAGATCTTTCAAGGCATAAAGACCCACAAGTCCCACTGAAATCCCCGTCATCATAAATTTCATGATGGTGTTATCCTTAAATCGAAATTGGTTGACAATTCGATGATAATGACCTAAACCGGCTTTTTGCAGCGCGAAAGCGAAGAAAAAGCCAATAATTAAAGGAATAACATAGGTAGTCATCTTAATAATCCCTCCCATATAAAAGTTTAGTTGTAATAATTCCGGACACAAATAAGCCAACAATAAATAATAAACCTGCCGGTGAAAGCTGCATTGTCCCGGATATGGCTAAGCCGCTCGTGCATCCGCCCGCAATCCCGGCAGCATATTCAATAATCATGCCGCCGATAAAAATCAATACCCACCGTTTTAACTTACTGGGCCCATAATTTTGGATCCACAACTGATCTGGCATCAAGCGAACTTTAAAATCACGGGACCATAAACTTGAGACGAGAGCGCCAAGGATCATGCCAATGAACAGAATAATTTGGAAACTCAGTACAGGAGGCATTTGAAATTTGAAATACATAGAGTTCGCTAAGCTAGAATGGAACGTCTTTAAAAGCATGCTGTCAATGCTTTCGAGACCTCCTGAAGAACCGATCGTCTTATCAACCAGAACATAGGAGGCTATGCCAGTTACTCCCAGGAGGAAACCCGCGGCCCATGGGGACCATGTTTTTTCTTTCATTTTTTCGATAAAAGACACTTAAGCTTCCCCCTTTCCCGTATTCTTCTCTGTCTCAGCCTCAACTAAGGATATTAATTGTTTAAGTTCTTTTTCATCCATCCTTTGCAAGTGAATCAGGATATTCTCCGGCACTTGAGACAAGAAATGCAAGGTTTGCCGTCCATTTGGATCTTCTAGTATACTTTTAATCAGCAAAACCGTCTCTATATCCCCGGCAAGCAATTGTCTGAATACGTCTTGAACTTCCGGCGGCAAAGTATTAAAGGGAACGTTTCTCTGCCTTCCTTTGAGGTAAGCCCAAGGCCA
This sequence comes from Desulfosporosinus acididurans, assembly GCF_001029285.1. GTDB lineage: Bacteria > Bacillota > Desulfitobacteriia > Desulfitobacteriales > Desulfitobacteriaceae > Desulfosporosinus > Desulfosporosinus acididurans. Next base: position 29,063 of record NZ_LDZY01000005.1, read on the forward strand.
TAGACCTTTTTTCCATTTCCAAAGCAAAATCGTCAAAACCAAAAGGATCAGAATATCGGCTGCTATAATAGACCAAGCAAGCCAGGATAGTTTGCCATTATTATTAAAGTCAAGAACATCAAAATTCGGATTAGAACTCGGCGGAACTTGAGTTGCTGCCGGAGAAGGAGCGACGGATCCCGTCTCTGCAGAAGAAGTCGTCCCTGCAGCGGAGGAACTTCCTTTCGAGCTATTTACTGAAGCATTGGACGTTGTTGCTGATCCTCCGTATTTGGCAACTCTAGCCGGAGCATCCGTTGGATGACAAGAGACACACGATTGATCCGGCTGGGCTAGGGGGTTAGCAATAATCCCGGCATGAGCCTTTGTCTTATCAGTTTCCGTTGCCACACCCAAGTGACAAGCCTGACAGAAGTCTCCAAAGGAGTGCTGTGTATGCCAATCTCCCTTTTTGGAAACAGGATCGGCTCCTTGAACCTCGTGACACGTTTTACAGGAAGACGTTGACGCCCCACAGGCAGCTTGGGCGTCTTTGGGACTTGACAGTCCTGAAAATCCGAAGATAACTATTCCGCCAATCCCCAAGATTAAGGCAATAATAGACATTTTTAACCGCTTCACGTTTACTCCTCACCTCATTTCAAAATATCAAATAATTTTAGGCTGTCTGTATATCCTCTTTTTATCACCTCCAAGGTAAAACTTGATTTAAGTTTGCCAGCACAATTAACTTTTTTAACCATCGAATTGAAATATGTAATACTGCTTTTGAAAAATCGTCTAGCGATTAAGTGCTAGCCATGGTAATATAATTACAAATTCGTTTTGTCCCACCCCCTAGGGAGGGGGTCGTTTGGTTACTTATAGCATACAATGAAAATCTCGCAGGGTCAATATAGAAAAACAATACCCCTATGTCGTTTACTGTAATATTCTGCCTAAAGAGGAGAGGTAACCTATGGAGGATTTAACCTTATTAGAAAAAAAGATTCTAATCCAACGTTTAGAATCTTTGTCCGAAGACCTTGAAGAATTGGAAGTAGAGAGAGACTATGTCTTAAAACAAACTGGGCTTCATCTTCCCGGCCATACGGTCAAAAAATATGAAGCCGAATTATCAATCCTAAAAGATTCTCTTGTCCTTATTAAGGAGGAATTAGCTCGACGCGAGTGAACTCGTTCAGCTAAAGCTGAACGTCGGGGCCTCAGAAACAATAATGTCCAGTGGACATTATTGCCGAGCCGCCTTTCCCAATAGGAATACTTAGCGGCGAAGGAGGACTCTACCCCACCTGAAGTTAACTAAGGACTAAGAAGTGGGGGGCTTAAAAACTGGTTCAAAAGTCAAAAAAAACGACATTATAGTCGTTTTTTTAACCATTATCCTTTATGTTACACTCCTCACCCGCTTGGCAACTCTTGAGAAGAGCACAAGAATTACACATTTCGGCTTTGTCACTTGCAATGAGACAAAATGTGTTTTGGATTTTCCAACATGCTTTTGATTCATTAACCGATATAGGACTGTTCCGATAAGCGCCCCCTTTACAATTGCGATTATACCAACATGAATACATAGAAATTATGTGTCTAGCACCAGCGATATTCAGCCCTTTTTGATCTATTAAATATTTGATGAATTGCAGTCTCTTAATGTCATTGTTTGAATATCTCCGTTGTCTTCCTTTTCTTTCCGGATGTATAAGGTTATTTCGTTCCCAAACTCTTAGAGTCTCCGGATGTTCTTCAATTAACTCCGCAACCGTGCCAATCGTATACAATCCTTGATCCTCATCAAGCATTTTTGTCACTTCCAAATTGTATAAAAACTTCCCTACGTAATCTTAGTTTCCCGATCTTAGGTATCCAGTTTTTCATATTGAATATAGTAAATTCCTCGTTTAAGAAGATAGTCTTGAATTGTTTTTCCCAGAGTATTTATGACAAGGTCTAAACTAGAATGTTTTACCTCATCGGACCATTCTAATGCGTCCATAAGATCTTGTTTGCTTATCCTTAAGGCCTCTGCCAAATGTTTTTCGTGGGCCAAAATAGTGGCCATACTACAACAGGCTAAAGTCTCTACATCTCCCTCGGCCCAAAAACTGATACTTTTTATTATACCAAATTCAACTTTAATATAAATAGTACAAACATCCCCGCTTTGCGGATCTTTTACTGTTCCTTCACCATCCGAATTCGGCATTTTTCCTTGATTAATAGGATTCATTATTAGTTCAGTAATCTTCTGTGAATACATCGTCTCACCACCACTTTATGAATATAATCACATTATATAGTGTTATTGAGTCCTTTTCAATAATTTTATTGAAATTTAATATACATTAAATTATTATAGTCTTCAAAGAAACTTTTAATAAACTTAGTAAATGAGTGTGAAACGAATGATTAAATTAATGATCCCTGGCAAGGGTGTCGTCGCCTTAGAGGTGTTGGTCTTAGATTTTAACGGAACTTTGGCCTTAGATGGCAACATGTTAGAATCGGTCAGAGAACATCTGCGACGTCTAGCTCTCTTAATGGACATTCATATTCTAACGTCTGATACCTTCGGAACCGTTAAACGTCAGTGCCAAGGTTTACCCGTCCAAGTAAACGTCTTATCAAGCTCGAACCATACCAAAGAAAAGGCAGACTATGTATTAAATTTCAACCCTGATCATGTTGTTGCCGTCGGAAACGGTGCAAATGATCAGTTAATGCTGGAAAAAGCCTTTTTGGGGATTGGCGTAATTGGCTTTGAAGGGGCTTGTACGTCTGCCTTATTGTCCTCCGACGTTATTGTCAAGGATATTGAAGACGCCTTTGGTTTGCTTCTAAAACCTCAGCGGCTGAAAGCTACTCTCAGGCAGTGAACTCGTTCAGCTAAAGCTGAACATATTCACCTCTGGTAAAAGCGGCAGGTTAGCTGCATTGCTAGAGGGAAACAAAGGCCAAGGCTTGTCCTGGGGTAAGCCTTGGCCTTTGTCTTTATATTAGGCTAACTTTTCACCGCTATGTTTTTTGATTTCTTCAGCTAAGCGTTTCGCTATTTGGTCAAAAACAGGTGATTGATAATCTTCAACCTTACCTGCATCCGATAATTGTGCTAAAGTAGGATCAAGAGGAAGCTCACCTAAAAATGGAATATTCGTTCGTTCTGCTTCATCCTTGCCTTGAGGCTTCCCAAATACCTCCATTCGATGATTACAATCTGAACATTGTACATAGGCCATATTTTCGATTAAGCCGTAAATGGGAGGTTTATAGTTTCGTACCATTTTAATGGCTTTGCGAACAACCATATTTGCTAATGATTGAGGACTTGTTACCATAACAACCCCATCGACGGGCAATGATTGGAAGACTGTAATAGGAACATCTCCTGTACCCGGAGGCAAATCAATCAAAAGGTAATCCAAGTCGCCCCAAACAACTTCAGTATAAAACTGATTAACAATTTGAGTGATAAGTGGTCCTCTTAAAATAACAGGATCATCTTCTGTTTCTATCATAAGATTCAGCGACATGAGTTTAATCCCGTCACGGCTCTGAGGAGCAAGAATTCCTGTCTTACTTACACCTGCTCTTCCTGTAACCCCAAAAATTCTCGGGACACTCGGTCCTGTAATATCAGCATCTAAGATCCCGACTTTGTAGCCTTGACGCATTAGGCTCACAGCTAACATGCTCGTCACAGAGGATTTACCAACGCCGCCTTTGCCGCTCATAACAGCAATAATCTTGTCAATATGGCTGGCTTTTTGAGCATCTGTCAATTTTGGTTCATTGGAACAACTTTCTCCCGTACAAGTTCCTGCTGCAGAACAGCTATTACATGCTTCACTCACGGTACAGCCTCCCTTTCCTATCATAAATTACCCTCCAAATGGGTAATCCGAATTTATCTTACTACCCTGATTCTTGCTTTGTCAAGTTTGTCCAATAATGGCAGAACCTTAACTTAGTGACAGGTATGATTGTGTTCATGTCCGTGGTCATGTTGGCATACGGATCCGGTGCTTACAATTTTACCCTCCGCATAGGCTTGGGCAACATCTACAACTCTCCCTGAAGCTCCTGAGACGACTTCTAATCCTACAGCATTAAGGCCGTTGATCATTCCCCCGCCGATTCCGCCACAAACGAGAACGTCTACACCTTTGTTCTTAAACATATTGGCAAGTCCCTCATGCTGGTGCTGAAGACCTGTGGCACTGAGTTTTTCAACCAAGCGAGCGCTTTGCCCCTCAATTTCAAAGACTGTAAACCCTGCGGCCCGCCCAAAATGGGGATCTAAAACCTCACCATCAGTCGGAATAGCTATCTTTTTTGCCATAAGAAAAACCCCCTTTAATTATTACCTTTTTAAGTTTCTTCACGCCAAGCACTGTCATCTTTCTTTCTTAAATGACTGTCGCAAGGACGTTTGATCCCGTTGTCTAAACGCATTTTCTCTAAGTTGCCACACTTCGGGCAGACTATTTCATAGCCATGCTTGCCACCGGCAGAACATGGCTTTTCCTCCCAGATATGTTGGCAATGAAGACATTCGAAAACCCTATTTTTTACAGTATAATTACCCCCTTGAATAATGATAGGCCTGCCTTCTAACAAGGCAGTGGCAATTTTCTCTCTAGCTGCTCCAAGAATTCGCTGAAACGTAGCTCTGGAAACTCCCATAGATGCTGCACATTCAATTTGATCCAGACCTAATTTGTCTTTGAGACGAACGGCTTCAAGTTCCTCAAGCTGGATTGATACCTCTGGCCAACGTGAATATCCTTGAGGAATAAACGTTTGGCAGACTATTGTTTCATCAATTCGGCCGCAACAACGCCGTCTTGACATTGTATCAGCTCCTTTTGGGCATATGCTCAATTACAGTATAGCCACAATCATTGGAATAATCAAGTATTAGTGTTTAGCCTAAAAAAATAAGCCACCGAAAGTCTTAAGCTTCCGGTGGCTGCAAAATTTGCTGGCGCAAATTACTGATTCAATTTCATTAGAGTTTCAATGGCTTTACTTAAAACCTCTTGACGATTTTCTCCTTTATCGAGAGCTTCGACTAGGCAGGAATTAGCATAATGCTGAGCAACAATCACTGATACTTTCTGGACAGCCGAACGGATAGCAACGAGCTGCAATAGTATATCCTCACAGGGTTTATCTTCTTCAATCATCCGCTCAACCCCTGAAATATGACCCCGCACCGTTTTAAGTCGAGTAATAATTTTTTTGGTATCCGTTTGGTCCACATCTTTCACGGTAGTTTCTCCTCATTTCCTTCTCGTCATGAAATCTCCTAACAACTGCAGAAAATTATGTACGGTAAAGTTTAATATATTTTTGATAACTTTTCAAGACACGGCCTACATAATCTCTGGTTTCCTTAAAGGGAATTTCTTCTTGCTGGACATTATTGGGATCGATCTGCCCGGATTCTATCCATTCCTGAACATGTCCTCTGCCACCGTTATAAGCGGCGATCACAAGAACAAGATTATTGGCAAAGACCTTCTCCAAGCTGGCTAGATACCAAGTTCCATACTGAATATTTTTTTCCGGCTTAATAAGATCTTCATTGGAGTAACTTTTATCTCCTAAGCTTTCGGCGATTGATTGGGCAGTGCTGGGCATTAGCTGCATTAAGCCTACAGCGCCTTTATGAGATTGCGATTGAGGAAGAAACTTGCTTTCCTCCCTAATAATAGCAACTACGAGCAAAGGATCAACACCATATTCAGCTGCGTATTTTTCCACAATTTTTTGATTCGGGTAGGGATAAAGAATTTTTTCAAATGACGGTATGTTCAATAGGCCATAGCCTATAAGGATTACGACTATTAAGACCAGAAGAAGCCTTTTGCTTGCTCTGATCCTTTCTTTCTTTTTAAACATCGCATCTCCTCATCTCGATTAGGACTGTTATATGAATATATCCTAGTTTCCTCTTAAATATGTTTCTTTTGTTTCTTTCCAGGCTTCTCTGAGTTGTTCTATTGTTGCCTGGATAGTTCCAGAATTATCAATGACAACGTGGGCTCGCCGGCGTTTTTCATCTAACGATCCCTGGGCAGAAATCCGGGCTTCTGCCTCACCAAGGCTCAAATTGTCTCGCTTAAGCACACGTTGAAGCTGTATATCCCGAGGTACCCAGACAACCCAAATTTGATCAACATGTTGATCAAATTCTGTTTCAAAAAGCAAAGGAACATCCCACACGCAGACCTTTGTCCCTAAATTTTCCAGTTTTTCTCGTTCACTCTTCATTTCTGCAAGTACTCGGGGGTGAACAAGTTTTTCAAGACTATTTCGAGCTTGTTGATCAGCAAATACCAATTTCCCCAGTTTCCTGCGCTCAATTTTCCCTTGTTTCTCCGTGATTTCAGGGCCAAACGTTTCAACCAGCTGTGAAATTAAGTTAACATCCGATTCCAACAAACGGTGTACGGTTTTATCCGCGTCAATGATCGAAACACCTTGGGTTTCAAACCAATGAGAAACTGTTGACTTTCCGCTGCCAATACCACCGGTCAAGCCGATTGTTAACAAAATAGCTCACCTCAAATCAATTTACCCAATCCGACTAGAATTAAAACAGTCCCCGGCAAAAATTCCGCTTTACTGATCCAATTCTCGGGGACTTTACCGGCCATTTGCTGGCCTAAACATAACATAAAAATCTGGGTCAAAGCAACCACGCCAATGATAGACGCTGTCATTCCTGCCATTGCGGCTCCAATACCACTGGCAAAAGCATCCATAGCCAAGGCACTTCCCAGCAAAAAACTCTCTTTGAGACTGATCCCGCCTGACCCATCTACATCGGCGATTTGCGGTGTCTTAAGTACTTGGATCACGAATCCTAGAAATTCTAATTGGAAGCGAAACTCTGGTTCTGCGGCAGGCTTTTCCTCAATAACAGCTATCGCTGGAACTGCCTCAGGCAATTGCTCATGATTACGATTGATTATTGCTCTGCCCAGTTGAAAAACTCCCAGAGTCAATAAAATCAGAGCCCCCAACAACCTTGCCGGAAAAAAGGTGAGCCAAAGTTTAACGATACTTCCAAAAAACATCGATATACCCATAGCAAAGACAGTACACATGGCTATAACGATTAATGAAGCAAACGGTATGCGAATACGGCGCAGCCCGTATGCCAAACCAACCCCAAAGCCATCTAAGCTTAATGCTACAGCCATAAGTAAAGCTACTCCCATATATGTATCCCTCCACCTTGCGACTTCAGGATAATATATGGGCAGAAGGGTTAATTGGTGAAATCAATCGCTCCCTGCGATCCATTCCTCCAGTACACTATCCCGGTGTTTTTTCACCCTTTCATATTCCTCATGAAGGCTCATTGCTAATTCATAATTGTTGCCGGCGGAAGCAAGTTCACCTTCCAGCCTCCCAAGCGTTTCTTCTAACTCTTCAATCTCTTTTTCTAAGTGTTTAAGACGCTTTTTTTCACGCGCAAGATTACGGTTTTCTTGCTGCTCTTGAGAGCCGGACTTAAGACTTTTTTCCTTTGGAGCAACGAAGGAGTCTTCTTCTTGTTTTGATTCCCGATAGTTTGTATAATCGCCCTCGAATATTCTCAAACCCTGAGGGGTTAATTCCGCAATCTTTTGGACCACCTTATCTAAAAAGTAACGGTCATGGGAAACGACAAGGACTGTTCCTTCATATTCCTGCAAAGCTTCTTCCAACAAACCTCGAGTATCCATATCCAAGTGATTTGTTGGCTCGTCAAGCAACAACAAATTTCCTTGTTCCAGGAATAATTTACACAAGGCCAAGCGGCTTTTTTCACCCCCGCTTAGTACAGCTGTAAACTTAAAAACATCGTCGTTTCTAAAACCATATCGAGCCAGAAGATTTCTAATTTCCGGGTCCTTTAAATTTGAGACAGTACGGATTTCGTCCATTACAGTCCCGGCGTTGCCTAGGTTCTCGTGTTCTTGAGAATAGTAAGCCACTTTAACATTAGCCCCTAAGCGAATAGTTCCTTGATAGGGAATTTGGCGGAGAATTCCTTTCAAAAGCGAAGTTTTTCCCACTCCATTTTTACCCAATAAAGCAACTTTGTCCCCGCGCCGGAGATCCAATAAAACGTGCTGAAACAACGTTCGATTCTCAAAACTAATCATAACATCTTCCAAAAGCAATACCCGATCCCCGCTGCGGTCTGCATTTCCCAGGGAAATTGAAAGTTTATGGTCTGAGCGCTCTACAGAGATAGGCTTTAGTTTATTCAGCTGACTTTCCCGTCCGCGGGCTTGCTTGGAATTAACTCCCGCTTTATTTCTGCGGACATATTCTTCAAGTTTAGCAATCTTTTTTTCCAACCGTTCTGCTTCGCGACTGATCGTTTTGCTTTCTATGGCACGCTGCAGTTCAAATTCGGAATAATTCCCGCTGTAACCCTTTAATTTACCATTTTCCAGGCATAAAACCTTAGAGACAGTACGATCCAAAAAATACCGATCATGGGAAACGATAAGAAGGGCCCCTGGATAATCTCGCAAGTACCCTTCCAGCCATTCTAAAGCCGCAACATCCAGATGATTTGTAGGTTCATCTAAAATCAAAAGTTCCGGAGAGCGAAGTAAGAGTTTAGACAAAGCTAATCTCGTTTTCTGTCCTCCGCTTAAGGACTGAACAAGGGTATTAGCTTCACCTTCGAGACCCAGCCCAGCCAAAATCCTCCGAATTAAGGCTTCTAAAGCATATCCGCCCTGACGTTCAAAACGTTCTGTCAGCATGGCGTATTGTTCCATGATTTTATCACTAGGGGTATGCGCCATTTTTTGTTCTAAATCCCGAAGTTGTTGCTGCATGGCGAGCAAATCAGCTCTTTCTTGGAGCATACACTGAAATACGTTCCCTTCCTCCTCGATAATGGGCATTTGAGGAAGGTAGCCATAGGTGCCGAAAATTTGGCTCTCACCGCTTTCAAGACGAACTTCCCCCAAACACGCGCGAATCAATGTCGTTTTTCCTGCGCCATTGGGACCTACTAAAGCCGCCTTTTCTCCATTTTCCAGCGCAAAACTCACCTGTCTAAACAACGGATCTCCAGAAACATCAACACCGCAATCCCGGCAAAACAAAATACTCATTTCTTAAATTGGCCCCTTTATCCAATCACTGCAGCCTTGCATGATTCAAACTTTTGTAAGTCCTCTTTCCTTGTAGGACTGTGCTTTCAAAAAGAGTAACCTCTTTAACTTGAAATTCGCCTAATTTTTTGGTCATCAGGCTGCTTAAGTCAATTCGATTAAGATTTGGGCGAGATGCTAAGGTGATATGCGGTTTAAATTTTTTGCTTTCCAACGTAAAGCTTTTGTTGACGAGTAAAGCATGTATCCCCTCCCGCAATTGGTTCAACTCCATCAAGTTTCCGCCCACACCGGTCCAAAGAGTGTGTGGTCGTTTATATGAGGGAAAGACGCCCAAACCTCCAATATCTATTTTAAATGACTTACAGTTCTCAGCAGCTAAAGACATACTTTCGAAAATGACCGGTACTGCTTTAGGATCAAGTTCCCCTAAGAATTCCAAGGTTATGTGAAAATTATCTGTCGATTTCCAGGAACCATTGACTCCCAGTCCTCTAAGTTCTGATTGGAACGAGAGCAGGAAATGTTTTAGTTCAGCCGGAATATCAATACCAATAAATAGTCTCATTCTTAGTTCTCCTAATTATTATGCCCGGTCAGTAAAAAACCTGCGCAACTTTATAGTTCAGCATCTATTTCAAGGGAACTTGCAGCTTCACCTTCACTCAGAGTAAACACTTCTAGATTGGGCAAATCATCGATTGAATGCAAACCAAAATGTAGGAGGAACTGTTCGGTAGTTCCATAAAGGATAGGACGTCCTGGACCATCTTTACGTCCAACTTCTTTGACTAGGCCTTTCTCAACTAAAGTACTTAAGGCTCGATCGGACTGAACCCCTCGAATGAAATCAACCTCCCCGCGAGTCACGGGCTGTTTGTAGGCAATAATCGAGAGAACTTCCAAGGCCGCATTCGATAAGGCTTGAGCCGGCTGTTTATATAGGGCTTCTATATAGCGGGCAACTTCCGGTTTCGTTGCCAATTTAAATCCACCCTCAATTTCTAAAAGCATTAAGCCGCACGCCTCAGCAGAATAACGGTTTCGCAGTTCATTCAGCAGTTCCTCAATCTTTGAATGATCTAACTCAAGAATTTCCTCCAGCAGATCAACGGTCAGCGGATTTTTAGCAACAAATAATAAGGCCTCTAAGGCAGCCGTTTCCGGTTCCCGAAACAGCATTTTATCTACTCCTCTTCTATGAATTCCCATGCCTTTTCTGTCGGGAATAACATAATATCACTAAGGACCGCGGATTGTTCAGCACGAACTTTACCCGCTTTCAACAGTTCCAGTAATGCAAGAAAAGAAACGACAATTTCCATGCGCGATCTGCTGCGCAATAAGTGGGTAAAACGAAGGCCTTTGGGGTGGAGAAGCACTCGCCGCATCACGTCAGCAAGCATAACCTCGATAGCAATTTCATCTGGCTCAACTTCCCGAATTTCTTCCCCTTTTTCAGCTCGCTCTATGACTTTACAAAAGGCCCGCCAAAGATCCTCGAAGAAAATTCCCTTGAGTGGATCCTCCGGCTGGACGTCTCCTAATAATTCCTCCACATCAATTTCTCGATCAAAGGAACGTCCTGAAGCAATTTCGATTTTTTCCAACATTTGGGCTGCCTGCTTATACGTTCTGTATGCCACAAGTCGTTCAGCTAATTCTTGGCGCAGATCTTCATCTTCAGCTTGATCTTGCCCATTCTTTACAGGCTTTGGCAAAAGTTCCCTTGACTTCATAAAGAGTAACTGAGCTGCCAGAACAAGGAACTCAGTTGTTACTTCCATATCTAAAGACTCCATTTCTCGGACTGCCTCGACAAACTGATCAGCAATGCGAGCAATAGGTATATCATAAATATCTACCTTTTCCTGCTGAATTAAGGTCAAGAGCAGATCCAAGGGACCGTGATAAACGGGCAATTCTATTTGAGGACTGTTCTTACCACTTTCCATTTACAGCCCCATGGCACTACGAACTTCTTTCATCGTCACTGCGGCCGCTTCATGAGCACGTAATGCGCCTTCTTCCAGGACCTTTTCCACCCGGCCCGGTTCCTCCCAATAGACACGACGCTCTCTAAAGGGGCTTAGTAACTTCTCCAAGTTCTCAGCTAAAAGACGTTTGCAGGCTACACACCCGATCTTTCCCGCCCGGCAATTTTCTGCGACTTCTGCTGCTTCCGGCGTGTAAATCTGATGAAATTTATCGACGACACATACGTCCGGATGACCAGGGTCATCTTTACGAAGGCGTGCCGGGTCCGTAATCATTTGCTGAACCCGCGTCTTAATCTCTTCAGAAGAGGCTGTGAGGGAAATAGCATTATGGTAGCTTTTACTCATCTTGCGGCCATCTACACCTGGCAATAAGGGAACTTTGCCCACAAGAGCTTTCGGTTCAGGAAATACTGAACCATAAAGATAATTAAACCGACGAGCAATTTCCCGGCAAAGTTCAACATGAGGGAGCTGATCTTCCCCAACGGGCACAACACTTGCTTTGTAAACTAAGATATCTGCTGCCATTAGAAGAGGGTAGCCTAAGAATCCATAGGTCCCTAAATCTTTTCCTTGAATACTTAATTGTTGAATTTGATCTTTGTAGGTAGGGACACGCTCCAGCCAGGATAGAGGGGTGAACATCGATAAAAGCAAATGAAGCTCTGAGTGTTCTTTAACCTCAGACTGAATAAAAACGGCACTTTTCTCAGGATCAATACCAACACTGAGCCAGTCCAGAGCAATGTCGCGGCGAAGGCGAGTGAAGTCTAATTTATCTTCATACCCCGAAGTTAAAGCATGAAGATCAACAACAGAAAAATAGCAATCATAATCTTTCTGCAGGGAAACCCAGTTTTGGATTACACTTAAGTGACCAATATGCAACGCCCCTGTCGGGCGCATTCCACTCAATATTCTTCCTTTCATACCATTACACTCCTTTAGTAATCTCCGTAACCTTGCGAATACATTAAATCAACCATAAATGGCCAAAAATAGGGGTTAAGATCATGGTAATAATCGTTTGGTATATTAAAACAATTCCATTCATTGCCGGGTATAAAACAATATTCAAAACATCCGTAAATAAGAGTATTACCAAAATAATCAGGCCATATTGTTCAAGTAAATAGAGATGTCGGGCCAGCCGTTCCGGTAAGATACCGGTAAGAATTGAAAATCCATCAAGCGGAGGTATTGGCAAGAGATTGAAGATCCCTAGACCCAAGTTCATAAAGACAATGGATTTTAACACCATTTGAATGTCATAGCTCCATTCTGTGCCATGAAGCCAGTGCATGCTGATATACCAAGTCAACAAGGCGAGAAAGGCAATAATCATATTCGCAGCCGGCCCCGCTAAGGCAACTAACATTCTTCCCCTGCGTTTATTGCCTTTAAAATAATGGGGGTTGATCATAACCGGCTTGGCCCAGCCAAATTGGTATAAAAGAGCCATCAAGGTTCCGAAAAGATCAAGATGTACCAGCGGATTCATAGTTAACCGCCCTTGGCTCTGAGGTGTGGGATCTCCAAGACGGTCTGCTACCCAGGCATGAGCATACTCATGAAAAGCAAACCCAATCATTAAGGCCGGAATATTGGCTATGATTGTTGTTATATCAAATCCAAACAAAGAATTACCTCCTCTAGCGTAGGGATTCAATCCACCGTTGAACAATTTCCTGTTCTTCTTCAGGCGAATGAATTTGACCTTCCAGCCAAGCTGTTCGTACCCGCTCTAAAATTCCCCCAATTTCCGGTCCTTCTTTGAACCCCATCTGTAAGAGAGCCTTTCCGTCAAGGGTCATGCGAATCCGATGTTCCGCTTCCTGATAGTCCTTAATCAATCGATGAAAACGCTCATCACGCTCTAAAACAGTGATAACCCCGTTAGGAGCTTTGCTCAATACTTGATCTAATTCCCTCAACGTCAGTGTCTCCTGCAGCGTTCTTTGCAAATGAACAAGCATCAGGGTTTCTTCACGCAGCGTTTTGCTCAAGCTCAAGCGGCTGATTATTTTCTCAATATCCTCAAGCCTCATTTTAGAAATGCCGCTTAACCATCTTATGTTTATGGGCCAGTTAAGACTCTCCTGCCCATCATCGTTATTAAAGTTCCAACTATAATCTTCTCTAAACCATGCTTGAAACAAACCGCTTCGTATGAGAGTCTGACACATTGACAGATAGTTATCCTCGTGAAAGATAATAAACAGTTCTTCCGTAAAGCGCTCCACGCTGAGCTTCAAAAGAACTCCCGTCTCGATGGCCGTAAATAATGCTTCCAATGTTTCTTTGGCTAATTTAAAGTTATAACGTCGGGCAAAACGAATGGCTCGCAGCATTCGGGTAGGATCCTCTATAAAACTCAAATTGTGTAGAAAACGGACTTTTCCTTGTTGTAAATCCCGCTTGCCGCCATAATAATCAACGAGTTCTCCAAAACGTTCAGAATTCAAACAGATCGCCATGGAATTGATTGTAAAGTCGCGTCGAAACAAATCATCACGCAAGCAGGACTCTTCCACTTGAGGAAGGGCACCAGGAAAAGAATAGTACTCTACTCGCGTACTTGCCACATCTAAATGGCCCCCGTCAGGAAAGGAAATTTGAGCTGTACCAAATTGCACGTGCTGAGTTAGTTTTCCTTCTGACAAACGTTTTACTAAAACTTGAGCAAATTGACCTCCGTTACCCTCAACGACAAAGTCTAAATCCTGGGTAGGAACTGATAACAGTAAATCTCTGACAAACCCTCCTACAAGATAAACAGCACATTCTTCCTCTTGAGCTGTATCCCGCACAGCTTCAAGGATTTCTTGCACATTAACGGGCAATCGTCCTATCAAATCTAAGATGTCCTGGCGCATGGCAATGCTGCGTTCGCGCACGAGTTGGGTTTCGAAGGGAACTGCCCCGCCATGCACTAAACGCAATACATCGGATCTGGAAACAATTCCAACTAATTCGCCGTCTTCAACAACCGGCAGCCGTCCAATATCATGCTGCACCATCACTCTTTGAACTTCATCTAAAGTTGCATTTGAATCCACAGTCACAACATTTCTCGTCATAAATCCTTTAACAGGCGCATGTTGAAGTCCATGTCTAACCGCTTTTTCCACGTCACGCCGCGAAATGATTCCTACCAAGGTCTTATCCTCAGTCACAGGAACCCCTGTATGACCATAACGCAGAAGAATTTTTTCAACCTCACCTAAACGAGTGTCCTGAGAAACCGTTTTAACCGGATAACTCATCATATCCCGCACTAAATGAGGACGAGTTGCACGGCTTTTTATGGCAAGGCGCAGTTTTTTTAGAATTGACTCAAGGTCACCGTCTTTAATAGTTGCCGAAGCAGCTCTATCATGTCCTGCTCCCCCAAATGGCTCTACCAAACGGTTGACCGGCAGTCCTCTGCCTCTGGAACGGCCAACAATATAGACCCTGTCATCCATTCTGACCAACAGAAACCAAGTATCTGCGCCTTCAAGTTCTCCCACCCGATGAGCCAACAAGGCAAGTCCACCAACATATTCTTCCGTTTCTGCATAGGCCAGATAAACAGGCAAGCCATCAAAAAATTCCGTCTGGCCGTGATCAAGCAATTGCTGAAGAAGTTCTTTTTGTTCTTCAGTAAGAGGTTTACGCAGATATTCAGCGATAACCCCAAGATTAGCACCTTGTTCAAGCAAATAAGCTACAGCGCGAACATCGCGTACCGTCGTACTATCAAATAATAAGCTTCCAGTATCATCATAAATCCCAATAGCAATTAATGTTGCTTCAAAGGCACTTAACGGTAAGCCAAATCCTGCCAACTTTTCAACCAGCAATGTTGCACATGATCCGACATGATCAATAAACATCCCAGTCTTTATGGGGCCATTGTAGGGATGATGATCATAAATTTCCACTTCTATACCGGGAGTTTTAGATATTTTCTCACCGAGCATACCGGCTCTTTTTAATTCATGGGTATCCACCAGAACAACCTTAGAAACGTCGTTAATGTCGACCTCCTGTGATTTAAGAAACCTCAGCTGATCCTTGGATAACGCTAAAAAGTCCTGAACATAAACGTTTGGCTTTCCGTCCAGAACCAAAACACTGCTTGGATATAGCTTTTGAGCGGCTACCATTGATGCTAAAGCATCAAAATCGATTTGACGATGAGCCAAAATGATATCCATATCGACACCCTAAATCCTTTATTTTTGAGTTTCATATTAAATTATATCATCTATGGACTACTAACAGCAACTTGTTGCTTAATTCATAGGCTTAAGCCCCAATGGCAATAATAGATAAAAAAACTCCGCAGTCGTAAGGAATGCGGAGTTTTTTAATACTTGAAATTATAATTTCCTTAAATGCTGTTATTAATTTCTTCAGTAGCTTTCTCAATTTCTTCGGCAGAAAGTCCGTCTTTGCCCAAATGGAATTTTATCGCATCAGCCCAAAAGGCACATTTAGCACTAATTTTTTTATAAACTTTCGCATTTGATTTATTTGTTTTAGTCCTTGCATCAGCATTGGACTGAACTATAGAACAAATATAAAGTGCTTTAAGACGATTATCCTTGTCCAGGTCGTTAAAGGTTTGATTTAGTTCGGCGATCAAATTCCGATAATACTCCGTAAATTCTTCAAAAGATATTTCTGTATCCATGTGTAAGTATTCTTTCAACTTATCAAATAGCTTCTCCAATGTTCACCCTCCAAATTATTCGCCTTCTAATAACTTAAATAGTATATCTCCATTCGGCGAAAATCACAAGATTTTCCTTAGTCGGCTCTTTTCAATAATTAATCAACATCCCTCCTTATTTAAAAAATACGGAGGATGTCTTTCCTTCTATAAATAAGCGTCGAATAACAGCCTGGGCTCTCTGGGGATCAACTTTCCAATAGCTAATTCCATCTTCTGTTAAAAAGTCTCCCGGTAAAGTCTGTGAAGATATTTTTGGGGTTCCGGTACGAAGTAGAACATTGGATAAAGCCCATATTTGGCTGATAGAGAGATTGGTTTCCACTGATTTCATAAGTTGAGGGATTAACTGAGGTAACTTGGGAATTGTCTGAACTTGAAAGAATTCCTTCCCTAATGCTTTCAAGACAGTCTGTTGACGCGAGGTCCTTGAAATATCGGCTAAAGCATCCTGACGAAACCTGGCATATTGTAAAGCCTGGTTCCCATTTAAGCGCTGAATCCCCTTCTTGAGATTAATAAGTCCATCTGTTTTGTCCCCAGTTACATAATACATATCCTTTTCAACATTGACTGTGATGCCTCCCAAAGTATTTATAATATCCTTAAATCCCGTGAAATTCGTCAGTACATAACCATCAATTCTTTGGGCAATTAACTTCTCAATGATATTTGACGTTGTCTTAAGTCCATTGCCGATTCGAGCCGCTGCGTTAATCTTATTCATACCGTGGCCTGGGATAACGACTTGGGTATCGCGAGGTATCGAAACGAGAGCAACTTTCCCGTTCTGTATATCGACGCTGGCTACAATGAGAGTATCCGTATTACTTAACGATTTTTCATTAGGACGGCGATCCACTCCCACTAAAAGGATCGTCATCCGGTTACCGGTTAGAGAGGACGATACCTGAGGTGAAGAGTTTAAGTCAGGGTTAAAATTGGGACTTAAATCCGATGTAGACTTCGAATCTGGCTGATCTTGAGCGTCTTGTGGGATAAAATCTTGATTGTTTTTTTCTAACAAGGAATTGCTTTCTTTGGGTTCTGCTGCCTGCAGAGGCCGTTGTTCATTAGAAATATGACTAAAAAATAACGGACCTAAAACAAAACTTGCTCCGAGAACTATTCCAAACAAAAAAAGCAGGCAATATCCTTTGCAGACTCGGAATAATAATCCGAATGTTTTTCTCTGCACCCGAGTCCACCTCACAAAACATTATATATTCTACTTCCTAGGATCAAACAAACTCCTTGGAAATATTCTTTAAGTAAAATGTAATATTTAGAAATTTATAGAATTAAACCCAGTACCCTTGGTACATTAACCAAACAAATACATATAATGCCATTGAGAGGTGTATAGTTATGGTAATTCTAAAACGACTATTTTTCAGATCCCTTTCTTCTGCTTCAGCTTCAGACGAGAGTGCTTCACCGGAGATGCCCGCAAATACAACATTGGAAGAAGAACCACAAGCCAATGATTATCAGTCAAAAGCATCAGGGAGTGTTATGAGTAAATTGTTACACGTTCAGTCAGCACCTCCGGAGTTCCTCTACGAAAATGAAGCTTGGTCTCCAGAACATGAATCGGTTCGACTTTTCCATAAAGGCAGCCATCATTTTGAAGACCAAAATAATCTTACCCCTTCGCAATCCCAAGAATAAAAGAGGGGTGTGACACTTCATGTCACACCCCAGCATACCTGATTAAAAACAATCACAACGGGTGAATTTATCGGAAAGGGGGAACAGAATTGAACCCTGGCAACGCCCGTATCTATGGACCTGTAACAAGGGCCCCCTTACTCTTTCATCAAAACAATCTCATCTTAAATCGTAACCACTATTTGGGTCAACAAAATTATTCACCTTATTCCATCAACACCCAACCCGCTTTCCCCCTTCCAACATCTTCACCCTCTTACTATCAATCTTATCCTTACAGGCCTCCTATACTAGGAAGCATACCGCCATTACCTTTAGGCTATCCCCCGGTTCTAATTCCTGACAACATTTACTCAAGGCGCGTTTCTCCCAACGGTCTGACCCTAATTTTAATTGCCATTCTTATTTTAGTTGCCCTTGATTTAACTCTAGTCCGACCTCAAAAGAGATATTAATAAATAAGGACCCGGATACGAATTAACGTACACGGATCCTTTCTTCAATCCTAGCGGCTGGCTATAGGCAAGTGGGTTAAACGTTCAGGGAGAACATCATTTCTCAACAAATCACTATATGTTTCACGTTTTACAATCACATCACCCTTGCCGCCTTCAACTAAAACAACAGCAGGGCGGGCAAGGCGATTGTAATTGGAAGACATCGAGTAATTATAAGCTCCGGTACAAGATACCGCTAATAGGTCACCTGATTCAACTTTAGGCAGATTAATATCCCAAATTAACATATCGCCGGATTCACAACACTTCCCTGTGATTGAAACCTCCTCAGCAGTCTCTTCACCGGCACGATTAGCCAAGACAGCTTCATAGCGTGCCTGATAGAGAGCGGGACGCGGGTTATCAGCCATTCCTCCGTCAACAGCAACATATTTACGTATTCCGGGAATTTCTTTAATTGACCCAACCGTATAGAGGGTAGTACCCGCCGTTCCGACAATAGAACGTCCGGGTTCAATGATAATTTTAGGAGTTGGAAATTGATAATTTTGACAGGCATTTTCAAGAGCATTTTGCACGGTTTTGGCATAGTCCTCAATCCGGGCAGGTTCATCACCTGAAGCGTAGTAAATTCCAAATCCTCCGCCTAAGTTTAACTCCTCTAACAGGTATCCCGTCCGTTTGTGAATATCTGCCATGTACTGAATCATTATGTGAACTTCGTGACTAAAGGACTCCAATTCAAATATTTGCGACCCAATATGGGCATGGATTCCTTTGACAACAAGGTTCGAAGAGGATAATGCCAAATCCAAAGCTCGATCAGCGGTTCCGTTCACAAGGGTGAAGCCAAACTTGGAGTCGATTTGTCCTGTCTGAATGTATTCATGGGTATGGGCTTCAATGCCAGGGGTCACGCGCAGAAGTATGCTGACCGATTCATGCATTTCTTCAGCCAATTCGTTGAGAAGACTCATTTCATAAAAATTATCGACAACAATACGCCCAACGCCGGCCTTAATGGCCATTGCCAATTCCTCTGCCGATTTGTTATTACCATGAAAGTAGATACGCTCAGCAGGGAATTTCGCCTGCAGAGCAGTATGCAGTTCTCCGCCTGAGACAACATCCAGCCCCAATCCCTCTTGGTTGACGATTCGACACATAGCCAGAGTGGAAAACGCTTTAGAAGCATATATCACCTCGGCATTTTTCATCCCTTGGATAAAGGATAGATAATATTGTCTGCATATTTCCCTAATATGGGCCTCATCCATAATATAAAGAGGTGTGCCAAATTCCTGTGCCAATGAAACGGTGTCACACCCACCAATTTCCAAATGCCCCTGTTCATTAACTCGTTGTGTACCGTGCAGTCTCATATTCTCTTCCTCCTATTACTTTACCTTCTCTACTTAATAAAATATAAACGGCAACAGAAGGAGGTCCTCTGTTGCCGTACGACTGCACGTAAACATTGACCCTCTTCTCCTGTTGGGAGTAGTTCTCCATACGATAGTTTTAATAAAACTATCGTATGACAGTCCCACAGTTGTTGACTATAGGACCAGCAACAAAAATTACGCTGCTTTTTGTGCTTCGGCGAAATCCCCTTTTCTATGGTCTCATCAGTTGCCGCAACCTTCTCCATAGTACTTATGTCATTCGCGCCTCTACCACACCTCCAAAGAGATGAGGCATATGAAATTTTTTTTAGTATACCAAACTTCTAATGGGAAATGGTCAAAAATTATTTTTTCCTCTGGGAATTTTTTCCCAGAAATATTCCGATTCTTTTCTTTTATGCTCCTTGTTGCTCACCTTCTTGTGATTTGCCCTTGTAGGTACCCTTGCCAACGGCGTTGGCCCATTTTCCGCAGCGATCTCCCCATCGTGCCAAGATTGATCCTTCTTGCAGAATCTCAACAACTTCACAGCGATTGGCACAACCGGAACATTCAAAACTTCGAGCATTAAACTGGATATCACCCAATTGTAACCCTCGGAACCTTGTCCGTAATTCTGATTGCCTTCCTACCTTTTCCTGAGCTAAATAAGCAGCACCCAGAGCGCCCATCACACCAAAATGTTCAGGAACTATAATGGGTTGGCCAAGCTCCTCTTCAAAGGCTTTGCGAATACCAGGATTGGCAGCCACACCTCCTTGGAAGAAAATTGGGCCTCGTATATCCTTGTTCTTGCCAACATTATTTAAATAATTGCGAACCATCGCTTGGCAGAGTCCGGCCAAAATATCCGGCAGTGCATGTCCCAGCTGCTGTTTGTGAATCATATCCGATTCTGCAAAGACTGAACACCTTCCAGCAATTTTGACGGGACTTGCGGCTTCAAGGGCTAGATGACCAAACTCCTCTATGGGTATACCAAGTCTGGCTGCTTGCTGATCAAGAAATGATCCGGTTCCTGCAGCACAGACCGTATTCATGGCAAAATCAGAAACAACCCCATCACGAAGGATAATAATTTTAGAATCTTGACCTCCGATTTCCAGAATGGTCTGAACTGAAGGATTAACTCTGGAAGCGGCTACTGCGTGAGCAGTAATTTCATTTTTAATGACATCCGCGCCCAATAACGTTGCCGCTAGCTGACGAGCACTGCCAGTTGTCCCTACCCCGATTATTTTGGCAGATTTTCCAATCTTTGACCTCAAAACCTTAATTCCTTCCTGAATAGTTTGCATAGGCCGTCCTTGAGTTCGCAGATATAGAGTTAAAGCCACTTCATTTTTTTCACTGAGTAACACTAAATTTGTACTGACCGATCCTACATCAGCGCCTAAATAATAGTTATCGTTCCCCAACAAGCGACACACCCTCCCTAGAAGTTTCTGAAATGCCTTTGAGGCTGGGTCTTTCCAATAAATCCACAAAGGCCTCCAAACGTGTTTGTATTCCAGCGTGCCCAGTATGCTCGTCAACGATAAGCGTCATAATGGGGACTTGATAGGTTTCTTGGACTCTTGGCAATACGCTGGCTGCCACGATCTCAGGCATACATGAAAGAGGAAAAATCTGAATAATCCCGTCAAAACCTTCCCTCGCGAATTTTACTGCAGCTCCGACAGTCTCTTGCCCATGCCCTCCAACAAAATGAGACAAAAAAGGTTTAGCATGACTTGGATAGGAACGAATTGAACGGTAACCAGGAGCAAGTCCTTGAAAAATATGATTTCCTACCCACCCTGAAAGATAAATTGACCGATCTACTTCTACTCCCAGACGTCCTAATTCTGCCTCTATTCCCACGGAGGTAAAGGGATCTAAAATCGTGTATATTTCTCCGATAATTCCAATACGCAAAGGCTTATGAAACTTATCGGCATTCTTAATACCAGCCATTTGATGATCACGCAAACTTTGGCGTATTGAACATACCGAATCTCGAATTCCTTTAACGGTCATAGCCTGAGCCAAGCGATTTTTACCTTCCTCATAAAGCCTTTCCGTTTCATGAGAATCAGACAGCCTTGGTCTAGCGGCATGGATCATATCCTCAACTTGATCCAGAGCAACACATTTAAGGTAAGCAAAGCGCAGAGCTTTAAGGATTGAAGCCCAAGAATTTTTCTTTCCGGCTAAATAGCGAATTCGCTGCGCCAGTCCCCTTAGACTGCCATCCGGCGGCTCTAGGGTCACGACATCAAAATGATACCCCGCTTCTCTGAGGATTTGCCGTTCAATCTCTCCATAATAGCCAAAGCGGCAAGGGCCAATTCCCCCGGTAATAACAATGGTATCGGCGCCCTCTCGAACTGCTTCAATATAATTGCCGAGATTTAATTTCAAAGGCAGGCAGGCAGCTTCGGGGGCTAATTTTGAGCCTAAGGTTAAAGTCTGTTTGCTGTTCTGAGGAGGGACAACAACCTCAATGTTTAGAGATTCAAAGAGTGTTTGAATGACTATCCAAGCATTCCCCATATGCGGAAACGTAACCTTCACGAACCTTCCTCCTTTCAACCATATCCAGAAAGGCTTCCAGGCGAGTTACTAATCCCGCTTCACCGGTATGTTCATCAAGGGTTATCACCATATAAGGCTTATGGTGCTTCCTAACTTTTTGGGCTAGCAATTCTTGGACCATCGAATCGGTACCACAGCCGAAGCAAGTTAAATAAATAATCCCGTCAATCGTAGGATCTTCGACAAATTTATTCCCTGCACCATAAATTTGTTTAGCATGGCTCCAAAAAAGCTTCTTACGTAATCCCGAAAGATGCGCTTCAACGTCTTCTCGTTCAACATGTTGGATAAGATTTACTTCCGCATGTTCTCTCAGACGTTGGAGAAGATTTAGATTGGCATAGCATTCCTGGACAAGATAGGAATGGCCAATTAAGGTGATTTTTAAGTCCTTTTGGCAATTCTGATGGTTTTCGCTGACCTGCATCGAGAAATTTTCAGGTTTTATTTTTTGTGTCTGTCTCGTTACATACTCTATTTCCCGCATTTTTTCTTCAAAATCCCATTTTCGCCCTCGGGAGTCCTGGTAATGCTGCTGCCATTCATGCCCCTCCAGAAACGCTCTATGGATCTCTGCCCCGCTTTTGCCAAGCTGCATTCCCAAAACTCGCAAATCTTTAAGAACTTGACGCTGACCCTTTCGCCAATTGATCACTGCGCTTAAAACAGGAATCTCGGGGGGAACTGCAGAAAGAAGACTTTCAGGAATTCCAAGAAACTTGGGGCAGTTGTAAGTATTTTCTTCCATGCTCACCATTCGAGGCAGAAAAATGGCATCAACATCCTTTAGGGCCTGAATATGCCCAGCTAAAAGCTTTAGCGGCAAACACGTTTCGTCGCTGGTTTTCTTAAGGCCGTCCTCCATAATTTGACGATGAGTCGGAGGCGATGTTTCCACCTCTATGCCAAGATGATAAAAAAAGCCAGCCCAAAAAGGAAAATAATCAAAATAAAAAAGAGCACGCGGAAACCCAATTTTCACTCTCTTGGCATCCTTTCTCTAATCATTTTTTTGTTTTACCCTCCGGCTGCCTGATTGGATCCTGAGGTTTTAAGATACTTGGACGTGTGTTCTTAATAGGAACCGGCGACCGAACCAAAACGGTGCCCATAGCTTTGAAATTCAAGGGCAGCAGAGGCCAGAGATAAGGGACACCGAAGGATCTGGTTCTCCAGAGGAGAAAGATAACAAGTATTGTTCCGGCCAAAAAACCCCAAAAATTAAAGAGACCTGTCAGAACAATAATGAATAAACGCGCCAACCGATTGGCTAAACCCAGCTCGAAACTCGGAGTTGCAAAAGTAGCCACTGTCGCTACGGCAACGTAGAGAATTACCTCCGGAGAAAACATCCCCACTTTAACAGCAATATCTCCAAGCATAAAGGCGGCAATCAATCCTAAGGCCGTCGCTAAGGGAGCCGGAGTGTGCACAGCGGCCATCCGCAAAAGATCCACGCCAAATTCGGCAAATAACACTTGGGGAAATAGACCAATTTTTGCCGGCTTAGAAACTCCTATAAACTGAAGTCCTTTGGGAAGTAATTGAGGGTTTAGAGCTGCTCCCAGCCAAAGCGGTAGGAGAAATAAAGCTGCAAATATCCCGGCAAATCGTATCCAGCGAAGATAGGCACCTACAATGGGTTCTTGGCGATATTCTTCTGCATGCTGGAGATGACTCCAAAAAGTTGCTGGCGCCATAATAACCGATGGAGACGTATCGACAAGAATAACAACGTGCCCTTCCAGTAAATGAATAGCTGCCACATCCGGGCGTTCTGTATATCTGACCCGGGGATAAGGATTCCAGAACTTACTCCCGAGAATAAATTCTTCAACGCTTTTTTCGGCCATAGGAATCCCATCAATTTTAATTGCCTGCAGATCTTCTTGGATTTTTCGAACCATCTCCGGATTGGTAATATCCTCGATATAGGCAATGCAGACATCGGTTTTTGATCTTCCTCCAACCTGCACCAATTTCATGCGCAGTTTGGGGTCACGCAAACGCCTGCGAATTAAGGCAGTGTTCATCACCAGTGTCTCAACAAATCCATCACGTGATCCTCGAGTAACACGTTCGATATCCGGTTCCTGGGGCTGACGGGCAGGATAAGTCCTCAAATCTACGATAATTGCCTTTTCTTGTCCTTCAACAAAAATTGCCATGGGACCCGACAAAACAAAATAGAACACCTTGTCCATTGTTTCAACTTCTGTAACTTGTAAATCAACAATTCGGCCTTTCACCAATTTGTCCAGGGCATTAACGATAAGATCAGAGCGTTCCAAGTCAATTAAGGCATCCAGAATATAACTAGCAACGTGAGTGTCAACCATACCGTTAATGGAATAAATCGCTATTTTTTTACCGCCAATCGACATTTCCCGAACAACAACGTCAAAACTATCCGGTACTCCTAATTCCTTATTTAAGTAATCTACATTTTCCTGGTAATTTTTACTGACAGGAACGTTTTTTTCACTTGAATTATTGCTCATGCTAACCTCCCTTTATCCGGATATTTTTCTAGGCCAAAAGACAAGGGCTTATCCCTTGGGGTTAAAGGTCACAGACATCAAATAACCGAAAAATACTGCAGCAGCGATTCCGACCGCCGTTGCCTCGACGCCGCCTGACAAAGCTCCTAACAGACCCCGTTTGCCTACACCCTCAATAGCGCCTTGAGCTAAACTATAGCCAAAGCCAGATAAAGGGATCGTCGCCCCGGCTCCGGCAAACTTAACGAGAGGTTCATATACACCTAAAGCTCCCAAGACAGCTCCCCCTGTGACAAACGATACCAAGACATGAGCAGGTGTAAAAGATGGTTTCGTTAAATCCATCATTAACTGCCCGATAACACAGATCAGTCCGCCAACGATAAAGGCTGGAAATATCAAATGAAACATCAGAAGACTCCTTTCATGCTTCAATAGCAACGGCATGACCTATCCCTGGGATCGATTCGCCCTGCAGCGCTGAAGTGGGACTGTGTAAAGCCCCGCTTCCTATAAGCAAAACACGTTTCAAGGCTCTAGCCCTTAACTTCTGCATTAAATCACCGGCAAAAACAACGGCAGAACAAGCACATCCGCTGCCGCCGGCATGGACATCCTGAGTGGAATCAAAAATCCTGACGCCGCAATCTGTAAATTCCGTCCCCGTATCAACACCGCTTTGTTTGAGAACCTCACTGGCCAGAGCTAGACCAACGGTTCCTAAATCCCCGGAAGCTATGTGATCATAATCCTGCCCTGTACACTGCAAATCATGAAAATGATTAAGAATCGTATCAGCGACTGCCGGAGCCATTGCGGAACCCATATTGCTGGCATCGGTCTCTCCATAATCAATAACTCTTCCAATCGTTGCTGAAGTGATTTTTGGTCCAGCTCCCTTTTTGCCCAGGAGAACACTTCCCGCTCCGGTAACGGTCCATTGAGCACTCATGGCCCTTTGTGTCCCCTGTTCAGTTGGGGCACGAAATTGGCGCTCTGCCGTGTCATGATGACTTGAGACTCCCACAAGCACGTGCTCGGCAAATCCGCCATCAATCATCATACTGCCCAAGGCCAAACTTAAGGCCATGGTAGAACATGCTCCATAAACTCCAATGAAGGGTAAGGCCATTAGCCGAGCAGCAAAATTCGAAGAAACAATCTGATTCAGTAAGTCGCCGGCCAACATAAAGTCAATTTGTTCTTTTCCTATCCCTGCTTGACTGATGCTCCCTTGCAAGGCTTCTTGAAGCATCTTGCTCTCTGCTAATTCCCAAGTTTTTTCACCGTTCAGTTGATCCTGCCAAATTGAGTTAAAGGTTTTGCCAAGGGGGCCTTTTCCTTCTTTCGGCCCAACGACGGCATAAGACGATAAAATAACCGGCGGATTGTCAAACAGCACCGTCTGATTACCCGCTCTTTTTAAACCCATGTCATATGTTCATCCCCATTCATTCACTCATGTCCATAATCCCAAATCTTCGTAGAGCAATTAATCCTCTTGTCTTAATGCAAGAAATAAGCTAGAACGCCAATAATGATGGAGGCGGCAATACCATATACGAGGACAGGACCTGCAACGGTAAACAACTTCGCCCCCACTCCCTGAACGTATCCTTCGCGTTTGAATTCCATCGCCGGTGAAACAATGGAATTGGCAAAACCTGTGACAGGAATAATTGAGCCGGCTCCCCCAAATTTTCCAATCTCATCATAAACTCCAAGCCCAGTGAGCAGGGAACCTAAGAAAATCATCGCAGCAGTGGCAGCATTTGAGGCCTCTTTTGGAGTTAACCCAATCCCGGAAAAAATATTTATAATCACTTGTCCCAAAGCACAAATCAGACCGCCAACCAAAAAAGCCCTTAAAATATTCTTAGTAAGCGTTGGTTTAGGAGTGTATTTTTGCGCTAGTGCTTTGTATTCTTCAGGTGAGATTGAAATGGCGGGTTTGCGCAGCGTTTGATTAGGCATTCAGCTCCCTCCCTTTATAGACTAATTTGTATTATTAATGAAAACAGTATAAATTATACTTATTATTTCCATTTTTATGCAGATATTTCGACAGAGCTTGCCAAGAATTCTTTAAAAAGCATGCAGGAAAATTATGGTTATTAAGCGAAAACATACTTCACCTTTAATTTCACTATAGTTTCCCAATGAGGCTTGTGCCTTTTGAACACATTTTAGGGGGGATGGTCTTGAACCTTGAAAAAAAGATAGAGCGCCTTACCCTGTTCTTACGTTTAGACGGAGAACTGGATATGCACACATCAGATCTTGTAAGGCAAGCCATAGACATAGAAATTGAGAAAAGGGGGATTCGTACAGTAATTCTCAATCTTCAAAACGTTCAATTCATCGATAGTTCCGGATTAGGTGTTATTTTAGGCCGATATAAAAAGTTACTCTCCTTAGGTGGAAAACTAAAAATTACCAATGTACCTCCGAATGTTTATAAAATCATGGAACTTTCAGGCTTACCGAAAATTATTAACTTTTATGATGATGAGACCCATGCCTATGAGGAAGGAAGGAGAGCATAAATGAAATCAAATCAATTAGCCCTTTCATTTTCGAGCATCGCTGAAAATGTAGGAATTGCGCGGTTGCTCATAGCTTCTGTCGGAGCTCAATTAGATCTGCCTCTTAATGACATTGAAGAACTTAAAGTCGCAGTTTCTGAAGCAGTTTCCAATGCCATCATCCATGGTTACCGCAACAAAGCTAATCATATTGTCTTTCTCGAATTAGAAATAATGGATGACGCCCTTAAGATTGTTGTTAAGGACGAAGGCTGTGGGATTTCTAATGTTGAGCAAGCCATGCAGCCCGCCTTTAGCACTGATCCGGAACGCATGGGGCTGGGCTTCGTCTTTATGCAGTCATTTATGGATGACCTGCAGGTTGACTCAACTGTTGACATCGGAACTACTGTAACCATGAAGAAGCAGCTGAAACAAACCTCCAATGCTTCTCATTAGGGGGGCCGGACATGATTCAACGACTAACGGATATGAATCTTCCTCATTTTCCCCTTCTCTCTGATGAAGAGATGATGGAGAATCTTCATGCTGCTAAGGACGGAGATACGGAAGCAAGAGAACGGTTAATCAATTGCAACTTGAAACTTATATTTAACCTTGTTCAGCGTTTTGCCCATAGAGGTTACGAACTTGAAGATCTTTTTCAAATTGGTACCATTGGTCTAATTAAAGCAATTGATAAATTTGACTTTTCCTATGGTGTCAAATTCTCTACCTACGCGGTGCCAATGATTATTGGAGAAATCAGACGTTTTCTTCGCGATGATCATCCTTTAAAAGTTCCTCGGTCTTACAAAGAATTGGTCTATAAAGTTAATCGTGCGCGGGATGAACTTTCTTCCGGCTTAGGCCGGGAGGCGACAATCGGAGAAATTGCCGCCAATATCGGAGTTGATCGAGAGGAGATTGTTGCGGCTTTGGAGGCTATACAAAGCCCTACATCCATCTATGATACACTTTACCAGGATGATTCCGATCCCATCTATGTGCTTGATCAACTTTCAACAGAAAAAGGTGCAGACCCTGGTTGGTTTGATAAAATTGCCTTGAATGAGGTTTTGGATAAACTGCCTGAACGAGAAAAAAATGTTCTTTTAATGCGATTTTTTGAAGATAAAACTCAAAGTCAAATCGCTGCGATCCTGAATCTCTCACAAGTTCAAATCTCCAGAATTGAGAGAGCGGCCCTCATGAGAATCCGCGAATTATCCAAAATTGATGAACGCTCTGACCATACCCCTTGCCCTTGATTCAGACTGAGAAACAGCTTCGAAAAAGGAGCCCAGAAGAACCCAGGCTAATATCCGATAACACCTTTAAGAGTACGTGTTATCTGTTCGGCTAAGCTTGCTTTTTCCACAGAATGATCGGCGATAAGATTTACGCTGCTTTGTAAAACATCATTCCGATATAAGAGAATTTCGCCAAGTTTTTGTCCTTTTTTAATAGGAGCACTTATTTCTGGGTTGAGCTTCGTTTCGACCCAGAAATTTTTATCATTTCCTTTTTCAATAGTAGCGCCAAAGGCCTTCTCTGTGACTGCATTTACAGTATCTTCTTTTCCTTTGGCAACTTTAACAACTCCCTCTTTTTGACCCGTTGGAGCAAAGGTTTTAAATTGATATTTGGCAAAGCCATAATTATAGATTTTCATTGATTCCGCGAAATGCCCCCTAACCTGAGGCACCCCCATTACGACACAAATTAAGCGCAGCCCATCTCTCTCAACCGTGGACGCCAGACAATATTTGGCTTCATTGGTCCAACCGGTTTTAAAGCCATCCGTTCCTGGATACCACCAGAGAAGTTTATTCGTATTCCATAATTTAAATTTTCCATCACGCAAATCATATTCTTTGATACTTGTTAATTTTCGAATCAAAGGATATTTAAGAGTTTCTCTGGCAATTACGGCTAAATCATAGGCACTGGTATAATGACCTTCAGCGGGTAATCCATAGGCATTGGCGAAATGAGTGTTTTTCAAACCTAATGCTTGAGCTTTGCGATTCATCTCCTCAACGAAGGCTTCATGAGTTCCGTCAATATGTTCTGCTACAGCGACACAACCGTCATTTGCTGAACCAACAGCAATGGCAATTAACATTTGTTCCAAGGTAAAGGTCTCTCCAGGTTCAAGATAAATTTGTGACCCGCCTAGCTTACAGGCATTCTCGCTTGCCGTAACTTTATCCGTTAGTTTAACCTTCCCAGATTCGACAGCCTCTGCAGCCACTAACAAGGTCATTAGCTTGGTGACGCTTGCCGGAGGCAATTCTTTATGCATATCTTTTTCATAAAGAACTCGTCCTGATGCAGCATCCATCAATACAGCACTCGCGGCCTCCGTTTCAATTTCCGCTCCCATTACAGAAGGAACATTAGCAAAGGCTATATTACCTAGTACAAGCATGAAAGCAAGAACAACTGCTAATCCTTTTCTCATCTTGACTCCTCCTCATTAAATTTGATGTTATTATTCCCGAAAAGAGAAATTATATTGTAATGAGAATGGAAAGCAGCATTAAAATATGTATTACTAAAAACCTAAAAAGCTTGCAAAGGCTAATGACGCACAAAATGGCAAAAGCCTTTAGGCTTGATATCCCAAAGGCTTTAAAAATTCCTGTTTATTATTTTTGTTTATCCAATCGTAGGACTCCCGCTTCTGCAGAGGGGATTGGTTCCTCAGCTTTAGTTGAACGAGTTCACTATTTTAATAACGTTTCGAAGGAACTTTCGAATCCTTTAAACCATGCCAGTAACAAGGATTCAAATAACAAAGACTCAGTGCAGGATATTTTTTATGCCGCAGGACACATCCTCGGAAGACTTGAATTCCCATTTTCTCGCATCCCTCTTTAAAACCTTGACTCCATGTCTGCTCTTGAAACCAAATCTTTTTTACTCCGGCAAACGAGGCCTCCGTGAGTAGTGATGGCATTTCTTCTGGTAACAAACAAGGTACGATGACCGTTATTTTATCCTTTAGTTCTTGGACACTCGAATATACTTTGCTCCCATCAATTCGCTGCAAATCTTCAGCGACAGGATAAGCTGAACAGCCAAATTCTTTTAGTGCCCGCCAAGCTTTCCAGGCATGTTTGTGAGTTTTAAATTTTTGGGCATTCCCTAAAACCGCAAATGTATCCTCCGTGGTCAGACCTTCGAGAAATGAAAAAATTGTTTTCTCTCGAGCCATAAAATTCCCCCTCCCGATACCCTCTCTATCATATACGCCGGGAAGAGAAATTTATGATTATGCACCTGAAGCCGTTCATTCTCATCGCTATTGGAAAACAAGCTAATTCTTATTGAATAACTTCATAAACGTACTTACTGGGCTTCGGTTTTATATTGCTGAAGGAATATGCCTGTTTCACCATTTCCACAGCTTCTTGATAATCCTTCAGATTTGTATGCAAAATGCAAATCGTATCCTCCGAACTAACCTTATCCCCGACTTTCTTCACCATGGTAACTCCTGCCGAAAAATCTATGACATCTTCTTTCTTCTTTCGTCCTGCGCCGAGCAGCATAGCAGTAACACCAATCTTTTCAGCATCAATGGCTGAAACATATCCCTTACCTGGGGCTTTAACTTCAATATGGCAGCCGCTTTGGGGAAGTAACATGGGTTCGTCAACAACCTTTGAATTTCCGCCTTGAATTTCTATCAACTCTTTGAACGTTTCAACGGCTCTGCCGGAATTAATGACATGACTAAGTTCCGAATAAGCGGCATCAAAATCCTTGAAGGCACCTCCTAAAACAGTCATATAAGATGCCAGAGTCAGCGCAATAGTCGTTTCATCGTCTGCTCCTTGTCCCTTCAAGATTTCAATAGCTTCTTTTACCTCATTAGCATTTCCCACTTCATGACCAAGAGGCTGACTCATATCTGTAACAACGGCAATTGTTTTTCTATTCAGCGATTTCCCGATTTCCACCATCGTCTCAGCTAATTCAATCGCCTCGGGAACGGATTTCATAAAGGCCCCGGAACCAACTTTGACATCCAGCACTATGCAATCAGCACCAGAGGCTATTTTTTTGCTCATAATGCTGCTGGCGATCAATGGTATGCTGTCAACAGTTGCCGTCACATCACGAAGGGCATAGATCTTCTTATCCGCGGGCGTCAAATTGGAACTCTGCCCGACAATGGCCATATTATATTTATTGACATTATTTACAAACGTCTCTCTATCCAGCTCTGTCTTAAAGCCTTGTATAGACTCTAATTTGTCTATAGTACCGCCTGTATGTCCTAATCCTCTTCCAGACATTTTAGCAACGGGTACTCCCGCAGATGCAACAAGCGGGATAATAACCAAACTAAGCTTATCACCTACGCCTCCCGAAGAATGTTTATCAACTTTAATCCCCTGAATTGCCGATAAATCGTTTCTATCTCCAGAATCCACAAATGATAACGTCAGGTCGGCGATTTCTCGTTTATTCATTCCTTTAAAGTAAACAGCCATGAGAAATGCTGACATTTGATAATCAGGAATTTCGTTGTTAACATATCCCTGAACTATATAGGAAATTTCGTTGGTATTTAAAGCTTCGCCACGTTTTTTCTTTTGTATCAAATCAACCATTCTCATAAAAATCAAATCACCTCATTTACTGCCGTTTCTCAATCATTTCTAATTTCAGCCAAGAAACTTTTTCCTACTGGAAGAGGATCAAGGCCTAAATACTCAGCGACAGTCGCCCCCAGATCGGCAAACGTTGATCTCACTCCCAGATTCACTCCATGTTTGACGCTTTGCCCATAAACCAGCAGCGGAACATATTCTCTTGTATGATCAGTTCCCGGGAATGTTGGATCGCAGCCATGATCAGCCGTTATGACCAGCAAATCCTCCGGGCGCAGAAGCGCCACTAGTTCCGGCAAACGTTGGTCGAAATCCTTCAAAGCTTGAACATAACCCTCCACATTATTCCTGTGGCCATACACCATATCAAAGTCTACGAGGTTTGTCATTATCAAACCGACGTTCGTCTTAGTCATATAGGCCAAAGTATTATCAACGCCATCCATATTGCTCTTCGTTGAACAAAAATCGGTAATCCCCTTACCCGCGTAAATGTCGCGAATTTTTCCAACAGCATTGACTGCGAGACCCTGTTCTGAAATGTATTCTAATAACGTTTTACGAGGTGGTTCCAAGGCAAAATCGTGCCGATGCGAAGTTCGATAAAATTCGCCGACTTGTCCGAGAAATGGACGAGCAATAACCCTCCCTACTTGTAAATCACCAGTTAACATTTCACGAGCAAGCTTACAAAAATGCATTAATTCCGGCAAGGGAACAACTTCTTCATGGGCCGCAACCTGAAATACTGAATCCGCAGAAGTATAGACAATAGGTTTTCCCGTTCTCAGATGTTCTTCACCCAAGCGCTGGATAATTTCTGTTCCTGAAGCAACTTCGTTGCCGAGTACACCGCGACCGATTGCCTTCTCGTAACGAGCAATGAACTCCTGCGGGAACCCCTGAGGAAAGGTTGGGAGCGCGTTCTCTAAAATAACTCCCGCCATTTCCCAATGGCCGCTGGTGGTATCCTTGCCTCGAGAAGCCTCTGCCATTTTGCCATAACATCCTTTGGGGTTTGATTGGGCATGCACACCTTTAATCCGGTAAATATTTCCTAGTCCCAGCGATTCCAGATTAGGGAGTTCCAGCCCCCCCACAGCTTCGGCAATATTATGCAACGTATTGCTTCCTGCGTCTCCATAATTACAGGCATCAGGCATTTCTCCGATACCGACACTGTCTAAGACAATAATAATACTGCGCTTCATAATTCGGCCTCCATCTACACTTTAAATAATTTCAAACATTGTTATTCATCATTTTTTCGTTCAGCACGCGGATGGGACTTATTAAAAACATCTAACAAGCGTTTTCTTGTTAAATGCGTATAGATCTGAGTTGTAGAAATATCAGTGTGGCCTAATAACTCTTGTACGGAACGCAGATCTGCACCGTGATCCAACAAGTGAGTTGCAAAACTATGCCTAAACATATGAGGCGAAATCCTTTTCTCGAGAGCATGAGACGCTCCCCATTTTTGCAGAATGAAGGTTACTCCTTGACGAGTTAGAGTATGACCATGCGCATTTACGAATAAGAAATCACTCGCGGTCTTTCCGCACATACGCTTTCTTGCACCGTTTATATAACGAGTAATAGCCCGTATCGCTGGTTCTCCCAATGGCACGATCCGTTCCTTATTCCCCTTTCCCAGGCAGCGTATATACCCTACATCCAAGGATACATCTCCGACGCGGAGATTAATTAACTCTGAGACGCGTAAACCGCTTCCATAGAGAATTTCCAAGATTGCCAAATCTCGTGAAGCAGCATCCGTTGTCTCATTCGTTTCTAATAGTTTGGCCATTGTTCCTTCAGACAACACTTTGGGAAGAGATTGATTCAGCTTCGGAGTAACAAGATATGTGCTGGGATTGTCACTTCGTTTCCCTTCCTCCATTAAAAAGGCAAAAAAACCTCGCAAGGTCGCATTGCACCTGGCAATACTTCGAGGTGATTTACCCTGTTCTTTCCAGTAAAGCAGAAATAAGAAGAGATCATTAGGCTCGCATCTCAAAAGATCGGTTTCCCTCTGCTCAAGGAACACAACAAGCTGGCGCAAATCACGTTCGTAAGCCTGACGAGTATTCAAGGAAAGCCCTCGTTCGACATTCAGAAACGTAATATATTGCTGTAAAAGCTGTTCTGTGGAGATCATATAATCCCCCCTTTTAAAGTCAAAAATGCATTTAAATTCTACTAAATTCTACATAGATAAGCACTTTTCCTTGTTTACTCTGAATTTTGAGGAAAATTATTACTCTTTCTGAGAGATAGGGAATAATTGCAAAACAGACTTTGTCCATCCGGGCGCTTCAACTTTCATCGGATTTCCCATAGGCTTATCTTCATTATGAAGCAATGATGAAACCCAAATATTACAGACAACTGCAAGTTTCGGGAGCAACACCGCAAGTAAAATCAGGAGGAGAAATACCCGTCCCAAATATAAGAAAAAGTCTCCCCAATGTTTTTTTGGCATGACTCTACCTCCTATCTTTAAAGCTTATGCAACTCACGATTGTCCTTATCCCCCAAAAAATCAGGACCGTGTTTTAGTCGGTCCTAAAAAAAAGAGTGAAATCATATCACGATTTCACTCGAAGTCACTTCTCAGAATAGTCTGCTTTAACAATGCCGTTCTTGACACCTGCTAGAGCAAAGCTTCTTCTAAAGGCGTATACATAATATTTAATGATTCAGCAACAGCTTTGTAAGTTAATTTACCGTTAATAACATTTATTCCTTTGCGCAGCGAGCGATTTTCTTGGAGTGCCTTAAAATATCCTTTATTTGCAATATCCAAGGCATAACCTAAAGTAACATTGGTCAGCGCAAAAGTCGAAGTTCGGGCGACTGCTCCAGGCATATTAGCGACCGAATAGTGTACCACACCGTGTTTAATATAGACCGGATCACTATGGGTAGTGACTCGATCGATGGTTTCTATGCTGCCTCCTTGGTCAATAGCCACGTCAACGATAACACTTCCGGGAGTCATGGTTTTTACCATTTCTTCCGTAACCAAGTGGGGTGCACGTGCACCAGGAATAAGCACAGCTCCGACAAGCAGATCGGCCCGAGCGACACTGGCAGCAATATTATAAGGGTTCGACATAAGAGTTTTAACTCGCCCGTTAAAAAGATCATCAATTTCGCGAAGCCGTTGAGCGCTTTTTTCAATTAGAATGACATTGGCACCCATTCCAACAGCCATTTTAGCCGCATTTGTACCCACAATTCCTCCGCCGATAATCGTAACTTTAGCCGGCGACACACCAGGAACCCCACCTAACAACATTCCTTTTCCGCCATAATGTTTCTCTAAAAATTGGGCTCCGATTTGAATTGACATTCGCCCGGCCACTTCGCTCATAGGAACGAGCAGAGGCAGAGAGCCATTATCTAACTGAATTGTTTCATAGGCTATCCCAACAACGTGTTTTTCCATAAGTACCCTAGTCAATTCCGGTTCATTAGCAAGATGCAAATAAGTGAATAAAATTTGTCACGGTTTAAAAAAGTCGTATTCGGGTTCTATCGGTTCCTTAACCTTGATAATCATATCCGCATTCCAAACGTCGGCTGCAGAATCTAAGATTTGGGCACCGGCCTTGACATACTCTTCGTCGGTAATTCCACTACCTTCTCCAGCAGATTTTTCCACAACGACCTGATGTCCGGTCAGAGTAAAAGCATGGACACCCGCAGGAGTAATGGCAACACGGTTCTCATTGTTTTTAATCTCTTTTGGTACTCCAATCAGCATAATGCAAACCTCCATTTTAATCATTATTCCTAACTTTGCTAATTATAATGCAATTATCATGCCAGAAGCAAGCCGGATCCAAATAGCAAAAGCTTTAACTCTCTCAATAGCTTTCTTTGCTGTCTTTATCCAATCGTTAGACTCCCACTTCTACAAGTGGGAGTAGTTCCCATACCTTGCTTCAGTGGGGGTAGAGTCCCCTGCCGATGCCCCGATGTTCAGCTTTAGCTGAACGAGTTCGCTGATTGTAATGTTTGAATTTTAAAATGTTTATGACAATTAGCTGCTGTAAATAACCTGCATTATTTTGCGTGCTTATTTTTGCAATGCAAATTTTTGCAGGTAATCTACAACGTTTTTAAACTTACAACCCCAAAACTCGAGAACCTAACACTGAAAAATACCCTTGGGAAACTCCTACAAATACTGCACCAAGAGAAACAAACGCCGCAGCCACAGTATAATACAAAAACTCTCGGCGCAGCGATTCTCCTCTAGCTTTACCCCTTAATAATAAAAAGGAAAATATAGTTGCCAAGCCGGCCCCTAATAACAATAAAGGGATCCCCATAAGTGCAGGTACTAAAACAGTTACAAGGATTAAGCCAAGGCCCAGCATCCCTTTAAAGCTAATAATAAAACTAACTGTAAAGCCCAGAATAAAACCTCGCGTAAAAACAATGAGATAAATTAACGGGGCCCCAATGATGGTAAGTCCTAGAATCCATATTCCGGCCATGATTATAAATACATCTCTCGCCAATTGTCCGAGAAATACCGGGTTTAAATCAACTGGTTGATTTTTTAGAAGCGTATTGAGAAAATCCCCCAATTGGGAGGAAGCCGAAGCTCCTAAAGCTTTGACTCCCAAAGCGCCAAACACGACACCAGCCAAATAAACGCTCGAAAGCGTCAGATAGATAACCCAGTATTTACAAATATGTTGGCCTAGCTTTTTCCACATAGAAAATCTCCCTCTCCCTTTCTATATGGAATTTTATTCCTATTCGAAGGAAAGTATGTCCAAAACTTTACCAAATACACCCCCGCCGCCAGAGATAAATTTTAAGTCATTGCGCCGAGCTTTTAATATCCAAGCTGTTATTTTCTCACCGGCTACCGGGATTAGTTCTTCTTCAGAAACTTCATGCAAAACAGCCATTTCAGTTTTGAAATGATTTAGCAGCCGCTGATACATTTTAGGTCCAATTCCCGGGAGCCTTTGTAGGGGCACCTGATATACATAATGTGAAGGATCATTATCATTTAAGGTCTTGTCGGCAATGCTTACTACACGATCCAAAACTCCTGTCACTATGTGATGGCTTCCGCAAACGGGACAGGATAATTGGGGCGGAGACGTTAAAGCAACCCGTTCGCAATGCAAGCAGTATGTCCGATGATACTTGCCAACTTTCGGCGGCAAACCAAAATTTCGCACACTTCCTTTGGAATTTATTAACAATAAATCATCTAATCCTTGAAAAGAAGATTCGACGCCCTCCAGCAGATTATATTCCCGTGCGATATTAGTTAAAGAGTGAGCATCTGAATTGCTGAATAAAACCACATTCTCCAGTTCACTGATACTTTTAGCCATAGCTCTATCCGCACTTAAACCAATTTCCAGTCCCCGTGGGAGAATGGGCAAGACATCGGCCAAGCGGCGACAGCAGTTCCCATAGATTCCTTTATGGGGAGTAAAAGCATGAGCTGGAAGCCAAATTCCTTCAGCTTTTCTGACAGCCTCCAGCCACTGTTCAATTTGAAGATGGCCTTTCTGGGTACTCAACTGCCAATTTTTTGTAGCAGCTCTTATTTCCCGGACATAGTCTTCCATGTGGCCGAGAGAAGGAAAATAGGCTAAAAAATGTGCGTTCCCTTCTCCAATTTGCAATTCGATTTCATGTCCGGGAATAATTGTTAAACCCTTGGCAGCATATCCACCTTCAGCCAGAGAATGGATCTCCCCCGAAGTGAGCAAGGTTCTGAAATCGTTGCGCACACCCTCCGAATGGGCATCTACAATACCGATCATATTCAGGCCTTTGATATCCCGGGCAACCTCCAGAATATTGGGAAGAGTTAAAGACTTTGAGGCTGTGACTTTTACCAGCTTATTATCAAGACTTTGTCCGATATGAATATGTAAATCCGCATAAATCATTATATATGCTCCTGGACAAGCATGATTCCAAGTATTGTTTTGGCATCACTAAACTCATTTTGGCAAGCACGTCTTAATGCTTCACTCCAGGGAATTTTCTCCACCATTAAAAACTCGTCATCATCCGTCGGCAAAGGATCCCAAACCAAATCTCGAGCTAAAAAAATGTGCATCACCTCATCCGTAAAGCCCGGCGTTGTATAAAAGGTACCCATTAATTCCATGGTTCCCTTATAACCGGTTTCTTCACGCAGTTCGCGAATCGCGCAGTTCAAAGGAGATTCTTGGGGATCAATTTTTCCGGCGGGTATTTCTAACGTTTCACGGGCAATAGGATATCGATATTGACGAACCATAAGGATTTCTTGATCCTGTAAAGCGATAACAGCAACAGCTCCGGGGTGCCTAACAACCTCTCGATATGTCTCACTTCCATTGGGCAAAAGAACTCTATCTCGTTCCAAGCGAAGCATACGCCCCTCAAAGATCACCTCTCCCGCGATACGTGTTTCAGATAATTTTTGCTTATCGTTCATAATTAACCCTTCTTTCAGCTCATCTGACACTATTTTATGCCATCTCAGCAGGGAATACAAAACAACACGGCAACACATCCACAACTCTATAAATTTATAGTGTTAAAATGATATAAATAGATGCCGCTGCAGAAAGAACTGATAGTTCGTTGCACAACGGCATCTCTTTTTCTTTATAAAACTTTCCGAGCCAGCTCAATTCCCAATTCTAAGGCTTGTCGGTTAAGGGGAAGAAGATCATGCCGATACTCCGGCAGGACCTTTTTAAGGGCTTTAACGACTGATTCTAAGCTCACAGCACCTATTAACTGAATATATGCCCCAAGTATTATCATGTTCGCCACCCGAGAATTGTTAAGTTTTTCGCTGGCGATGTCGACGGAGGGGATCTTGAAAACATTAACATCTTGTCGTTGTGGTTCCAGGTCAATAAGCGAAGAATTGAGAAGCAGCCACCCTCCAGGCTGCATATCTTTTTCAAATTTTTCTAGGGATGGACGATTGAGAACGATGAGGGTATTCGGTTCTGTAATGATCGGAGAGCTGACTTCTTTATCAGATATTGTAACCGAGCAATTTGCCGTTCCTCCTCTCATTTCCGGTCCGTATGAAGGAATCCAGCTGACATATTTGTTTTCTTCAAGCCCGGCATAGGCCAGCAATTGTCCCATCGACATAACCCCTTGCCCACCGAAACCCGCTAGGATAATTTCTTGCAGCATTAGATTTCTCCCTCCTCAGGCGTTTTTTTAACACCGAGAGGATAAACAGGAATCATTTTATCAGCTAACCATTTTAACGCTTCTCTTGGACTCAAACCCCAGTTGGTAGGACAGGTTGACAAAACTTCTATCAAGGTAAACCCACGTCCTGCCTGCTGAAGTTCGAAGGCCTTTTTAATAGCTTTTTTGGCTTTGCTGACCTCTTGCGGGTTATGCACGGAAACTCGGGCAATGAAGACAGCCCCATCAATGGTCGCAAGCATTTCTGACATCCGTATAGGATATCCCTGAAGCGAAGGATCTCTCCCTTGGGGAGAGGTCTGGCTTACCTGTTCTAACAACGTCGTCGGGGCCATCTGTCCTCCTGTCATCCCGTAAATCGCATTATTAACAAAAATTGTCGTAAAATTTTCCCCTCTGGCGGCGGCATGGATTATTTCAGCAGTTCCGATAGAAGCCAGATCGCCATCGCCCTGATAGGTAAAAACTACCTTATCACGATTGACTCGTTTTATTCCAGTAGCAACGGCAGGGGCCCTGCCATGTGCGGCTTGCTGCATATCCAGATTAAAGTAGTTGTAAGCCAAAACCGAGCATCCAACAGGAGATACTCCAATGGTTTTTTCACGTACTCCAAGCTCGTCGATAACTTCGGCAACGAGGCGATGAATAATCCCATGAGTGCATCCTGGGCAATAATGAGTCTTTGCAGAGGTTAGTGATTTCGGTCGTTCGAAAACGGTAATCATACCTTTTCACCCTCCCCTTGAAGGTTCGCCAGGACTTCAATTTTTGCTAAAATATCACGGGTTGTCGGAATCATGCCTCCGACACGTCCGCAATAATGAACAGGTACTTTAAATTCCAAGTTATAGCGAACGTCCTCGATAAGCTGCCCCAAACTCATCTCGACGGTTATAACATCATTGGCTTGGCGGCAGGCCTTTTGCAGATCATCTTTAGGAAATGGAAATAACGTAATCGGTCGGAACAACCCGACTTTTAACCCCCTCGCTCTTCCTTGATCTACAACCGCTTTAGCCACGCGTGCAGCAGATCCATAACCAACAAGGACTAATTCTGCATCCTCTGTTTTATAAGTTTCTCCCATAGATTCTTGACGCATCTGTTCATATTTGTTGCGGAGATGCAGATTATGTTTCTCTAATTCCAACGGATCCAGATAAAGTGAATTAATAATATTAGGGGTTCTGCCCTTTGCTCCCGTAGTCGCCCAAGGCTTAGAAGGTATTTTTAAGCTTAGATCTTCAGACGGTAATTCAACAGCTTCCATCATTTGACCAAGAATCCCATCTCCTAAAATCATTACCGGATTGCGATATTCATCGGCTAAGTCAAAGGCCTTGCCCATCAAATCTACCATTTCTTGAATTGTCGCCGGAGCTAAGACCAGCAAGCGATAATCTCCATGTCCGCCGCCTTTGACTGCTTGAAAATAGTCCGATTGAGCCGGTTGAATACCACCCAGCCCCGGCCCGCCCCGTTGCATATTGACGATAACGCAAGGAAGTTCAGCTCCGGCAATGTAGGATATTCCTTCTTGTTTAAGACTTATCCCCGGTCCTGAAGAAGAAGTCATAACCCGTGCCCCGCTCCCTGCGGCACCATAAACCATATTAATGGCCGCAATTTCAGATTCTGCTTGAACAAAAACCCCGCCTACCTCAGGAAGCCGCTTGGCTAAATAATGAGGAATTTCATTTTGTGGGGTAATTGGATAGCCAAAAAAGTACCGGCAGCCGGCACGAACCGCCGCTTCAGCCAAGGCTTCATTCCCTTTCATAAGGACTTTAACCATTCTCCTTTTCCTCCTTCCGTACCGTGATTACAACATCCGGACACATTCTGGCGCAGAACCCACAGGAAATACACTTTTCCTGATCAAGTACCGTGGCAGGATGAAAACCCATAGCGTTCAGATGCCCCGCCATACTCACAATATGTTTGGGACAGGCCTCCAGACAAAGTTCGCACCCCTTACAACGATCCTCATCGAACTCAACTTTAAGCATAGTTTCCCTCCTTTACGAAACCTCAAGGGAGGTTGGTAATCCAAAACATCTACCTATTGTCTTAAATAAGTAGAACGAATTTGTCCTAAACGCCGTATTCTTTCTTCGGCCAAATGATCGGCGGCTTTATAGGTTGGAATATTCATTTCCTTAGCTATTTTTAAAACTTTTTCTACATTATCGTAAACCATATCCACCTTCTGCAAAGCCCTTTCAGGATTATATCCTTCTAACTCATCAGCTACGTTTATGACTCCACCAGAATTAATGACATAATCCGGCGCATAGAGAATCCCTAATTCGTGAAGCTTATCGCCATGGCGTTCTTCCAAAAGCACGTTGTTTGCGGCCCCGGCAATAATTGCGAATTTAAAACGAGGTATTGTTTCATCGTTAACAACAGCACCCATAGCGCAAGGGGCAAATATATCAGCCTCAACGCCAAAAATTTCATCGGGCCCTACGACGGTCGCTTCCAGCTCATTGAGTACTCGTTTAATTGCATCCTCATGGATATCCGTCACTATGAGTTTGGCCCCTTCGTCCTGTAAATGCTTGGCCAAATAGTACCCAACATGCCCCAGCCCTTGGATAGCTACCTTTTTCCCTTGAAGTGAATTGTTACCAAACTTCTCTTTCGCCGCGGCTTTCATCCCTCTCCATACTCCCCTTGCTGTCATCGGGGACGGATCACCCGATGCTCCTGAAGCGGACACCCCTGTTACGAAATCCGTTTCAAGATGTACCCAATCCATATCTCGAACTGTTGTACCCACATCTTCTGCCGTGATATATCGGCCGTTTAAAGATTGTACATATCGTCCAAAGGCCCGAAAGAGTTCTTCACTTTTTTGAGTGCGAGAATCCCCAATAATAACGGTTTTACCGCCGCCAAGATTAAGTCCGGCAGCAGCATTTTTGTATGTCATCCCTCGGGCGAGTCTCAAAGCATCAAGGATTGCCTCCTCTTCGCTGGCATAATTCCACATTCTTGTTCCCCCAAGTGCGGGGCCTAAGGTCGTATCATGAATACAAATAATTGCTTTAAGTCCCGAAGTTCGATCCTGACAAACGATTAATTGTTCATAATCATACGTTTCTAAATATCGAAAAATATCCAATGTCTTTTCCTCCTTTATGTCATTTCGCATTCAAACACCTGATTAAATGATTTGCAATAGAAATGCCACAACTGCGTTAATATTTTAAATTTTTAAATTAATTTTACATCTTTTTTAAACTCAGTATTGATACGGATTACACCGCATGAATGCTTATGATTAAGGCACATTAGTTTCCCATGGCAAGAACCAATGACTGCAAAAAAATTCATGCTTGCAACTATATGCAAGCATGTTTCTTCAACTATATTTTGCAATATTTTTCAATATTCTAAATCAGAGCATGTCGTTCTAACTTATAATAAAAGTTTCGAATTGACATTTGCAACAGTTTAGCGGCTTTTGTTTTATTTCCACCGGTTCTTTGCAACGTCGCCAGAAGTAAATTTCGTTCCCACTGTCTCTGCAAAGCCTCAAATCCTATATCTTCTTCCCCAACTGTAATATCTTGAACCTCAAGCATCTTTAGATCCATGATATTGCTATTGGGAAGCGGCAAAACCGGCAAATGCAACAATTCAATAACAGTTTCATTGATCCTCATATTGATAATTGCACGTCCTAAAATATTTTCCAATTCGCGAATATTACCCGGCCAATGATAATTTAACAAAATTTGCAGGGCATCATCACCGATTCTTTCAACACATCGGCCATATTCCTGATTAAAGCTGGCAATCAAATGATGAACTAACAAGGGA
Organism: Desulfosporosinus acididurans; assembly: GCF_001029285.1. GTDB lineage: Bacteria > Bacillota > Desulfitobacteriia > Desulfitobacteriales > Desulfitobacteriaceae > Desulfosporosinus > Desulfosporosinus acididurans. Next base: position 71,735 of record NZ_LDZY01000005.1, read on the forward strand.
ATGTCATCCTTACGCTGTCGCAAAGGGGGAATAATAACTGGAACAACATTTAAACGGTAGTATAAATCTTCGCGGAATCTCCCAATTCTTAGTTCGGCTTCAAGATTAGCGTTAGTCGCTGCAATAACACGGACATCAACATGAAAGGCCCGATTGTCTCCGACTCTGACAATTTCACGCTCCTGGAGTACTCTCAGCAGCTTAGCTTGCAGATTAAGACTAATCTCCCCAATTTCATCCAGAAAAATAGTTCCTCCATTAGCTTCTTCAAACAGCCCTATTTTTCCGCCCCGTTTAGCACCGGTAAAGGCGCCTTCGACATAACCAAACAACTCACTTTCGAGTAAGTTGTCCGCCAAAGCTGCGCAGTTGACACGAATAAATTGACCTTTCTGCCTGTCACTTGAACGATGAATCGCATGAGCAAACAATTCTTTCCCAGTTCCGCTCTCTCCTCGCAGCAGCACTGTCGCCGGCGTTGCAGCAGCACGTTCTGCCTGAGCAATCGTCGCCCTAATGGCTTCGCTGTCTCCAACAATATCAGTGAAGGTATACTTGGCTTCTAAATGCCGGATAATCCGTTTTGCTCTCTCTAGTTCTTCGGAGAGTTTATGAATTTCGGAAATATCGTGGAGAACTCCCACAGTACCTCGAAATTGTCCCGATATCATAATTGGGGCAACATTAACAATTACTTCTTTTCGCTTAGGGCCTACTTTCATAATTACTCCCTTGACAGGCTGGCGAGTTTTGGCTACCTTAAGATGCATACTTTCTCCCTCAGCAATATCAACAGTCGGAGGTTTGCCTACGATCTCTTCGGCGGTAAATCCGGTTAATCGAGTATATGCTTGATTTATTAAAAATCCCAATCCATTTTCGTCAACGACTGAAATAGCATCTTGCGTAGAATCAATAATTGCAGTCAAAAGAATCTTAAGTTCCTGCAAAGAATGAACCTTCGCCTTGAGAATTTCATGTTCAGTCATGTCTTGCAAAAAAGCAACAGCGCCGGTAACTCTTCCCTGCTCGTCTTTAAAAGGGGCCCGACTAGCTATAAACATTTTGCTTCCCATCCGGCTAAATCTATTAAACTCCATCCTCTGAGAATCTCTGATCGAAGGCAAAGGATCATCGGGTAGTATCTGCCATAAATCTTTACCTATAATCTCTTCAGGGGTAAACCCTAAAAAGTTGGCTGCTTGGGAATTACAGATAACAATTTCATTTAATAAGTTTATTCCTATAATTGCTTGTTTCATTTCGGCAGCCATTTTCTCAAGCTCACGACGTCTGAACATACCCTACCTCCTTTTAATCCTTCCACCAGCAATTTCAGCGCTATTTATCAGAGAAAACAGTATCTTGGTAACTGTTGAAATATTCGATAATTGTCTGCAAAATCCTGCTTAGCAGGTTGTTGCAGACAATAGCAAATAAAAAACACCTCTAAGTCTTTAACATAGAGATGTTTGTATAATCAGATTTACTAACTAAAAAGCTATTTAATTCAAAAATATTATATTACACGCCATTTATATTAACTCGATTTAAAATACACGTAAAATGTAGTACCTTTAGGGCTAGTTTCAACACTTATCCTTCCGTTATTCCGTGATACTATACCGTGACACACCGCTAATCCCAAACCTGTGCCTTGTTCTTTCGTCGTAAAAAATGGAGTACCCAACTTTTCAAGTACAGACTGCTCGATTCCTTTACCTTCATCTGTTACAGCCAGAACTACTTCATCGTTGGCTGAATAAGTAATTATTTTCAATTGCCCCCCAGATTCCATAGCTTCAAATCCATTACGCACAAGGTTTAATAGAAGTTGCCGTATTTCCTGAGCGTCAAGTTGTAAATACGGCACATTATTCAGTTCTAAAATCAATAACTTATCGTTATATTGAGCGTCAGCTTGAATTAGCGGCAAGGTATAATTAACAATATCATTTATATTACACCTTTCCAACGTCTTCGACTTAGTTTTACTAATAGATAGGAATTCTGAAAGGATAGAATTTGCGCGGTCCAACTCTTCTATCATGAGATCAAAGTATTCCTGATCTTTTAGCTCTTGTTTAGATTTAAGCAATTGCAAAAATCCTTTTACTGTCGTCATCGGGTTTCGAACTTCATGACTAATACTAGCTGCCATTTGACCAATTAAGTTTAACCTATCCATCCGGACCATCTCTACCTCAGCTCGTTTGCGTTCGGTAATTTCTTGTGAAAGTAATTCATTTGCCGTTTGCAATTCCTTTGTTCGCTCTGCAACTAACGTCTCTAAATAGTAATTATGTATTAATTCACAACGTTTGAATTTATAAAGAGTTGTTGCTAAAAAGAATGCTATTATAATAATTGAGGATGCATTTATATAATTCCCTTGACGGATATTTAGGTCCTTCTGACTAATAGTTAGAAAAGCCATCACCATTACCCAGGATAATCCGTACAAACTTGAGGTTACCTTTAGGTTATAATTAAACATTACAGCAATGGTAAGACATCCAAGGATATAAACTGTGATTTCTCCATGAATTTGTTGGTCAATAAAGCCCGATATTACAGCGGTAAGACTTAGCATAATAAAAGCAAACGATACTCCATAAAATTCATGGAAATAAGTTACCTCATTGGGGAAACGAATCTTAATTTTGTAGAAAACTAAAAAATAAAAGAGTGATACTAAACCGAAAACGACATGAGCAAAAAAAAGATACCTATAACCATTTGTAATTATCCAGAGACCCTTAGCCCAATTGATTCGGTCTATAAGTACAAGAACAAAACTTCCCAAAAACAAGATTAACGATAACTTCCCTATACGATTATAATTATTATAAGTTACTTCTCTTTCAATTGAATCCTTGTAGTGTTCGTTTATAGTTTGCAATTTAAAAACCCCATTACGCTGCAGCTCCCTCTTCTCCATCTACAAACTGAATATTCAACGCAAATTATGAGTTTACCTCTTTAATAAAAGAAGCAATTATTTTAAAACAAGAGAATGGGAGATAAACTCCTGGATAATGATACGGTTTGCCGAGTTTTCTAACTCGTTGGCGAGGAAAATTGCATCAAAAGATCCCATAAAAATTCCTATAATAATAATAGATAATACATTAATTCAGTTTTTAAGAATGGAAAGCACAAAACGTTCTTCAGTACTAAATCCAATTGATATAATTTTATATGCAAAAAACACCTCCAAGTTATTAATATTAACTAGAGATGTTTGCGGACAAAAAATTTATTGCAATAAACTATACTAGTTTGTAGGTTTACAAACCATTTCTATAACTATTTAAATAAGTTTGTCGCAACATTAAACCCTGTAACCCTTACCACAAGCAACTTCTAATACATCATCGACATACGGAGCTTATCAGCAACCATCGCTACGAACTCGGAATTCGTTGGCTTGCCACGGTCAATGTTAATGGTATAGCCAAAAAAGCGATTCATAAAATCTACATTTCCCCGATCCCAAGCCAGTTCAATGGCATGACGGATTGCTCTTTCCACACGACTGGGAGTCGTTTGGTATTTCTCGGCAATCATCGGATAAAGTTCTTTGGTAACAGCTCCAAGTAATGAAACTTCTTGTACCACACTCACAATTGCATCTCTTAAATATTGATAACCCTTAACATGAGCTGGAACGCCCATTTGATGTATCATGCGAGTAACTTCCACTTCAAGATTTTTGGAGGTCGGCGGAAGGATACTCGGGGAGATTTGGGAAGTACTAACAACTTTATTATTTGAAGTCGGATTTAAAAGTTGGGCAGAACTAAGAGTATCCGGAAAATCATCTTGCAATTGGCGAATGCGCTTTCCTAAGGTTTCCAAATCAAAAGGCTTAAGTATGTAATAGTTAGCTCCTAAACTAACCGCTCTTTGAGTCATAGATTCCTGACCAAAGGCAGTTAAGATAATGATTTTCGGTCTGGGAGTTTGAACCTGAAGTTTTTCCAAAACTCCTAAGCCGTCTAAATGAGGCATTATAATATCTAAAAGTACTACATGGGGTTCTTCACGAGCAATTAATTCAAGGGCCTCATTTCCATGATAAGCTACTCCAACAAGAGTCATATCTTCTTGTCGTTCAATAAATTCTTTAACAATTTCAACAAATTCCCGGTTGTCATCTGCTAGTAAGACTCGTATAGGCCTTTGCATCCCAGGATCCTCCTCATTCTCGATAAATTATGTAACTATAATTTCGACAATTGTTTTCTAGACTCCTTCTTTATTATGATAAATATAGAAAAAAAGAAGTGACTGTCTGGCCACTTCTTTACTAGTGATGAACTATGCAGCTACTTTATTATTGATTCCTTCATTGATCATGTTCTGAATAAACACTCCGTAACCACGTTGCGCATCATTAACAAAAACATGCGTAACTGCTCCGACAATTTTGCCATTTTGAATTATTGGGCTGCCGCTCATGCCTTGAATAATGCCCCCTGTTGCTTCTAGAAGCCGTGGGTCTGTTACACGAACAATCATGTTTTTACTATCGGTACGATTATGCATAACGCGATCTATATTGATGCTAAATTCCTCAACTTTTTCCCCTTGAATTACAGTGTAAATTTTAGCCGGCCCTACTTTTACTTCAGATTCCCACCCCACTGGGATTGGCTCTTTATAAAAAGGATTCACAATTTGGCCTCTCAATTTTCCAAATATTCCAGTTAACGTATTTTTCTCAATTGTACCGGAAAAAGGTGAATTCGTTACAAAGGAACCAATCTTTTCGCCGGGATGACCACGTTTACCTTTTTGAATTGAATAAATCGTTGAAGCCATGATTTTACCATTATAAACTTCAATTTTTTGATTAGTATCAGCATCCGTAATTACATGCCCTAATGCTCCATACTGATTTGTTGCTGGATCAATAAAAGAAAGTGTTCCAACGCCTGCTGCTTCGTCCCGAACAAATAAGCCTACTCTATAACGCCCAGTTTCCACACAAAAAACAGGTTTTATTAGTTTTTCTAAAATTTGTCCTTGGTGTTTAAACAATACATGTGCTACACCATTTTGTTGTCCTGCTAAATTAACGGCATCAGATACATCCTGATCTGTACGAACCTCTTGATTGTTAATCTTTAAGAGTGTATCGCCGACTTCAATTCCCGCCTCTTTTGCAGGGTACACTTTTTGACCATTTTTGTCTTCAATGGCTGCTTGTCCTACTACTAAAACCCCTTTTGTCTGTAATGAAACACCAATGGATTGACCGCCTGGAATCAATTTCATAGGAGGCATAACTTCTATTTCTCCGGATCGTATCGGAAAAATCCCAAACAGTTTATAAACGACTTCGATTTTTTCCGATATCTTTGAATCTAACCCACCAGATGAAACTGAAATTGTTGGATTTGAAACAACTTCTTTTTCTTCTTTGACGATTTTGGACCAAAACCCTCGAAACTGAGGCTCTGTTTGTAAATTCAGAGTAAGATTTTGCTCAGGAAACTCCACCAACTGTTGAAACTCTGGATTCAGACATAGGAAGGTGCAGAACATGAGACTGAATAAAACAAGAATCCTCGCTTTTCTCACTCACTTATCACCCTCCACTCTAGTCTCCCCAATTTTCTTCCTTTTTCCTCGTTTTAGAGTGTTTTAATGATTTGAAGTGAATTCCAATCTTAAATTATCCAAATTGCTCATGTTTCATCCTGTAAATTTCGTGCCATATTTTTAAACATTGGTAACTTAGACAACAAAATTAAAAACAGACCACTTTATGTAGTCTGTTTTATTTTTTTCACTAACATTTTGTCTCGCTTTTACTTAATTTGACTGAAAAATTAAGACTGTTTCCGGCAACGTTCAAACAATTCCTGTGCATGCTGGCGTGTAATATCTTCCTCGTCCCCTCCAAGCATGCGGGCCAATTCTTTAAGTCTTTCAGTTTCTGATAAAACGCTAACCCTCGTGCGAGTTCTTTCGCTGTCTACCTCTTTCACGATACCATAATGAACTTCGGCGAAAGCAGCTACCTGTGCTGCATGCGTAATACAAAACACTTGTTTATCCTGAGCTATTTTCGCTAACTTTTCACCAACTTTATAAATGGTTCTCCCGCCAACTCCGCTGTCCACTTCATCAAAGATAAAGGTACCTACTGATTCTACTTTGGCCAGCATACTTTTTAAGGCCAGCATCAGACGAGACATTTCTCCCCCTGAAGCAACTTTGTTCAGTGGTTTAGGAGGTTCTCCAGGATTAGCAGAAAAGTAAAATTCAAGAGTTTCCGCTCCCTCTAAGGTGGGCTCTTCAATTGCTGTAAAGCGCACCTCGAAAGCACTTCTTTCTAAACCCAAATCCGAAAGTTCCACGATCAAACCTTTTTCAATCAGTTCTGCCATGTCCCGTCTCTTGGCACTGAGCTTCCCAGCGAAGGTCTCATAAGCTTGGCGTGCTTTTTCCTTCTCTTCCTGAATTTGTACCTGCTTTTCATGAGAGTGAGTTATCTGCTCTAGTTCTGCGAGCAACTCTTCTCGCTTGGCTACGATTTCATCAATGGTTGCACCATACTTTCTTAACTTGGAGAGTTGAATAAGCCGTTCCTCAATCTGGTCCAACCTGCCGGGTTCAAATTCCAAGTTGTCCTTATAGCTGCGGACTTGATGGGCTAAATCTTCTGCCGCATAATAGATGGTCTCCATCACTTCTGAAAGATTTAGTTCCTCATCCCAACGCTTTAACTCCTGGAGGGCTTTCAAAGAGCTTGCCAATAAATCAATCGCAGCCGGTTTTCCCGCAGAACCTTCGTATAGCAAGGAATAAACTTCAGAAATCAGGCTCGTAATACGTTCAGCATTATTCAAACGCTTTTTCTCTTGAACCAGTTCTTCTTCCTCACCAGGCTGGGGATTAATGGTATTAATTTCTTCAATCTGATATTGCAGCATTTCTTCCCTGCTGGCCCGATCTGCTTCAGAAACAGACAATTCTCTTTCTTCACGCAGGACAGCCAGATACGATCTTGCAGCATTTTTCACAAGACGGACGTCATCTTGAAGGCCGCCTAAGGCATCCAAAAGTTTACGGTGATTGTCGGAGTTAAAGAGGGATAAATTTTCGATTTGCCCATGGATATCTACAAGTCCTTCACAAAGTGAGCGATATAGAGTAAGGGGAATCGTCCGACCCTGAATACGACAAATATTCTTTCCTGAAGAATTGATTTCGCGGTACAGAAACAGTTGACCATCTTCCGCCGAATAACCGGCATCCTCCAGTCTTAAAAGGCATTCCTGGGCTAAGTCGCTGAACACCCCTTCAATTTTCGCCTGTTTCTCACCATGCCTCAAAAGATCTGAACTCGCACGCCCGCCCAAGAGTACCCCCAAAGCATCAATCACCATAGATTTTCCGGCCCCAGTTTCCCCGGTAAATACCGTTAAACCTTGTTGAAAGGATAAACGGACATCTTCCATCAAACCAAAATTTTCGACATGCAGCTCCTCGAGCATAATATCCCTCCTAACCGAGCAAGTCCGTCAGCCGTTTCAAAACTACTGGTACAACTTCTTTAGGCTTGATCACAAGAAGTATTGTATCATCTCCCGCAACCGTTCCAATAACTTCTTCCCAACTCATATTATCCATAACTGCCGCCAGAGCATGTGCATTTCCTGGTATCGTTCGAATCACAATCAGGCTTTCTGTATCATTGATAGAGATTACCGTTTCTCGTAATAAACGTTTAAGACGGTCTTGGAGATTAGTCGGATGAACTTCGGTGGGAATCGCATAACGATAATCATCATCGGCAGTAGGAATCTTAGTCAAACCCATTTCCTTAATATCCCGAGAGACGGTTGCCTGAGTCACTTCAAAACCAGCTTGATGTAATTTATCAGCAAGGTCTTCCTGCGTCCGAATAATCTCCTTAGTAATAATTTCTTGAATTTTCATCTGGCGACGAGCTTTCATCAATTTGCCTCCTGTTTCATTACACAATTCAAGAATATAGAGCCGCGTTATTTTGCCGCACCTCTCAACTCAGGTCTTTTCGTGCCAACGATCCCTTAACTTCTCTCGAACTACTTGGGGAAAACTCCGATTACCTAAGCGAATAAGTTTTGCCCGAATAGAAGCTTTTTGAATAATGACAGATTCACCCGAACGAAGTTTAATACTATTTCTACCATCAAAACTAACGAGGCATTGCTCCCCATTGGACAAAAAAATTTCGATTTCCTCCTGATCCGAGACAACCATCGGCCTGGCGGACAAGGCATGAGCAGCCAAAGGTGTAAGAAGAACGGCTTGAACGTTTGGACTAAGAATTGGACCGCCTGCCGATAGGGAATAGGCAGTAGAGCCTGTCGGTGTTGACACAATCAGACCATCTGCGGGATAGCTAACAGAGGGTTCACCGGATAAATTAGCTTGTAGTGTGATAATTCCTTCAGGACTCTCACGTGAAAAAACCACATCGTTCAGAGCAAGCTGTGTATATGCTTCAACGTCGTTTCGTTTAACCACAGCCCTTAACATAAGTCGTTCCTGAATTTGATAGTCCCGGTTAAGTATCTTTTCTAAAGCCTGAAATACATCAATTTTCTCGATTTCACATAAAAAACCCAGTCGCCCGAAATTAACTCCCATAACCGGAATTCCGTGAGGTGCACCTTCCCGAGCTGCCTCCAGCAGGGTACCATCCCCGCCTAAAGAGATCAAAAAGTCCGTTTTATGTTTAATTATATCTTCCCATTGCGATAAAACGACCCAGCAACGTTTCCGAAACCAGTCATTTATCTCCTGAGCCAATACAGTTGCTTCTGGTTTGCTCTTATTAAGCCATAAACCCACGGCTCTTTCCATTTGTTATTCCGTCTCTTTCTGAGCATGTTCAACAACAAACTCCAGCTCATTCTTCCAATCGATTCCTGACGAGGCCCCTAGTTTTAACCAAGCAAGATATTCTATATTTCCTTCCGGGCCACGGATCGGCGAGTATTCAAGGCCCAATATGCGGAAACCTGAAACTTCCGCTTGACTGAGAACATCCATAATAACTTGTTTATGGACCATAATATCTTTGACAACACCCTTTTTGCCCACAAATTCTCTTCCGGCTTCAAATTGAGGCTTAATCAGAGTGAGTACTTGGCCCTGTTCCTTTAAGATTTCTTTCATTGCTGTAAAAATCTTGGTTATCGAAATAAAAGCCACGTCGGAAACGACCCAATCCACTCGTTCCGGCAAAGAATCCTTAGTTAAATATCGAGCATTCACTCGTTCCATGGAGATTACTCGAGGATCAGTACGCAGTTTCCAATCTAACTGTCCATAGCCTACGTCTACAGCGTAAACGCGTTTGGCTCCATTTTGCAAGACACAATCTGTGAACCCTCCAGTGGAAGCTCCTATATCGACAATGACTTGGTCAGTAAATTGAAGTGAAAAGGTTTCTACAGCTTTGGCTAATTTTAATCCTCCTCTTGAAACATAAGGCAAGATTTCTCCTTTTATTTCAATTCGAGAATTATTCGCCAATTCTGCTCCGGGTTTATCGACACGCTGCCCGTCTACAAAGACGATTCCGGCCATAATCATGGCTTTAGCCTTCTCCCGACTAGCTGCCAAATTATTTTTCACCATTAAAATGTCAATACGTTCTTTTCCTTTAGACAATAGTTTCTTTTCGTCCCTTCATTTGCCGGTAGACACTCTATCCGGAGATTGGGTGATGGATCCGACTATTTTCAAACGCTCAATGGCTTGAATAATTCCCTTAACAGATAATCCTTGAGCCATATGCAGCTGGGAAATTGATCCCTGTTCCACAAAACCAGTATATCCAAGACGTTCAACGTTAACTCCCTGAATTCCTTCTTCTTCTAAAAGTTCAAGAATAGCGCTGCCCATACCACCTTTTAAGACATGATCCTCAATTGTCACGAAATTTTCGGTTTTTTGCGCATAGGATAAGATCAATTCTCGGTCAAGCGGATTAATAAAGCGCAAGTTGATTACTGCAGCCTCGATGCCCCTATGACGCAATTCTTGCGCAGCTGAAAGACAAATTTGTACCGTAGGACCAATTCCGATCAACGTTACATCTTTACCATCTCGCAACACTTCCCCCTTGCCAATGGAAATCTCATGCAAGGGTTCTGTCAGGGAAACACCTTGACCCGCCGATCTCGGGTAACGCAAAGCAACTGGACCATCATACTTCAAGGCCGTTAAAATCATATGGCGTAATTCATCCTCATCCTTAGGAGCCATAAGAACAAGATTAGGTATAATCCTTAAAAAGGAAATATCAAAAACACCGTGATGAGTTGGTCCATCATCGCCTACGACTCCTGCCCGGTCAATAGCTAAGACAACAGGAGCATTTTGCAGACAAACATCATGGAGAACCTGATCATAAGCTCGTTGATAGAATGTCGAATAAATGGCAACAACCGGTTTAAGTCCTCCAAAAGCTAGACCAGCGGCAAACGTTACAGCATGTTGTTCCGCAATCCCTACGTCAAAAAAACGTTCCGGAAATATTTCCGCAAAAGTCTTTAGCCCTGTCCCACTTGGCATGGCAGCACTTATAGCAACGATTTTAGGATCATCCTTCGCTAATCGGCAGAGAGTATCCCCAAAAATTGCGGTATAGGTTGGTGGTGACGATTTTTTTATAATCTTGCCTGTTTCTGGATCAAAGGGAGCCACCCCATGAAATACATCAGGGTTTTCTTCAGCAGGTTTAAATCCTTTTCCTTTACATGTCACTACATGTACAAGGACAGGTCCCTTTTTATGCTTAGCCTGATCGAGAACTTCTTCTAATAGAGCCTGATCATGCCCCTCAATTGGGCCCAAGTAGGTAAACCCTAATTCCTCAAAAAGCAAGCCGGGAACCAACAAATATTTCAAGCTGTCTTTTGCTTTGGCAACCATTTTAGCAACTTTCGAACCTATTTTAGGAATACGTTTCAATAACTCCTCAATTTCTTCCTTACGCTTGTCATAAAGCGGGTCTGTTCTTAAACGATTGAGATAGGAAGACATTGCTCCGACATTAGGTGAAATGGACATTTCATTGTCATTGAGAACGACAATAATATTTGTTTCATTATGGCCGGCATGATTTAAAGCCTCATAAGCCATCCCACCGGTCATAGCTCCATCTCCGATTACTGCGACCACATGATGATCTTCACCCAGAATATCACGGGCCTTAGCAAAGCCAACCGCTGCCGAGATAGAAGTACTGGAATGACCTGTTTCAAAGCAATCGTGTACACTTTCAGAGCGTTTGGGAAAGCCAGAGATACCATGATATTGACGTATTGTAGAAAATCTGTCAAAACGACCCGTTAATAATTTATGAACATAGGTTTGATGACCAACATCCCAGACAATCTTGTCCTTAGGACTGTCAAATACCCTATGCAGTGCTATTGTCAATTCGACGACTCCAAGGTTAGGCGCTAAATGTCCGCCATTTTTAGAGATCACATCAATCATATGTTTCCGAATCTCTTGAGCCAGAGTGTTAAGCTCGGCCAAATCCAACGAACCCAAGTCATTTGGCTCATGGATTTTTTCGAGTAGTCCCATCCTTTTTGCCCCCTCGTTTATTCGCTCCGGTCAGATTCCAACCCGTAATTTGTTCGAAAGCAGCAATAACACTCCCGACCCAGGCAATAATTGTATTTGCTTCTTGAATAGCCAGTGACTTACCTATTGCTTTACCGGTGACAGTTATTGACGCCACCAAGGCCAAGATAATCGTCGTTAACCAAATTTCTTTCGTTCCAAAGTTCGGATATAACCGGACTATATCTATAACAATTGCCGCTGCCAATACTCCGCTTAAAGTTCCTGTAACATCTCCCACAACATCATTCGCCATATTGGCTACCAAATCTGCATGCCGTACAAGGAACACCGTTTGACGTGCACCCTGGACACGGTTGGCAGCTCTGGCATGGTGAGGAGCTTCCTGAGCAGCGGTGGCAGCTATCCCTATAATATCGAAAACAATATGCACTCCAATTACGGTTAAAAGCAAGAAAGCTGCAACCCATAAGGATGAGGTTTTGCGAATTAATAACTCTGAACTGACCCCAACAACGGCTGCAATAAGAAAGCTTCCAATGAAGACAAAGCTTAGATGCTTCAAGCTTTTACGTTTGCGAACTGCCAACGTTCCGTAAACCTCCTCAATATATATCTGATCAGATTAAAAGCCCCACAATAATCCCTACGAGAACACCGCCAAACACCTCTAATGGCGTGTGTCCGATTAATTCTTTTAAACGGGCTTGGGACAGATCTGACCCTTGGGACAATCGCTCAACCAGTTGATTAAGGACTTCTGCTTGTTTGCCAGCTGCTCGCCTGACTCCCGCAGCATCATATAAAACAACCATACCATAAACAGCAGAGACCGCAAAAATTGGAGAATTCCATCCATAATATTTCCCGATCCCCAAAGCTAAGGCACTGACCGTAGCAGAATGAGAACTTGGAAATCCTCCAGAACTTAATATAAGTTGAAGGTTGAATTTACCGGCCACAATTAAGTTTATAACAACTTTCAAAAGTTGGGCAGCAAGCCAAGCCGTTACTGCCGAAACAAGTATCGCGTTATAGAAAATTCCTGGAAAAATGGGCATGGTAGCACCCTCTTTCAATGCTGGCGTTGTTCGATATAAACAGCGAGATCGCCAAGAAACTCAGCGCGGTTATCCAGCAGCTTTAAGGCGGATTGAGCTCCTTGAATTTGAGCATGCAGCACGCGTTTCGCTTCTTCAAGGCCCAATATCGAGACGTAAGTTGCTTTCTCTTGACGTTGATCACTGCCTGCGGGTTTACCAAGGGTCTCGCTGTCTCCGATTACATCTAAAATATCGTCTTTTATTTGAAAGGCCAGCCCTAAAGCTTGAGCATACTTGGTTAAAGCCTCAATCTGCTCCTCGCTGCCTCCCGCTAATATCCCGCCAAGACGAGCAGAAACTGTCAATAAAGCACCCGTCTTCGCTTTATGTATTTCTTCGATCTCTGCCAAAGAAAGTTTTTTTCCTTCCCCAGCAATATCTAAAACTTGTCCTCCCACCATACCGTTTTTTCCCGCCGCAACAGCCACTTCACGGATAACTCGAAGCTGCCTTTCGGGTTGACAAAGAACTGGATCGGCGAGAAATTCAAAAGCATAGGTTAACAACCCATCCCCTGCCAAAATTGCATTGGCCTCTCCAAAAACCTTATGATTAGATAATCTTCCCCTTCTATAGTCATCATTATCCATTGCCGGCAGATCATCATGAATTAGAGAATACGTATGAATTAACTCCAGAGCTATAGCGGCGGGTAAAATTTTTTCCGGATCTCCCCCCACTGCTTTCGCCGAAGCTAAAGCTAAAACTGGCCGGATACGCTTACCTCCTCCAACCAGAGAATAGGACATGCTTTCACTTAGTTTATCCTTGCCCCAGGGCATTTGAGCAAGATACTTCTCAATCACAGCTAGATACTGTTGAAAGGTTTCCTGGAACACTTCTCTCTCATCCTTTCACATCGAAACTAATGGGCTGAATCTGAAGTTGTCCATCAGGATCTTCAAGTAAAACCTGCATTTGTTTCTCCGCCTGATTTAGCACCCTAGAACAATGTTGGACGAGAGCAACACCAACTTTAAAATAGTTCAAAGCATTTTCCAAAGGAAGGTCTTTCTGTTCAAGGGCCTTAACAAGGGATTCTAATCGTTCAAATCCAGTTTCCAAAGAAATAGCATCTCTTTCTTCTGATATATCAAAATTGAGAAGCTCCTCATCCATATTATTCAATCTCCTTCTCTGTTACCTTGCAGACCAACCGTCCCTCACTTAACTGAACGCGAATCTGTTCCAGTAACTCGACATTTGCAGCCGAACGAAGAAGTTTTCCTTCTTCATTATAGGCCAAAGAATAACCTCGGCCTAAGATCGCCAACGGACTTAGTAAATCCAGTTTTGCCGCCAATAAATTTAGTATACCATTTTTATCATTGACAAATCTAGTCATGCCTTCCTGAAGACGCATGTGAAGGCTATCCAAACGCTGGCGATTCTGGTCTATTCTCCAAAACGGATCCTTAAGCGGGCCCTTATTAGCGATCCCCGCAAGCTGTTGGCGTTTACGCTCAATTTGCGCTTCTAAACCATTCTTCAAACGAGTCCGCAATTGCTCGACTTGCAGCTGCAAATCAACCAGTATGGGAACAGCGAGTTCAGCCGCTGCCGAGGGAGTTGGAGCTCTCAAATCTGCCACGTAATCAGATATAGTTACATCAGTCTCATGTCCAACTGCCGAGATAATGGGTATTCGGGAGGCCGCTATTGACCTTGCAACAATTTCCGTGTTGAAGGCCCACAATTCCTCGAGAGAGCCGCCGCCTCGTCCGATAATAATAACGTCAACTGCTTCTGAACGGTTTAAACGATCAATTGCCTGGGCAATTTCTTGCGGAGCCAATTCACCTTGTACAGCAGCAGGTGCCAAAACCCATGAAAGCTTTGGATGACGTCGCCCCATAACATTTATTATATCTCGAATAACTGCTCCTGTTGGGCTGGTTACAATCCCAATACTGCGAGGATAAGCAGGAATCTTTTTTTTTCGCGCAGGGTCAAATAATCCCTCTGCGGCCAGCTTTTTTTTTAGCTGCTCAAAGGCTAAGTAGAGTTGTCCTAGACCACTTGGTTCCATTTCCTCAACATAAAATTGTACCGTTCCCTCACGATCATAAATGCGCAGATTGCCGCGTACCAGGACTTTCAATCCATCAGACGGGGCAAAACGAACTCTTTCTGAACGACTTTTAAACATAACGGCTTTTAAACTGGAAAACTCGTCCTTCAAGGTGAAATACCAATGCCCGGAGGCACGATGATTCTTAAAGTTCGAAAGCTCCCCGCTGATCCAACAATTTTGAAAATCTTTTTGTTCCTGAAGAACTTGACCGATTTGACCCACAAGTTCAGATACCGACCATATTTTGGGCACAACCTTCACCTCAAAATCATTATACCATTAGAAAAGCGGATCGAGTCAAGCTTTCCGGACCTCACTAAAAACAACAGATTAGTTCAAACCTGAATGACTTCGTATTTGTTGGGTCTTACCACAAACAAAGCGGCCGTTGCAAAATGCATTAAGCGCCCTCTCAAAACAAAACCATGCATAAATAGTGGCTTAAATCATCCACTTAAATGCATGGCTTTGTTTATTAATCATTATTGGTCAGTCATAAGCGTCAGATATGAAAATCAATACCTGTAGTGCCTTTAACTTATTTTCGCTCTTAAAGTCTGCTTTGTACCACGGCAACAGTTTCTGCACAAATTGCAGCAGCCTGTTCAAATAACCGAGTCCGTTCGGCCTTAACTCTTTCTTGGTATTCCTGATCTTTTATCTGAGGCAGATTAATATCGACACTAAGCATCGCCGATTTCAGAGCGTTTTCTGCCAAATAAGCAGCGACTCCTACATCACTAATGGCGCCCTTATTTCCAATTGGCGCTAATTCTTGAGCCAATTGTAAAACTTTAAAACAATTTTGGGCAATTCCCAGCGGGGTATTGGTAGCCGAAACCAATACTTCCTGCAGCTTATTAGCCCTCATAACTTTTTCTTCTTCAGTACCCTTTGGTAATTTTAATACCGCCATAAAATTCGAGAACTCGGCTATATCTTGACTGAGTCCTTTTTTTAAGAGGTCCAGAACCATTTCCGCCTGTACTAAAATCTCTTTTACCTTTGGCTCAACCTCTTTATATTTCTCCTTGCCAATGGTAAGATTAGCGACCATACATGTCATTGAAGCAGCAAGAGCGCCAACATACGCAGAAACGCTTCCTCCACCCGGCGTTGGCGAAGAACTGGCGGATACCGTTAAAAATTCCTCTGTTGTCCATTGCCAGATTTGATTCAAGTCCATTATCGCTTACCTCCTTGCAAGACAATTCCTTTAAGAACATTGCGCATGATCAAAGCTGTTGTTAAAGAGCCAACTCCGCCGGGAACAGGAGAAATCAGGTCAGCTACCTCTTTGACGGCCTCAAAATCCACGTCTCCGCAAATTCCTTCCGGTGTTTCATTAATTCCTGCATCAACAACAATGGCACCTTGTTTAATCATATCCTTCTTAATTAATTTGGCACGTCCGACTGCAGCGATGACGATATCTGCCTGGCGAGTAAAGGCACCAAGATCCGGTGTTTTAGAATGGCAAATGGTTACGGTTGCGTTATGTTTTAGAATTAAGAATACTAACGGCTTACCAACCGTTTCTCCACGGCCAACGATGACGACATGCTTGCCCGCAATTTGTACACCTGAACGAATAAGCAGCTCAATACAACTCTGTGGAGTAGCCGGGAACAATCCTTCCTCACCGCTTAAAATATAACCTCGATTAATCGGGTGTACCCCGTCAACATCTTTATCCGGGCGAACAGCTGCCATGATTTTTTCTTTGGCAATACCTTTGGGAAGAGGGAGCTCAATCATTATCCCATGGACATTCTGATCTTGGTTAAGTTTTTCGATTTGAGCCAGAACTTCAGCTTCAGGCGTACTTCCAGACATAACAAACAATTCGAAGGCCATGCCCAGACTTTCACTGACTTTTTGCTTTGACCGAGCATAAACTACGGATGCCGGATCATCTCCAACCAAGATTACTGCGAGCTTTGGTCGGATACCTTTTTCTTTCCACTGAACGATCTCCTCACGAATTTCTTCTTTCAGAACTTTTGCTACTGCCTTTCCATCTAGTAGTTGCGCCAATTGACACACTCCCCTCATTAATTTCGGCTATACCTTGTATACCACCCATCACAAGTTAATTCGGGCCTATTAGTTGTAATATTATAAAAAGACTGAAATCTTTTAATCGAATTTAGGCTGAATTCGTTTGACAAACAAAATTCAGCCTAAAAATTTAGTATTATTTCGTTTTTAGGTAAGCATCAATACCGGCAGCAGCCTTTTTACCGGCACCCATGGCCAGAATAACTGTCGCTGCACCTGTAACAATGTCTCCGCCGGCGAAAACGCCAGATTTCGAAGTCATTAGTGTCTCTGGATCTGCGACAATATTACCGCGCTTATTTAATTCTAAGCCAGGTGTCGATGTCGTTACTAACGGATTAGGTCCTTGTCCAATCGCTACGACGACAGTATCCATTTCAATCTCAAATTCCGAACCAGCAATAGGTACCGGGGCGCGTCGTCCGGATGCATCCGGTTCTCCCAGTTCATAACGTAGGCAAGTTAAACTTTTCACCCAGCCCCGTTCATCCCCTTCAATGGAAACAGGATTCGTCAAAAGACGGAATTGAATTCCTTCTTCCTCAGCATGTTCAAGCTCTTCTTTCCGAGCCGGCATTTCGTCACGTGAGCGACGGTAAATGATATAAACATTTTCAGCACCCAAACGCAGCGCTGTACGCGCTGAATCCATGGCCACGTTTCCGGCGCCGAGAACTGCCACATTCTTTCCGACTTTAACAGGGGTTGCATAGTCCGGGAATTTATATCCCTTCATTAAATTCGTTCTGGTCAGAAATTCATTAGCTGAATATACACCATTGAGATTTTCTCCAGGGATATTCATAAAATAGGGCAAGCCTGCACCTGTGCCGATGAATACGGCATCATAGCCGTTTGCCATTAGTTCATCTACAGAAGTTACTTTTCCCACAACTTGATTGGTGAGGATTTCAACTCCCATTTGTTTTAAGGTATCAATTTCCGTTTGCACAATGTCTTTAGGAAGACGAAACTGAGGAATACCATACATCAGAACGCCTCCGGCAACGTGCAGCGCTTCAAAAATCGTAACAGCATGTCCAGCTTTCGCTAAATCGCCGGCGCAGGCTAAGCCTGCTGGTCCTGCACCAATAATTGCAACTCGTTTTCCGCTCGGTTCAGTTTTTTCCATCTCAGCTTTTTTCGATTTCATACCATAATCTGCTGCAAAACGTTCAAGACGTCCGATAGCTACAGGCTCCCCTTTTATGCCCAGAATACATTTACTCTCACATTGACTTTCTTGAGGACAAACTCGGCCACATATTGCAGGTAAGGAATTCTTGATTTTTAAAACTTTAGAAGCTTCCTCAAAGTTTTCCTCAGCAATTTGTTTAATAAAATCTGGAATTAGCACTTCCACCGGGCAGCCAGTGCGGCATAACGGTTTTTTACACTGCAGGCAGCGCTGAGCTTCCTCGACAGCCATCTCTTTAGTATAGCCCAGAGCAACCTCTTCAAAGTTATGCGCTCTGGCCTTTGAATCTTGGCAGGGCATTTCGTGACGGGGTATTTTGTTCGCGGCCATTAATGATGCCCTCCTTCGTGATGACATTCTAAACGAGCCTTAGCTCGATTTTCTTCATCTTTGTAAAAGGCGAGGCGCTTCATAGCCAAATCAAAATCAACCAAATGACCATCAAACTCAGGACCGTCGACACAAGCGAATTTTGTCTCATTGCCAACGCTGATACGGCAAGCACCACACATACCAGTTCCATCAACCATAATTGGATTCATGCTGACAATAGTTTTTATACCTAAAGGCCGAGTATACTCTACAACCGCCTTCATCATTACCATTGGGCCAATTGCCCAAATAGCAGCAATTTTGTGCCCTTCGCTTAAGACTTTTGCTAAACCATCGGTCACAAATCCTTTTACACCGGCACTGCCATCATTGGTAGCAATGACTACTTCATTGCTCACGGCGCGCATTTCTTCTTCCAAAATCAAGAGATCTGCGCTCCTGGAACCCAACACCGAAATTACATGATTGCCGGCAGCCTTTAATCCCCTAGCAATGGGATGAATCGGAGCGATCCCCAGGCCTCCGCCGATACATACAACTGTACCATAGTTTTCAATTTCAGAAGCAACTCCCAAGGGGCCGACGAAATCTTGGAACGCATCGCCTTCATTCATCGTAGTAATGATCGCCGAGGAGTATCCCACATCTTGAACAACAATAGTAATTGTTCCTTTTTCACGATTATAATCCATGACAGTCAGCGGAATTCGCTCGCCAACCTCATCAACCCGGACAATTACGAATTGTCCGGGCTCAACCTTAGCAGCTACAGCCGCAGCTTCAACTTCCAGCAAGGCTATACCTTGAGCCAAAAGTCTTTTTTTAACAATACGGTACATTTGACTCCTCCTCAATGTCCATAGTAATTAACTTATATTTAGTTATTTATTCGATATCTTCAGGTCAATATCCTTCAAAAATAGTTTAATAAAATGTATATAAAAAAATCATTTATTAAAGTATTTAAACTCATAAGAAAATTAATATAATTAGCTGCCACTCGGTGATTTAAAATCCTTCGAATTAGCAATTGAGTCCATGGATTTTTTTGGCATCGACAATCCACCATCAGTCGCTTTAGCATTTCCTTTCGCCACGCTGTCTACTATTCGATCAAGGATTCCGTTGACAAATTTCGCCGATTCTTCCCCTCCAAAGGATTTGGCTAATTCTATGGCTTCATTAAGACTCACTCTGCCTGGTATATCGGATCGAAAAAGGATCTCGCAGGTAGCTAGACGTATGACATTGCGGTCAACATTGGCCATTCTCCCAATTGCCCAGCCTTGAGCAAAGGCAGCAATGGTTTTATCAATCTCCTCTAAATGAGCAATTGTATCATCGACAAGTTCTTGCGCAAAAATCTTACTGATCTCCGGTACTTTAAATTCTTCCGCCCAGCGCTCAACTTCTGCTGAAGTTTTCAGAGCTTCTTTTGTCAGGTCTTTTTGAAACAGCACCTGTAATGCCGTTTCACGAGCTAATCTACGGCTCAAGGATTATTCCTCCTACTACTTGTTTATTGTTTTTTCCAGCCAAGTCATAATATCCTGATGATCATCTTGGCGTTTACCTATTATAAATCCCAGAATAACAAAAAATACAAGTACCACTGTGCGCCAAAAACCTAGAGTCACCATCAATAGCCCCAACGCAAAGCCACTAACAGTTCCAATAAATTTACCAGGATGATGTTCTAAGGCCCACATGACAAACCCAGAGATTTTCTCTCCTATGCTTTGCCAAAAATTACTCATCGAACACGTGCCGTGTGCACTTTTTCCAAGCGCCGCACCAGCACTTTCACCTCTGTTACTCTGATTCCAGTATAAAGTTCAACATCCTCTTTTACTTTTTCTTTCAGCTCTTTTGACAGCTGAGGTATTAAAACTCCTTGCTCATATTGGCATGAGACAGTAATTTGAAGACCTGCATCACGCTCCCTGAACTTTGATTGAATCTCCATGACACCAGTAAGCGCTTTCGCACTGCGGGCAATAATCTCTTCAAGTGCTTCCTGGGAAATTCGAACCTCCCCTCCGCTTGAAGGTGTTTGGAAGGTGCGATTAGAGTTATCATGCGGTTTTAGGAGCAGGAGCAATCCCCCTAAAAGCAAGAAAGCGGCCGCCGCTAAACTCTCCCAAGGATTCCATTTAAGCCAGTGGAGTCCCTGAAGCAATAACATATAAGGGAGTCCCCACCCAGTGGCCATGGCAAATATCCAAAGTGCCCCCAGAACCATGAGAACTCCCAAAATAAAGGCTAACAAGTGTCGTCCTCCTTTCAGAAACCCCCCCTGGAATTCCAGGGGGGGCCTTTTTTACTTCAGACGGAAGTCTTCTTCTTTGCTTTCCGATACCGATTTGAAGTTAACCCCTTGTACATGTACATTTGCTTCCACAACCCTCAGTCCGGTCATACTTTCAATGGCATCCTTAACGGCCTCTTGAACCTTATAAGCCACTTCCGGAATCGATACTCCATACTCCACAACAATAAAAAGATCTACGGCAACCTCGTGTTCGCCAACCTCGACTTTAACCCCTTTGGATAAATTTTTATTTCGCCCTAACATTTGCGCAAGGTCCCCTACAAATCCTCCGCTCATACCAACGACACCCTCAACTTCTGAAGCTGCTAATCCAGCAATGACCTCCACAACCTCATCGGCAATACGGATGGACCCCAAGGAGTTCTCCGTTTCAAGACTTTCCACTATTTACACCTCCCGCTGCAAATCAATATTCATATAAGTTCAAATCCGAGTTAGAGTTAACCCAAGACCTCGATCAGATCAGCAAAAAGATAAACCCAAGTATCCTCTAATCGTTGCTATTATAACAAATCAAGGGCATTCTGGCAAAGATTATTGTTTACATCTTTGAAGATACCCTCGATTAAGAATCAATAATTAAGTTTTATCTGTGCTTGTAAAATCCATTAGACCTATTCTCCAAGAATACGACGCTGAATAAAATTCGTATAAACTTCCCCGCGCCGATAAAAGGCGTTCTCTAAAACTTTTAAATGGAATGGTATGGTGGTATGAATTCCTTCAATTACAAATTCCTCAAGGGCACGTTTCATCCTCTGGATAGCTTCCTGTCTGGTAGCCCCCCAAACGATCAGCTTTCCAACCATAGAATCGTAGTAAGGGGAGACCGCATAACCTTGATAAGCAGCGCTGTCCACTCGGACTCCCGGCCCTCCGGGAGCATGATACAGTTTCAGCGTACCCGGTGAAGGCATGAAATTTTTGTCTGGATTCTCAGCATTAATTCGGCACTCAATGGCCCAGCCGCGAATTTCAATATCCGCCTGCGTATAGCCTAATGGTTCTCCTGCCGCTAAACGAATTTGTTCTTTCACCAAATCAAGACCTGTTACAAGTTCTGTGACCGGATGCTCAACCTGGATCCTGGTGTTCATTTCGATAAAATAAAAATTCCCATGGCGATCAAGCAAAAACTCAATGGTCCCGGCATTGGAGTAATTTGCCGATTTGGCAGCTTTCACGGCAACAGCACCCATTTTAGCCCTCAATTCAGGAGTTAAGGCGCTGGACGGTGATTCTTCCAAGAGCTTCTGGTGACGGCGCTGCAGAGAGCAATCTCTTTCTCCCAGATGTACAACTTCACCATATTTATCCCCCAGGATTTGAATTTCAATATGCCTGGGTTCTTCGACATATTTTTCCAGATAAACATCGGAGTTGCCAAAAGCCGCCTGAGCCTCTGTTTGAGCAGCTTGAATTGCTTTACTCAGCTCCTTAACATTCTGAGCAACTCGCATTCCTTTACCCCCGCCTCCTGCTGAGGCTTTTATTAAAACTGGATAACCGATACTTTCAGCAACTGTTTCGGCCGTGTGCAGGTCTTTAATAATGTCCTTTGATCCCGGAACAACCGGTACTCCTGAATCAATCATCGTTTTTCGGGCTATGGCCTTATCGCCCATCATCTCTATGGCTTGCGAGGATGGTCCAATAAAGGTTATTCCGCAAGACTCACAAATCTCAGCAAAACGAGCGTTTTCAGATAAAAATCCATAACCGGGATGAATCGCATCAACACCTGTTAATTCGGCCGCACTAATGATATTAGGAATATTCAAATAGCTTTTAGAGCTTGCAACCGGTCCAACACACACCGCCTCATCTGCGGCCTTCACGTGTAAAGCTTCTCGATCTCCTTCAGAAAACACGGCGACAGTTTCAATATCCAATTCATGACAGGCCCTAATGACACGAAGGGCAATTTCTCCTCGATTTGCAACCAGGATTTTTTTAAACATGCCTCTACTCCTTATTTTTCGATGATAAACAGCGGCTGACCATATTCTACCGGTTGCCCGTTCTCGACAAGAATTTCAATTAACTTTCCTTCTACATCCGATTCGATTTCATTCATCAATTTCATAGCTTCAATAATACAAACAGGCTGCCCGATGCTGATTTGCTGTCCTACTTCAACAAAAGGATCCGCATCCGGCGCTGAAGCATGATAAAAGGTTCCTACCATGGGAGCAGTTATGGTTTCGATATTTTCCCGCTTCGCTATATCTGAAGAAACAAGAGGTTCTTCGCTGCTTACCTCAGCCTGGACATTGGGGGTCACCGCAACACTTGTTTTAACTTCCTGCCGGACAGGTGCGGCAACCGGGACACAAGATTGCGAGTTTGTCCCCTTGCGAATAGCTATTTTCACCCCATCACTTTCCAGATTTAACTCACTTATCTCCGTATCGTCGATTATCTTAATTAATTCTTTAATTTCCTTCAAGTTCATTTTTAAATCCTCCTTAGATAATCCCATCTTCCACATTTCACTCGCAGCCTTTGTATCCTTAGGCACATTGGTGCCAGTTTGAATTTCCCTGTTAGGAAGAATGCCCTTTTTTCTATCTTCAAAAAACTTCTTAGCAATTTGAGGAAACATAGCAAAATTCATAACATCCTCGGGGGAATTAGCTAACCCTAAACTATCCCGTTCGGCTTTCTCCATCCCCGGTTCTAAACTATCTGCCGGACGTATAGTCATAGGCTCCTCGTCACCAATGATTTTTCTTTGTATATCAAGATTCATTGGAGCCGGCGGACGGCCATACAAACCGCGAACATAAGCCTTTACTTCACCAGGCACTAATTTATATCTTGCCCCGCTTAGAACATTTAATACAGCCTGAGTTCCAACAATTTGACTTGTAGGAGTGACCAGAGGCGGATAGCCCAACTCTGCCCGAACCTTAGGAATTTCCTCCAACACGTCATGAATACGGTCAAGAGCCCTTTGCTCTTCCAATTGAGAGACTAAATTCGAAATCATTCCTCCAGGAACTTGATGTTCGAAAACCCTCATATCTGTAATTCGTGTGATCCCACGTTCAAAACCGCGGCTTTTGCGCAAAGCTTCAAAGTACTTCGAAATATGGAACAAATGTCTAAGATTCAAACCGCTGTCGTAGTCGGAATCTTGAAAAGCTCGAACTACTGTTTCCACTGGCGGCTGGCTTGCTCCAAACGCTAAAGGAACACTCGCCGTATCGATAACATCAACACCGGCTTCTGCGGCCTTTAAATATGCTCCAACAGCCATTCCGCCAATATAATGACTGTGCAGATGAACCATAATTCCCAGTTTCTTTTTCAGGAGGGAAACTAACTCGTAAGCTTTAAAGGGTGTCAGAAGTCCAGCCATATCCTTTATACAAATGGAATCTGCGCCCAGTTCCGCAAGGGCTGTGGCAGTTTCCAGATAATGATCAATGGTGTGTACAGGACTCATGGTATAAACAACAGATGCTTGAACATGAGCTCCTGCCTTTTTAGCCGCTTCCATGGGAACAACCATATTTCTCACATCATTGAGTGCATCAAAAATCCGAATAATATCAATGCCGTTTTTTACGCTGAGAGAGACAAACTCTCGTACCACATCATCGGGATAGTGCTGATAACCTACTAGGGACTGCCCCCTAAGCAGCATTTGTAAAGGAGTCTTACGAACCCGACGTTTAATCTCCCGCAGGCGTTCCCAGGGATCTTCACCTAAAAATCGCAGACAAACATCAAAGGTGGCTCCTCCCCATACTTCCAGAGAAAAATACCCTGCCTCGTCCAGCTCTTCTAAAATCGGCAGCATATCCTCTGTACGCATACGAGTAGCCCAAAGGCTTTGATGAGCGTCCCTTAGTGTCGTATCTGTAATTTTAATCGGTTTCACTGCCGTTGCCCCTCTCTTAAGTTGTTTTTTTTATCTTATTTAAGACGATACTTTACCTAAGTAAAACATATCTCTTATTATATGGGGCAGCGTTGCTATTTTCAACGCAAGAATGTAAAGTATATTGTATTTTACTTCCCTACGGAAAAATTCAGTTGCTATATATCAGCATGATCCAGCATTAAAAAGCTGTCACGCCAGTGGCAGCTTTTTAATGCTTAAACTTTTTCATTCAATCGTAAAACTCCCACTTCTACAAGGGGAAGTGGTTCCCATACCTTGCTTCAGTGGGGGGTAGAGTCCAGAGGACACTTTCGCCAGTGAAGTCCCGATGTTCAGCTTTGGCTGAACAAATTCACTCAAGGTACTTCTTCACAATTCGCAACAGTTCATCTGGGCGGAAAGGTTTTGAAATAAAATCTGCCGCTCCCCGCTGTAAAGCATCAGATACCGTAGCTTCACTGGCTACGGCACTACAAATGATTACTTTGGCTGAGGGATCAATCTTTAATATTTCCTCAAGTGCAGCCAGACCGTCAAGTTCCGGCATAGTGATATCCAAAATCGTTAAAATGGGTCTATAAGTTCTAAAGAGCTCAACAGCTTGCAAACCGTTTTCAGCTTCCAAAGTTTCGGGAAGACCTTTACGTGCTAGAATTTCGCCGATCATTAAGCGCATAAAGCTAGCATCATCCGCAATTAAGATTCTTTTCATTCGGAGTTTCTCTCCTTTAACCAGGACTTTAGCCCCGAGACTTCAGCCCAATCTATAGTAGATTCGTGCTCAATGTTGATTTTCCTGCTCATGAGTTTGAATTTTTATTGAGGGATTTATTCACTCACTGTTTTGTTGATATCATAATCTTATCCAAACTTACTTTTGTAACTCGCACAACAACCTCTTGAATAAGACTGATTTCGTTAGGCGTTAAACCTGAAGAATAAACAATCACTGTTACATTATCTGGGCAGACATCTGTAACCAGATCTTTAAATCCCTTGATCTTTAAGAGATTTTCGATTTCATCTTCTTTTTCAATCTTCGAACTAAGTGCCAGCCATTGTTCCTGAGCTTGAATTTTAGTTTTTTCCACCGTTGAATCCAGCAATTCTGAGATCATTGATTTCGTTTCCTGCCGAAACTGATCTCTCTTTAAACGATAATTTACAAAATAGTTTTCTCCGGTTCCATTCGGCTGAATGGTCTCATATTGGATTTTAATTGACGAATCAACAAGCGATGAAGAAGATTTGGTTGTCGGCTTCGCTGCAGCCACATGCCGTGGGCTATTAATCCAAACCCATAACGCCCCAAAAATTATGATTAAACAAACAGCCAATCCCAATACTCTCCATAATTGCAGAAAATTATTTATGATAATTAGAGGCTTGCGCAGTTTACTCTTCACATTATTCTCCCCCCATTGGAACCACAGTAATTTTAGCGCTGGGAATACTCAAGAGAGTTTGAACTGACGTATGAATCGCTTCCCTTACCTTAGGATCACGAGCCCCCTCGGCAATTACTAGTACTCCAGCTACCTCAGGACGGTCTTCCATCACCATAACCGGCTGAGAGGAACCATTGGGCATAACTACTTGATTGTTCTCCGTAACCTGTGTAGTTTCTCGAGTTCCTCCTGTTTTATCCGTCTCTTTAGATGTGTTCTTCGTGACATTTTGATTGCGGGCATATTCGGTCTTCAGTCCCGTTGCTAAACTTACGGATACCTGAACTTTACCTACACCATCCATTAATGATAAATTCGCTTGAAGTTTGTTCTCTAATTCTTTTTCCAAAGCAGTGATTTTCGAACCTGAGGCTGCTATCGACGAGCTTGTAGGCACGGCTTGCGTTTTGGACATAGGATTTTCCGGACCTTTGCCCAAATAGATAAAGGACATGCCTATAGCGACGAGTGCTACTAACCCCACTAAAGTTTTTTCCGAAGAAATATATTTTGTCAGATTCACAAATTGCTGCCTCCTTCCAAACTAACATTTTAAGTTTCTCGAACATGAATTAGGTCTTTCGGCAAGCTCATTAAGGCCGAAATTTTATCTCGTACTTCTTCACATCGAGAAGATTGCGATTTGACATCAGGCTGTGATCCTATTTCTATGGGTTGAACGGGTTGTATTCCAGCTTTATCTAACGATAACGTTACATTAATGTTCGAAATCTTTGGCTGATCGGTCATACCCCCTCCACCCTCTGCAAATTTTATAACCACGACGGCAGATTTAACGTCTTTTGTCCCAAGGGCCAATGCTTTTATCTGGTTTTCGAGAATTTGCTGGTATTGTCCCTGCACAGCATCCCGCCCGACATTCATCTCCTGTCCTTCGGCGATTGTTGGCAGGTCTTGGGGTACTGAAGCACTCCAAGCAGGCACTCCCATTGCCAGCGGGGTATGTAAAAAGGTCGTAATAGGAGAAAGTACTGCTGAAATTACAAACAACCCCATAACCATTTGCACAAATCCCCGCATGGATTTATTCGGTAAAAGCATTTCCAGAAAGGTTGCCATAAGCAAGATCAACGCTAAATTCCGCACCAGGTTTTGCAGCGTCTGCACCCTATCTCCTCCTCAATGCAACATTACAGATAATGTTCCTGTTCCGATTACCACCGCAATTGTCATAAAAAACATAATTCCCACCGAAGCAACAGTTACCAAAACAAAGATTAAACTTTTAGACATATCCTGAAGACTGTCTGCCAAGGCCTTTTCCCCAAGCGGTTCTATTAAAGCAGCAGAAATTCGAAACACAAGGATCATGGTTAAAAGCCGAAGCAGGGGACCTAGGCAAATTACGATAATTGCCAGCAAGGCAACAATTCCCACTGCATTTTTTAACAACAGCCCTGAAGTTATGACTAATTCTACGGCATCCTTAAAAAACTTCCCTACCACCGGAACAAGATCAGCCGAATATTTGGCTGTTCTAAATGCGACACTGTCGGCTACTCCTCCCGTGACTCCCTGAACAGTCATAATGCCGATAAATATTGTCAGGATCACACCTAAGGAAATTTTTCCTACAAATTCAAAGAGTCCTGCCAGCTTACTGAGTTTGAACTCCTTAGAGATTTGATTAAAAAGCTTTAATACGGCAGCCAGAAAAAAGAGCGGTAAAATAACCGTTTTAATAATTGTTGCTAAGACAGTCAAACTCCCCAAGATAAGCGGTTTAAAGAGCGCTGCACTGGTGAGATTTCCCATAGTAATTAATAACGTCATCATCACCGGAAACAAGGTTTGCATTAACCCTACCATTTGATCAATAACACCCGATGCAATAGTCAAGGCCTCACGAAAAGAGGTAAGCGCTATACTCAGAAGAACAAGATATGTCATAACTTGAGCTGTTTTGCCAACATTTCCGCTGAAGGCAGTTTGGAGTTGATTTAAAATTCCTCCTAAGGCTGCGAGCACGAGCAGTTTTCCAATTAAAGGAACATTAGCAGATATTTGGCGAGCTAAAATTCCAAGCAGTAACTGACCAAATTTCTCAGGTGATAAGTTTAATGTTCCGCTCTTTAAATCCTCAAACATTTGACTTAAGGAAAAACCGGTTCCACTTTGGGCATCCCGATCCAGTTGGTCCAGAAAGCCCCGCAGTTGACTTAAATCAATCTGTCGGGAAAGTTCCACCTTAGGCAGCTGCTGTGAGGGGATTTCAGCGGCAAACACGCTAGGAGTTGTCCCACTCAATAAGACAATAAGGAAAAGAATCACTTTAATTATAGCTACCCTCAAATGCATCACCACCTCACGGAACAAGTCTCACTAAGGATTCTGTTATGGCAACAATAATTGGCAACGCTAAAACTATAACCCCAACTTTGGCAGCAATCTCAATTTTTGTCGCCAAGGCTCCTTCGCCTGCATCTCGACAAATTTGGGCTCCAAACTCGGCCAAATAGGCCACACCCACAATTTTTAAGACAATCATTAAATAATAAGAACTTATATTGGCTTGATCCGCCAACGTTTGCAGCAGGTCAATAATGACTTTGATTTTGCTCAAAATCAGGATAAATATAGTGGCACCGGCGAGAATAGAAAGTTGTAACGCTATTTCAGGACGGAACTGTTTTAAAACAACACTTATGATGGTGACAATAAGGGCTAGTCCGACGATTTGCCATATTTCCACATCTTGTCCCCCTAATATAGGTTAAAAACGCTTTTTACTAAGGTAAATAATTCTGCGATGGATTGTACCACTATATAGAGAACCACAATCACGCCGATAATGGTTACACCTTGAGCCATTTCCCCTCTTCCGGATTGATTTAAAACGGAAGCCAAAACCCCAACTAAAATCCCAATCCCAGCTACTGTAATAATTAAATTGAAGCTCATTCTTTCGACTCCTCTCTTGGTTATATTAAAATGAGCACTCCTGCAACTCCGCAAAGGAACCCTAAATAGGACCACATTTTGGCTTGCTTTTCTGACCATAATCCTACTTGATCTTTCAGCATTGAAAGCTGGCGCAAGACAAGCTGCAATTGCTTCTGCTGTTCTTGACTGTCAGATCGTCCTAATCCTCTGCCAATATCTCGAATCACCCGCCAATCTTCTTCTTTTAAACAAAACCGGGATCTTTGCAGAGATATCTCTTCATTCCAGGCTTTTCCTGCCGATTCTCCCCTCTCTAAACGCAGCTGAAGGGCAGAGAAAAAATCTTGCCATGGCGGACTCGTTCGTTCCTTTAAGACACAAAATGCCTCAGGTAAAGGGGTTGACCCCCAAACAATTTCTGTCTCCAAAAGAGTAAGAGCGACTAAAAATCCTCTAAGTTCTTCCGGTCTGCGTCGAACTCGCTGAGCAAGCCAGAGTCCCATAGATCCACAGCCGGCAATAAGGACAATACATCCGAACACGATCATTAAAGGCTCCTCCCCGTTTTAAGGTCATAAACTCCTGCAATAGTACCCGGTCCGGTTTGTCTATTCAGCACAACCAATCGTTCAAACACTCCTTCCTCAAGTAATTGAGCTAAGGTTGGTCTTGTTTTAGCTTCTTCAAGAGAACTCGCATGAGCCGTACATAAAATTCGCACCCCTGTACGCAAGGCATCTTTTAAGGCTTCAACCTCATCAAGATGCCCCAACTCATCCATAACGACAACTTGGGGAGCCATAGAACGAATCAACATTGATAAACCGTATGCCTTGGGGCAGCCGTCGAGTACGTC
Source organism: Desulfosporosinus acididurans (assembly GCF_001029285.1). Classification (GTDB taxonomy): domain Bacteria; phylum Bacillota; class Desulfitobacteriia; order Desulfitobacteriales; family Desulfitobacteriaceae; genus Desulfosporosinus; species Desulfosporosinus acididurans. The sequence goes on from NZ_LDZY01000005.1 coordinate 101,546, forward strand.
CGTACGATAACCAAGATTGTATGAGGCTGCCCCCTGATTCATTCCGGCAAGCTCCCCCCGTTCATCGATAACTCCCACGTTCTTCCCCTCAAGTCCCAGGTGGGGGACCCCATTGCTTATTAACCGAATAAGGTCACGCAGAAGAGTTGTTTTTCCGGCCCGCGGCGGAGAAATTACCAAGGTATGATAGATGAAGCCGTCCTTACGGCATAGTTTGGGCAAAATCCTCAGCCCTTGTCCTTGAATATCACGGGCAAGGCGAATATTCAAAGAGGAAATATGCTTTAGCTTGAGTAGTTTACCTTTTTGCAGGACCGCCTCTCCCGTGACTCCAACCCGATTTCCTCCCGGCAGGGTTAAAAAGCCCTGCCGCAAATCTTCTTCTACTGCATAAACGGAACTTTGAGTCATCTTCTCCAAAGCCGCTGTCAAATCGGCCATGGTAATACAATAGGCTTTGTCCGGCGATGTAGTTTGTCCTTCGCAGTTAAGAAACAGGTCTTTATCCGACGTTCTGAGCATTAAGGGTTGACCAACTCGTAATCGTATTTCTTCAGCCTCCAGGAACTCAAAACCTTGAATTTTATGAAAAATCGAGCAAACTGTTTCACCAAACCATCTCGCCATATCTCCCCAACCCGTTGACTTTTGCTCAGACCGTGAAGGCGATACGTTTTTTGCTTGGATGACAGATAACTGATAATGCAGCGACACGCCTTTGCCCCCCTTAATTGAAGGTATGTCCTCTCAGGCAATTTTAGACATGTTCAAAAGGGAAAAAGTATTTATCTTTATAAAAACGGAGGTGTTGTAAAACGAACTTAAGTAGTTCGTTTTACAACACCCCCGTTTTTGTGCTCCAAAGTGAGTAAAACTCGAAGCGCTCTTAAATTGAAACCAATACTGGCAAAATCATTGGGCGGCGGTGAGTCTTCTCCCAAAAATAATTTCCGAGACTATCTCGAAGAGCGCCTTTTAACGTCACCCACTCTATTTGATCCTTTTCCAGCTGAACCGTTAATGCACTATTACCTACTTTTTGAGCTCCCTCAATCAATTCGGCTGCATCTTTCATAAAAGTAAACCCTCGGGAAATAATGTCCGGTCCGGATATGAGCGTGCAGGGTTTTGCTTTGGAAATAGCTGCCACGACAATAACGACACCATCTTGAGCAAGTTGTTGACGATCACGAAGCACAATCTGCCCCACGTCTCCCACGCCCAAGCCATCGATATTTACGCTCCCGGCTTCTACACTTGCTCCAAATTCCATCCGATCTGCCGAAAGCTCAACTCTTGATCCAAGTTGAGTTAAGGCAATATCCTTATCCTCATAACCCAGCATATGCCCTATTCTGCGCAGGGCTACTTGATGCCGGACTTCTCCATGATGAGGTATCAAAAAACGAGGTCGGGCAAGCCGAATAACTAGCTTGAGCTCCTCTTGATTGGCATGCCCAGATACATGGACCTGGCCCATCTCTTTGGTAACAACTTCGGCCCCAATTTGATAGAGATGATTGATTGTCTTGCCAACGAGTTTCTCATTTCCGGGTATCGGCGTTGCCGCGATAATCACCATATCACCGGTCTCGACTTTAATTTGACGATGACTCCCCGTCGCCATTCTGGTCAAAGCTGCCAGAGGTTCTCCCTGACTCCCGGTAGTAAGCACCAGTAAGCCTGAGCGAGGAATTTTATCTACCTCCGAACTTTCTATTAAGATCTCCTGAGCAGGCATTTTTAGATATCCCATCTCAATGGCTGTCCGAACAACACTTTCCATGCTCCTGCCGACAACACAAACTTTACGGCCGATATCATCGGCAGCATCGATGGCTTGTTGAATCCGATGCACGTTGGAGGCAAAGGAAGCCAAAATAATTTTTCCTTCTGCCCGTTCAAACCATTCCCGCAAGGTTTTTCCAACAACCCTTTCCGACATAGTAACCCCTGGCCGTTCGGCATTCGTTGAATCACAAATCAGAGCCAGAATTCCTTCTTCTCCCCAACCGGCTAGTTTCCCCAGTTCCATATTCTGCCCATCAATGGGTGTATAGTCGACTTTAAAATCGCCAGTATAGACTACTCTGCCGATAGGAGTAAGCAAGGAATACCCCACAGCATCCGGAATACTGTGGGTCACTCGAAAGGCTTCCACCTGAAACGCCCCAGCCTGGATAAGTTCACCAGGTTCAATAGTGTGAACCAGCGATTCCGGATAAGGGGCGCGCTCTTGAAACTTCGCCATCACCAAGCCAATAGTTAACTTTGTTCCGTAAATCGGTATATTTAATTGTGGCAAAATAAAGGGCAGGCCCCCAATATGATCTTCATGGCCATGGGTGATAAAGAGTCCTTTAATCCGTTCACGGTTTTTTTCTAAATAGGCGATGTCAGGGATGACAAGATCAATCCCCAACAACTCCTCATCGGGAAACTTCACGCCTCCGTCAATGACAATAATTGAATCTTCATATTCAAAGGCAATTATGTTTTTCCCTATTTCTCCGGTTCCTCCAAGAGGAATTACACTAAGTTTTGAAGTTTTGGAAGACAAACAAAAACACCTCCTATAGAACAACTAAGTACTCTTAGTTTGTCCCATAGAAGGTGATTACATGTTTGATTATACTTAATTACGCCCTTTGAACATAGTTTCCTGTTCTGGTATCAATAATAAGCACGTCTCCTTCATTGACAAAGAAAGGAACTTGCACAATGGCACCAGTTTCCAAGGTCGCAGGTTTCGTTCCCCCGGTAGCCGTATCACCTTTCACTCCCGGTTCCGTAGCTGTCACAAGGAGTTGCACTGAGTTCGGCACATCAACACCAATAACCTCCGTATCAAAGAAAAGAACCCCTAAGTTCATATTTTCTTTGAGCCATTTCACGCCGTCACCAATTTGTCCTTCTGTTAAAGAAACTTGCTCATAAGTCTCATTATCCATAACCACGTAATGATCTCCATCTTTGTAAAGATACTGCATTTCGTGCCGTTCAACATGAGCCGTATTAACTTTTTCGCCGGCATTAAACTTACGTTCAACAACCCCGCCTGTTTTAACGTTTTTTAGTTTCGTGCGAACAAAGGCAGCCCCTTTACCCGGCTTAACATGTTGGAACTCAACCACCGAAAAAACGTCTCCATCAATTTCGATGGTGAGGCCTGTCTTAAAGTCGTTCGAAGAAATCATAAATTAATCGTTCCTCCTATATATTCTTTTGTACCAACGAAAGTATACCTTCCGGATAGCCCGAGTGCAACTAGTTCTTATAACTTAAAGGTCAGGAAGTAAAAAAATCGGCTCGAATTTAAGTTAAGAGAATTAATTCTTTAGGGGCCTGGGTCAAGACTTCACAGCCATCTTCTGTCACCAGAACCATATCTTCAATGCGGATACCGCCCCAATCAGGAATATAAATACCAGGTTCAACCGTAAGAACCATTCCGGGTTCGATAACACATTCTTCCCGCTGATTAAAGTATGGACCCTCATGAATCGCCAAACCAACAGAATGTCCTAAGCCATGTCCAAAGTATTCACCAAAGCCAGCATCTTCAATAATATTACGAGCCGCAGCATCTATCTCTCTGCCAGTTCGTCCCGGTGCCACGGCAGCGATACCGGCCCGTTGAGCCGCCAAAACAAGTGCATATAGTTCTCGATGTTTCTCAGCGGGTTCTCCTAAGAAAACTGTTCTCGTTATATCAGAACAATATCCTTGATAAATTGCGCCGAAGTCCATGGTGAGAAACTCTCCCTTTTCTACCTTCTTCGAACTAGCCGTGCCGTGAGGCATAGCACCTCGAAGTCCTGAAGCCACGATAAATTCAAAAGAACCTCCGCTGGCTCCTAGATGGCGCATGGAAAACTCCAAATTCAGTCCAATTTCCTCTTCTGTCTGCCCAGCTTCAATGGCTTTTAAGACTTCAGCAAAAGCCTTATCGGCAATTTGAACAGCTTGCCGGATTAAAGGTATCTCCTGTTCATCTTTAACTGAACGAAGATTATTGACAAGACTCGGCAGAGAGAGCAGCTCACTTTGGACAAAAGACTGCCTCAGCTTTTCGTAATCCGCATAAGTAATAAAGTCTCCCTCAAAACCCACTCGTTTCGATTGAAGGCCCATATCACCCATGGCTAAAAAATGATCATGTCCCGTTTTAACAATTTCGAAATCAGGTGATTGTTCTTTAGCCTGTTCTATGTATCGAAAATCTGTCAACAAAAAGGACCTTTCCAAGGTAATGACCAGTGTCGCTTCGCCCCCGGTAAAGCCGCTTAAATACCTTCCGTTCTCAGGACGAAGAACCACATAGGTATCAATGGTTTCTTCCTGCATTCGCTGGCGCATCCGTTCTAATCGTGTCAATGATTCAACCCCCTCTGTTCAATCGTTAGACTCCCACTTCTATAAGTGGGAGTGGTTCCCATACCTTGCTTCGGTGGGGGCAGAGTCCACCCTTCAGCGCGATCGCATTTGTTATGGGCTAGGCGCTTTCGGCGAAAGTGTCCACAGGAAACTTTCGTCACCGAAAACCCGATGTTCGGCTTCAGCTGAACGAGTTCACTCTTTTGTCCGTCTAATTTGATAATCAATGGCAAAGCGCATTGCCAAATTGTAACCCTCAGAACCCAATCCTGATATTTGGCCAAGACAAACCGGTGCGATCAGAGACGTTTCCCGAAAGGATTCCCGAGCATGAATATTGGAAAGATGAACCTCTACAGTGGGTACCTTAACACCGCTTATGGCATCGCGAATGGCGTAACTTGTATGAGTCCATGCCCCAGGATTAAGAATCAGAAAATCCTCAGTCATTAACGCTTGTATCCAATCAAGCAAATCTCCCTCATGATTCGTCTGCCGGCATTCGACATTAAGTCCTGCTTGTTCAGCAAGCCCTTGCACCTCTTGATTTATCTCTGCTAAAGTACGCATGCCGTAATGCTGCGGCTCACGTGTCCCTAATAAGTTTAAATTAGGACCATGAAACACATAAATACTTGCCAATTCATCACTTCCTTATTCCTCACTGAAAATATTATCATAATTTAGCACCGTAGCAAAGTATTTAAATGAACTCGTTCAGCTAAAGCTGAACACCGAGGCTTCGATGACGAAAAACAAATGCGATCGCGCTGAAGGATGGACTCTCCCCCAAAGCAAGTATGGGAACACTACAAGTTACTATTCCAAACAAAAACCTCCGCTATACGGAGGCAAAATTTACCATTTTACGCATTTGTTTTTTTATTTAATAGTTGTTTAATAGTTATCTATTTGATAGTGTTCCAAGCCGCTCCTGCATCTAAGGAGACGATTGAAAGGGTTGAGGACTTTGCTGTTCTTTCATCTGAACCGTGGTTTGAGGCGTAGCTTTAATCTGTTCGGCGCTGTCGCCGCTGACGAGACGCGGAGAAAGGACAATATCCAAGTTACTGATCATAATCTGCACCTCAGTGGGCCCGCCTTCGCCGGCGGGCTGAACTTTACGAATCTCAGTTCGGGGAAGAATAAAGTGAATTTCATGGGGAATTTTAGGCTCGCCAATTCGTTTGAGACGGAATTGGACTCCTTCAACTTCCATTTCTACATCATCAAGATAATCCCCTGCAAATTCTTGACCACGATCAATCCCTATATCCGCAAATTGTTCTTTTCCTTTCAAATTAGCTTTCAATTCGGGAAGAACAATTTTTTGTCCAATTTGAAGTTTCCAAGGGTCCAGATTTGGATTTACCCGCATAAAATCGTCGCAGGCGCATCCCAGGCGCTGTGCCAGACGATGAAAATTATCTCCAGGCTGAAGGACGTAATCTTTGACCACAGAAATCCCTCCTCTCGCTAACATATGCTGGAGAAGGGAAGTATTGTTCCAGATTATTCCGTAAAATCAGCAGATACGTTACTCATTTGGCGAATAATAATAAATCCGCAGCACGCCCTCTCCACCCGTGGGATCTAACATAATTTCCTGAATATAAATCTCTTCATGAGAATCTTCAAGTCCTTCAAGCTGTGAAATGATAGTTTCCCAATTCCCCTGCAAATGCAAACGCAGCAAAGCATAATCAATGGCTGCTCCTCGGGAAATCGCCCGGTTTTCCTGCATTCCAAATCCTTCGACTTTCAGATCAGTTACCTTAACCCCGGCTTGAAGAAAATCAGCTCGGCATCCTTCCACGATATCCAGAAATTGATCTCTTGTAGGAACCTTGGGAATAGCTATGTCTAAGCTTGTCTTCGACATTGTTTTCCAGTATTTTATTTCCTTTTGCAGATTCCGAAGGTTTCGATAGGCCGGATTCCAGAATATGCAAAACTCCAAAAGATTTAAAAATGCAAATGCGACTAGACAAGCTCTGATATTCTTCTTAAAAAATGCCAAAGCCTATCCCTCCATTTCAAAATTGAACGCGGTCAATTGTTGACATCTTTTCGTTTCGCGCTTATAGAAAATTCAATTTGCTCAGATGACGTCGAGGAATAGCCTGTCAAGACAGGCCGGTACCAACCTAATTTGCGAAGTCCCTGGATCAAGGCTTGAATCGATTTGACGTCTCCTGCGCTGCCGGTTAGAGAAAGAGTGCCTTGCCTATAAACCAATTTCTTGATCGTTAGCTGCGAGTCCAGTAAGTTCTGCACTTGCCACAAAATGTCGGCTACTTTTTCAGAACGGGCTTGTGTCATTTTCCAAGATCTCGTCAAGTCCTTTTGTTGTCTTAATTGGGTTTCAAGTTCAGCACCTTGATGTAAAAGCTGCTGAACCTCATTCTTCAGAGCTGATGTCTCTTGCCTCAGGAACACCCAGCTGCCGTTTCCAAGCAGTAAGAAAGAAAGTAACGCAGCACCTATTATTTGATACCTTTTCCGCATCTTCCCTGCCTTGCTGGGTTGTCTCCAAAGATTAAGGGACGCAGACTTTTTCAGAAGGACCAGTCCATAGGCCATAGCAGCCTCTGCCAAACCTCTATTTTCTCCAAGAACCCATAACCAGGTGTCAGGAACTGACTTGAATTCAGCTTGAGCAACCGTGATGTGATCAGGTAGTGTTACACGCTTGACCAAGGATTCAAGAGATAAACCGCCGCTCCAAAGAAGACATTTTAGACTCAAATCTGGATTTTGCGCCTTAAGATACAAGAGAAAGCTCTGAATTTCATTTTCCCATTCCTTAGAATATCCCCTAATATCTTGACTGCAAATCTCAGCGTCACCAAGAGCCACGTTTGTTTCTTGGACGAACAGAGTTCGTACTCTTTCAGGGATCAACCCTCGAAAAAGTGCGAAGTGAAATCCATCGGTCTCTTCACGAACATAGAGGGTATCCTCATCAGGATTTAGTTCTAACCCCTGACCTATTACAGCCCATGAGAAATTAATCCCACTCACCCTTAGTCCAGCTTGTTTAAAAATAGCTGCATACTGTTCTAAGACTTCACGGCGGGAAGCCCCCAGCAAAATGGTGAGACTCTTATGCTTTTCTTCCCCAAGGATCACGTAATCGTAAAGGAGATCTGCACTGCTCGGTACTTCTTCAGCCACTAAAAGAGCAATGGCGGAATCTCTATAAGATCTCGCAAGCCAGGGAAGTTTATAGGAACGAACAAATCCTGTTTGCATGGGCATTGCTAAAAAGGCCAAGTGTCCGTCACATGGGCTCTCCCTTTGATAATCCATTAAACAGTCAAGCAGGGCGTCCTTATCACGGACAATCCCCTGTTCAATTACGCCCGTAATTTGAATTCGGTCAAACTTGACCGCCGCAGAGCTATGACTTTGTTTGAGTTTCGAAATCAGGGGAAGAGAAGCTTTAAAGACCCGTAGTTCACTGTCGGTTATTTCAAATACGACTAGTTTCTTGCGCATCCGTCACCTCCTGGGCTATTTAACCCATGCCCAATACCAATCAAAGATCCTCGTTCCCCACAATAAAGCCAGGACAGCACCTAAAGAAAGATAAGGGCCAAAAGGAATTTGTTGGCGAAAGCCCTTCTGACCCGTCCCAAGAAACACTAAACCAACAATTGCTCCCAGAAGGCTTCCGGAAAAGACTGCCAAAAAGATCCCATGAAAACCCAAAAAGGCCCCTAAAGCAGCAACCAATTTGACATCTCCCAGGCCCAGACCTTGTGGATAGAATTTGGCTATCAGCCCAAAAAAGCCTCCAGCCCCCAGGGAACTTAAAATACTCTCCCATCCTGACGGACTCCCCGGTATTAAAAAAGCCCCCAACAAACCCAGACCCCATAGGGGAATCGTCAAGACATCCGGTAAACGGTATGTGTCTAAATCGATAAACGATAAAGCAATCAAAAAAGATATAAAGACCAGATTTAACAAAACTCGGGCCGGGTGAAGCCCCATTAAGAAACCTAATGTACCCGCTAAGTAAAAAAAACAACCCGTAAGAAGTTCGACCATGGGATAGCGCCAAGAAACCTTAGCCCGGCAGCTTCGGCATCGGCCTCTTTGAATTAAATAGCTAATAATGGGAATAAGTTCCCAAGCGCGAAGAGCCTGCCCGCATTTAGGACAATGCGAGCCCGGTGAAACGATGGATTCCTCTTTCGGTACACGATAGATGACAACATTTAAGAAGCTGCCGATAATAACGCCTAAAACACCTATCATCAAATTAATACCTAACAAAAAAGTCTCCTCTTTTCCGAGTTTACCGACTTGAGTTAATAATTTAGATAGTTAATTTGATGATGTCCAAAGAACAGTCTTTAAATCGTCATCATAGGCCCGAACTTCTGCCGCCAGACCGTCAGAGGACAAATAGATCATGATTGTTTTAATGTCACCTTTATCTCCCGGTTCTGGAATCGAATAATGGCTTTTATCGGAATCATCCGCTGTCAATTGGGCTACACCAAAACCTTTGTTGCCATCTGCCACTGTTTGTTGAGTTGTTGTTTTATCCAATTTTCCGATATATTTGGGAATCAGCTCACTGCATGTCACTTCGCCATTAGTATCCGCCGTTAGTTCTCCAGGTTTCGGATACACTCCATTTTCAACTTGAAAACGGTCGAGAGCCGCTTTAACCTGATGCGCAGTCGCCACGTCGGCCTTTTTTCGTGCCAAAGCCGTACTTGACGTCATTTTGGGAATGATCACAGCAGCTATAATACCCATTATTATGATGACTGCCATAACTTCGATGAGTGTAAATCCATTCTCCCGCTGAAAATCATTCATCGGTTTCATCGGTTTCATTGTTTCATCCTCCTACTCGGATATTTCCTTTCTCATCTTGAAGCTTCCCTTCCTTAGTTCCCATCTGAAAGCCTTACTTCAGCTGAGAACTAAGATCAAAAATAGGAATCATTACTCCTCCGGCTACTAAACCAACCAGCCCAGCCATAATAAGAATTAAGGCCGGTCCAAGCATACGCGTAAATTGATCGAGTTTAAATTCCAAGTCCTTGTGAAGCGAGAACGCAATTTGCAAGAACATTTTATCTAAGTTCCCGCTTTCTTCGGCGACAGCGATCATCTCTGCCCCTTCTTTAGGAAAAATTTCGCTTTCAAACAACAAATCAGCCATGGGATTTCCTTGTTTAACACTCTGAATAAGCCGCTCTGTCAAGGCCAACATTTCCATAGTTTGCAGCGTTCCAGCCGTTAGACGCAGCCCTTCTAGCAAGGGAATTCCCGTCATTAAGAGGTAACCCAAGATACTGGTAAATTGAATCAAATCCCTGAGACGATAAATCCTGCCAAGATAAGGCAAGTGTCTAATCTTGTTGTTGAGGTAGCTCTGCCAATCCTTCGGTTTCCAAATTACGCAGATTAGCACCATCGCCGCTGCTAGTCCTCCTAGTATTTGTAACGTCAGAGGGAATTTTCGCCCGACAGCAAAAATGACTTGAGTCAATTTGGGCAATTCAATGTTCATGCTTTCAAAGAGCCTCTCATACATGGGAAGCACACCTATAGATAGACTACAAAGAACAACAAAAACAGCCAGCAGTAAAAGGATTGGATAAGCTAAGGCAGCCTTCATTTTCTGTCGGAAGTTACCTTCTTGCTCTAATTCTGCGGCCACTTCACTCAAAACCTTCGCTAAGTTTCCTGAATACTCTCCCGCTTTGATCATCGACAATACATAAGCGTTCGGAGGCGATTTAAGTTGGAGAAGTGCTTCCCACAAATCACATCCCGCAGATATAGAATTTTTGACACTTGACCATTGACTTTGTTCAAAGGTTAAATTCCCTCGAGACTGGGTCATGATCTCCAAAGCTTGAAGCAGAGGAATTCCGGCCTCTAATAATGAACTCAAGCGGTTTGCAAAATGACCCCATTGAGCGTTTGGACGAACGAGGAACTCTGCGGACCAATTCCATTGTTTCTTAATCTTGACCGGTAAATATCCCTCTTTTTTCAGCAGTGTTTGAACCTCCAAAGAGTCGTTTCCCAAGCAGCGTCCGCTTTGCAAAGTTCCTTGAGCATCCGCCGCTTTCCATTTAAACCAGCGTTTACTCATCTGCGGAGATTGTCAGTTGTTGTTTGCAGTTTTTCCTGAGCGACTTCATAGCTTACCCATCCTTTTTGAACGAGGTCAAGAATGGCTTTATCCATTGTTTGCATACCCAATTTGCTATTTACTTGAATTACTGTAGGTAGTTGATGAGTTTTCCCCTCCCGAATTAGACTTCGAACAGCAGGAGTCGCGAGCATAACCTCAATTGCTGCAATTCTCCCTTGATGATCTGCCCTTGGAAATAACTGTTGAGACAGGATTCCCTGTAATACGGCCGCTAACTGCACTCGGATCTGTTGCTGTTGATAGGAGGGGAAGACATCAATCATCCGATCTACCGATTGTGTAGCATCATTGGTATGCAATGTGCTAAAAACTAAATGTCCTGTTTCGGCTGCTGTCACAGCCGTGGCGATTGTTTCAAGATCTCTCATTTCACCCACTAAAATCACATCGGGATCTTGTCGCAGAACTGACCGCAGAGCATTAGCAAAAGAATTTGTATCGCAGCCAATCTCACGCTGATTCACTAAACTTAATTGGTGTTTATGCAGATACTCAATCGGATCTTCAATAGTCATAATGTGACAAGCTCTCGTCCGGTTAATATAATCAATCAATGAAGCAAGGGTTGTGGATTTTCCACTCCCGGTAGGACCTGTCACAAGCACCAGACCTTTGGTCAGCCTAGCTAAAGCAAGACTTACGGCCGGGAGGCCAAGGCTTTCCGGAGTAGGAATATCGTGGGGGATTAAGCGAATAACGACCCCCATAGATCCTCTTTGGCGAAAGATGTTGACTCGATATCGCCCAACATGCGATAAACTGTAGGATAAATCCAATTCTCCGAATTCAGTAAATCGTTTTTTCTGAATCTCATTCATCAGAGAGAGGGCAAAAGTTTCCAAATCGAACTGAGACAGCTTGTCCATAAGCAAAGGTACTAATGAACCATCCACTCTGAGGACAGGAGGACTCTCGATTGTTAAATGGATGTCCGAAGCTTTCTTTTCTGCAGCATTGAGAAATAATTCTTCCATCGAAAGCATCTTGTTCCCTCCTCTTAGCGTTCTATCTCAGACGTTGTAAAAAGCACCTCTTCGATAGTGGTTAAACCTTGGGTGACTTTCAAAAGACCATCTTCATAAATCGTTAACATCCCTGAAAGTATTGCTTGTCGTTCAATATCTCTGGAATTGTGCCGCGTAAGTACTAATTCCTTAATTTCCTGATTATAGAGCAAGAACTCATGAATTCCGATCCTTCCCTTAAACCCTATGTCAAAGCATTGGGCACAGCCTTGAGAGCGATATAATTGATTAATTGACGTCGGTAAACGGAGGACTCTTTTTTCAGTCTCAGAAATGTCATAGACCTTTTTGCAAGAGTTACATAAGCGCCTCACCAAGCGTTGAGATAAGATTCCTCTTACAGCAGACGCTAAAAGATAAGGCTCAATCCCCATGTCCAAAAGGCGTTCTAAAGCCTCGGCCGCCGTATTCGTATGCAGTGTAGTTAACACTAAGTGGCCCGTAAGGGAAGCCGTAATCGCTATACGAGCGGTTTCTTCATCGCGTATATGATGACACTGTATTCTTTTTTACAAAGCAAAAAAGAATAGTCGAAAAGCAGGAATCTAAATCTTAAGCTACATTATAAACTATATCAACCTCCACTTCATCCCCGCCTATAATAAAAAATATCAAAGCAAATTCCTTTTTTAATAGGAGAATAGTTCGCTAAGAAATACTTCTTGAAATCAAATCCATAATTGCTTCTGCGCAACATTTCCATCCCATGTCAATTGATTTTAGGCTTATTTTTTTAATAGCGCATCAGTGCAATTTGCCTGGGGATATTCTTTCCTAACTTCTTTTGTCATTTCCGTAATAAATTCACTGATATAATCATCGTTTTCTAATCCATTCATCTCTCGTTACCTCTTTCCTTTTTTACTCACCTCAATAACTCTTCTATTGTTACCCCTAGTGCACTGGCAATCAAAGCTAATGTTTTGATCTTTGGTTGTTGATTGCCCTCCTCAATAGCTGCAGTATATCCCCTGCTTAGCCTCGTGGCTTGAGCTAGATCCTTTTGCGTCCAGCCCTTCTCCTTTCTGATCTGCGCTATTCTTTCCCCGATCACCCATGTCATTCCCTTGATGCTACCTATAAGCTTAAACCTAATTCTGTGTCGAAATATGTAATAATTACTCCTCTAATAACTACATAGTTTACGATAAATTTTCTATAAAGTCGACACAATTTTTTAACTTAAGTATAAACTTATCTGAAAGCCACATTTTTCGAAGGAAGCCGGTCATTTATGTTGAACATAAGCTTTCGGTGATAATTTTGAAGCAACACAAGCATTGCAAGGCTTATGACATTATGGTTAAAAAGGGTATGCGATTAAAAGACTTAGAGGGAATAACCGGCTATTCTAAATCTCATTTATCTCAGATACTAAATGGAAAAGATTGTTACTTATCAACCGCCCAAGATATAGCTCTTGCCCTGGGTGAAAAAGTAGATTACCTTTGGCCTGATTACTTTCATAATGATAGACCATGGCGACCAAGCTAGGGTCTATTTTATTTTGTCTAACAGTTCTGACAAAACTTTGACTCCAGCACTCCTGCCGGGGTCTTACTATTTCTTACATATTTGTCGCAGAACCATTAAGAATGTCGGAAAGCAGGAAAGTAAAAACGATTATAGAATTTTAAGAAAAATATTTTTGACTTAGAAAGAAGGGTGACACAAACGATGGGCAACTCGAAAGAAGAACTCATAAAAAATTTTTGCAAAGATTCAGGAATTGAAGCCTGGTTTGTTGCAAAAATGGAAGGCTCCCCAGGAGTCCTTTATGGAGCATTTCACTCAGAAGGAATAAATATTTATAAGTTAGAGAAGGCAAAGCCTGTTCTTACTCAAAATCATATCTGGGGAAACTTCACTGAAGCAACTATTGATAACTTTTTTGCAAAGACGGCAATAATCTTCAAGGGCGAAAATCACACTACAACCCTTAATATAATGGAAAAAGGTAAAGATTTAATACCTCTGTTACAATCAAATACGGAGCTGAAAATAACCATTCTCCCTAGACCTTGGTGGGGAAAAATTCTTGGCTTTAGATCTAAAACGAAATGGAAAATGGCAGTCGCGATCGTTGTTTATCTTTTCTTGATTGGTAAAGTTGTAGGGACTTTCGGTAGTAATGGATCTACTACATCGACAAGTGCCCCCGTTTCTACTTCTGAGCAAGCAAAAAAACCTCCCACACAGACTGCACCTGATCAAGCATCAACTCAAACTTCTGCTTCAGCCGCGTCATCCGCTCCCGCGCCAGCTCCTACACCGCAAAAAACACCGGGTAGTTTAGGTATTACCCCTGAAGAGTTTACAGATAGATGGAATCAAGCATTAGTCAATGCGGATAGTTTTCCTTTAAAAATTAACAATCTAAAAATTGAGAGCGGTTCTGTCCAGGATACTTTCACCTATATGTTTAACGATAGTCACGGGATAATGGGCACGGTAAATAAAAGTGACGGTACGATAAGAGATGTTATGATTTTGGCCGCTGGAAAAGATTTAGCAGACACTTCAAAAGCAGCCGGGGTAATTATTTCATGGGGACTACTTATACAAGCAACAAATCCCGATCTTACTCCCGATCAGCGCGGATCAATCCTTCAAGATTTGGGCATTATGGACTCTACAAACTCACTGAAAGGGATTAATAAATCGGTAATTCGTAATAATGTGAAATATAACATCTCCCAAAGTGACGTAACAGGATTGACATTTGGTGCAAGCGACCCTATGGACAATTAACTTAAATAACAAAAAAGCCCTGGCGATTAAACCAGGGCTTCGTCATCTTCAGCGACGGCCGGCACCGTCGCTTTTATTATGCAGGTTGTTGTACAGGAGCTTGAGCTTGCTGATCTGGCTGAACAGGTTGAACTTGTGGAGCTGGTTGTGCAGTCGTATCCACTGCCGGTGTATTTGTGCTTGCGTCAGCTGAAGGAGAAACTGCCTGCTCTGGTACTGACACTTGAGTCGTTAGCACGTTCGGAGGGCTTTGAGCAATTCCTTTATTGAAATAAAATACACCTAAGTCATATAATTTTTGAGCGTACTTTTTAAATGCCTCAAACGTTAAGAATACCCTAAAAATGGCCGGCAGTAACGGATAAGCCTGAGAAACGACAAAGTTAAATGTCGTTGGTCCGTTGGTCAGAACAAATTGATCGGCTGCTTTTTCCGCTTGGAGCATAAGCCCCTGTACAATAGTAATCATTTTACCTTTATTGTGCAAAACATAGCTGATCAGCCCGAAGACCACCACTATTACAACGATAGAAATTTGCAAGAATTGCGGATTATAAATAACTGATTGAAAATCCATGAGTATTACCTCCTCAAAATTTTTGGCAATAGGAAAGCAGGCCATTTCTGACCTGCTCAGTTTATATATCCTGTCTACCGGGACAGGAAGAATTACTTTTTAATGTAAACTTTTCTTGGCCGACGGAAGCTTACAATTACCCGAGATATTTTTTCACTGCGGCGGCTGTGTCGTATTTGTCGTTGCCACTGAGAAGAACCTCATTTGGGTGTCCTGTCTTTGATCCGCCAACGACAATCAGCTGCTTAGAGCTCATAGCATCCGCCGGGATAGAGTTATTAGCTCCCCGAACAAACAAGGCACAGTTGCCATTCTTTGCGGCCACATCAGCCCCCGCCCAAAAGTCATCTTTAGTGTCCAGTAAAACTGCCACATTTAACATATCTTCTTCGCTCCCCTTTACAACTTCTACTTGATATAGGCCATCAGCCGCCCAAAGCCCAGCATCATCGTTGACGTAATCCTGGTCAACGGCAACTCCTGCCACATGAACTTCGTTACTGTACTGGTAGATGTGATTAGGTGCCTGCTTGCCATAGCTCCAGGCATAGGTTTGGAAGTAACAGTCCGGAGGATAATCTGCGCCCTTGAGCGCATTCATAACAGCATAAGAGCCATAGGCACCAACCAAGAATTTGCCCGTTAACACTGTTTGTACACCATGAAAATACTCTTTGATGGCTGCCATATCTCCAGGCTGTGCGTCATAATCGACAGCAAAATAAATAGCGCATCCTTTTGGAGCGCCTAAAGCTTGGGCTTCGGCTAATGCGTACTGAGCGTCCGAAATACCTTTGGCAAAAGTAAAATAACTTTCTTCCGTGGGTGACAGCTCCAGGATAAGCCATAATAGTAATCCCGCGTCATGGATAGCTGAGACTTCATCCAAAGTTAAACCATTCCAAAGACCTCTACCGAGATAACGCCCTACAGCAAGTACGCCAGCGGTTTTAAGGACTATCGCGTTTGGGGCTGTTATTTTTGTAGAGCAATCAATTCCGTACATTTGCTTTCTCCTTTCATATTAAATGGGTAAAAGAAAAGAGCCGCCCGTCAGGTGACTCTTTATAGATCACATTGTCGTATTACGTCAGGTATTTTTACATGTAAATGCGCCAAGAGCATTTTAAGTTCCTCACGCTCATCTCTGGCTAGTGCCAACTCCTCTTTAACAAATGATAATTCTTGCATAACCGCATCATGTGTCTCTTGATCTCTTTTTTCTCCTGCCCTGCCAAGAACATTCTGCCCGACCATAAGTAAAGGCAGCGCCCAAAGCTGCACCCAACCCGACCAGTAAAAAATTTGATTTTGGTAAGGAGCTAACGTTGGAATAAGAGGTAATAATCCATAGATAAAGAATGCGTAAAACATCCACATCGTACCGAATACTAGTGTTGCTTTTTCAGCGAGAAAATCATTGATTTTCCTTATATTCATTACTTAATCATCCTTTCTCACCTCATTATAGCAGAACGAATAACAATATCTCATTCTTATTTCTTGAAGTACATTAATACAACTGCACTAATAATAGCGGCAACGACTGTGCGCCAGAGCCAAGTGTTATTGGCTTCGAGCTTATCGAGGCGCTTCGTGTTTGATTTTGAACGGGCTTCAGTATCAATTGCTTTTGCTTCGGTATCATCGACTTTTTTCCTAAGGTCATTTTGAGTGTCAATTTTAGTCTCAACCCTAACTAAGCGCTCTCGTATATCAATAAGTACATCTTCATGTTCGCCGCTCATTAATGCACCTCATCTCTACAGTTCCCAAAGGTTGTGATTTTCTGTAAATCTTACTTTCGATGAATAACTCAGTCCGGGAGGCGTGACATCACCAGGCTTCCGATCCGGCCGAGCAACAAGTCTTTGGCTCCTGGCGCAAAGGTCAACGAATGCAGAGCAGACGATTTTCTTTTTCTCTGCCAATAGCCCAGGTATTCGCTCGAATCCCATTTCCTCTAAAATTCCGTTGACCGCAAAGCCTGCATCCTGCCGATAGCTATAACCTTCACCTAATCGACTCCGGCCAAAATCGACCATTCCCTTAAGCTGTTCGTCAGTTGCGTCAATGAATTCAAAAACAGCGTAACGTTCGTAGCTTATGGGATTTTCTTCTATTCCGTTAGGCGTCGCTTCAAGTATGGTACTTTCTCCCGAAACGAGCGCAGCGTGTGTAAATCCGCTGCGCTCAAAAAAGGCAATCCCATCGGATATCGGGCCTGAACCTTGAACTAGAATAAAATTTCCAGGTTTCATATTCCTTCCTCCTTTATGTATAAAGATAACGCCATTCTCGGCGTTTAGAACTGGACTGTTATGGCGTTGACTTGATCTATTGTGGTGCAGGCGTTGACCTGGTTAATATAAGAGTGTTGTTTGTCGTTAAGGGGCTGGGCGAATGCGGCAATGTCTTTAACGAGTTGATTATATTGGTCTTGAGTGTGAGAAACTAGGGTACCATCTTTTGCAGGAACGCTTACAGGCCATACAGCTATGGTATTCAGGACCATAATCGCTAATTGCATAAATTTCATCTGGTCCGTTGCGCCATAGCCGAAGGTATAAGCTGTTCCTGTTGCCGAGGATGGGAAACCGGCTGTAAGCTTCTGGTTGTAAAGGTCGTTGATTTGATCAATTTTAGCTTGCTGAACTTGCGCCAGTGTTGCTCCTAATGGGTTAGACGTGTCCCAAACAATTGCTGTTTGGTCAATAGGGTTTTTCGTTACATCGACATGAAAAGGATAAGATTGAAAGTTACTTAATTGATATCCATAATCACACTGTATAACTCCTACAGAACTTTGTTGATATTTCTGTAATTGTGCATACATTTGAAAATCCTGATCTTCAGTAGTTTCAACAACATCCCCTTGTCGTTCTCCTGTGTCTACTATGACATTGCCTGTTGCAATCTCATAATAAATGCGTCTACCAATTTGCATATATAAACCCCCTTTATCCGAAAGCATACCATGTGATTGCGGTACTACTTGCTGTTGGTCCGAAATAAAGACCTCCTGTTAAAAATTCAAAGCTACAAAAGGTTGTGCCCCCAACTTGCGTTGAATTAGCTCCTGTTATACCTCCAGCGAACCACGATCCGCCTTTGCTAAAATAACATAACGTGGGGTTAAACCCCAAACCGGAGACTTGATAAATACCACTACTATTTGTTGTTCCTGAGCCAGTTGCATAATGCTTAAATGCTCCGGTACCTTGTAATCCAAAAATAGATAACCAATTTGGAATATTTGATGCTATGAAATTAGGATCATTTATTAGTAATTCTCCGAATCCTCCCCCATTCGTTTCATTCAAATAATATCCTGTTGGAGGCACAAGGCATAAATTCCCGCTTCCATCAGTCAGATGCCCAACGGCTGAAGTGTAATTATTATTATTAGTTGCAAACGTATGATTAGGCATTGTTCCGGCTGTTCCTGCTATGGTATCGCCTGCAAGAACATGCGCGGGGTTAACGGGAACGGCGGCTACTTTTCCGTCAGCAACGACTCCGCCGTAGATTCCGGCTGTAATCGGGATATCTGAAGGACCTGGAGTTATGACTACGCCTGTTCCTCTTCTATCAACTAATTGGCCCTGCGCATTGTAGTAAATACCGCTACTAAAAGTTTTTAGGTTGGAAACGTCTCCCGGACCTGCTGTGCCGGGCAGAATTAATTGAGACATAAACTACACCCCCGTTATGCCGCCGGAAGCATAAATTTGATTGGCGACACTGGCTGTAACTTTAATCGTAATAGGCTGACCTGCAATAGCATTAAAACTAAATGGAACAATGGAATATTCTCCAACAGGACAAGCTTGAGCATTTAAGGCTGTATAAGTTTGTGCTCCCCCTACACTCGTATATCCGATTGTTATAGTAACGTTTGTTGCCGCTATAACTACCCGAAAAGACACTCTTGCTTCAAAGTTTCCATTTGCTGCAGGAGTATAGCTTGCTATTGTTTGTGCCGAAGTGCTTGTGATTTGCATCTCCTTTGCGCTTGCTACCTGGGATGACGCTACCGGAGCGCCGCTTACTGGCGCTGCGGCCACTTCGACTAAGCCTGTAGCGGATGACGTTGCATTTGCAGGCAATGGCACATTTCCAAGCTGAGAAACCGGAACATTACCGTTAGAGTCCAAAGTGGCTACTCCGCCAGCGGCTCCAAGTTTAGACTGAGGTACAGAGCCATTAGCTGCAGTCTGTGCTGCTACAACAGCATTGGCGTTTGCTTTCATTTGAGCATCAATAACATTCATATTGTTTGTTTCCAAAGTTACAAGATCAATCGTGTCATTGGGCTCAGGTTGTTGAAGGCCATAATTAGGAGTGCTCTTCATTTATAATTTTCACCCCTTAAGTAGGTAATTTTGTCGGTAAATCGCCATACGTTAACCCGCTGCTTGCGAGCTGAGCATAGGTGTATTTACCTGTAATATCCGAGTAGACATAATACATATAAGCGATTAGCATTTTTAAATGGGCTGGTGTTACGGACGTAAGTAATGTTTGCAGGTCGCCCATATTTGGCGGGATGCCTTTAAAGTCCGTGAATTTAATCGTGAATTGGTAATTGGGAAAGTCCTCATCAATTTCCGTTGAATAGCCATAAGCTGAGAGAATATTTTTTAGGGCAGCAGGCGTCGCGCCCTGGCCTGCTCTATTTTTCGCCATAACATTATTGCGTCGTGCTTGATCTGTTGCACCGTCAACAAGCCTTATGGCAAACTCAGATTCATAAGTCGGTATCGCCCATGTTGTCAACTGCATGAATAGCTGATTTTGTACGTCCTGGATCGCGGCGTCGAGATCATCAGATTGACGGCCAAGGGCTTTCAGGAATGCTCGCATAGTGACCGCATCGGCGCCAAAAAACGATGGGGGCAACCAACCAGCCATAGTATCATACCAAGCCATACCTTCCCTCCTTAATTGCCCTGCGTGATTGTTATTGTACCGGGAACAGCCATTTGCTCCTGGGTAAGTACGATATTTGCCGCTGGCGCTGAAAGAGAATAATCTAACACGCCTTGCACGCTCATAATGGCTTTAGTAATTCCTGAAACGCGCACCACATCACCTATCGACACGGAATTAAGGTGGTTTGTTATGGCTTCGAATACCACAGGCTGCAAGGTAGCAAATGTATAACCCGTTGCGGGTGTTATCGTTCCGGTAACATCCGTCGTATTTGCTGTTGGTGCCTTGACTTGGGCGTCTGCGCCGATCGGACGATTCGCGCTAATGACCGACTGTACTTGAGCCACTAAATCCGCCGAAGGAATACCGTTTGAGGCTATGACTACATCTACGGTTCCGTTGCCTCTCGCCAATGGGAATACCTGCTCGTTCGTAACTCCCGTAACTTGACTAGCCCAAACTTGATAGTCTCCGGGAGTTCCTCCATCTGCAGGATTTTGTATCGTATAGAGATACCTTGCGCGCAACTGATCATCTGTCTCTTCATCGACTCCTCCGGTTAAACCCCCAGCACCTACGGTGATCGTTTGTAATCCAGAAGGCGTCGGACCGACAATCCGAAGCTGTGTTCCCGCGGCCAAGTTTCCTGCAACACCAACTTTTGTACAGGTAACTTCTACACTTCCCGAGGTCCATCCAGAGGCTAAAGGTGTATCGGCGTTCGTCGTAACCGAAACGCTTCCGTCTAGCGTTGAAAAAGTTGTACCATCTAGAATATCCGTATTAACCGGACAAGGCGTAGTCCGTGTAAAAGAGATAGATCCTGTCGCTGCTGAACCTAACTTTCGTGTTATCCCTCGCTCTCCAACCCTCAAATCCAGGAAAGGACCCTCGCTGGAAGCCACAAAGAACAGCTCGACTAATAATTCAAGCATGTACCAATGTGTATAATAACCTCGCGCTGCTACATTGATCATTGTTTGAATCTGTGATCCACTTGAAAAGTCTGTAGCGACAGAACCATTAGCAACCATGTCGGCTTGAAGTTCTTGAACGATCTGGTCATAAGTCTTATACACCGACATTCACCTCTTTTTGCAAAATCCCCGTGGTACCATCATTTGCTGTCCAAAGCATTGCGAACAGTACAGAGCGAGTTGCCGGGTTTGGTGTAACTGTGACTTGAACATCCGCAATACGACTATCACCCATTAGGCATGTTCTAGCTGCTACCGTTGCCTGGCTTATCCAGTTTTGATTCACTGGCTTAGAAAGCATGTCGAAGACCGTATTTCCATAACTCGGGTCATAAAAAAGAGCACCCATTCGGGTACCCCATCGGCGTTCTAAGGCTTGCTGTAAATTTTCTAATCCTGACACTGTGGCAACGTCACTTGTCGCTGTGACCTGCCAGTCCTGATTCGTCGTTTGAGCGATATCAGTTCCAAATATGTCTGCCAATCTTATCCCTCCTATCCAGAAGTGACCTTACTTGAACCGCTTGTAATAGTTCCTTGGCCGGTTTGTATGTTCACTTGAACGGCATCTCCAACACGAGCCACTGCAGCACCACTACCGGCCAGCTCGACGAGAGGGCCACCTTCTTCCTCAGGCATCGGAAAGCGATTCGTAATCACCGGACGGTTAAGATCTCCATTAATGAAAATAACTAAAACCTCAACACCCTCTGCTGGTAGATATACGCAAGAATCTGCCAACGTTGTCTCAAAACGTGCCTCAGGTAGATTCACTTTCGCCTGATAATTTCCACTGAGCGTCGTTACTACCCCACGCTGTGGATAATATTGAAACGGGTCTATTCTCATTAAATCGTCCCCTTTGGTACATAACTTCCGCTAGTCACATCGTACTTATCTTTATTGTAAAGATCCTGCTTGTACTGATCTGCGTCATCCGGGCGGATATTGGTTCCCGAAATTGACACCGTATACCCGCTTTGCTTTCCGTAAGTGTGTTTAGCTTCCTCAATATAATACGGGCTAGAGAAGCGACCAGCATCAACAACCTGAATCTTTTTCTCTGCTATGTACAGAGGATTACCTGGGAGGTTGTTAAAGGTGCAGGTAATGGCCTGCCGTGAATATTCATGCAGGAAGTTAGCCGCCAATTGATTTGCTATGGCGGGTGTCGTTGCCTTAGAATCAGTCATTACCTTTTCAACGATTTGACCGCCCATAGAACTAATCAATTGATCATTTTGCGCACTGCCCTGAATAAGTTGCTTCTTATAATAATGGAGGACGGTTACCTTGTTATATACGCCAACACCACTATCATCGAAAGACATATCATCTGTGGATAATCCTAAACCGATCACGGAAAGCGTATCAACGATATTGTCATCGCTCTCTTGCCGCGGACCAAAGTACAGCTCAAGATCCTTCGTAACATAGCAAACGAAGCCCTCACGTGCCGCGCAGGTTTGAAGCGCCTCCCACTCCTGCTTGGATTGATACACGTCGCTTGTTACCGGAGTGCTCGTGGGAGTAATTATAGGCTTAAGATTGTACTTTTCCGCAAAATAATTGGCAATATCGCTTGAAACCCAGTTTGTAAAAGCATAGCTATTTTGGGTGTCAATCATCGGAGCCGAATAATCGCGGCCAATAATCTCCACAATTTTACCGTTCTGCCTTCCCCACTTAGGTTGTACTCCATCAATCATGCCAGTGTGAACATGAGTTAAATCGCTAAGATACCATTTGGCTGGATTGTCGACATAACCGTAATAGACCTTGACCTGCTGTTTCTTCCGGAACCAGTCTGATTTTAAATCATCGTTAGTAATCGTGACGTTAAAGGTGTCAGCTGCCATATAAAGCGTGTTATCCACGTCACTCTCATTAATATCCTCCGGCATGACAATTTGACCATCTACTTCTACAATGCAGCGTGGTTCACCCATTACAAAGCACCTCCAATTAAACCGGAATAGCGCCTCCAGCAGCGAATCGAGCAGCATTTTCCTGGGACTGTAAATAATTAATTCCGGCAGCCGTGACAGTGGCTGTCTGACGAGTTGTATAAGCGGAATTAGCACTCTGCTGATTTGTTGACGTAGACGGAATGTTTAATACTTGCCCCACGTTGATAACATTAGGGTTTGACAATTGATTAGCCTTCGCAATAGTATTAACCATTGTCGCTATATCGTTGGCCGAAGCACTACTTCCCAAAGTCCTCTGAGCAATCCCCCAAAGCGTATCTCCCTGTTTAACCGTGTAGGTTTGATCCATGTATTGAGCAATGGATTCTGTGCTCGTAGTCGCTGGAGGAGTTTGAGCAGGGAGAGTTGTCGTTGTCGTTTGTTGCTGTGGAGCGTTATATCCGGACTTTGGCGGGATAATAATAAGATCAATGGTATAGTCAACGCGATCATCACGGATATATTTAGGCTGAAAAGAATCAATCCTTACTTCTCTCTGAATAGGTCCGTAGAGGAGAGTTTGTGGCAACCCTTGGTCCATCAAGGATTCAATAGTTTCCGCTTGTGTCCATGCATCACTGGTAACGATGGACCCGGAAAACGATAGCTTCTTTTCATCGATTCCTAAATCCTGATATGTCGGCGTATCGGACGTTTCAATCTTGTTAATCTTTCGTACGAAATCGAAGTCTAAACTCTCTTTAGGAGACAAGGCGAATATATAGCTACCTATCGCTAAACTAACCAAAGCCAATCATCTCGCCTCCTCATCTCGTTGGTTGTAAAGGAAGTGCTGATCGATAATACTTATCCTGTGTATTTCTGATCTCCCTCGCTGCCCCTTTAGGATTCGTCGAAGAAACATTGTAATTATGAATGATCTGAGTCGGCGCGTTTCCTCCGTGGCCTCTACTGCCAAATGAACCGACTGACGCAGTACGTCCAGACATCCTCTTAGCCGCGGCTTCGGCTCTCGAAGAATTATTATCAATTCCGTTCGCAAGGCCTTGGACAATATTCATCCCATAACCGGCAAAGACAACGGATGGCGAATGAATGCCAAGGAAAGACTTGAATGGACCGGCAATATACTTACTAGCAAAATTACTTATTCGGCCTCCGATCCAACCCGCGAAGTTAGTAATCCCTTGCCAAAGTCCTTTTACTATATTGCCGCCCCAATCAACCGCTTGATGCCAAAGGTTTGAAAACGTGTTGCCAATATTTGACGCAAACTGTTTCATCCAGTTCCACACTACGCCTATTACGGCGCTTACTTGCTTCCAGTGAGTAATCATAAGTATAATACCCGCAACAAGCGCCGCGATGACCACAATGACAATTCCGATTGGATTGGCTGTCATAGCTGCATTTACGAGCCATTGCACTGCCGCCCATGTTTTACTCGCGGCTGCGACTGCTAACTGAGCCGCTTTTACTGCTACAGTTTTAACCGCATTGGCCGCCATTGCAAGAGTTGATTTACCGATACCTAGCGCAAGCTGGCCAACTGATTTTGCTGCACTCAAGGCATTCGAGCCAAAGGTCTTCATAGCACCACCTGCAGTTTTTAGAGTGGATAAGCCTTTGCTTCCGACCATCGTACCTAAGCTTTTAATGCCTCCGCCAACTATTCCAGCGCCTTTTTTAATACCCCCCCAGCCCTTACCGGCAATTCCTCCTATGCGTTTAATTAATGGGGATGAATCCTCAAGACCCGCAAATAAAGATGTTAACCTTCCTGCTCCAAGCTGGCGAAATTCAGAGTAAACTTTTCCCGTATTAGAGATTCCCTTACCGATCTTTAAACCGCCTTTTACAACACCCGCTATTCCACGGCCAGCTCCGAATAATTCTCTGAGAGGTGCACCAACAGCAATCTTAGCAATGCCGCTTCCAATCTTAAAAGCCGCTAAGCCTCCCCATATCTTAGCCAAAGTTTCAACGAGTCCTTTATGCTTATCAATAAAACTCTGGAATTTCGGGAGTTCCTTGTTTAGAGCAGCAAAATCGTTTGTAAGGGACGGGAGAAGCATAGTTCCTACTTGACGGCCAAAGTCTTCGAGAGTAGAAATGAATGTCGTGAATTGTTGGCTGACCTTCCCTTTGTTTATATCAACACTCTGATCAATAGTTGGAACTTTCGCCATTTGCTGTTGCATCTGAGCAAAGTATTGTGGGTTTTGCGCTACAGCTGAAGCGATAGCCT
Source organism: Desulfosporosinus acididurans (assembly GCF_001029285.1). Lineage (GTDB taxonomy): Bacteria > Bacillota > Desulfitobacteriia > Desulfitobacteriales > Desulfitobacteriaceae > Desulfosporosinus > Desulfosporosinus acididurans. Next base: position 126,560 of record NZ_LDZY01000005.1, read on the forward strand.
GACCCTGTTGGCCAAAGACACGCGTCATTAATGCATTGAACTGCTCTTTATTTCCCATCTTCTGATAGGTTTGTCCTAGAACGCTAAAGATCTGGCTAGCACCAACTAGATTCCCTTTCGAGTCGTGAAAGACGTCGCCTGTTATGCCCGCGACATTCCCCTTTTTGTCGTACGTAGCCCCCTTAAGCCAACCCATTTGCGCAAAAGCATTTACAATAGGTTTACCCATCATCGTACCCATATGGCTCATTGGATTTAATCGCTGGAAGAAGTCCTTAAGATTCGTCCCCCCCATCGAACCCTCCAGCCCATAACGAGCTGCAAGCCCCTGGGTAAGCATAATATCTGACGGCGTTAAGCCCTGAATAGTTCCAACCATATTAAAATATCGCGAACTGTCCGATAACGTCCCGACATTCGAATTTGTAACGGTTGCGATACGGTTAACCTGCTCCGCCAATTGTTTTACTTTTGCGGGGTCCATAGCAATTTGCAACTGCTCCGTCATCTGCGCGAACTGTTTTGCTGTCGTCTGCGGATCGGCACCGTTACGGTTTGTCTCAAGCTCTGAAAGGTAAGTAGCAGTTGTTCCGACATTCTGAATTTTGTTATAATCCATCCCTGCCTGAGTTAATGCCTGATCAATGCCGAGTATTTGTCCAGTGTTAAACCTCGTATTTCGCATTGTGTTCTGAGCTTGGCTAGTAAGGTTATTCACTTGCCCATCTGTCATCCCGGTAAGCTTAAGCTGCATCTGTGTATCCTGCACACCCGCCGCCGCCTTGACAGCCCCAACAAGAGGAGCTGCCATGATGGCGCCAGTTATCAGATCATGGGTACCGGATTTGACCAGCTTATCCATAGCGTCCTGTGCAGATTTTAATTTGCCACTGACTTTATCAAGTCCCGAAATAGCACCATCAAACCAAGAGCCTCTATTTGATGCGGCATTCATCGTGTTTATTTGTGTCTGTAATGTCTCAACTTGTCTTGCAGCCTGCTGGATAGCTGGAGCCATCTCGTTTACGGCCCTAATTACCATAGATACTGTAAAATCCGCACCGGCCATTATCACCCCTCCTCACCTTCCAGATGTATCCACAACAAAACCGCCCTCATATAGAGAGCAGCTTTACTTCTAGGTACGTCTTAATCTTTGTTTAACTCATCTTGCAACCAAACAAATGACTCCCACATAGCCTCTTTTAGATCGCTGTTGAGGCTGAGCCATCGGTCGATGGAGCACTGGCAAGGCTTTGCGAGCTGAACCCATCTGTAGAGGTCGAGTTCCCGAGCAAAAAAGCTGCTTTCTCCTTTGCATCCGCCATTTTTGCTTCTGTCATACCGAACATTTCAGAATGAACAGCTTGATAGTACTGAACATCCATATCGTTCCATTCGTTAAACAGATTTTTATAGTTGGGATCTGGAACTTTCCCATCAACCTCCGTTACGACTTTCGCCTGAACGTAGAGATTAATCAGTAAGCTACCTGTAACAACGTTATCCTGATCCATTGGAACCATCTGAGTGACATTCATCCGGTCTAAACCTGTTGGATTTCGAAATTTAATAACTTTCCCTGATGGTAATGTTAAGGGTCCATAAACTTGCGACATGATCTTTTCCTCCTTGGTTTTGTTTAATAGTTACGCTTCAATAAGCCCTTCCGCTTTAAACGAAAGGTTGCTCTCCACTACGCCTTTACCTTGCTTGATAGAAAGGGCGGTTTTATCAATAATGACACCTGTGAGCTGATATGTCCCGTTCAATCCTTTGTCTGGCGCGTTAATAGTGGTTGTAATTACAAACCGGGGACTCGCCGGGATGTTCTGTCCTGGCTGCAAATTGCCAGTTCCCACAGTGGCCGCTACGATGTTCATATCCAACCAGCCTCGTTTAAGCGTCCCATCAAGAGTGATATCGCCATCCAATAAGATAGGCATCCGACTGTTGAGGGTTTGATAGGTCTCCACTGCATTAGCAATGTTAATATCAACCTCTTGCCACTCACCGGCAAGCTCTGGGCCATTAGGACCCATTACACTAGCAGAAACGTCATGACCCTGTACTGGTCTGTTCATGCTGTTCCTCCTCTCTGTTCTGTTCGGTACTTAAATCTTCTTGATATTTAGGTTCTTTAATTTCCTCAGGCTCCTTAAGCCCATCAGATTTTTTAACTTCCGCAGGCTTTTTTTCGGCTTTAATTAATCCTATCGGGCAAGCAGAAATACAAAGTCCGCACTCAATACAGCCTTCTCCGATAACAGCTTTACCATCATTAATTGCAATTGCGTTTGTCGGGCAAACGCCAGGACGGACGCATTTCCCACAGCCTGGACAGTGCTTAAGAATAGTTACGCTCATGATGAACTCGCCCCGCTCCACTGCGCAATGTAGTTATCAATAAAGTCAGCCGCAAATAACGGTTGAACGCTTATTGAAGTAACAACCCGGCGCTGATTATTTGAATCGCGATAAGCCGTCGTTGGCTGATAATCAGTAATCTCTTCATTTTTCGTCTTGGCCGTCAAGAGGTGATTATCAATCCATGTTGCTAACTGCTGAGGTAACTTTGGATCCGTGCTCGATTTTGCCCACTGAGTTCCAATATAAATTTCAGTTTCAAGCTTATCGAATTCACGGCGAACGTTGATCTGCGACCAATCGTCACTGCTGCCATCCGTCGGCATCACAAACATATTCACGCCATTTCGGATAACAAAATCACCGGTTAGCAGATCGAGCGTAATCGGGCTTACTCGTGCCTTCGTAAGATCGAAAACGTCGTCATCGTCATATGCAATCTCCAAACTGGATAATCCTTGAACAACTTGATTCGATGGGCTTTCACACGCCAGGATATTCGAAAGCACACCGGCATAATGGCCGTCCGTAGCAACCACTACACCCGACAAATCGTCAAACGTCCCCCAAGGCGATGCCATAATCCCACGTAATCCCTGAAGGCTTGCCATGGCTGTAACTGTAGCTATCTTGGCCTGACCGCTTGGCATATTAAGAACTGGGAAACACAGACCATTTGCGACGTTTGTGTTGGCTCCCATCGCAAGAAGAGCAGCCTGTATCGTTGCACTGGACTGTTGCGCACACAAAACAATGTGCACCGGCACATTCGAGAGGGCATTAAGGCCAGTGACATAATCCGAATCTTGCGTAGTGGCTCCGTCATCCCCGCCAGTTAACGGTGTCGCGCTAATGGGTACCGGCAATGCATTTGCTCCTGATGCCGCAGCTACACTTACATTCGAGTCAACAACCGTATTTAAGTTGGTTAGCGTAAGATTGTCATAGATCTGCGAAGTGCCGTCTGCAATGACAATTAACTTAACCGTACTCGGAGCTGTTCCTGCCTGCCATGACACTGAGATTGGTTTAGTCCCAGGGTACAACGCAGTAACAACAACCGAAGGCTTACTGGTTGAGTCGTTCGTCGTTAACGACGCTTTCGCTGCGGAAGCTCCAGCGATACGTATTACGGTCACATCTGCACTCTTGTTTTGTTTATAAATTCCATGTAATGAAAGCCAGCCGGTTAATCCTGCTGTATAACCGCCAAAAATATCTTTGAATGACTGTTCAGCATAAGCTCGAATAGGTACCCCTACAGGTCCCCAGCTAAACGTCCCAACCAGACCGATGCTTCCCATGCTTACATTCGGCTGCTGGTTCGTTGCTTGCGGTTTCTCGATAAGATCTATTCGAGGCACCACATATTGTGGTTCTTGCATTGGCTTAACCTCCTATCGTCATAATTTCAGTAAAATCAAGTTCTTCCATCGGCTCAGACGGCGTAATGGATCGTGTACGAGGTCCATAATACGTTACTTCCCATACGGCTTCACCAAGATGAAGAACCTCAGTTTGGCTCGCATTGACTGTCGCGAACTCCCATTCAGAAAGAAAGCTATCGTCAAGCAGTCCTCCTAATCTTGGGGTGTCTGCCGTAAGAAGTAATCGTATTTCCTCGGCCAAGGCGCGAATGCGGGCTTCTCCATTCTCAGGGTCCATATCCTGAAGGCCAATACCAATATGAATTTTAGCGTCCACTTCGTCATCGTCATTGGTATAGGGTTTGAAGTTTTGTTTGGGAACCCAAACACTACATGTCGTTTCGAGACCAGGAATCATACCCTCGACCTTATGAAAGGTTATTATAGGCTCAGGCAACAACGTATCCGCTTGGATAGCCGCTGTGATCGCATTAAGAATATCATCAAGCATTTAATCACGTTCCTTCTCGGATATAGGCCATCGTTAAGCGCTCGATCACGGCAATATCTTCAAGTTGAATTGCGAGGTACGGGCGAGCTGGAATTTTGCGTTCGGGAATATTCGCAGAGCGCCGGATAATAGTACCGTTTGCCGTTGGGATCACTAGCGCTTGCTTATCCTTCGGCTTAATCGTAATCGGCCCAATCGTGCCCCCGAGCTGATGAATGCGGGCATAAGGGAGAGAGGAACCAATCACAACACTGGAGTCTGTTACCTCTCCAAGAACAATGCTCTGACGCAGCTCTCCGCTCTGGACCAGTATCTTGTGGCCGCCTACGTCCTTCTCTACTCTTGAAGACTCAATGCTCCGCTTTGTTGATTCCTTTTTCGCACTCTGCCATCTCTTCGTACTCTGTGCTTTTTGAACAGCCGAAGCTTGATAAGACGCAGCCGTCTTTGCACTAAGCGGCTTCCATTTTGGTCGACCTTCCATTGCAAAGTTCTCATGAACCGAAGCAATTAAAGCAATTCCAATACGACCCATAAGCGGACTTAGACGAACGCCACGGACGGCCATTGACTCCAAAACGTTTTGAACCGTGTCAATGCCTTTTGCCTCAATCTTGATCTCAACATTACTCACGGCCATTCCCTCACATTCGAGAGGGGCGATTGAGTAGCCCAGTCAAACTGTTTTAAACGCCCTTGAACGCGTTGGTTGGGATGAGGTGTTGTCGAAGCAATCGCCCGACGCATTTCAGGAGCATCCGGCTGCTGTTTTACTACATTTTCAAAATCATCCAGGGTGGAATTTTCCAGAACATACTCCAGGTCCGACTCCGCGCGCTTGCGATAGACTTCAGCCATCGGCGTATTTTCTCTGTAATTCACGCCAGAAAAATGCGTCTGACAAAGAAGCGCAGCGGCCATATCTGCCGCAATTGAGTTAATGATCGGCGGTACCGGATCTTCCAAAGGTACAACATAATGAGGCTGCAACAAGTTGTTTAGTCTTGCTACAGCCTTATCGATAAAGGTTTGAACGTACGAATCTGTAAATATCGTTGGTGATGCTTGAAAGAGCTTATTCAGAGCCGTTACGTCTGAAGGTACACAATAGGGCATATTTACCCCTCCTAGCTAGCTGTACCGCTAATGTACCAGTTCGGGTGATGAACACGAGGCAAACCATTGATGCCGACAGTAACATCCACGAAAGGATTTTTCTCATTTGCGGATTTGTCTTCAATAGCTGAGAACTTACCCGGCTGAGGATTATCCATGCCACCATTCTGAAGCGCAAGAGTTGTACAGAAGTCCATACCGACCTCATTGCCTTTGCCAACGCCAACAAAACTACCCGCCGGTAAGAATTGAGTGAACGCTTTACCATCCGGGCTATACCCTTCAGCGTATACCTCAAAATTCACCTCTGGGAACAAAAGATGGAGTGCTTTAGAAATATTAGAAGCAGACAGGTTAGTCGCATAGACACTTTGCTTCAACATGTCCATTAAGGTTGCGTTGAGAGCAAGGGCTTTAGCCACTTGATGGCTTAGATAGATGGTATCAAGAACAGCACCCGTACCGAAAAAGAGCTCTTGAAGTGCCGCGATATCCTGGGCTATGTTTTGTTCAGGGTTACTAATCCATGGCAGTGTGACTTTGTTGCTATTGGGGATCTTCATATCCACGGTGTAGTTTACGCCATTGTCGTTGACCTGGACTTTACCATTCACCAAAGCAGACCAGCGCAGTTGCTCAACGCGAGTATCCAGCCGAGTATTAAGCTCTGTAGCACGTCGCATCACACGAAGCCGTCCGGCACGCTCGTTGTACGTACCTTCTTGTCGAGCATAGAGTAATTCTTCCTCATTGAGGCGATAGGTCTCACGCCAGTATCCTGTCGCATAGTCGCGGACGGACTGGCCGGTTAGCGTTGCCACCTTCGGCTCGGCGTTCAAAGCGTGCGGCGGTGTGATGCCGTAGGTTGCGTTGATTACGTCGACCTGAATGCGTGCAGCATAAGCCGAAACAACCGGGCAGAATTCCATGCCTCGGTATTTTGTCGGATCTGTAATGATGTTACGGACGATATGGTTAATTTCCTGAGTTGTTGGGAACGTCAAGTTTGGCATTGTTTACCCCTCCTTATACCACTAAAATGTTATCCGCGACACCGCCGATGGTGTAGGGAATGGACCGAGCCTTGAGATCGCTTAGGGCAATCGAATCAACTCCGACAAGCTGCGATTGAATAAACTTCCCGGCTACATAAGCGTTGGAAATCTTATTAGCAGCCGCATCCATGACCACATCGGCCAGGATCGCAAGCGCTTTTTGAGATCCGTCAGAAACATAAAGCCAATCGTTTGCAGCCAGAGCCGCAGTCAATTCGGTTTGTACAGTGATATTATCGCCGTTAATCGCAGTAATTGTCCCAAGGGCCTGTACTGCTCCCGTTGTTGAGCTCATTGCAGAAACTGTTTGTCCTAATTTAAATTTGCTACCGGTGTTAACCGCTACAGCAATGACCTGAGGATTTGCAGGAGCAACCGCTGCGGGAACAGTCGTACGAAGAACCGGGCGGAATAATCCATCTGCGGTACCCGCTCCAAGGATAGTTCCTTTGTCTAGATCGCCGGTATTGGGGGCAATCGTCACCGTAATTCGATCTTTGATGTGATGATCTGCATTAAGGATAATCTGCTTATCCGAATACTGCAGGCCGTCGACTTCTCCAGGAACCGCTGGATTCCAATTTTCTGTCCAACTCATTTGTTATACCTCCTTCAAGATTAGGCCAGTTTATAGTGGCCTTTTTCATCAACCGAGTACCCAAGCTCAGTCATGGTTTCGTCTGCCAGCTTCTTTACAGCCTCAGGGGAATCAGCCGGGGGCGGCGTGGTCTGCTCTCCTACTTGGGACAACTTAATGCGACTGGCTTCTGGAAACGCATCCAGAGAGGCATAGATCTGTTCGGAAACAGAAACTGTCTTCTCTGCCCCTTTTTCATCCGCCAGCTTGATAACCTTTTCGCCGTTATCAGATAACAAGATGAGGCGATATTGTTCCAGCACAGCGGGGGGAATACCCTTTGCTGTATACTCAGCCAACCTGCGCTCCACTTCTGCTGTCCGAAGCTGGAATTGCGTAGTAGCAAGTTGAAACTGCATTTCTGCTAATTTAACTTGCTCAGCCGTTTGCGTAGGTGGCGTCGCGGCCGCAGGAATTCCTCCAGCGGGGGGCGTAACATCTTCCGGCTTTTTACCTGTAAAAAAGTCAGCAAGCTTTCGTAAAAAACCATTGGTTTCTTTTTGTTGATCCAGTAAATCTTTCATCTCTTCTCCCATTTTTGGCTTTACCTCCTCATAATCAAGATAGAATGTGTCTGGCGGATCTGCCAGAGCCCGTGCCTCGGGTAAATGGGTTAGAAAAGGCTCATTCGTGAGAGCTAATGCTAAAAGCACTGCGCCTTTGAATGAGCCATCTTCTTTACTTTGATAATTTTCTTCGTATTCGGGGCTTGCGTACTTAAAGCGTCCATTCCGGACTGCTTCTACGACTTGCGGGTTTGTCGGATCTGCCAGAGCGTACAGCACGTCTCCTTCTTGTTGGAGATCTTGAATCCATCCCTCGGACGGAACGTCACCCCAAGTATCGCCGGTTCCTTTGTTGTGACCAATTCTCACAAACGGATCTCGACCAATTGTTTTGTCTTTAAAGTTTCGAACCATATCGTCAAACGTTTGCTGTGACATCTTAAGTACTCCATATTTGGGATGCTTCCATTCTCCGATTCGCCCGACTGGTATTTTCATCGGCCGCATATCGCTGAATTTCCGAGTAGTATCGACGCCAACTCCCAGCTCTTTCGCAGCACCTTTAAGCTTTCCGAAAGCTTCTTCCTTAGCGGACGCCGGTATTTGAGTCTGATCTAATCGTGCAAGAGCATCTTTCACATGAGCTTCATTGGGCTTTCCATCTGAATCTTTGTATGGTAGATGTCTTAAACTTCGCGGCGTGGTCTTCCCTTCAGAATCCTTCTTCCCGCCAGGTGAGATATGGGCAAATGACGAATCAGGCAGCTTGTCTACATATTCTTTTGACCATAACAATCGAATTTCAACTCCTTTCGAAAGGTTTTGTCCTCCTTCTATGGAATTATTAACCACAAAAGGAGGTGAGCACAGTGCAACGTCAATACGTAAATTCCACAGATATTCGTTCTATAGGGTACGACACGTTATACACAACACTTGAAATCGAATTCAATTCTGGCGGCGTATATCAATATACAGGAGTATCAAGCGCCACTTACCAATTACTGATGACAGCATCGTCTCATGGAAAGTTCTTTCACGCTAATATTAAAAATAAATATCCGACAACAAAAATTCGCTAATCCCAAATAACTAAAATAACAGCAGGGCCACTTTTAGGGATACTATCAATTCTCTCAGACTCAACTCTGACCTCAAATTCTTGATAGGGCTCTGCTGTTATTTCTTGGACTGCTTCACGATTACGCAGTTCATCGACCAAGGATTTTGTTGATATTTTACTTAAATCCGGCATAATTATCACCACCTCTTTACTTATGATGCCCATCTTTTCTGGCAAATTAAAAGAGCCGCCTTTTGGCGACTCTTCTTAATCAAATATGCAATTTATTATTGAACAAGTTTCACATCCAATGGCCCAACAAGCGCTTGATTTACATCACTGCCATCAGATGAAACAAACTCAATCAAATACCGTAGGGGTGGCTGAAAAACTTCGAGAACAGCAGCGCGTGTTCCAGGTGCATATGTAATGACTACACCATCGCTTTTCACAACTACGTCTTTTGTAATTTCCACCACATCAAACTCCCGGATACCCACTCTGCTCACCTCATTTCTTAATATACGCCGATATATAACGAGGTACTCCGGTATACTTAAATCGTGGATCTGCCCCGCTATCGACATTCCAAGCTGTAACTAGTTTAACCGGACGCCCTTTAAGATCGGGTACGACCATAACTACCTCATACATAGTCCCATAAGTATTCGATGACTTTTCTTTCGCCGGAAAATTGGGCAATTGTTTTCGTATAAATCTAATAAAATCATCGCTATTACTCTCGTTATATCCTAACAAACGATCAATTAATAAAGCCTTATGTGTACCTACTGGATGTAATTTATTTAAAGTATATCCAGTAATTTTGTTACGGTCAATAATAACTTTGTCATAGTTGATTAGCGCATTTGCATTGTGGGGCTTTACAGCATCAAATACCCTACCAGATGCCTTAGACACATCGTCAGAAACCCATCCTTTAGGCAGCGGCGCAACATTTGACCAATCCAAAGCCTCTGGAGTCATTAGCTGTGGCTGAAGTGAGCTGAACACTGGAGATAATACACAGCGACATCGCCCATGAACTGGAGGAGTATCGGCCCCTATCTCATCTATAGGCGCTATCAGCCCATTGCGGCTAGAACATATGCTACAGGTTCGCCCGTCCATAACGGCTCGATACTGAACGTAGTCCACACCATTACCTCGATACTGCATCAGCCGGCCATGGTTGTAAGCATACGTCGTTTCCGTCGTAACAATAAGGCTAGCACGGTTCATATTGGTCTGTAACAGGTCAGCTATTTGTTGTTCAGCCTGTGGCCTGGTAAGCTCTCCTGTTAGGTGCCCTAGCAATACCGCCTTGACCTGGGAAACAATACTGCTTTCGACGTCACCGGCAAGCGCAATGGAGCGATTTTGTAACACCTTAATAGCGTCCTGGGGGGTAAAGTCCTTCCCCGCCGAGAAGATAATCCTCGGAAGGTCTGCCAACTTGCGGACTTTAAGGCGTTTGCAATCTTCGTCCGCATCAGCTTGGCCCATCGCGAAAGACATCGCTGAATGCTTAGCAAGAATTGACGACAAGCGCTGACCAACGCCCGTAATGTGAAATCCGTGAATAACATGTTCATCACCCCCCATCGAGATCTGAGTGAATGCTGTATGCAACCAGCGATCATAATCACTCAAAAAATGATATTCGCTATCCATCAAGCGCTGTTTGATGTTGCGTTCCCATTCGTTCATACCGGCGCCCCCTGAACAGCTCCGAGTTCTGGAATATCCGGCTGAGGCTTAGCAGAACCGGCAGTTTTGTCTTGCCCTGGTTCCCCGCGTGCGTAATGATTGTACTGTCCCATGAGTGCAGCCGCTTTACTCGGATCTGGCTTAGGGTCTAACTTACGTTCCGGAAAGCCGAGAGATCCGCGAACGTGGTCAAAATCTTCTTGGTGAGTAGCATCCAAGTAGCCCGCATTAGTCATCTGCATAAAAATACCAGCGATCACGTTTCGGTCTGTTTCGCTCATTTCACGTTCGGGAAATTCACCGTAATTTTTCTGAGGTCCAAAGTTCATCTCAATGAGTGGCCGCACAAGCCATTCCAAGAGTGTTTCAGTTAACCGTTTATAAATGCTGTCGAGCATCATACCATACATGTCAAAGTGTGCTTGGCCAAGAGCATAGGAACCGGAATTCTGGCCTTCTTCGAACAAAAGTGATGGCACAAGCATTGAACGAAAAATAGCTCGGTTAAGATAACTAATAATCCCGGTAAATGCCTCGCCAACGCCTGCCCCGGTTCCGGTTAACGTTTTAATGTCAACCTTCTGGTCGCCAGTTCCGCTTCCCATAGCTAAACCAGTACCGCTTTGAATATTCGTAAGCAGCCGAGCCATATAGTCAATCTGCTGAATGCGGTTTTCAGATCCGTCATCGTTATACGGTTTATCTGGATCCCGAATATCATCGTTCGGGACCATAGCCGCAATTAGCGGTGTACCAAATTTATCGACCGCATTCACCCACATTTTAAGCACCGGGTCCTTTAAGAGCCAATTCTTCCGTGCTGCTCTCAGCTGAGAAGTCCCATACCAATTGCCGAACCTCATGTTATGGCTATAAACAATACACTTATTTTTGGGAATCTTGACTGGAGAACCCGCAAACCAGCGAAACTGGGTTATCGGTTCATCTTGATCCAAGCGACCTGTTTCTTTGTCGATATTGAAAAACACTGTTCGGGGATGATATGTGGCAATGTAATCCCAGCGCATTTTAGCCCCATCAGGTTTATACACGATCTCTGAACCGCTGTAACCAGCCCAAATAGCACTAAGAATATCGGCAACTGTCTCAACGAGCGTTCCTCGCATACCCTCAAAAGACTCATTGATGAACGTTTCTATTTGCGGGTTTGACTCATTCCTGTACATATCGAGCTTATTCAGTGTCGATAAGATCATAAACTCGATACCTGCGGCAACGGTTTCATCCGAGTCAAGCATCCTCTCGTATTCAACTACATTTGCGCTGTCTGGGTTAGCGATGGCCTTGTCAAACAGAATAAACGTTGTATAAAGCTGTGAGCCGATCTGCCCGACTATCTTACTTGGCACTGCCAATATCCATCGCCTCCTTTACCAATTAATCTGACTGGCCGCTGATTGACCAACAACACGGGCTACTAGACTGATACCGTTAGGTGCTACCGCTGAGAATGCATCCGACGAAGCGTCCACGTCATCATCGTGAGCACCATCGGGGAATGATTCTAACTCGGTAAAATAGGCCTCATTCCATGGTCCTGCTAAGATTAAGACGTTTCCAGCTTGCCATTGTGATGAAAACGGCTCTGCGCGGGTTATTTTGTCACCAGAGACAGGTTTTGCTTTTACTGAATAGCCCGCTAGAAAACTAACGTATGATTCTGCCTGTTCTTTCCCTGCTTGCCCAGGATCCTGAGGCAATCGAATTTTAGTACCCGGATATCTAAAGTAATCGGCACCGGCAGTATCTTTTACCTTTTTGCGCACGTCATTGGACTTCCAGCGGCCGTTAATCACATCAAGCACAATATATCTTCCATCATCCAATCGCCCTATCAGAACGCCAGCCGTGGCATCTGGCGAAGGATTTTCTGGAGTTGGTATACTGGCTGCTAAGTCCCAAGCTCGGCATATTCTTACGATTCTTCCAGGAACGGAAGTAACTATTGTAGCCTGCTCACGCTTGAAATACATACCTGCTGAAGGCTTGATCTTCCAGTTACCAAACAGCAATCGGCCTTTTTCCACGGAAGACAAAGCGTTAAGATTTGCCAAGTATCCGGGATCCTGTTCGAGTAAGATCTTGTTGTCATGGATCGAAGAAGCTATGAACGTGAAAGACTTTGTATCTTCAACTCTTACGCCATAGTTCTCTGCTAACTCTTCGCGTCTATCTGCCCATAAGACTTCATCGTTAATGACAATAAAATACCGGATAACGCCTGAGCGCTCCGGTATCGGATAACCATTATCATCAATCCACCAATCAATGAACTCACCAACCCATGAATCCGCTTCAGGGTTTGTTGTAGCCCTTATATAAGGCTTAACACCGCAGGTTGAACGGTTCCGAGAAAGCATGTAAAAAAACTGCTTTTTTGTAAAGTGAGTTAATTCATCGAAGCACAAAAGGGGGACCTGACTGCCTTGCCATCCGTGAATATCTGCCTCGTACTGCAAGTGAGCAAAAGACACTTTAGCGCCTGTCGGGAAGACCATGACAGGCCTTGGTGTTAGCTTTGGTTCAGCGCCCTTTAACGGGTAAAGCTCGCAAGCATTATCCCACAGGCCACCTTCAGTCATGATCTGGTTTGAATTCCTCCGGAATATCACTGAACCAAAACGCGGATTATCAGTATGGCGCAGATTCTCAAGCAGTAAGGCATACGTCTTACCGCCGCCTGCAGCCCCGCCATATAAAGCAATGTCCGCAGTCGTGTTCAAGAACATCTCCTGCGGACCGGGTTGCGGTTTGAATTTATTTTCTTTCTCTTTTTCCTGCTCGCTAAGCTCAAGCAATTGGAGTAATTCGGTTTCTTCTTGTGATGATAATGCCATTTATGACACCTCAAACTCTGGCAACAAAATAAACCCAAGTAATTTACTTGGGTCCGATAATGGCCACTATGTAAAGTAGCGTAATCATCGAATCCTGATCTAAGGCCGTATTCCTTCAAATTGGACGGTTTTAGTGTTTTTGATAAGTTAAAATAACAGCCAGTTTTAAGTGTTTCGGCAAGCATAAGCGATCTCATGTTACCTCTGAATTACTCTATTTTACTCTACTTCTTGACTGCCTATTTGAAGACATTTAAGGCTTAAAGTCCACGCAGGAAATACATTTTTTATTCCTCACGCTTGTCTATTAGCTCCTTGATTCGTTGCTCTCGCTGCTCGGTTGTCATGGCCTCAAGCTGTATTGGCCCACCATCTTTGCCGGTAAGTTCTTTTCGTTCGATAAACATGCCAAGATGCTTACCAAGTAGCTCTAAGGCTTTGTTTTTATCGCTAAAGCGTATTTCTCTTTCTACTTCTACGCCAGCTTTTGTTTGTTTAGTCTTAACTTTTATTGCTTGAATTGCTGCAAGGTCATCTTCTGATGCTCCATCTATGATGCTCCCATCTTCAGCCACAACTCTTGCAGGGTTCGCTAAGGCTATTCTAGCTAGTTCCCTTACTACTACCTCAGCATTAACGCCTGTGCGTTTGGATCGTTCTGCAAGGGCAATATCTACGTACGCACGAACGTTAAGTTTCGATAAGTTCTCGCAACCAATTTCCTTTGCTGTGTCCGGTGAATACCCAGCCCTAATCGCCGCAGCAGTCGCGTTCAAATCAATCAAATATTCTTCGACAAAACGTTGTTGCTTTGGGGTTAATGGTCTAAGCTTAGTCGTACTCTCGACTTGCTGTACTTCATTTTTTTCCATACCCCATCACCTCAACTCGAACTATAATTAATTCCTCTATTTGTTCGCATCATCATATCATAAGCCCTAAACTTTGGGCTCTCCTCGTACAGCTCATCCAGTATTGCCCGGACCGAGCAACTCGCATTCTTCCAGTTTTCACAGTTACCGCAATTAACGGCAGCCCCTTTTCTCTTTGGCGTAAAACCCACGCACGAAAAAGCCTGTTCGCCCATCCTGCAATCACCCGCCTTAACAAATAGAAAAGGCGCTCCTTTCGGAACGCCTATAAATAGACATGAAAATAGCCCTTCTGATTTCCCACAGAAGGGCGTACTGTATACGTCAAGTATAGCATATTTTATCAACTTTATGCAAGTGATTACACAGGTTATTGCCCAAATGATTTAAGATATTCTGGTAAATCCTTTTTAGGTTTCTTATGTTTTTTCCCCGACTTGCTCCCGCCACCATGCTCCACGGCTCCTGCCATCGCCTTATACGGCTCTTTCGAAATAAGATCATCTGAATGATGTTTATAATACTCCTCCCATCGCTCATCCTCGTTCATTCGCGAGAATCGTTCAAACCACGTTTCTCTGATGGATGGGATATTTATGCCAAGATCCTTTGCTAGTTCACTTTCAGATAGTTCTTCTTCTGGAACATAGGCGCAAATTTTATCTCGATCATCCCAATAGGCACAAAGTTTACAATCTGTCCAGTCATTAGGGCAATCCATGTTCTATCACCTCTTACTTATCCACACTTAAACTCACAGGTTGTCCACAGAGTTATCAGCAGTTTATCCACAAGCACTCCATCCACACACTGGGCAATGAACGCATCCTGATTCGTGGATCAATTTATTGCCGCAACATTGGCAGGTGTTGTTATCGCTCATGATTTTCTCCTCCGAACAAAATTACTCGGTCTTCCCCATTCGTTATCTTCACATCTCTCACATATCTCAGGAATATCGTTTCCTAGTGGCCTATTGTTGCAGTTTTCGCAAACCATCAAAGTGGGATCAATTTCTTGTACCTTCAGCTCCCACTCATTCTCCATCGACATAATAAACTTCATCGCCATAGCAGCTACTTGCACCGCCTCGGATCGCATATTTTTAACGTCCGGGTTACGTTTCTTCACTTCATCCCAAAGCTCATCAAGTTCCTCAAGGATGACTCCGTATCCCTCATGTCGTGAATTAAACAAAGGCCATTTTGTCATGGTTTTTTGAAGTTCTGTGCAAACGTCGGAAACTATTTTTGCACCATCACCCGTTACTTCGAAATGCATTATTTCTCCCTCACTTTCTCAAAAACTCCTCTGGCGGCTTCTCATCCGTTACCTTACCAACCCTAGTAAGCTTGAAAACAAGCATTAGATCAATCTTCAGCGGGCTTAAATTATTTCGCTTGATCTCGTCCCACTCTGTATCACTCCATTCACCAGGCATCAATGTGTAGCTTGTTTGAGTTTTTGTAATCTCAGCCCCACCACACCTGATACCATGAAGCAAAAAGTACAAATCGTTTTCCTTAAGATGCCAGCAGTTATAAAGCACGATTTCCCAAAGCCGATGATCCCTTACTAAGTCTGGCCTTGGATCCCTTGGATGCTTAGATTCTTTCAGCATCTTCCCACCAGCTTTCAAAGACTCTCGATGACGACATAAATACCCGGGATCTTTGCCCAAAACTTTTCAACTATTTCACTGGCTACCAAAGCGTCATCGGTCCAGAAACCAAGGTCTGTCATAACGTCCTTAAGCATTTTCTGGAGGTTATCAGTATCGGGCTTTGTTGTTTTGTATTCACCGTCCTGATGCTTACCCGTCATCGGGAAACACCACTTCACCATCAACCTGATTGGACCAGTGTATTTTTTCTCAGGCTTATGTCCCGCGAGGTTTGCTTCAAGTTTAGCTCTGGCAGCCTTAAGCTCAGTTGGGTTATAAAATATTGGTTTCCCTTTTTTGGTACTTGCTTTGATATTTACTTTTTTCTCTTGATGCGTTTCGGTCGGAGGAATCATCGACATGAAGAACTCGGTCCGCATCTTACTTCACCAGCTTCAAAGATGTTTCAGCTGGAAAGAGATTCATTGGTCCTTCGATGGTTTCCCAGTTGACTCCATCAGCTAACAGATTAGGTATTTGACTCATAGTTCCTTGCCAATTAAGGCCAAGCTTTTCGACCATATTAATCCATTCTTCAACCTCATGGGCAACAATATCAATTTCCGGACCGTCCTTCTTTTGTACCAGCTGGATATGCCTAAGTTCGTGATAGATCAATGCCACAATCTGTTCTCGACTCATTGCGTAGGTGTTTTCCTTGAAGATCTCCAGCATGTACTCGAAATACTTCCCAGTGACCTGATAAATAATCTCTTCGAACTTTGGCGGCATTTTGCTTATCTGAGCATAAACCACTGAATTATTTTTCTTTCGCTTATCCTCCATGTTCTCGATGAATAGAATATTTTTGACCGGCACATATTCGAGCTCCTTAAACTTCGCATGCAACGCTTCAGCAATTGGTCTGTAATCTTCGTTTATTTTGAATTTGCCATTGAACTCTTCAACGGCAATTAATTTTGTATTAGCATCCATCTTCCTTGAACCTCCCTTAAATCTTAAATTCGGCACCCCGATATGTCCCACGTTCCGGATCATAAACAATCAAAGGTTCTCGATATTTATTACCACGAATTTTATCAAAGATATAATCAATGATATCCGGCTGGCTCATTAACCATTTACAAACTTCACTTTTTGTAATATCGAATTCACCATCACCAACTCTATGTTTCAATTCTGGCATTTGCTTCGCGCACATCAATTTAGAACTGACTTTAGGATTTTCCATGCCACAAAACCTTCTTGCATTTTTTTACTTTTCTGTCGTCACTCTAAGGAAAATTCTTTTTAGTCACGGACAGGGGAAGGAGGTCGTCGCCCGCGCATGTGGCGGACGACTACTTTCCCCCGTGACCGCGTGAGGGAAAGAAAGAAATGTATATTTATATACGTTTTTTTCCCTGTTTTTTTTCCCTACGGAAAAAAACGTGTTTTGTGTTTTTTTCCCTCAATTTTTTCCCTCAAACTGCCTTAGGAAAATTTATCGGGAAAAATACGTAATAGCGTTTTTTTCCTTGATTTTTTCCCTATGAGAGAAAGGGGAAATAACGTATTTTTTCCCTCGTTTCCCTAGGGAAAGTTTTAGGGAAAATAACGTAAATTACGTTTTTTTCTTCCCTACGTTACTTTCATCAATAACAAAGCTTCCGTGTTCCTTGATTCGATTTCTAACGGTCTTTTCTGTCACACCCATGTACTCAGCCATAGCCTGAATGGTAACTTGTCCCCCAAAACTACATGCTTCATAGGCAACTTCAACAGCTCTTTTGCGGTCATTTGATTTGCTTTCTCTTGACTTTCGTTTACCTATGGCACGTTTCCATGCTGGACCTGAACCATCAGCATCGACATCTTTGAGGCTACCAACCTCATCAACATAATGAATTGGATAATCAAACCACAAATTGACGGGATTGAACTTTGGAAACTCCCTCAATGTTCCGTCGATACGCCATGCTGTCCGCTGCTTAACTGACCTTCTGGTGCAGCTTACTTCCTTCTCCATGGCTTTATATAGCTCTGCATTTAAAAGCTTTTTACAGACCTCAAGCATGGCCTTTTCACTGCATAAATCATCCTGAGAGACTTCATTTTCCCAGTGTTGAACATGTTTCCTGAGCCATGACTCACAAACCTTACAGACAGCTTTGTTCTCTTCCTGTTTGAGAATATCTTCATTAAGCTCAAGCTCAATGAGGTCCATAAGTGCATCCGGATCCCGGGCAAATACTCCAGAGCCTGATGCACGGTCCATGCTTCGCTTGTTACCCTGGCTTCCTTTTGAGTGATGGTGGCAATAGATCACGGCAGCTCCCAGCTCCGTACATACCCTATCAAACTGATTACAGAAGTTTGCCATCTGATCAGCACTGTTTTCATCGCCCGTAATGACCTTATAAATTGGGTCAATGATGATAGCAATATAATTTTTCTTGGTAGCTCTCCGGATAAGCTTAGGCGCTAGTTTATCCATAGGAACTGACTTCCCGCGCAAATTCCAAATATCAATGTTTCCTAGGTTCTTAGGTTCCCATCCCAGAGCTTGATAAACATCCTTAAATCGATGAAGGCAACTGGGCCGGTCAAGTTCTAAGTTTACATACATGATCTTTCCTTGAGCACAAGCCCAATTTAACCACTTCTTGCCCTCGGCAATAGCACAGCATAATTCTATAAGCGAGAATGATTTAGCTGCTTTTGAAGGGCCAGCGATAAGCATTTTATGACCTTGCCGAAGAAGTCCTTCGATTAGTTCATCAGAAAGCTTGGGAAGATCATCCCACACACTTTCTAAGCTCTCGGGCTCCGGTAAATCATCATTAATACCTTCAATCCATTCTTGCCAGTCTTTCCAGCTCTCTTTGCCTATGTTGGTATCAACAAGAAACTGCTTTTGACCGTTACGCATAACCCCGGGCATCCGTGAAAGTCTGGAAGGATTTCGGTTCTGGGTATCCACATTTAGTCCGTTTTTCTTTAGGACTGAATATAGGTAATCGACACGTTTCCGATATTCGTCATAGTTGGCAGCCTCAATCTTCACGATGGCATGAAGGCTTTTCTTCCCACTATGAACAAGGCAGGCTACCGGCAATTCAAGCTCCCGGATAATGGCATTTTGTTTATCGATTTCCATGTCATCCGATTCAACTAAGGCATATCGAAACTCTGTGACATTTTCATTTTTAACTCCACTTCCATCTAGAGGATTAAACCGGATCCAGGCGCCAACTTCTGGCTTGCAGTCTCCAATAACTGAACCGATATCACCGTTACACTGGTTTAGTTGCTGGATTAGCTCCCCGGCTGTACGATCCCAGCATCCCTTTGTAGGTAAGTATTTTCCATCCTTCTCCCAGCTTTCTGTGACGTATCCAACATTTTCAGATGCTTCAAATAAAATTGAGAGATATTTAATTAATTCTTCAACTGGGTTCCATGAATAGGGTTCATTGATCTCTCGACCTTCAATCCAGTTTTTGTTGATAACCACGAGTTCATCTTTGTTGCCAATAATAGCGTTCCATTCAAGTTCATAGCTTTCTGTATTTCGCTCAGGTCTCCAACCTTGGTCTTTTGCCAATTGAACGATTGTGCCACCCGTGACCGGCTTAGTTGTTCCGTGAAAGCTGTCCCACTTACGAAAACATTCTCCGGCGTGATAACGTTTAATGTCTCTCTTGCTCCAGGCATCCCAATCAGCAGCAGTATGACCTGCTTCTTTTAGGGCCATTCCGACGCTTGTCCATTCTTGATAATTAAGTAAAGAGGGATCAATGTGGTGCAATATCTCTTGCAAATCATATTGCTTATTGGTATTCATAGCTTGACTCCAATACCTTTGTTCTAAAGTTAGTTTTGGTCGACATATTAATCCTCCGAAAATCTAAAGTATTGAAGGAATTATTATTATATATATGGAAGTATTAGGAATTACTAAAAAAATTAGGAGGGTATATATGCGGGTAATAAGTTTTAAATGTCCAAAATGCCTAACTACTTTTCAAATGGAAGTCCATAATTTGCTTACTAAAAAGAGTTTATGTTGTCCAAATTGTGAATCTCCTTTTTCTATGCATGCATTTAATGACCTTAGACAAACCGTTGTTTCTTATCGAAGATGCTTAAGCGACAGTGATGGTTGGGATATTCTTTTTTTAGATAACAATGAAATGCGTTCCTTTAATCAAAATTTGGATCTCTATTTATCCTCAACTACAGGACAAAGTTTAGAAGAATTAAAGCAAAATGATTCTAAGAAATATGAAGATATATATAAGCAGTTTTTTATGCAGCACGGTGGCTATTGACGGAAGTAATCTAGACTAAATCAATCGACTAAGAATGACTTGCTCTTAAAATTATTGGGCAAGTCGTTTTTATGTTAATGTCCCTCCAGAATTGAAAATTGGTTTATTATTCTGGTTTATACTCATGTGGTGAAATATCGTGCGGTACTCGCCAGCCATTGGCAGCGATTCGGTCAATAAGCTTTTTGGCTGCTTCAAATTGCCAGGTTCCAACGTGTTCAAAGCCCCTGCCCTCAAGGAATCGAATTTGTTTTGGTGTTGTTAAGCCTTCATTGCGACGTTTATCTAGCCTGTCAAGAAGCTTTGCAGCCTTCCCTGCCGACTCAATCTGATCTGGAAAAATGCCTAATTTCTCAAGGGTCTGAATTTGCTTCTCTGTAGGTGGACCTAATTCCCATCCAAATGCCGGTACATAACCAACGAGGTCTTCAGCTTGAATACTCATTTCGAACTGCAGCGGATCCACGAGCTTACGCTTACGGTTCTTCATTTCTTGGAGCTGTTTAGCCAAGGCTTCTTCCCTGGCGGCCACCGCGTCCTCTGTGGCTTTCACTTCAGCTTCTTGTATATCAATCGGGCAACCGGCTTCTTCGATGTTCTTAGTCATAATTTCAGCGACTTCTTGAGATTCGCAGATCAAGTGGGCTGGATGACAAAGTTCGTGGCGTTCTGTATGCCATAGGAAGTCTAAGAGCAATAAATAATCTTTGCCATCGAATAGACGGGTGCCTCGCCCGACCATTTGAACATAAAGACTTCGAATCTTTGTTGGCCTTAATACGACGATGCAATCCACAGAAGGGCAATCCCAACCTTCCGTAAGTAACATGGAGTTGCAGAGAACATTGTATTTACCATCTTCGAAGTCTTTAAGTACTTTCTCGCGGTCATCACTATTGCCGTTAACTTCCGCCGCGCTAAAACCTTTGGAGTTAAGGATATCTCGGAATTTTTGACTAGTTTTGATTAATGGCAGGAAAACTACAGTTTTTCGATCCATGCAGCACTTCGCCATCTCTTCAGCGATTTGATAAAGATATGGATCAAGGGCATTTCCTAAGTCTGAGGATTTAAAGTCTCCTGCCTGTTGGCTTACTCCGGAGAGATCAAGTTTAAGAGGTATGGTCTGGGCCTTAATCGGGCAAAGATAGCCTTCTTTAATTGCTCTTGGCAGCGTGTATTCATAGGCCAAGGTTTCAAAATACTGCCCAAGGTTCCGCATATCACCTCTGTCAGGAGTTGCGGTAACTCCGAGCACCTTGGCCTTATTAAAATAGTTGAGGATTCTTTGATAGCTATCCGATAAACAGTGATGCGCTTCATCAACGATAATCTTGTCGAAGAAGTCAGGCGGGAATTGCTTGAGTCGGCTTTCTCTCATAAGGGTTTGCACGGATCCAACGACAACCCGGTACCAACTTTCAAGACATGAGTTTTCGGCTTTCTCAACAGCACAACCTAGCCCTGTAGCTTTCTTCATCTTGTCTGCTGCCTGATCGAGGAGTTCGCCCCGGTGGGCGAGTATCAAAACTCGCTCACCTTCACGAACGCAACCCTCAGTGATCTTTGCAAAGACAATCGTTTTTCCGCCACCCGTAACCATTACCAAGAGAGTTTTTTGTATACCTCTATTCCACTCCCCGAATACAGCATCTATGGCTTCCGTTTGATATAATCGATCTTCCATATCTAAAAGCTCCCTGCCTTAAATCCCTTTTGGCTATTCTGAGGACCTTCAGGCGGCTCATAAAACTTCTTGATTTCATTGAAAGTCATTTCAGAGCCATCATCTTTTTTCCAGGTTCTAATTCCGACCTTCGCCCTTCCTCCGTATCCCACAACGGCATTCCAATTCATGCTAACTTTTTCACCTTTTTTGCGTTGGCCGATCGCCGTGAAGAAAGCGCAGAGCATTCCTTCAGTTTTTGAGTGTAAGAATAATTGATGCTTAATTACTGCAACGCCTTCCGGACCTTGAATCTTGATATGAATAACTGCTTTGTTGCAAGGAGGCAGCTTATCACTTCCCCCATGACGAGCCCTTTCAAATTCAATAACTTCGAAATCATAGTCGCCCTCAGGCAATGTTACAAACTCCGGACCGTCGTGTTCTATTTGATCGTCCCATCCTAATTCGCGTTCTTCATTCATTAGTTTCTCGCTCCTTTTTTGGTTTAGAAAGATATTTGGTTAATTAAAAAGGAATATCATCCCTAATTGCTTCAATCATATTAAACACTTGAGGCCAGGCCCCCACAAGAACACCACTGATGAATTCAGGATCATAATTCGAGATCGGTGTATTTTGTGGGTAATACCCCTTGCTAGATACGGCCTGCTGGATTTCCTCGACTGTAACCTTATTGGCAGCCATCAAGTCAGCCAGTGGCTTAGGAACACCAGTTAGGTCAATTTGCGGCTTATCGTTTTTAGGCTGCTCGGTTGGTTTTGGAGGATCTTCTTTCGGTGGATCCTGCTTTGGAGGCTCGACTGGCGGAGTATCAACCTTGAGTTGTTCTTGAACCGGTTCGTCCTTAGGAGGTAGTGTTTCGAATGCAGGTTTAGGACTCTGTATCGCTGCTCCCGCGGGGATAATATGAGCTATTTCATCAAAGCTAAATGATAGCTCATCCTTCAGATTGTCGCGATTCTTAGCATCCCAACAGTTATGGTGGGTTGTGTACATGACACGTTTACCGCCCTGTGCTTTGTTTTTACCGCTCTGAACTCCTTGACCATCTACATTAACCACGTAAGTTTTATAATTTGCGAAGAGTACTGTATCAGCCCATTCACGGAGTAAGGGAGCTGTTTTCTTTTGCAGCTTCATTTCCCATCGGTCATAAGCTCCCATCTCGTCTGGCTGTTCGAACTTCCGCATTTGAGCGTGAGCTGTGAATACTACATTAACTCCAGCCTCAATGACTTCTTCCAAGAGGTTAAGTAAGCGCCCGTATTCTTCAGCCAGGTAAACATAGCCCTTACCATAACCAAAGTCTTCAATGCCTGATTTATGAGATTTAGAACACAGTTCATTGATGCAAAGAATTTCTGCCCAGTCAGCAGTGTCGATAACTAAAGTATTGCATTTATGCGGATTATTTTTGATGAACTTAACTTCCTCAAGCAACATAGACCAACTGGTAGGCTTTTTAAGTCTTGCAACATCTAATTTCTTTGTGCTTCCTTCTGTATCGATAAAAAGTGAATTCGGGAAGCATGATGCAAAAGTTGATTTCCCAATACCTTCTGGACCATAAACAACAACTTTTTGAGCACTAACAATCTTTCCGCGCGATATCTCCATATCAATCAAGATTTATTCTCCTTCCTTTTCCAGGATATTACTTGCTTCAAAATCTGCTGTAGTTAAAAGAGCTACTAATGGAGTAAGTTTATTAGCATTGTTGAATGACCATCTTCCGGAATAATCACTAAGATCCCAAGCCCCCATATGCCAGCGGATTGCTAATTTTTCGTTATCAGTTAGCTTTATAAAATCTTGTAAGATGCTAACTGATTTTTCGCCATGACCTAAGGGGAGCTTGTCAGCTACAGAAAACACAACTGGCAATTCAGGTAATGGATTATTCGGTTTGTTTTTAAGCCAATCGATTATAATTGTTGCTTTAGCTGAGGGAATAGATCGAGCGAATAAATTTTTTTCATCGAGAAGTGAGGCTAATTTTTCCTTGCTACTTTCTTCAAAAAAACTTTGCTTTTGAGTCCAAAGATTACTTAAATAGTTATATTGAGCATCACTGCAAGGGTCTCCACCTTCTTGATAATAATTAACTTTGCATAGATCATGTCCCAAGCCACAAATGGTTATCGTATCTCTTGGCACCTCTAATCCAAAGCGATTAATTTTTTCATAGAGTAAATTGTAAACATGCAGGCTATGCTCAGCTAATCCACCGGGTTTTGCTAAATGATGCTTTGTAGAACATGGTGCTTGAAAGAAATCGGATTCATTTAGAAAATTAATAAACCTATCAATGCCTGGTCTATTAACAAATCCCAAAAGACTAAGAATAACTTCCTTATGATCGAGGTCGATCATCTCTAAAACTCACCAACCTTCCATTTTGGGGCTTCCGGAGCCGGTTCTTCTGCTACCTTCTCAGCGCCTACGACATAACCATCTTCAATAAGGATGCTGCACTCATCACCGGTACTCACTCTGGTTGCTATCGCCTGAAGTCCTTCCTGCTCAAGCCATCGACCAAATTCATTAAGGCTATCGAGGTCCATCTGCTCAAGCTTGTCGAGCAAAACAAATCCGCAATTCGGATTCAGCTTACGAACAATAGCAGTCGATACTCTGAGTTGATCAGATCCGGACATTCCATCCCATTTACGCCCATTGTAAGTAAGTTCTCCATCCACTATAGAGAGCCCAGGGAGAGGTAAGTCTGCATTCTGAAGAAGATCAATTCTTGATTTTCTGACAGCGTCAATTTTAGTTGTGAGAGAGTCGTATTGGTTAGAATAATCCCGGGAATCTTCTTCAGCCTTATCTTTATCGAGATTGGCCCTAACCTTTCTGTTAATCTCTTCAATGTTGGCAATGTTACTCTCGAGTTTTTCTGTGGATTCATCGCGAAGATCAAGAGCGTCCTTTTGGGCAATCTCTAGATCAGCGTAAATATTGTCTTGCTGTTGTTTAAGTTCTCTTAGCTGATCTGCTAATCGCTTAATACTTTCACTTAATGATTTATGATCGTTGCGAAGTTGTTCAACTTTAAGCCGTTTTCGTTGGTTCTCACCGTTCTGAGCTAAGATATCCTGCTGTTGTTTAATAAGCTCAGAAACGGATATTAGCTCTTTCGGTGCTTCTGGAAAGTATGGCTGCTCCTTAGCAAACTTTTTCTTTTGATCTGCAATCCTGCCGATGGCCTGGCGCTCGTTGTAAAGTTCTTTTTCTTGTCGCTCAAATTCTTGAAGTTTGTCACCGACTCCGATGATTTGAAGCAATGTGTTAGCTTTTTCTTTTGGACTTGCTTGAATAAATTTTGGTAAGTTCAAAGCAAGTTCTTCCGCAAATTCATTCAGGAGCTGCTGGCCGCCTTTATTACCACTAGGATCAATAACCTTTAAATCGCTGTTTTTGCCTTTTCGCTCGACAATCAAACCGTTAGACATAACAATGTGAAGATTAGGAGGGATCACAGATCCTTCTCGCTGAGGTTCTGAAGGTTTATATGCGTTACCACCTAGGGCCCAGGCGATAGCATCCAATACTGAAGTTTTACCTTGCCGATTTTTACCACCAATTACCGTCAGACCATTTGCTGTCGGTTCAATCTTGACCGCTTTAACACGTTTTACATTTTCGATCTCGAGCTTATTTATCTTAATACTCACGCTTTTTCCTCCTGTCTTTTCTTTATCTCCGGCCATCGGCAAACATCGATATACCAGTAAAAGCATTGGTCCTTATTCCCACACTGTTTACACTTACATAGACCGCCTTTACATTCTCGACAACTACACAATCGCTCTTTCCTCCTTTGTTTTAATCCCCTTCAGCCCATAACTCTTAATCCTGTTATGAACTGGAGACCTAGCTCCTTTCTATCTCTGCTATAGCCTTAAAGATTGGGTAGGCTTGCTGAGGAACTACTGCATTTCCTAAACACTTAAGTCTGTCCACCCTATTGAGAATCCCATTATTTCCTCCCAGAAAACCGGATTCGACTGCCCTTTTCTTCCAATCAACATCATCAAATAATTTGGTAACTGCCCTAAGTGCGCTCGCTCTCCGTTCTTCAATCGTTCTAACGTCTTGTTGTAATCGTTCAAGCCCCTGGTGTCCGTTGCACTCGGTGTCGGAAATATGTCCGATAATAAAGACTCTTTTTCTTTGGTGCGGCGCATTGACGGCACAAGCTGGAATAATAACCGGTTGGACTTCATAACCCGAACTTTCCAAGTCAATACACGTTTGTTCGAGAGCCATGTTGACGAAGTTAGCAACATTTTCACCAAGCACCCAAGTTGGCTTGAGTTGTGATATGATTCTGCACATTTCCGGCCAGAGATAGCGCTCGTCATCAGTTCCTCTTTTTTCTCCGGCAATACTGAAAGGTTGACAGGGGAATCCTCCTGACACGACGGTGATTTTATCCCCTCCGGTACGTTTGCGAACAGAATCTCTTGTGACATCTCTTACGTCCCTCCATCTCGGTACATTAGGCCAATGCTTTTCTAATACTTTTGTTGGGTAATCTGCAAACTCACATTGCCCTACCGTTGTGAATCCTGCCATTTCGGCCGCAAGATCCAAATCACCTATTCCTGTGAATAGGGAAAAGTGCGTTAGACTCATATCTCTGAACTTATCCCTCCCCAAACGACGTTGCGAGTATTAACCCGCACCGTATTCCCTGAACACATCAGCTTCGCAAAACAGTTCTGTTTTTCACAGCGGAATATCGCCAGAAGTTTTCTCAGCATTTTGATCCTGCCCTTCCTAATCTCCACCGCATAAATCGTTGATAATGGTTAAGATCACGCTTTTTCAAATAAATTAAAAGAGTAACAAACGGTACTTTACGAACCTCCCAACGACCTCCTAAGCTAAGTTTCCAAACAACCCCGCACTGGCATTTCAACTTGATCTGGCCATCGGGAAATTCCAAGGCTTGTCCACACAGGCATTTCACGGGGATTTCTTGTTTAACTACCATTGATCAAGCCTCCTTATACAATGACTCCGGCTACCAAGAGAATGCGCTGGGCTCTTAGATAGCGTTTGAAATCGGATATACTGCCGCGAAAGCTGTCTATGCCGAGCTTGTCCATGGTGATCATCTCCTTTCAATGAAATACCAACTCAGACCATACAATTTTGTATTTCCTTGATCTTTAAATTCACTGTTGCAGGCCTAGCCCAAAACCGCTGAAATTTTTCCCATTCTTTACTTACTTTCCCCTCTTTGTCTCTATAAAGCATGGCCATGGGCACGAATCCGGCCCGGATTGTTTCCAATAATCGAGCTTCTGCTTTATTAAAGGTGTCTGCAGGATATCCAATAAGAACATAAGGTCTAAGAGTTTGTGAGGTTGTTGTAAATCCCGCCGCTAAAAGTTTCTTCCCAGCCTCTAAAAGAGGTTCGTAATCATCCGGAGTATCGTAGGCAAAAAATATTTCTTTTGGCTTTAGGTCTCTTAAGAGTTTAACGTGCCAATCTTTAAGGCGTTTTGCTTCAAGCCCTCCAGTAAACATTGGCCTACCAAGTTTCTGGTGCTTTAACATTTCAAATACCGCTTTAATATGGTTATCCGAACAGGCTAGAAGATTGTCATCAAGAACGTTATTGCCTTCGTGAATTTCGAGTTCTCTCATTTGCCCTCCCTCACGGACCGGCACTCTGCAGAACCAACAGTTATTTGGGCATCCACGAGACGTAATTACATAACCTTGCTTGATATACATTCCTGGGATGAAATCCCCACCCGGAGCGTCAAAGGCTGGTCCACCAATCTTCACGGGTAACCCTGTCATCTCCCATTGTTTGGCTAACCATTCTGCTTGCTTCATGTCGTATGTGAAGGACACTGAAATGTGAACTTCGTCTATATCCGGCATGAACATTGGAGGGCAGCCATAGAAAACCAGTTCATCCGTGGGAGTTGCTTTTGTTATTCTTGGAAATACACGCGCTATTTTTATTTCTCTCACCTCACTTTCGTGATATATTTACAGGGTTTTCCTTTCCGGTGTCGAAGCTGGTAGTTGTCCAGACTATCAATTCGTACGGGGAGGATAAACATTTGAATGATATGATTGTTGGAATAATTTCCGGTGTGATTGCTACCTACGTTGCCAAATGGTTGCAATATATCTTTATAGGTAGTGATAATATTAAAATTGAATCTGATAATTCGAAGAAACAAATTGATAAAATCAAACGTGAATTTTATTTCTGCTTTCCGTGTGCACTACTTTTAGTAATAATCAGCAAGGAAATACCCTCAGGAACTTTTTTATCTGTCGCTGTTATTGCCTCTACAACAATTCTGTTTGTTCTTTCCCTATTTGCTTTTATGTGTGCTATTGACATAATTGAAAATCAATTTGACAACAACTCCTATCAAGATCCCAATACCAAATTGCAATGACACTGACCTTATTTCCCCGCCTTTCAATACCAACGTTTTTACAAATTACTCTTCCTCGATATAGAAATCATCCAAATCACTTTCTTGGACATTTCCTTGCGACGCTTTGTCGACCATATGCCATTCAATTTCAGAAATTTCGCAAACAGGATTATTATTATCATCAACCAAGCTCATTGGGCAGTTAGCGTTAAACAGTTTCTCCTCGGCTTCTTCAGCGTTCTCCGCCTCAATAGCGAAGCGGATTCTTGCAACGATGCTTACCTCACCGTAAAACTCTTTGCTAATCTCTCTCACCTCCCTTCGCGGAATGCCATTTCAGTTAATCGGATAAACAAAATCTCCTCGCTTAAACCAGTAACCAGGCATGTGAGACAACTCAAATTCAAACTCAACCTTGCCTGACCTTAGATAATGCAATGTCCGAATGTCTATGACCTCGGCAATTATCGTGCTAGCAAACCTAACTTTATCTCCAAGTTCAATGTCACATACCGCCTTGAAAGCCGCTAATTGCAAGACTTCGCCTCCTCTCAATACCAATGTTTTCACAAACTACTTACAGGAAATCCCTCTTTTATGTCGAAAACTTTTCTAAATGCAGATGATCAGGTGCAGGGTGAAGAAATATGCTGAACTGCACAGTAATGTGCAGATGTATCGGACAAAAAGCCGGTGCGGTAACAAATGAGTAGCGCACTGAAGTCAGTTGGCCTACTTAGTACAGAAAGCGAGACGGTTCTAGAACCCAAAGGAGTGTTGGCAAGCATGAATCTAAATCAATCAGTTCTTAAGACAGCCCAAGACTCCGCTAAATTATTCAAGAGTATTCAGCCGACCCTTGATATGGTTAAAAATATCGGACCTATCCTTGAATCCGTTAAAGCAACTTCAGCACTTCATGCGGTATCGGGTAGCACTGCCCCACTATTGAGTAATCAATAGTAGCAAATCGGGTTAATTCATAGAAACTCCTGCATCACCAGGACAACTATGAGCCAAACTGGGTGAATTCGCTTGTGTAACCCAGACGGTGCAACGCATAGGCAGTGAGGACGATACCAATAACCTGCCCACGAAATCCCGACACCCTGCACCTGATCATCTGCATTTAATTTCGACGTGTTCTCACTTCCCTTCATTGGAGCTTTTGCCATTTGTGGCAAAGGCTTTTTTGTTTTGAGATAAATCAATGTTTTCACAACCCCATAAAAAGTTATTAAGCATCTTTTATCTACAGGGTTTTCGTCCCAAATGTCGAAGAGATGATTGCTAAGGTCATCAATTCATACGAGAGGAGGTGTATAATATGGAAGGAATAAAAGATATTGATTTCACGTCATCCGTGGTAGCTGCTATTTTGACGGTTGCAGCCGTACAAAAACAGACGATCAGGACTACCACAAGCGTGACCATGAATGTTCCAAATCAGCTTATCAACGAATCAACAATCGAAACTTTTAAGACTCTTCTTCCCCGCGTACGTGAAGTGCTAATTCAGAAATAAAATCCTTTGGCAATAAGTAATTTGTTTCGGCCTCTTTTTCCAAAGAGGCTATTCCTTTTTCTATGGCCTCGTTGTTAATTTGAGCGAATCGGTCAATCATCTGAGCAGCAACTTTTATAGCTTCCTTAGCATCCGAAACGCTCTCACTTTGAAGTAGTCTTATGATCATTCCAGCCAATTGAGCTGATCGATACATGCTTTTCACCTCCCCTCAATGGAATAACCCGCTTTTTCACAAACTAAGCTGATTGAAGCGTTATCCCGTGTTTGATTGCCAGTTCTTTTACAATTGCGATATACCCCTCAATCAATTTCTTATCATCAGCAATTACATCTAAGGCATTGAGTTTGTCACGTTTAGATTTACAGATTCCTTCATCAGCCATGCGCCTACGCTTATTTGTTAACCGGGCTTCTACACTCACACCCATGCGGGTATTCAGCAGCTCATAACTTTCTGAGCGAATATCTTTGATATACTCATTGCCACCTAGCTTTTGAGCTATTTTAACGATTAGATTTTTACTGTCTTCCCTCCAGCTATTAGGACTAAGGGCAACCACATCTCGAATTCCTTGGATTTCCTCTTTGGTTGAGGTGATTGCTTTTTCAAGCTCCTTTTGCTTCAGCTCCATATTGATGAGCAGTTGAAGTTGAGGGCTAAGGTTTTGAATAGATGTGTTAACTTGGTTTTTCTTAATCCGGTAATACTCATCAACCAACATTTCATAAGCTTCCCATGCCTTGTCAGTGTTGAGTGATTTGGCATGGAGCCATGCACCTTTTTCGGTCCAAAGGTATAGCTTGGATACTCTTTCGACTGATACGGAATTTCCGTATTGGTTACCAAATGCTTTTAACTCCTCACCCTGGAGTAAAAAATAATGCTTCCCCTCGATGTAACGTTCTTTATTGGCATTAAAATTTTCAGAAATTCTCCTTGTTTCCGTCCCATACGACTCAGCCAATTGGGATGTAAGTAAAATCCTTTGACCTTGATATTCGACTGGAATTAAATCACTCATGTAAATCCTCCTAACTAACTTTTTCACTTAAATTGCTTCGTTCTGCCATTTCCAACAAGATGGGCTGACAAGCCCTCTCGAATTCAGCTTTGACCTTTGCGATCCGCTCTGGGGATTGATCTTCCGGAGCAAAGACGTAAACCGTTGTTTTGCCAATTTTAAGCGTCATATCAGGGATTGCTCCTTCGGGTGACATGAGATTCGCCTCCTTTATCGCTTGATGCGTCATTTAAAATGACGTTAAAATGCAAAAAAATAATCATTTAGTATTGCGTTATTTTAAATGACGGTATATAATGATATTGCTGTTAGGGAAAAAATGTAATTAACCAATTTTCAATTTTGTTTGCGACATTGCTTCTTCTACAAGGTCCGGAAATAGTTCCTCGGCAGTCTTTCTATAGTACATAGCCATTTTAAATAAGAGTTTAATATCAGGGTTACCTCTCCCGCTTTCGATATTTCTAATGTGATTTTCGCTGACACCAAGATCAATAGAGACTTTTCTCTGAGATACATTTAGCTGTTTGCGAAGTTTTTTGAAATTGCTTCTGCGGCTTTCAGGCGACATACTTTCACCTCCTCTTTATGAAGTGTCATTTTATTTGACACATTTATAATACACGTCATTTTAACAAACGTCAATAGTGTTTCGTCATTTAAAATGAACATTCTTTAAAAGGGTGATTAATCGTGAATCAAGAACAACAAAAGCTAATTACCGGTAAGCGAATACGATTGCAAAGAGAAGCAAAACAGTTCTCACAGGATGTATTAGCTGAAAAACTTAATATGAAACGATCTAACATTGCTAATTATGAGTCTGGGCGAGTAATGCCACCTGGAAATATCATCAAAGAACTATCTGATATTTTTGGTGTTTCATCAGACTATCTTTTGGGAAGAAGCGATTCAATTAATCAAATACAAGATAAAATTCCTTCTGGCATATATATGCGAATGGCTAAAGAAGCCGAAGAAATGGGAATACCTGAAGAGGATATGGAGCTTATATTCGAAATGTATAAACGTTTTAAAAAAGCTAATGACTAACTAGGAGGAAATAGAAGATATCATGACTAAAGTTGAATTATATACATTTGTGAATAATTTACGAAATAATCTTTATCTTTATGATTCCTATCCTCTTGACTCGAAGATAATAGCAAGTTATTATAATCAACTTACCCTCGAAGAGCTTGTTTTCTCTAGCTCTAAAATTGGTGGGATTTTAATGAAGGGTGAAAAACATAGTATTTTAGGGCTTAATTCGTGCAGGGACGAACGTGAACAAAATTTTGATTGCATGCACGAATTAATGCATTTCTGGAAACACCCAATTAATACTTACACATGCCTATCCATACCTAGGGATACTTATCTAGAATGGGAAGCAAATGAGGGCGCGGCTGAGATGTTAGTTCCGTACTATAAATTCATACCAGAAGTTTGTCAATTTTATCGGATTATGAACAATAAGCGCCTACATATAGACTATTTAACCTATTTTGCGGAAAGATATCATGTTACTCAAAGAGTTATTCAACTTCGGATTAAAAGCTTATCATATGAGCTTACTCAATATATGCACGGTGTTCCATTGAATAACCTTCGAATTCTATCAAAAAAACAACAAGAACGTTTAGGAATTAATATTCCTGATTTTTCCATCTACCTAGATTTTAACTACGAACTCGAGTGGGATGCAGTAATTGGTAATGGACGTTTCTAGTTCTTTTTTGAGCAGACGCGAAAAGAGGTAATGACCGATGACCATCCAAAATGAACGTGTACTATTGCACCTACGTAAATCCCGCGCTGATCTAGAGGCTGAGGCACGCGGTGAGGGAGAGACGCTTGCTAAGCATGAAGCCTATCTGCTTAAGTACGCCGGCGAAAAAGGATTGAATATTGTTGAGATTCGCAGGGAAGTAGAATCTGGAGAGCATCTATCACATCGGCCTAAGATGATGGAAACACTCCGGGAGGTTGAAGCAGGGCTTTATTCAGCAGTTCTTTGCATGGACGTGGATCGCTTAGGTCGTGGAAATAAGCAAGATCAGGGTATTATTTTAGAAACCTTTAAAAAATCAAAAACAAAGATCATAACCCCGCGCAAGGTTTATGATCTTTGCAATGAATGGGATGAGGATTTCTTTGATTTTGAGCAATTTATGGCGGCGAAGGAATTAAAATACATAACCCGTCGTATGCAGAGAGGACGAAGGGCATCTGTTGAAAGCGGTAACTTTATTAACCCAATTCCCCCCTACGGATACACGATTACAATTATAGACCGTAGTCGTATCCTTACTCCGCATTCGGAGCAGGCTGCTGTAGTGCGCATGATCTTCAACATCTATACGAGAGAAGATCTAAGCGAACGTATGGGATCCAGCAAGATTGCCAATTACCTGAATGATATGGGGTATCCATCTGCAACCGGTAAATTGTGGTCAAGCGCTAGAGTATCAGATATAATAAGAAATCCGACATATGCCGGATTCATGCGCTGGGGGAAAAAGGATAAGCGAAAATCAACGAAGCCGGGGTTTAAAACAGAATCTACTCAGCGCAAAGACGATGAGATAGTCTTTGTCGTTGGAAAACATGAACCGCTTGTAACAGTTGAGCGATTTCGCATAGCTCAGGAACTTATTGGTAAGAAACATCATCCGCCGTATCACCTTATCAACGGCATCACAAATCCCTTAGCAGGGTTAGTTAAGTGTGGCTTATGTGGTAAGACTATGGTTTCCGCTCAGGGGAAAAGAGATCAGTATATGAAATGCAGAACACGTGGTTGTCAAACTAAAGCGGCAAAGACCCGTTATGTTGAAGAGAAGGTAATGGACGCGTTAAGTAAATGGCTGGCAGAATATGAAGTAAAATTAAAGCAGCAAAGCGAAACCGCCAAGCGTTCCAAACAAGTAGACTTTCTTGAAAAAACATTAGATAAGCTGAATAAGGAACACAACTTACTATTAAAACAAAAAAGCAGTTTGCATGATTTATTGGAACAAGGCATCTATACCAAGGAAGATTTTCTTGAACGCTCGAGGGTACTACTAGATAAGTTGGAAGAATCACGCGCTAGAATAGAGAAATTGACTAGCCAGCTTGAACAAGACCGCAGTAAAGTTAGTTTACCAAAGGACATTGTTCCGGAAGCTAGGCGGGCCATTGACATTTATTGTTCCTCAGCTGATGCAACTAAGAAAAATGAGTTACTAAAGTTGCTTTTGGATTATGTGGTCTACAATAAATCAAAGAGTCAACATGAGGACGATTTTGAATTAAAGATTTTCCCAAAATTCCCACAGGAAAAAGCATATTCTTCAGTGTCATCATATACGTGATAATTCTTCGTCGCGAATTTCGCCAATCATAATCACGTCTGGATCCTGACGCAAGATATGCCTCAAACCGACGGCAAAAGTCAGTCCTGCCGGCAGGTTTACCTGAACTTGATTAATTCCCGGAAGTTGATATTCTACGGGCTCTTCAATAGAAATAATGTTTTGCTCCTCCGCATTTAACTCGCGAAGAAGAGCATAAAGGGTTGTCGTTTTGCCGCTTCCCGTCGGTCCAACGACTAAGATCAGGCCATTGGGATACTTTAATAACCCTTGAACCCCAGCTTTAACCTCCGGACGCATGCCCAAATCTTCTAAGGAACGTTGGGCCATTTCAGGATTTAAGACGCGAACGACAATTTTCTCTCCGTAGACCGTCGGTAGGGAAGACATGCGCAAATCTACCCGCCGCGTGCCGACGCTGAAGGTCATTCGTCCATCTTGGGGAATCCGTCGTTCTGCAACATCCATATTGGCCATTACTTTCAGTGAAGATATAATCGTGCGCGCTGTTGATCCCGAAAGAACATGTTTTTTAAGCAGTTTACCGTCAATACGATAACGAACGACAAAATCCTTCTGACGTGGTTCCCAATGAATATCACTAACCTCTTCGATCACCGCCTCTTGAAGCACTGAGTAAACAAATCTTAGCGTTGGGGCATCTTCTTCCCAACCGTTGGATTCTCCTGATCCTTTTTCCGCAATCGCTTCATTATCTGTCTGACCTATTAAATACGTCAATTGAGCCACAGATTGTTCTACGGTAAGATACTGGCGAATCGCAGCTCTAATCTCTTCTTCTCGAGCATAAACCGGAGCAACGTCCATGCCGGTAATGATACGAATGGTACGAAGAGCCCCTTCATCCATTGGGTCAGCCATTGCGACCATTAAGCTTTTCTCCAGAAGCTGATAAGGCATAAGGGTATAACGGCGTGCTATTTCTTCAGGAATTAAATTAACAGCCTCAGGGTCAACTACGACTTGAGTCATTGAAATCTCCGGTATACCCAAATATCGACGCAAGTCATCATTGAATATTTCCTGGGATAGAACTTTTTTCTGAAGATACTCTTCACTATTGTTGTTATCGTTAGTTTTGTTTGCTGAATAAGCATTGAATTTCCTAGAGCCCCTGAGATATCGAACGAATTCCTTTGCTTGTTTCATAATTACTGATGTAACTCCTGATAACTTTTAACAATCCATTTCCCAGTTTTCTCTTGCAGGATTTCCTCAACTTTACGAACGGCTAGACCTGAACGCCCTTCGGAAATGACTTTATAGTCACCTCCGCTGCTCTCGATGGAGATAGCCGCCCGCCCCATGTCAAATACTACCTCTCCACGGCGCAGTCCGAAATCAGACAGCAAATGAGCCTTCGCCCACTCGATTCCTCCTTCAGCCATATAAAGCGCTTGTCGGCTCTGGGTATCTCTTCTGACCATTCTCTTTTCTAAATTTGCTTTCAAATACACTTCCATTCCCAATCCCGAAAAGGAAACTAAAAGCAAAAGTACAAGTGGACTTACAAAGCCTCTGGAGCAGCACTTTGTGAAGATGCGCTGGGATAAACACGCTGCCGAATAACCTGCCTCGACGTGACACTCTGCTTGTCGACAGTCACCTTTAGAATTATTTCCCACAATCCCGGTTCCACCTCCACGCTTTCCCAACCGGTCACGAAGCTCGCAATTGGCTGAGGTACACCCATATGTTTCCAATAGAGATCCTTTATTCCGTCGTAATCCAAATCAGCCACAAAATAGGAATCGGCAATTTGTGAAGGATTCTCCTCCTCTATTGGCGGCAAAACCTTCAATTCACAAGCATTTTTGTCCCATTGGACAGTTTTTGCCCGCCGAATCTCATCGCTCACTGTTCTACCGGCTGTCATAAGGGCATATTGGGCCTCTAATTGGCCTTTTAGAGTAAGTGATCCTTTCCACATACCTTCCAAAAGATTTAAGGCAGTAATTAAAATTATGCCTGCAATCAGCAATCCGCTCAAGACCTCCAAAAGGGTGAAGCCGTCTTCTTTTTTCACTTCATTCAACCTCAAATAAGCTCTCTATTTGGTAGTATTCTGAAGTTTCTCTTTCGATCCAGTGCACGTTCACCTTAACTCTCAATAATTGGGGGATATCATCCCAGTTGGAATCGATCCGCCACTGCAAGTTTCCTTCATTTCCCTCTACTGTTCTTCCCGGCAGGCAACGCTGTGCGTCGATATTTTCTCTCCAGCCTTGAGCCGCTAACTGCTCCATCTTCATTTGAGCTAAATTTGCGGCTTCCATTAGGGATAAGGACTGATGCGCTTCGGCTAAGGCTCTTTCATATAATCCATAAAGAGTGGCAAACCCTAAAGAAAAAAGGAATACTGCCAATAAAACATCCAACAAAATATAACCCTGAAAATAACGATAATCTCTCGTCTTACCACCTTCCCGTGATTTGTATTTTCCCTTCTTTAGTTTTCTTGTTACTTCATTATCAACCTTCCTTCTCCCTATAGTCTGCAAACTCTCTTTTTCCGAACTCGACTGCTAATTAATCATATCCCTTAAAACCTTACGTGTTTCATTATCACTCATTATTTATCACCAATTACTGATAGTTACGACCTGCCCAAGTTTGTCGATTTGATAGTCCACCTTAGGATCAAACGGATTTACGGGAATTTCAGGCAAATATGGCCCTCTCCATCCCTTTATGTTATCAGGCAAATTGACTAAATCAGATACACTGACGGGAAAGGTTCCGATATCAATTCGATATAACTGAACGGCACCTTCAATTTCTTCTCGATTAGCCAGATCGGCCTCTGATCTTACAAAGTTTGAAGACGAATAAAAGTGAGGAACAGCTGCACCTAGGAGAACTCCCATTAAACAAAGAACAGCCATCAGTTCCCAAAGGGTAAAACCCATTTGTACATTCTTCACTCTTTTTAGTGTCATAGTTCTATTCAAAGTTATTCGTCCCTTCAGATCGAGGATTACCTCAAATTACCTCGATTTTCATTTAAACTTCTCTATCTATTTTAAATCTCCTTTAGATGCCGACACATCTTTATCCATTATATGTATATTAATGGTTCTTTTTCATTTTCCTACTACATCTACAATTTAGCGTCACATTTTAGCAAGAATAAACAAAAAGATCCGACTAGGAATTAAAATCCCAGCCGAATCTCCTCCCACTTCTACAAGTGGGAGTGGTTCCCAAGTTCACTTTCACGGTCTAATTGTTTTCCACAATAATTTTATGCCAAGCCGCCAGAATCTCCTCATCCGTGCAATCCTCTGAAACCACTGCCTGCCCGATTCCTTGGGGAAGAACAAGGATTTTACGGCCCCCCTGATTTTTCTTGTCCGTTTGCATTCGCCGCAGCAAGGTTTGAGGATCTTGTTTTTGAATCGACGTCGGCAGATCATAACGTTGAAGCAGTTGTTTAATTCTTTCGACCTCAGTCAAAGTGAGAGATCCCTTTGCATTGGCCAGATAAGATGCTGCAACAATACCTATGCTGACTCCTTGACCATGAGTCACGCCTCGATAATTCATTTCCGTTTCTAAAGCATGTCCAAAAGTATGTCCTAAATTCAATAAACGACGAATACCTTGTTCCCGTTCATCTTGAGATACAATCCTGATTTTAATTGAAGTGGACCGTGTTACCATCTCACGCCAAATTGCGGGATCTCGCTGCCTGATACTATCGGCCTGAGTCTCAAAAAAAGCAAAAAGATCCTCATCATCTATCAAAGCATGTTTAATACTTTCCGCCAAGCCATTTTCGACTTCATTCCAAGGCAAACTATTTAACGTCGAAAAATCTGTCCAAACAGCCAGCGGCGGATAAAAGGCTCCCAGAATATTTTTTCCCGCCGGATGATTGACGGCAACTTTACCACCAATGCTGCTGTCTACCTGAGCTAATAACGTTGTAGGAACTTGAAGAAAACGAATGCCTCGCATGAATGCACTGGCAAAGAAACCAGCTAAATCTCCGATAACCCCACCACCTAAGGCAATAACTAAGGTTTTGCGATCTGCACCGCAGTCCAGAGCAGCTGTTGTCAGCCGGCTCAGACGTTCCAAAGACTTTTCCTCTTCCCCTTCCGGTACGGTTAACAAATCAACGCGGTAATCTTCCAGCCCCTTCACAAGCCGTTCCAGATAAAGATCTGAGACCTTCTTATGCGAGATGACAAGAATATGTTGGATTTTATCGGGCAGAGACTGCAAATAATCTCCTAACTCTTCCAGCGCAGCTCCTAGATAAACCGGATAACTCTGTTTCGCCGCGACCTCAATTTCTTCTGGTAAATTCATGGATAGCCATCCTTCCCAGGTGAGCCAGGATTTCGCCCACCACTTCATCAATAGTTCTAAATGTAGTATCTATGGTAAAATCGGCCTTTTCGTAAAACGGCTGTCGCTCCAGAAATAATCTTTCAATTTCTTCATGAGAACTTCTGAGAAGCGGGCGGTCATTTTTATGGCCAATTCGGTTTAAAATCACGTCCAAGGAGGCGTGCAGGCTAACGATAACTCCGTGTTCCGCCAGAATCCCCCAATTTGACGAATTCAATACTGTCCCCCCGCCTGTAGCTATAACAAGTGCCTCCTCCTGAGCCAGCCGTGCAACGACGATCTTTTCTTCGGATCGAAAGCGGGTCTCTCCATAACGCCGAAAGATTTCACTCACACTTAAATCGGTTACTTCTCCGATTTCAGCATCCGTATCGACAAAATTCCATGCCAGTGCCTGAGCTAAGCGCCGGCCAACTGTACTTTTGCCGGTTCCCATAAATCCAATGAGAACGATGTTTCTCATGGAGCTTCTTCCTCTCTCCCTGTATTTTCAAATATTCTTTAGATATTCTTTATAAGTCTGCCAAGCGGTTTCTAACTCCGGAAAACTATCTGCTGGGAATTTTTCCAAAATTGCTTCTGCAATGACCCATGCGACGACATGTTCCAAAACCACCAAAGCTGCCGGAACTGCACAAACATCAGAGCGCTCCACACTTGCTTTGACGATTTCCTTTGTTTCAAGATGAACAGAATTTAGCGGTTTATAGAGAGTAGGAATTGGTTTCATGACAGCATGGAGGACAATTGCCTCTCCGTTGCTCATCCCTCCTTCAATTCCTCCGGCATGATTTGATTCCCTGTAAAAGCCTTGACCCGGCTGATATCCTATTGGATCATGCACCAAGGAACCCATTTTTTCTCCGGCATCAAAGCCTATACCAAAGGAGACTCCTTTGATAGCCTGTACGGAAAGAACAGCTTGAGCTAATCTTCCGTCAAGTTTACGATCCCATTGTACATGTGAACCAAGTCCTGCCGGAAGATGAAGGACTTGGACTTCTAACAGGCCTCCTAAGGATTCTCCTTGCTCACGAGCTTCCCGAAGACGTTCCCCCATTTGGCGTTCGGCCTCAGGGTCTCCCACCGACCATTCTGATTGCTGAACACGCTGCCAATACCCATCATCTTCCGATAATTTGGCATGAACACCACTAACAGCGGTCACTCGCCCCCGAATTTCCACTCCTAATTGGGACAAGCCTTGCCTTACAACACTCCCGATTGCCACTCGCATAGCCGTCTCGCGAGCGCTCGCCCTTTCCAGGATGTTCCTTACTTCTGTATGATATTTTAAAGCCCCTGTCAAATCAGCATGACCTGGACGCGGGGTCAGCACTTTACGGCTTTCTAAATCTGCCTTTTCCTCCGAGGTCATGATTTTCTCCCAGTTTTCCCAATCGCGGTTCAAAATTTCCATAGCCAGAGGAGCGCCGGTACTCAATCCGCCCCGCATTCCAGAAATAAAAAGGACTTGATCCTGTTCAATAGCCATCCGTCCCCCGCGTCCCGGACCTTGCTGCCGTTTTTTTAGGGCCTGATCGACTAATTCTTTAGAAATCGTCATTCCTGAGGGAAGTCCTTCAATTATCCCTATCAACTTTTGGCCGTGAGATTCCCCTGCGGTTAAAAAGCGCACTCTAATCCCTTCCCTTTACTAAAGCAAAAATTGCTAAATCTCAATTTCATAGAAATTGTCACTTAATTACAGACTATATTCATTTATCCAATCGTAAGACTCCCACTTCTTTAAGTGGGAGTGGGTCCCCCGCCGAAGTCTCGATGTTCAGCTTTAGCTGAACGAGTTCACTTCTCTCGAATTCTCATTCCTACAGGAGCAACGACGACACTTCGACGCTCTCCAAAAGAGTTGGTTAAAATAATGGTTGTACCTGCACCTCTGCCAGAAGCATTAAATAAAAGATTATCCGGCTGTCCGAGAAATCGAATGCCCTTCAGCAGAGGAATATCTTCAATTCTAGTTCCCTCTTTGAAAATCTGATAATGATGTTCTCCTTGAGTGTAAAACTTAACCTGATACCAATCATTTTCAGACAAAGAAGCCTGGCGGACATCACGAATCTCTTCTAATAATTGAGTTGTCACAAGGGAAAGCCGGTCCTGTTCCCAACGATTGGGAAGCTTAACGAGCAGTGCAAAACCCGCTCCCGCCAAGAGTGTCAATACCAACAACATTTCTAGAAGGGTAAATCCGTACTCTCTATCCCCTATCTGTGACATGGCTCTCTTCCTTCTATTGTTTATAACCTCTCCCGCTGCTGCATCTGGTCTTGGAGGCCTTTACGCATAACCTCAATCGGCGCCTGTCCGCCTAGCCAAAATTCCCAAGCCAATGCTCCTTGATGGAGAAGCATGCCAGTTCCATCTAAAACACGACAACCTAACTTTTTTGCTTCTTGTAGAAATGAGGTTTCTTGAGCGTTTACGATAATATCAACGGCCAATGCCTTTGGACAGATACCTTCCAGTGCAAAGGGAAATGGTTCACCTCGTAAACCTAAAGAGGTTGTTTGTACTAATAGGTCAACGTCCTTCAGCCAATCTCCAGGCTTAAATTCGCCAAAACTTCCTCGACCACCTTTAGAATCTAGAATCCTAACGAGCTCTGATGCTTTTTCAGGTGTTCGATTAAGAATATGTACGCGCATGCCCTTGGCCGCAAGAGCTAAAGCAATCCCTTTGGAAGCGCCTCCAGCACCTAGAACAACTGCCTTTTTGTCCGCAAATTCCTGAAGTTCACTCTCAATGGAACAGATAAATCCATCCCCATCCGTATTATGACCTATCTTTTCCCCATCGACAATCTTTACGGTATTCACGGCACCAGCTCGCTTTGCCTGAGGCGTAAGGGTATCGAGATGCGGAATAATAGTCTCCTTATGAGGAAGTGTAACATTCCAACCGCTAAAACCTAAGGCACACAACCCATTGACAGCCTCTGCCAAGCGATCAGGGGGCACTTGAAAACGATGGTATTGCGCATCAATACCCAGAGATTTATAGCCCGCATTATGCATTCCCGGCGAATAAGAATGTCCAATAGGATTCCCAATCACAGCAAAGTGTTTTTCCATAGCATCCATCCCTTATCAAAGATTAAAATATTGTTGACAATGAGTTACGACTATAGAGAAAAAGGAATGGCTGACCCATTCCCTTGTTGGTATATTTCTTAATGTATTTTAGGGCTATACGGTTTAGCAGGGGCAAAATGTTTCATCAGCCAAACAAGGACCTTTTCCATTCGCCGCATAATCCGCGTTCCAATAAATTCGCGATCATTAATGGGGGTCACAAGAATCGTATAGAGGCCGAGTCGATTCCCGCCTAAAATATCTGTGAATAATTGATCGCCTATAACTGCTGTGTCATTCTGCCCTGTTCCTAACATTTTCAGGCCCGCACGGAAAGCCTTTCTGCGCGGCTTTGTCGCCCCAAAAACAAAAGGAATTCCTAACCGTTCCGCAACAACTGCCACGCGTTGCCGCTTCTTATTATTTGACACGACACAGGCAGAGATGCCAGCTGCCTTAACTTTGATAAACCACTCTCTAACCTTTGGACCCACTTCGACATCATTCCAAGGTGTCATGGTATTGTCTAAATCGATAATGAGCCCCTTAATTCCATCTCGAACAAGTTGCTCAACAAGAATGAGATCTATGGAAGGAGCTTGAAGTGTTGGTCGAAAATAGTCAAACATTGAACCCTCCAAGTATAGAACTTTTCATAATTATACCTTAGATAATACGTTTCAAGCAAGTCGACAGGCTATTAATTTAAATTAAATTAGTGTCTAACTTTTCTTGAGTTACTTCTCAATAATTCCAATTCCCTATGGAAAATCAGCCAACGAATGGTCAATTTAAAGATAAGACATTCCAAAAGCATCATCATTAGTGGCTATCATAGAACAGGATTCCGAGCATAAGCAGATCCATGGCTGTAGCTTCTTATCTTAAAGTATAAATTATGTTGTAATTTGTTATATTTTGTCTTATAATATCCTATAATATAAGAAAAATTCTGATTTTCTCGGAACCAAGATAATATACATTTAGGGCAAATTGTTCGAAAGGACAAGACGCAAAGCTAAAGGGTCTAACTTCCATTGGGAATATGACAGCCTAGCTGCAAACTAAGAAATGTAAGCAGCTTTCGTTGCTTACATTTCTTAGTTTCAAAAACAGTTATTTTACTTACATTGCGTCATATACATACCATAAATCCCATACATATGTAGGAAAGCTATGGAAAGAGAGATGGATTTGCTTGAGTCAAGGTTCTTTACTAATCGTTGATGACAATCTTGGAATTCGAAGTCTCCTGAATGCTCTTTTTTCTTCGAAAGGGTACACCGTATTGACTGCCACTTCAGGAATCGAAGCATTGTCATTGGCGAAAGCACAGTTGCCCGATTTAATAATATCTGACATCAAGATGCCAGGCCTGAACGGCTTAGAGCTTCGAGAACAACTACATCGTTATAATCCAAACATTCGAGTCATTTTAATGTCCGCTTACACGGATCAACAAGAGATCAACGAAATACTTCGTAATGGTGCTATCGATTATGTAATGACTAAGCCTTTTGATTTGGAAGAGCTCAGCATTGCTGTTGATACCTTATTATTAAACGACCAACATCAGTAATGTTGGTCATAGCTAAAGCCCTCATCTGTGAGGGCTTTAGCTATACACGCTATGAGCTAAGTGAGATAAATCTATTTGGCACAAAGTTTTTTGCTATCTCTGTTAAAATTAAGAATTATATTTGTATTCTTCTCGACAGGATCTGGAAGCAAAGCGTACCCAAGAGTCATTTCCATTAAACTCTTGCATGTTTTTCTTTGCGCCACGGTACAGCCAATGTCTTCTAATTCCCTTGTGCTTAGCTTTACACCTAGAGCAGCAGCATCACAATAATAATACGAACCGTTAACATTCATCCCTTCATTAATATATGGACACATTTTAAATTCCCCCTTTAAAATATACCTTAAAAGCGTTTTGGTAGCTTATAAGTACCGAAAAATAGTTTTGTCACATAATTCACAATTGAAGTTATTATTTGTGATTGTGAATACTATCACTAGGGCCACTATACCACAGTTCTGTCTTAAAGTCACTATAATTTTGCTCACCATTAAACGAAAATACTGCCAGCATGACGAAACCCCTAGACACAGTTCTAATGTCTAGGGGCTTCCTTTTATTTCACCTAAAACCTTTTTTTAATATCAATAGACTTTATTCACTCCGACTTACTACTTCCTTCGACAATATTCACCTTTTCTCCCTCATTTAAAAAGCTCTGTCCTTCTGTAACTACCTCCATACCCTTTGTGATATTTCCTTTGACTTCGGTATTTTTATTATCAGAAATACCAACCGTTACTGCTATTTTTTTAACTTTTCCATTAACAACTGCATAAAGATAATTTACATTATTCTCTATGCTGAGTGCTTGATTGGGAACGAGCAATATGTTACTTTCACTTTCGGCCGGCAGCGATACTTTAATAAACATACCTGCAGTTAAACCACTTTGTGAATTATCAATTTTTACTTTCACTAAATACGAATTGTCCTTCGCATCTGAGTTAGGACTAATCGTAGTAATAACTCCGGAGACCTTTTTGTCCTTCAGGGCATTTATGCTCACAGGTACAGTTTGGCCAACCTTAATTTTACCGATAACAAGATCCGGAACACTAATTTCTGCCACCATACTGCTGGAATCAATAACCGTAACGGAACCTGATTGGCTGCTGACCATTCCTCCAACTTTAACGTCTTTGGCAGAAACTACTCCCGAGATAGGGGATACTACGGTTAGATTATCAAGCTGGACCTGAGCTGCATTAACACTTGCCTTCGCTTGTTCGACTTGTGCTTCTGCTGCTGACACTGCTAAATCATCTTGTGCGGCATTTAACTCGATAGCAGCATTATCATATTTTGTTTTGGCGCTGTCTAAATCCTGTTTAGAAGCAGC
Organism: Desulfosporosinus acididurans; assembly: GCF_001029285.1. Taxonomy (GTDB): domain Bacteria; phylum Bacillota; class Desulfitobacteriia; order Desulfitobacteriales; family Desulfitobacteriaceae; genus Desulfosporosinus; species Desulfosporosinus acididurans. The sequence continues at coordinate 170,976 of NZ_LDZY01000005.1, forward strand.
TCCTCCGTCATACAAGGCTTTTTCATTATTATAATCTTTTTGGGCATCGTTATAAGTGATTTGAGATTTCTCTAAGGTTTGTTGTGAGCTCAAGCGTGTTTTTGCTAGGTTTTCCTCTGCCACAGCTAAAGACTGCTGTTGTATTTGCAGCTGAGCTTGAAGATCAGACGCATCAATTGTAAAGAGAACCTGTCCGCTGGAAACCTTGGAACCAATATCAACATTTAAACTGGCTACTCTTCCCCCGGTCTTGGGAAAAACCTGTACTTCCTGGACAGGATCAAATTTACTGGCGTAGTCAACCATAGTCGATAAAGAACCAAGAGCGACCTTTTGCGCTTTTACATTTTTCACAGTAACTGCTGGAACTTCAACTTTTCTATGCTTTAAAGCATAATTCCCACCTAAGGCAGCAGCTATTACCAGTAGACCGATAATTATAGTTCGTTTCTTAATCTGCCTGATTCTACTAAGATTAAATTTCAATTTGTGGAACCTCCCCGGCATTTATTGTTTTTCTTTTCTTTGAAATACGATGCTTTAAATCGTCCATTAAAGTATAAACTACCGGCAAGACAATGGGCGAAAGGAGCGTAGACATGACCATGCCTCCGATGATTACGATAGCCATACTCTTTTTCATTTCGCTTCCTTCACCTATGGAAAGAGCAACAGGCAGCATGGAAACAATCATAGTCGCACTCGTCATAATAATTGGTCTTAGTCTTGTTGTACCCGATTCAATCAAGGCTTCTTTTAAGCTCAGACCTTTGTGCATTAAGGTATTCGTATAGTCAATTAACAATGTGCCGTTTTTGGAAGACAGCCCTTCCAGCATAATCAAACCGATAAAAGACATCATATTTAATGTTTGCCCGGTTAAGGCCAGTAAAGGAAGCGCTCCGATAATAGCACAGGGAAGAGAAACCATTCTGATCGCCGGGGTCAAAAACGATTCATAAAGAACTACTAAGATCATATAGACCAGCGCCAAGGAAGCACCTAAGGCTAAGCCGAGAGAGCTGAAGGAGTCTGCCATATTCTTCTGGCTTGCGCCATAGCTTATGCTATATCCTGAAGGCAAGGTTACAGAACTAAGTTTTGTTTGAATATCCCGGGTGACCTCACCAAGAACTCTTCCCTGAAGATTAGCATCAACTGTAACAACATCTTGCTTATCCTCTCTGGACAGAGACGGTTCACTCTCTCCTCTCACAACTGTTGCGACTTGGCTTAAGGGAATTTGTACTCCTGCCTGATTAGTGATCTTTATGGATTTGATATCATCGACATTTTTTATTTGTCCGTCCATAAATTTAAGTGTAATATCATTTTCCGAGTCATTGGACCTGTAGACTCCCACTTTTGTGCCCTGCAAGGCCATCCTGATTGTACTGCCGACATCCGAGGTGGAAATTCCCGCCTGTGAGGCAGCTAAACTGTCCATCGTTACTCTTAATTCGCTGCTTTTGACATCTGCACTATTACCAACATCTATAACACCGGGAACTGATTTCACGATATTTTCAACTTGTTTGGACAGAGTCGCAAGGGTAGCCTGATCATCTCCTTTAATGTTGATTGAAATAGGCTTCGATGCTCCGCCTCCGCTCTGTGACTCTTCAACATCAAAATCCACTCCGGTCATGCTTTTTCCAAAGCTGCGAACCTCACCGGCAACTTGGCTTTGAGTTTTTTGGCGAGCGTTTTTAGGGACTAAATTAACATATATCTGAGCGACCGATTTGTCCGTGTTCGATTGCCCGCTTTGGCCAATCATTGAAAAATAACTCTTAACTTCTTTCGTATTGTGTAAATAGTTTTCCAGCTGAGCGACCTTGTTGCTGGTCTGCTCCAAAGTCGAACCGGGAGCGAGCTTCATATTGACTGTAAAACTGCTTTGATCGGTAGTCGGTACAAATTCCGTTTTCAATATTCCCATTGGCACAAGAGCAATACTTAGGATTACGCCTGCAATTCCTAAAATCAGTACTCTTTTTCTATGTCCAAGCGCCCAGACAAGTGTGTCTCGATACTTCTGGGTGACTTTTCCGAAAATGCTGTCCTTTTTATATTCGGGAGTCACTTGTTTCTTCTCTGTTTTTAATAACCGTGATGAAAGCATTGGTGTAATCGTAAAGGATACCAAGAGAGAGAATAAGGTAGCAACAACTATAGTCAAGCCAAATTCTTTGAAATACTGACCAATCATCCCAGACATCATGGATATAGGGGCAAAGATAACAATATCACATAGACTGATAGCTATGGCAGCCATTCCGACTTCCATTCGGCCATCAATTGCCGCTTGAACCAGCCCTTTACCCATCGTCAGATGTCTTTGAATACTTTCAATAACAACGATAGAATCATCAACCAGGGTACCGACAACTAGAGATAGTCCCATTAAAGACATCATATTCAATGTAAAATTAAGCTTATACATCATAAAAAAGGTAGCAATCAGAGAGGTTGGTATGGCAACCAAAACTACCAAGGAGGATCTGAAACTGCGGAAAAACGCAAACAGCACTAAAGCCGTAACGATAATCCCTTCAATAAGGTTGTTTTTTACCTCAGTTAATGAGTCTGTAATAAATGTAGTCGTGTCAAAGGCGATGTCCATTTGTATTCCCGCGGGTATGGTCTTTTTAATAGACTCTAATTCTTTTTTAACACTATTAGCCACTTCAACGACATTGGCATCACTTTGTTTGCCCACAATGATTGTCATTGTTTTATGGCCATTGAACCGTGCCAATGAAGTCGCTTCCGGTTCTTCAAGACTAATTTGGGCGATGTTGCCCAGACGTACGGTTCCTCCATTTGCCGTAGGAACCATCAAATTTTGTGCATCCTCGATATTCTGGAACTGTCCAATAACTCTGACGGATTGATCAACATTATCCTGTTTCAGCTCTCCGCCAGGAATGTTTATATTTACGGAATTCAACTTATTGATTAAGGTATTAACAGTTATACCATAATACTCCACGGCGGATTTATCCAGTTTAATCATTAATTCTTTCTTTTCTCCGCCGCTGAGCGTGACATTACCTACCCCAGGAATTTTCTCTATCTTTTGTTTGATAATATCTGATTCGTTATAAAGCTCATCGCTGCCGACCTTATCCCCTTTAACAGAAAGCAGCAAGATTGGAATTGCGTTGGTATCCATCTTAAATAAAACAGGTTTATCAGCATTTGCCGGGAGAGTATTTGAGATACCGTCAATAGCTTTTTGGACATCCAAATAAGCGGTATTCATGTCAGCAGACATTTTAAAAGTAACTGTGACAGTTCCATATCCCTCTTTAGCCGTGGAATTTATTGTGTCTACCCCGCTTATACCTGAGACAGCATCTTCAATCGGCTTGATAATATCCTTCCTGATGTCCTCAGCATTTGCGCCGCTGTAGGTTGTTGTTACCGATATAACCGGAATATTCATCGAAGGCAGTAAATTGGCACCCATATTGGTATAACCAATTATCCCTAACGCCACTAATAATACGACGACCATCCACATCGCCGCTGGTTTTTTAACCGATATCTCTGTTAAATTCATTTTTTTCTTCCTTATTCATTTCAAATTTAGTAACTGACTAGTTTACGCTCTCTTTCAAAATAGACAAAGAAAATAATCGACGACTAGCTTTAACAGCTAAATTGCCTCTTCATACTTATTTGTTAGAAAGAATGTGATAAATTTCATTTATTCCCTGAAAATGCTGCCCTATATAAAACTTATAACTACTCAAACCGCTTGTCTAGGTTATCAAAAAACAGAATCATCAGCTGATGAATCAAGTATCTTGTTGCCACTTCCTCCTCAGCTTTTCTAAATATCAAAAATAAACCTTCGATAAACGTTGAAGCAATAACATAAAAAATAAAAGGATCTTTAACTTCAATTCCTTTTTCTTGCAATTCAGGCCATAAACTTTCTCTTAGACTTTTTTCTGCGAACTTAGTTAGCTCTTCCTTGAAACGCGCATACTTTGTCCCTTTGCTTTTATCGACTATAATTAATAACTGGATTTTATACTCTTTCATAACTTCCATAATAGAATTAACGATTTCTTCAAACGAACATATCTCTTGCTTATGTACTTCCATCCTCAAAAAACATTGATATACCGGCTCTACTATTTCATTGAACAGATCTTCCTTGTTTTTAAAATATCTGTAGACATTGCCTATAGCTACTCCGGCATTATTAGCTATAGTTCTCATTGACCCATGTAAAAACCCCCTATCTTGAAATTCTTTCATTGCCTCCATAATTATCCTGTTGCGAACTTCATTCTTAAGATATTGCATAAATGAACCCCTTTTCACTATTCACCGAATTATAGCACATAATTCACAAATAGTAAAAGCCAATATTACTATAATTTGTCTATTCCATTACATAATAATGGATTAACTCATTAACATCAATTCCCAAATGGGCCTTTAGTACATTATCACAAATAGTCATGAATGGCAATTAGGATAAACATTCTATCTTTTGCTTAAGTTTGCCTCCATTAGTTACGTATTATATAATTTAGTTATCAATTTTAATCAGCATTAATCATTTCTAGTGGCAAATAGATTAAGGAGTGTGTCCAATGGCTGAATTCAAAGAAATAATGACCTTACGCCAAGTGGCAGAATACCTGCAAATCAGCGAGGTTACCACCTATCGTTTGGTTCAGGAAGACAAAATCCCCGCCTTTAAAGTTGGACGCAGCTGGCGGGTAAAAAAAGAAGATCTTAACGAATTTATTGAAAAGCAAAAACGTGGAGAAAGGTTCTAATAATTGGAGCCCTTACCCATCTATTATTACCTCATTAGTTATAAATCTTTGCCTTACTTTAGCTTTCTACCTCATACATGGCAATTTATAACGATTAACGCGGGAGTGATATTCTTGTTTGACCACCTCTATAACCTGGTTAAAGCCCATTTAAACCAAAGGCTATTTGACCCTAAAGACCTAGAATTATTAAATCAGATTATGAAAAGACTTATTGGTATGACTGTGCATTTATATGTTAACTCAGATTCGCAAGACGATCGCAGTTACGAATTCGTTATGCGCGTGAAGTCTGCCAGCTATGTCGATGGCAAGATAAATATTACGGCCACAACCAATACTATAGATTTTCGGGCGGCGGGAATTATCATCACTTCACAACAAGAGCAAATAATGATTACTGCGCCCAGTAGTGAGGAAGTTGGATCGGTACTTATAATCATAATTACCAGAGAGGAAAACCAGTGGCCTAGGTTGGTCTTGAACTATGCTTTCTAAAAATATCCTGCTTTGAGCAAACAAAACGCCGATTAGGGATTTCTAACCCTTACGGCGTTTTGTATTAGTTACTGAGCCAATCAAGATAACCTCTAGTTGAGGAAAACATTTACAGGATAGCGGTGTCAATGTATCAACAATTGGATAACTTCACTTTGACACAAATTTTGCCAATTGTCTTCAAGACATTACTCACTAGATTCTCCCATGAATTTCTTAACCACTTAAAAGCGTACTCCTACGCATCTTCGAGAGCATTTCTCGAAACTCCCGGATACTTTTGGGATATATTTTCTCATTGGCAAGAAGATGCTCCTCCACCAGCGCTTCATACACAGCTAACATTATTGGCCGTTTTAAATTCGCTTTCTTTAGGACTTCTTCTTCTTGGAATATTTCCAGTGGCGTTCCGTCCGCAATAATCTTTCCTTGACAAAAAACAAGAACTCTTTGTGCCCATCGGTAAGCAAAATCTACGTCATGTGTCGAAATCAAAATTGTTTTCTCTTCCATACTCAATTTGGATAAAATCTCTTCTAACATCTCCGCATTTAAGGGGTCCAAGGCAGCCGTTGGTTCATCAAAAATAATGATTTCAGACTTCATAGCAATAATGTCAGCAATAGTGACCTTTTTCTTTTCCCCACCACTTAGATAGTGAGGCGGACGATCTTCAAAATCCAGAATATTCATATAAGCTAGGGCTTCATCGACCCTTCTAATGACTTCCTCTTGCGGAAGTTTTAAGTTCATGGGTCCGAATCCTACTTCTGCTCTAACCGTAGAAGCAATAATCTGATTATCTGCATCCTGAAAAACAATGCCAATATTTTTCCTCAGTTCTTTGAGATTCTTTTTATTGATAATAGTGCCCCTATAACGAATTTCCCCACTTTTCGACGTTAGAACACCATTAACATTCAGGAAAAATGTAGACTTCCCAGCTCCATTCGAACCAATAACTGCAATCTTCTCGCCTTCATTAATATCAATACTGACCCCCTCTAATGCTGCTTGTCCGTTTCCGTAGACATAATATAAATCTCGGATACTTAAAATTGGTTCTTTCATAGACTCTCCTCAAATAATTAAATAGTGACCAGAAACTCTAGATCTCCCTCAACAGGGAGTGTTTACGGCTCACCAGTTTTCATCGAATCGTGAGACTCCCAACGAAGCCCCGACGTTCAGCTTTAGCTGAACGAGTTCACTCTTTGATGGACGCTTTAGCGGCAAAGAAATCTCATTTGGTAAATCCCCAGATCAGAAACAAAACAGAGATAAACATTGCTGCCGATATAAACTGGATCATGGTAATCTTTTTGTCTTCCTCCAGAAATATCATTTCGCCATCATAACATCGAGCTTCCATCGCATCATAATATCCATTTGCCTTTTTCACAGAAATAACAAGCATATTGCTGGCAATTCCTCCAAAGGTATGCAAGGATGTCTTGAAATCACAAAACCCTTGTCGTGAGTCTGCAGAATTCTTTATTTTGGAGTAAACATCTAAAATAATAAAAATATAACGATAAATCATGTTCATCAGTTCAATTATAAGTTTCGGAATATGTGCTTTCCTCATAACAGAGATAATTTCTGAAGATGGTGTTGATAACGTCATCATCTGTAAGGCACTAACTGCAGCAAACACTTTTAAGATCATGAAAATTGCCTCTTCGAGCTTCTCCAGGGAAGTAAAAATATAGAAAAAGCCAAGATGTAAATTATATTGTCCAATTGGCTTCCAGGCAAAATCAACGGCAATTGTTATAGTTGCTAGGAGAATAAAGGAAATAGGAATCGCCAATACCAAAAGATATTCCCGAACTGAAAGGCCTCCTTTTACCACGATCAAATAGGCCATTCCAATGATAACTGCAGCAGATACATAGGGATTATTCAGTCCAATGCACAGAATCATCAATAATACAGCAAACGAAACCTTGAACGCGGCATTCCATCCTCTGATTTTCGAAGCGTAGGATATAAGATCAATTTCCAATTTTTCTCCATGTTTCAGAAAAACAACCCCCTAACCTAACTTTTTCCCTGTTTCTTTTTCCCATTTACTCCTTTCAACAAATCTGCCGAGGAAGAAGAACACAACTCCCACGCCGATACCGGTCTGTACACAGAACAATAGACTTTCTACTTCGCCCGGTAATTCTCCGCCAATTAATCGATTCATAACCGGTTCAACCCACGGTTTATAGTCTGTTCCCGTGATTTCCGCAACGACTTTGCTTCCGGCGTCATCAGAGCCGCCAAACTCTGCTCCTTTTAACATAAACAGAGGAAGAACTGCAATTAATAGTGCAATCAATGAGAGAATAAAAACTGTTTTTTTCGATTTCGACATTATTTAACGCCTCCATCCATATATCCGATACCTATCAATTCTGATTTTGCATACGTCTCAAGACCAATCACAATAATAACCGTCAAAATACCCTCAATAATTGCCAACGGCACCTGGGTTGGTGCAAATACACCAAGAAACTTAAGAGCAGAGACAACAACACCGCCGTTCGCTGACGGATAGGCAAGTGCCAGCTCAAAACTGGTAATACAATAGGTAAATAAATCTCCAATTGAAGCTGCCAGAAAAATCCCAGCATTATTATTGACTTTTAGTTTTTTACACAATATATAAATACCATAGGATAAAATCGGGCCGGCAATTGCCATGGAGAAAGTATTTGCGCCCAGCGTAGTAAGTCCACCATGCGCCAGTAGAGTTGCTTGAAAAATAAGTACGATAATACCTAAAATGCTTACTGCGAATGGTCCAAATAAAATTGCAGCAAGTCCGGTACCTGTCATATGTGAGCAGCTTCCTGTAACCGATGGAATCTTTAAAGAAGATAATACGAAGACGAAGGCACCAGCCATTGCAAGCAGGGTCATGGATTTGCGATTCTGTGCTGCTTGTTTCTTGATGGCAAAATATCCTGCTGCCAGAAAGGGCAGACAGATTACTCCCCACGCGATACAGTATTTGGGCGGAAGGTATCCTTCCATAATATGCATTGCATAAGCTGTCGGAGTTATTCCGAATAACCCTGCAAAGACCGCAAATAGGCTGACTATTTTCTTTTCCCTTAAATTCATAATTGTATCCTCCCCTAACCCTTAAAAGACCTCTTCCTTATTCTTAATAGACTTCTGCTTGTTCAAATTACCCTGCCAAATAAAAAAACCCTTCACCAACAGAAGGGTTTAAAGCTCAACCGGTATCAGGTAAAATTACCAAAAACACAGGTATACACCTCCCTAACATCCCGTAGGTAGTTTCAACTTCGGAATAAGCAGGTCTCCTGACTTAAGATCATCATCAACTCACGTCTTCCCGGAGCGATATCCAGTGACATTTGTGAATTGGCTCCCTTTTACAGTGGCGGGCACCGCGTCAGCTTAAACTGACTTCCCTTTTCAATTCCTTCCCCTCTGGAAGGAATCACTTATTCCAATATTTAACTATAATTATTATACCAAGAAGAAAAGAGTTTGTATAGAGTTTAGTGCCCTACTTCTATAAAGAATGTGCATCACTATCTAGCTCGGCATATAGTACCTGACTTACTGAGTTAATTCCACTTTTTTCTTAGTTCTACCGCTGGTAACTTTGTTAAGATACCACGGAAACTATACACTGCCTTTCCAAAACTAAGCTCCACTCATTAATATCATTTGAGGTCAAATATTCGATTCCTTACTGATTGATTTTTACATCCACATTGAACCCTGGCAGTAAAAAACCATCACTATTGTTAAATGAAATATCAACGGAAACATCCGTCTCGCCGTTATTCACAACAGCCTTATCTGAAATTCTGATAACTTTTCCTTTAATTGTTTTTGATTTGTCTGCCTGAGGAATTATGTCTACATCTGCACTCATCTTCACACTTTTTATGAATTCTTCCGGGATATTTGCTTCGACAATTAAACTGTCTAAATTTAATAGACTTAGGACTTTTTTATCTGGGCTAACTATATCTCCAGGCACATATCCTATGTCATAAACGATCCCATGATTGACATCGGATATAATATCACTGCCTTTGATATAGGACTTATTCAGTTTGTCCTTCATTGCAGCCAAATCTGATTTTAAAATCGCCAGATCTGTTTTCTTGGAATCAACAGTCTGTTGTTTCTCATATTTCAGAGTATCAATTGACGATTTGATATCCTCAACATCGTTTCTCTTCGCATCAACTGTTTTTTTAGATTGATCAAGGTCATATTTGGAAATACCTCCTGAATTGAAAAGCGTTTGCTCCGCAGCATATTCCGACTGAACTTGATTATATAAATCTTGGGCATTTTTCAAATCGTTAAGGAGCTTTTGCAAATCAGGAGCATTACTAGTGCTCAAATAATCATTTTGAATTTCTTCGATATCATGGCTTTCGGAACTTATGCTCATTTCCTTGCTTTTAATCTGATCTTCAAACTCTTTCAAATTTAAAGAAACCAACGAATCCTGATTCTTCACCTTTTGCCCCTCTACAACATTTATTGTTTTTACAGCCGCAGGAAAATCAACCGTGATATTCTTGATATCCATGGCTTTTACAACGCCAAACCCATCGACTGTTTTCGTTGATTTCACAGTTCCGCTATTGACTGTTACGCTTTTGGCCGAATTATTGCTACTACATCCAGAAACTGACATAGTCAAGGCCACGACAAGAGCTAATATTATTCTTCGTTTGATTGTTGACACACCCTTCCATCGAGCAAATTAATCGTTCTATTCCCGTATTCCGCTGATTCACTTGAATGGGTAACCTGAATGATTGTCTTAGACTTTTCTAAATTAATTCTTTTAAGCAGCTTCATAACTTCTATTCCTGTTTTACTGTCCAAGTTCCCTATCGGTTCATCCGCTAAGATAATCTCAGGATCATTAATTAAAGCTCTGGCTATAGCTACCCTCTGCTGCTGCCCACCGGAGAGTTCTCTCGGGGTGTGATTTTTTCTATCGGCAAGTCCAATCAACTCAAGAAGCTCATTTAAACGTTCGTGATATTTTTTGGCTTTTTTCCCGTCTAATAAGATAGGCAATAATACATTTTCTTCGACACTGAGATTCGGAACCAAATTGTAAAACTGAAAGACAAACCCTAAATCTCTTCGTCTCATGGCACTCTCTGCTTTATCCGACATGCTTGATAGCTCTTTGTCATTAATTTTTATACTGCCGGAAGTGGGTCTATCAAGTCCGCCTAACAGATAAAGCAGTGTGCTTTTGCCTGAACCTGAAGGCCCCATGATCGATACGAATTCGCCCTTATTAATAGAAATATTGATGTCTTTTAAAATCTCAACATTTAAAGTTCCCATGGTATAAGCCTTGAATAAATTCTGCGTAACAATGACCTGATTCATCTTTCCCTCCCTAATGTAGCTATTTAAATTAATAGGTTGACTTATAGCTATTCAAATTTAATAGACTGAATAATGCTATTTTGGGAAGCCTTTAAAGCAGGGCATACAGAAGCAATAACTGCAACAGCGAAGCTGACAATAATTGATGCAGCCATATAACTTAAGGAGTATTGCATGACAATCCTCATACTGATCGCTTGCAAAATATACGTCATATTATTTGCCAGAAGTATTCCAGCAAGGACTCCTGTGATGCCTCCCAAAATCCCCACTGTTGCAGATTCAATCAATATCATTTTCATCATTTGGAGTTTATTCATGCCCACAGACCGCAAAATTCCCAATGAACGCCTTCTCGAAATAAAACCGATAATGAAGTTGTTGAAAATTCCAATAAGCCCGATAAACATAGCCAACACTAAAAAGCCCATTAATAGGCTAAGAATTGGATTTATCTGATGCAAAATACCCGCCTGCTCTTCTTGTCTTGTTTCTATACTGAAATGATATTGACCGTAGTCATTTTTAATGGCATTTTCCACATCACGTGGATTTTTAGAGGTCTTGACAAGAATCCTTGCATTGTATTGTCCACCCGTATCCTCTTGAAAGTATTTCTCAGAAACCAAAGCCATATCGCCAAAGCTCTCTGCGGTATTATAAAAGCCAATGACCGTATAGGGGATAGGCCCTTTATCTTCGGACATTTTCAAGTTAAGTACGTCGCCAATCTTCAGGTTAAATTTGTCACGCAACGTATACGTCAGCAGGATGCTTCTTTCCGATTCCAATTGCTTCAGCTCATCTGTGAGGTTCATGTTCGAATCAATTCTCATATAATCTAAATGTTTTGTGATATCTATTCCAGCGATAGTTGCAATACTTCCATTTTTATTCGTAATTTTTATATCGTCCTTTTCAAAATACCTGTACACACCGGTCACGCCATCAATACTATAAAGTAAGTGTTCAAGATTTTTATCCACATTATTATCCATCTTTTCAATTAATACATCGAATTTCTGGTAATCGACGTAAATACTCATCAGCTGTTTTGTTAAAGAACTGCAAAATGTATTGACCATCAAGAGGCTTGCTCCCCCGATAATCAGAAGGGATAAACTTGTCATCATGCTTTTATTGTCCCGCAGGTTTTTTAAAGCAAGAGTCCCTATATTTCCAAATACCAAGGTATAGATCCCTTCCGTTAGTTTAATAAACCATGAGATTAGATACGGAACCAGCAAAAAAATTCCGGCTATCGAGATAACAAGGCAAGCAGTATCCGCAACGATTGCCATTTTCCCGAAGGCGAACTTTGGCACAACGATGGACGTCGTAAGGAAAAACAAGCCTAATACGACATTTATTAGCTTCTTGTCTTTTACTTTTTCAACTGAATTTAAGACAATATCCTTGACAGGAATTCTTAAAACCTGAATGATAGGCAAGAGAGAGCTGAATAGGCATAAGATAAATGCAAAAATTAAGGTGCTTAGCAATAATAACGGATTGACCTGAACAGAAACACCGGCACCTTGGGCAAAACCGCTTGAGATGGCGGATGACATTAAGTAAAGTAATCCTATCCCCACTCCACAGCCAAGCAATCCTCCAATAGCACCATATAAGGCGCTTTCGAGAAGAAGGATAAAATTCGTTGTTCTTCTCGTAGCTCCAACGCTGCGTAAAGTTCCGATGACAGGCAGCCTCTCCGCGATGATCACCTTAAATGAAGAATAGATGATAAACATGCACATAAAGGTTACGATGGCAACAACTAATTTAAACGGAGTAATGATCTGATTCGTCAGACTGGCGATCTGCTCCGGTGAAAATGCTTCCTTAACGTCGTATTTGTTGTACGCTTGAGAAAGAGAATTAATCACTTGCGGCAAATCAGCTGATTTTTTTACTTTGACGTAGGCGCAATTAACCTTGCCTTCCTCCGAATATAACTTTCCGAGAACATCTTTGGGTACAATAGCATTAAGGCCTTTGCTTTCATCAGTAAAAATTCCTACCGGATTTGCAATACCACATATTAAAAACCTCTGTTTATTGGAATTGATCGTTAAATCCAGGGTATCCCCAGCTTTTAAGCCATATTGCGAGGCAGTATTTTGGCTGATAATAATTTTGTTGCCCACGAAAGAATTTAAATGATAGGTTGCTGAAAAGGAAATAGGGTTCCACGTTTGAAGATCTTCCAAAGTGATTCCTTCAAGGTTGATAGCAACGGATTGTTCATTAATCATTGGTTTGTAATCAGCAGATTCATTAATAGTACCAATAACGTACTGGGTTTGGTCACTACAATCTTGAGCGTATCTTAGACTAAAAAACTGCGAAGGAGATTTCATAGTTGCCTTAACAATTATGTCTGATGTCCCAACGGACAATCTTAGCATTTCATCATACATTTTAGATATTGATGCAGCAAAAGCATTTGATGAAAAGAAGAGCCCTGAAGAAATCAATATTGATAAGATAATTAATAACGTTCGGGATTTCTTTTCACTAATATTTTTCAACACAAATTTAAAAATCAGACCCAAGTTTTCACCTCCCATTTTGGGCCGCGGTTGGCCTCTTGTGAATGACGATCTTATCTTTCCTCTCAAAAGCCCACGAACTGATCGCAAAAAAAAATGTATGCAAACCATCAATAAATTAAAAATTCAAGCACTTTCTTAGCCCATTTCGGTATCTACTAATCTGCTTTTGCTGTCTTCCTAGTCTTTTTCAATTGTTTTTGCTGTGACGATACATTCTATTTGATGCCAAAATTTAACCGCTCAATATATAATACAGGATAGGAATAACTTGCTAATAAAGAAGAGATAAACTTTTAATAAACCAAAAATAAACCAAAAATAAATAAGCTTTCAGGTGGCAACGTCCAGTATGACGCTGGATTTTCAGTCATCATTAACTGATCTCCTTACCAGAGACCAACAAATCCTATCTATTGTTTTCGACGGACTTTGTTATAAAAAAAACTAGGCGCTCATCTTAAAGCGCCTAGTTTATCTTTATATATTAATCTTCACTAATGGCAATAAATAAAATTATGTTTTGGGCAAGATTCATCAATATTTTTAAGAATTATACACTCAAATAAAATGAGATAGCAAAATTAAAGCACCTACAATCCAGCAATAATAGGCAAAAGGCTTCATGGCATTAATCTCTTTCCTCTTAAACCAATGCATTAAAACTGTTACAGCAATGTAGGCAAATAACCCAGCAAACAAACCGCCGATTAGGGAATTAACAAACAAGCCATGAGAACTGTGTTTAATCAGTTTGGGGACTTCTAGTATGCCGGCTCCAGCAATGATAGGAGTGGCTAACAACATAGAAAAGCGAGCGGACTCCTCGTGTTTAAGCCCCATCCAAAATCCTGCTGTCATACTGGCTCCGGAACGAGAGAAGCCTGGAACCAAAGCCAAAGCTTGAAATAAGCCGACGACTGCTGCCTGTCCGTAAGATAAGTCATTGATACTTTTCGTGCCTCGCTTCTTCATTTTTTCTCCAAAAAATAATAACAGACCATTAATAATTAGAAAGATGGCGGCCGCTGTTACATTGCTGAACATATTGGTAATATGTTTTTCGAAAACAAATCCGATCAGAGCTGCCGGAATCGTCCCAACCAAAAGTAATAAAAGCAAACGTAAAGAAACCTCTTTGCTGGAATTAATAATTGAGCGGATTATTCCCATCCATTCGTCCCAGAAAAAGATCAATAAGGCCAGTGCAGTTCCAAGATGAAGCATAACTACGAAAGGTAAAAAATTCATCTTTAAGAACTCAGGATTAAGATTCCAGTGAAAAACATAAGGGGTAAACACATTATGAGCCACACTACTAATCGGAAACAACTCAGTGATACCTTGGACAATAGCAATAATAATCGTTTGTAATAAAGTCATTACTTGAGCTTGCCTCCCTATCTATTAATGTTCAGGCCATTAGCTTTTCCTGTTAATTATAATATTACGTATGAAGAAATACTTGTCTAACTCTGTTAAATCTGTGTTAAAATTCGGTAAATACCTCAATACATCAAGCTAGGCATAATAACAAAAAACATCCTTAAACGGCGTGTTCATTCTGAACATCTCTACGAGTAACAGTCAGGTAACCGACAAGAGCAATAATTATAATCGTTAAAACCAAACTTACTGGACCTGTACCGAGCCCAAGGCCGCCGCGAAAGCGTTGCATCCCCATCCAATCCGCAATCGAGGCGCCTAACGGTCGTGTCATTATATAGGCAAACCAGAAGGCAAAAATTTCATTCAAGCCAAACAACCAATAAGCTAACGCTGGGACAGCAATTAAAACCGCAAAAAGCACACCTGAGGTGAAATAGCCTAAATTCAAAGTTGTCGCCGTCAAATCCCCCGTTGCAGTGCCTAACGCGAACGTAACCAGCACGATTGACCAATAAAAGGCCTCCCGACGACGTGTGTGGATACTGTGTATAGCAAGAGTCTTTTCACTTGTATACCAAGCAACAAAGATTATGGCCATCGCTGCCAAAAAGAAAATAGTCGAAACCTGATATGGAATCCCAAAACCAACGTGCAAAACATCAGCAAACATGGTACCAAATATACTTACCATGACAACCGTTAACCAGTAGACCCATGGTAAATAACGACGGGCAGAGAACTGCATTACCAACGAAGCTATCAGACCAATTAACCCAAGAGCAATACCTATTATAGGATTTATATGAGTCAAGAGATAGTCAGAGAACACCTCACCCATTCCAGTTGTCAACACTTTGACTATCCAGAAAAATACCGTGATTTCAGGAACCTTAGTAAGTATTTTGCTGCCTAAATCCTTAGTACCAACCAACGAATTATTCAGAAACAAATTTATTCACTCCAATTCAACATAGTTATCCTATTTGACAATGTCAGTATTTACCTTTTATGCTTAAGTCTGTTTGTTTAAACGCTTAATTGTATTGTACAAAAGAGAGATAACTTTCGAATAAAGAAGAAATAAACTTTTAGTTAAGCAAAAATAAATTTTAAATAAACTAGAATATAAAGAAAACCTCATTGCAAAATTACAATGAGATTTTCTTTTCTATGTAAAAATTAGATCTTAAACCGGTATCCTGCGCCCCATATTGTTTCAATATATCTGGGCTCACCACTATCCCCTTCAATTTTTTCTCTTAACCGATTAATATGTACAATGACCGTAGCAACGTCCCCCATAGCATTCATACCCCAAATACGGCTAAATAAATTCTCCTTTGTAAAAACAATATTAGGATTCGTCGCTAAAAACAAGAGCAATTCAAACTCCTTAGTGGTAAGTTTTATTTCCTTATCACCAACATAAACACGCCATGCCTTTGGCAGAATTCTTAGTTTACCGACAATAATCTCCTCCTGAGACATTGGCTTATCGGAAGATGTCAACCTTTCATAACGTGATAAATGAGCATTCACTCGTGCTACGAGCTCTGCTGGATCAAACGGCTTTACAATATAATCATCTGCGCCTAATCCCAGCCCCCTTATTTTGTCAATGGATTCCTTTTTAGCAGTTACCATCAAAATTGGAATTTCTGTCTTTGTTCTTATTTCACGGCATAATTCAAAACCATTCTTGCCAGGCAACATTAGATCAAGCAAAATTAAATCAAAATCCTTACTGCTGGCAAGTTTCAGGCCCTCATCACCATCTACAGCAATATCAATTTTGAAGCCGTTAATTTCAAGATAATCTCTTTCAAGCTCAGCAATTGCTATATCATCTTCAATAATTAAAATATGTTTCACTTTATCCCACCTCTACCACCGGTAATTTTATCGTTATTGCAAGCCCATTTTTGTTTTGAGCGATAATGCTGCCATGATGCGCTTTGACAATCCGTTCGGCTATTGACAGACCTAAGCCGCTGCTTTGCGTAGGATTGTTGCGGGAAGCATCACCTCGATAAAAACTAGTGAATAATTTTGGCAGAATTTCTTCCGGAACGCCCTGTCCGTCATCACAAATCTCGATTACAACCTCATTTCCTTGCCTGCTTACCATGAAATCCACCTGGCAACTCTCTAACTGCTTATACTTTAAACTGTTTTCCACAATATTAGTAAACACACGTTTCATTTGATCAGGATCAATCGTTACGATTGAATTAGAGGAACAACGATTGCTATAGGATAATTTCAGCCCACTTCCTTCGAAATCCTCAATGATTTGACGAACTAACTCGCCAAAATATTCTTTGCTTTTGACTTTTTCGAAATAAAATGGAAGATGGCCCGTATCGAGTTTGGAGAACAGAAAGAGACGATCGACTAATACATCCATTTCACATGTCTTTTTATATATAATATCATGATACCGCTGTTGCTTTTCCGGTGTATTGGCAACATTGTCTTTGAGCCCTTTTACATATCCCTTAATTGCAGTCAAAGGCGTCCTTAAATCATGTGAAATTCCTGCTACAAGTTCCTTACGTTCTTCTTCATAGTTAAGCTGCGTCTGTATTGATTGGCGTAGTCTAGTCCTCATTTCATCAAAATTTGCAATAGCAACCCCAAATTCGTCCATACGCTCATACTTTATCTCGAAATCAAGGTTACCGTTTTTAATTTGTTCCGCTCCATAATTCAGCATATCCAAGGGAACAATAATGTTTTTAAAAATATTTGAAGAAATAACTCCATTGGTCAGTGCAATAATAATGAGTGAAATTATAAAAGTAATGGTAATATAACTGCCCATAACCTTTATACGAGTCACCCATTCATTCGACCTTATCCTAAAGTTTGGATCTATAGCTATAACTTTGAATAGGTAACTATCTTTTGGGAAACTGTAACTGATCAGCAACGCATGACCCGATTGTACTGCGTAGGGTTTCGGCATTGAACTATTTGGGCCGTCAATGGTTGCTGATAGGCTATCAACTTCCTTGGTGAAATTGGAAGCGACAATTTGATGATCGCGGGTTATTTTGCTGTATATACCACTCGCTAAAAGTCGCTTTTGAAGCTCAGACTGTACCGCATCAAAGTCGTAAATAGTTTGTGAGTATTGCATCTGATTAGAATACTCTGCAATCATACTCTGCGCGGCAATATATTTTTCCGCGTCATCAACGGATGCTCCTTTAGATATTTTCAAGTACGACAAATATACAATTCCTGTAACAATCATAATTAATACAGCAGGAATAATAATCATAAGAATATTGGATAACAAAATTCGTTTTTTAATCAGCAACTGATATTCACTCTTCTCCCTTAAGATTTAATGATTACTATCTTACTATGATAACTTGCCTATCATAACAAAGTAAACACTCTTGGGAAAAGATAGAACATTCCATTGGGGTTAGGAAATTAACAGTATACCTGAATAAAGTTAGGAGCATTGGTTGAATCTGTGACACACCATGAAAAACAAGGACTAATTTAATAGACACTCTGCATCCGTTAAGAGCGAATTAAACCACTTTAAGTTTACCAAATGGTGCGAAACTGAGTTCTCTAACATCTTTCTAAAATAGATTGGGAGCTGATGGTCTCCTTCTAAGGCATCCTTTAATAATAGAATTTTTGCTTCAGTCTGCTCAATTTGAATTCTAATAAGCTTGACCATGTTATCTCTTTTGTATTCCTTAGCAAATAAAAGAGCTGCATAAAAGGACAGGTTAACATACTCCGTTTTTGCACCATACTGGTACATCAACGTTTGAAACTCGGCTTTCCCCAGTTCAGTGATAACATAATGATGACTTTCCCGACTTTGTTCCGTTTGAATAACCTGCTTAATTAAGTTTTTTTCTTCCATTTGTTGAATATTATAGTAAAATGACCCCTTTGTAAAATTCACAATATACTTGTAGTGCCTTTCTTCCATTTTTGCCAGAAGCTCATATCCATGGGCCCCTGGATTTTGGATTAAGAGTCCTAAAATTAGCAATGGAATCATAATTGGTGCCTCACTGTTCGTTTATAAATTCTTCATAAGAGAGTTTTCCAAGTGCAAAGTCCATCTGTTTCACAAACATCAATTCAGTTGGTGTATGCATTCTAGCAATAAGTCTATCTAAAAGCTCAACCTCATGGCTTAACGGTACTAAAACATGAGTTTTTTTATCGAAGGCTTCAAAGTAGCGCAAACCAAAATATCTTTGAGATATTGAATTTACATGAATTCCATCAGGATTCCCTGTTAATCCTTGCGCAGACACAAAATAACAATGTGCTTGTTCAAAAGCAAATTGTTTAAGGCTATCGTTTATCTGCTCATACTCGACGCAATACTGCCCAAATCCTGTTTTACCTAAATAGTCTCCTAAGCCGCCAATGATGAACGGTATTTCTGGAACATTGAGGATATCTCTAAGCGCCTGCACGATTCCCAATAACTTGTCATAATACACTTCGTATTTGCCACCTGAACTATCACTTTCACCTTGATGCCACAAAATACCTGTTAAGGTGCTGTGTTTCATGGCGAATTTGGCTTCACTGATAGCATGTTGAAAAAGTTCGCCATCAACAGCCCAGTCATCTAGCGTGCTTCCGCCTTCGGCACATGGTATTAGGCCAATCGTATCTTCCGGATACTTTAAACACCACGCATCTGCAAATGAAGCTGCCAAACTTACACCTGAAACAGGACGGTCATAGTTCACAGGCTCAATCATCATTTGCCATCTGCCGTTGCGCAACATTTGTATTCGTTCGTTTATAATTGGAGGTACGTCAGACAAAAAGCCTCTACCGGCCATATTGGATTGCCCAATCATTAAAAAAGATTTAATCATCATACGTTCCTTTCTAAGAGTTACTCAAAATCAGTAACCAATTCCTATATCTTTAAATTCATGGTCTAATTAGACCAATAGACACATTATAATCTGATTAGACTATATGTCAACAAAAAAATACCCCCACTGGAAGTGAGGGCACTAACTTCGTATATAACTTTATTGGTTTATTGGTTCGAGCGATCTCACCCTGTAGACTTCAGGGACTGATTTACCGGAGTAACGACAAAACATGCCGTGCCCAAAAATCACTTCAATAAGGTTTTTGAAAATCTTGACCTGTTCCCTAAGCCATGGTAGTGCTGCCACAACCGGAAACTCCCAGTATTAATAGGACCACTAAACTTAGAGTGACAAAGGTGCGACGAACCTATTTGCCTTACCTTTGCGGTCTACCTGCCTCACGTTGGACATCCCTGAGTGTCACCGATAAATAACCGACCAATATGATGATGATTATCGTCAACACCGACACGACAATCCCGTCGCCATAACCCAGACCCGTAATGCTCTTGGGTTTGCCAAACCAGTCTGCAAAAGAAGCGCCAAGGGGACGAGTCATGATATAGGCAAACCAGAAAGCAAATATTTCGTTCAGACCAAACAAAAAATAACCCACTGCAGGAAGTACGAACAATACTATAAATAAGATTCCAGAAGCTAAGTAGCCTAGGTTTAAGGTCATTGCGGTCATATCCCCCGTGGCCGTCCCCATGGCAAATGTAGCAAGCACTGCTGCCCAATAAAACACCTCACGTCGACGTGTATAGATGCTATGGATAGATAACGTCTTTTCCACCTTGTACCAAGTCGTAAATACCACGGTCAAAATCATAGCAAAGGCGATGGTGGACGCATAATACGGAACACCTAAAACAATATGTATGACATCGGCAACCATGGTTCCAAAGATAGCAACCATGACCACGAAAAGCCAATATATCCACGCCACATATTTGCGAACTGAAAATTGTAAGATTAGCGCGATAACGAATCCTACTGCCCCCAAGATTACAGCCAAATATGGATTAATAGTATTGACCAGATAATCAGATGTCGCTTCGCCCATGGCGGTAGTCAGCAGTTTGACGATCCAAAAAAATATCGTGATTTCTGGAACTTTTATTAAGAGCTCTTTCTCTCTATTTCTGGTAACGGATGATGATTGATTCATTGGATTTACTCGTTCCCTTCGTATAAATTCTGTCACCCTGAAAATTGCAAGCCAAAAGCGTTGTTAAACTACCTGACGCCTCTAACTTCTCCGAAGTTAGAGGACTGGAGAATCTCCACATTCTCAAGATTAACATATGATTATTAAAAGAACCTTAAAAAATGGTTGTCAATGTTCAAATAGGTCACCCATGCTGCGATTATTCTGATCCATCGTAAACCAGATGTCACCTGGCTGCAGATTCTTGTATACGGAGCCGCATGTCCAGCCTCTTTGCTCCAGATATTAATGAGTCAATTTAATTCTCTGCGTTTTTGTTGCCTGGCATATTCCTGTAAAGCAGGAACTCATAAAGGAAGATACAAATATAAGTCCACAGGCCGCTGACTGTTAAAGCTGTAACCATGGCGCTTGGTGTATGAATCCGCAGATAAACGGGACTTAGTCCTAAGAAAAATAATAGCAGTGACCCTGCGATCACAATCCAAAGCCGATAGGACCAAGATTTTTCTCGTGCCAAAATATAACAAAGAACAGCATAAAATGATAAACCACCCAGTAAAAAACCAGTGTTTGAGGTTTGAAAGGGCATGATGTTTTCAAAGATACTGACGTTCTCCCCCCGGAAAATGAATCGGAAAAAATAATCAACCAAAGTTCCTCCGCCCCAAGCAATACTAAGCGGAAGAACATGAATCCATAGCTTAGTTTTATGCCAAAAGCCAAATAACACAACCAAAAAGACAATTAAGATCACAATGTGAGTACTCAAAGCATTAATTTGCTGCATTAAGTGCATCATCCAGCGTGGAGAAGCTAGTTCCAGACTGGAAGAAACCATTTCATCAAATTCAGCAACGTCGTTCGTTACAAGATCTTGAATTAGACTCATTAAGAAAATAAAAAGTCCCAGAAATGTTACAGAACCTATTATAATTAATAATCGCAGCTTGCCCAACGAACGATAATGACCGGTTAGACGCAAAAACTCCTCTGACAGCCTAGCTCCCCATCGTTCATGATTCTTATACAACAGATAAAAGATTATAAAGAGAACAGCTGCAATTAGTCCCAGCAGGATTGAGTAACGATGGATGATCGGAAGAATAGTTTTCCATTGACTGCCCAGAGTCCTGCCCAGCAGGATAAATACGCTTGTCCAAACAAAGGCCCCAAGATAAGAATAAAGAGCAAAATCCCGATAACTTAAGCGGCTTAAACCGGCAACATAGCCAGACAGATGACGTACTCCCGGAATAAAATATCCTGCCGTCAGAAGTTTACCACCATGTTGATGGTACCAATTGAGCACCTTTTCCAGGCGCTGACTTCCCGTATGTTTTCTTAGATATACCAATACTTTTGCTTCGAAAAATCGTCCCAGAAAATAAGCAATAGTAATCCCTGTTATACTTCCGATAGCTGATGAAATAATTGCTAATATCGGATTGAGCTGACCTAAAAAACTCATAAAACCTATAAATGTCAGAAGGAATTCATCTGGAAGCGGCAAGCCTAAGATTGAAACCAGCAGAATTATAAACAATCCTAAATAACCATATTGCGTAACGATATGAATTAACAATGTTTTTGGAACAGTTTTCAGGACGATATACACAAACATGAGTAATATGTGAAAAAAAACTCTTCAATGACACTAGTTTAGCCTAACAAGATTAAAAGACCATGAAAATATTATTATTTCATAACTCTTCAACTCCATTTTAAGTCAGATGGAAAAGCGAGGCTAAAGCATTTGTAGCTAAAGCCTCGTTTTAGTAATCGACTTTTTCACCCGCTCTTGGTTTTAAGAGTCAAGTTTTACATAGGATTTTACTTTGTAATTCAGTTTAATAAATAATCCGCCATTAATCCTTGTGTTCTATATTTAACCACCAGCAGCGCTAACAATGAATGTAAAGGATTCGACCCAAATAGCTAATTTCATACAATTTTAATCTTTTTTTAAATTCTTTTTCAAATTATAATGTTATAATTTTCTTAAACCAAAATGAAATGCTATCCAGTTTTAATCGTAAATTACCTATAAGCAATCCGCCAGTAAACTCGTTCAGCTAAAGCTGAACATCGGGGCTTCAGATACAATAATGTCCAGTGGACATTATTGCCGAGCCGCTTTTCCCAATAGGAATACTTAGCGGCGAAGGAGGACTCTACCCCACCTGAAGTTAACGAAGTACCCGCCCCAACTTAAGAAGTGGGGGTCTTAAAAACTGGATAAATGCAGCTTATTCGTAGAAAGGTATATTCTTATGTATAAAATAAATAAACGTTTACTGTTTTTATCTACAACTGTAGTCCTTTGTATACTAATGGCAGCGGTTTTTTTTATTACTAATTCTAAAAATACCTCTCCTAAGAGAAGTCGTTCAATTAACGGTTGGATTCCTTACTGGAATCAGGCAACAGCTATTACCTCTGTTAAGAATAATCCGGAAGTATTTAATGAGATCTCACCCTTCTGGTATGACGCATCAAAGAACGGCGATATTAAACCACTTAATAATTCGGAAGATCCTCAAATAATCAATTACGCGCAGAATAAAAAATTAATTCTCACGCCCTTAATCAGTAACGAATTTAGCTCAAGTTTAATATCCGCCATTGTTAATGATCCTGTATTGATGCAAAATCACATCCAAAATATAGTCAACATAGTAATATCTCAGAACTATTCTGGGATTGACCTTGATTACGAAAATGTTTTACCATCCGATAAAAAGGCTTTTACTTTGTTTGTTCAAAAATTAGCAAATGCACTTCATGAAAAAAATAAGCTTCTTTATGTAACCCTGACTTCTAAAACTACAGCAACTGAACACCCTGGACAGGATTATAAAGCTATAGGTGAAGCAGCCGATAAAGTCCGTATTATGGCCTATGATTACTCTTGGTCAACCTCTAGTCCCGGTCCGATTGCTCCTGTGAATTGGGTCAATAATGTAATTTCCTATGCGATATCGGTTATTAATCCGAATAAAATCGAATTGGGCATTCCCGACTATGGCTATAATTGGTCGGGCTCTAAAGGTATAGGAATAAATTATTTGCATGCAGTAAATACAGCCGCTCGTTATAACAGCAAAGTTACCATTGATCCAAATAGCGGTCCTCATTATACTTACTCAGACAAAAAAGGTGATCATACGGTATGGTTTGAAAACGAATCATCTATCCAACCTCTTCTCGACCTAGTAAACAAGTATAACCTAAACGGTATTTCAATTTGGAGTTTGGGGGGAGAAGATCCTAAAATTTATACGGCGATTAATACGAAATTCCCATCCGTCGTTGAAATTGCACGGTTAAATAAATAGCCTTACTTAAAAATATCTCACACCCAAGAGACAGTATACTCCACATTAATCGGCTTTCTAAGATTAGGATTAATTAAAAATACCTTATCTAGCTTACTATAGTTTTCACGAATATCCATATCTAAAATATACGTTCTTGAATCTAAGAGATTAAAATGCTGAGCCTGATTATTTCCCGGTGGAGTTGACCAAGTATGGCCATCAGGGTTATATGAGCGATGACACAATACAGCTTTTCCTCCACTAACTACAATTGCATAGTTATTGTGTCCCTTATGATTATCTAGCGCTATTATAGATTTCCCTTTTTGCAGTTGTCCGGTAAGTATTTGCCTTCCGGCTTTAACCGATTCTTCGTGTTCGTATTTTATTATATTAGTTTTAAATAAGGCGCTTGATATAGTTTCTCCCAATAAACTACTATCACATAAAGTAGTTTCATCGTTGTCGCAAAAAACTACTTTTTTACTATGGCGTTTTCCAATGATCGGAAGATCCACTGAAATCATTCGAAATCCCTCCTAATATCGACCTCCACTCGTCTGTTTTTCAACTTGTTACAATTGAATCAATTTAAAAAATAGCTTTTTCAACGTATCTATTGCTATATATAGTAGCTGTCTAGAATTTTAATCTGTATATAGTGGTGTCAATTCGGTTTTTAGACATTATGAATTTGTTACAATTAAATACTGACATTTATTTACGTTAACATAGAGGTTTAATATTGAATTCTTAAAGGTAAAATGCGGATAGAAAAATTCAACAAGCTTTATCAGAAAAAAGCACAACTTCTTCTTGAGGTTTGATAATGGTAAGGTCTTCATCCCCGGGCATAAGCCGTTTGCCTTTTTTCAAGATAAAACGAAGCCATGATCCCGCCATCCAAGATGTAAGCAGTGCCAGCATGACAAGAATAGCAAAAAAGTTCTGGTTAATGATCCCAAGCGAGAAGGCAACCGTTGATAATACGATGCCAGGCCCTCCACGTGCATTCATCGCAGCTGCAAAATTAGCACTTGTTAATTTATCTATTTTAATGAAACGACAAGTAAAATATACGACAAGACTTTGGACTAACGTCGCAAAGAGCAAATAGAGAACGAAGAAACCCACATTAAAGTTTTTGGCTAAATTGAGTTCCAACCCTACAATACTGAAATAGAGTGGAATAAAGAAAGCAAAGGAGATTTCATTAACACTAGCTTCCATTCGCTTAAACAAACCCTCTGGTAACGTTAATTTAGTCGCAATGCCTGCTAGCAAAGCGCCGAACATAACATCAATTCTAAGGTAACTTGCAATATCCGATAGCATCACCATAATAAATAAGAAATAACCGACAAACGACGCCCGGAATAGAAAATTCGCTCGTTTGGAGTTAATTCGCTTAAGTATCCAAGGAACCACAAAAAGGCAACCGAGTAAAAAGGCAGATGTCACCGTAAGACTTTTGAGAATAACTCCAGTATTTATACCTTGATGAGCACTGACAATTCCAGAAGCAATTGACAAGGCAACCCATAAAATAATATCGTGAACACCTGCAATACCTACCACAACTCGTGCAAACCGTGAATGCATAATGCCAAGATCAGAAAGGATTTTAGAAATTACCGGGATTGATGTTACTGCAATAGAGATCGCAATAACGATTTTTAAAGCGATTATATTATTTTCCGGCCCTAGAAATTGAGTCGGATCAAAAATATAAGTAGCCAACCACCCCATGATAAAGGGTATTATCGTCGACCCAATGATAATCGCAATCCCGATTTTTCCATCGTCTTTTTTAAATTTTGCTTGGAACTTCAGGCCTGAGGTAAACATGAGCATAATTAACCCAAGTTGATAAATGAGCCCAAACAATTTGTCTTCCCCCGGAAAGCCAAGATACAACCAATGAAAGGCATGCGGATAAAAAAATCCCAAAAAAGTGGGGCCTAAAAATAATCCTCCACACACCTCACCAATGACTCTTGGAATTGCTAACCGTTCCGCAAAGTACCCCAACAAATTAGCAAAGCAGAGTAGTAAACCTAATCCTAATAAAAAATGTGCCAGATCAGCTTCCCCTAAACTAAACATTAAAAAGACTCCTTTCCATTTTTCATTTGATCTAACATACTCATTAGAGGATATATGTTTTTGGATTAGGCGATATCATTAGAATTTCATTAAAAATAGTTTGTTTTGACCCAGAGGAATACTGGTAAATTATACATACATAAATAGGAACCGTATAGGTGGGCGTTATATTCCCAATTAATGTTGTCTGATATCCCATTTGCTGTTAAAAAAACAATTGACTTCTCTCATAAGAGGAAGTCTGATTCATACTTAATGACGAATTCTGGCTTGGCATAATACTTCTACACAAATTCTTGTTTCCTCAATTAAAGAAGCTTTCTTATTGGCAATAAGTCCAATAAGGAGTTCAATGCCAATAAGAAAGCTCGCTCTATCAATGCTAAGCTAATTAAATCAGTGTCTCGTTTGACATATGATGGATTCTATTCTGGTTTATTACATTAATGTTCTAAATCCAATTCAGAAATTGACTGCAGTATCATAACCCTTACTTTGATATCCAGACTATACCTAAACTTATCTAAGATATCTTGGCTTAACCTTAAACGATCTAAGGCAGTTTTACTTCTTATATACCAATAAATAGATTGACTATCTTCTATCTTCCTTTTATCTGATAAAAGGTTCAGGCCTTCTTCGATCAAAACTGATAAAGACTGTTCTGGGATTCCCATTTTCTCGTCTCTCCAATCTCAGTATTTGTTCAAAAGCTCAGCACTCAAATCTGTTCATTAACTACTTATCGTTCGTTTAACGCCGCAATTTCGTGAAATACCCACCCCATGTGATTGATCAACGTCTAATCACATGGGGTGATTTAATTTAATCCCTCTTTACTAATCTGGTTCCAATAAACTTATCTTGGCTATTTTCCAATCAACTGGCCCAGCTGCTGTTCGATCCCTTTATTCACGACGGCCTCTCCTCCAAAGATAGTCGCTCCGGTCAACTTTTTGCTCTCCAGATAATTCACGACTTGATCGGACAAGCTGCTGTCTGCCAAAATAATCGAGGTATTGTGATTCGCCGCATAGACGCTTCCGACCAGAGCATCCGGAAAAACATTGCCGGTAGCGATACAAACGCTTTGTCCGGATAAGTTGAAGTATTTGGCGATTGCCAGGGATGTTGCGTAGCAGTCTTCGCCGGCAATCCTCACTATATTGGTTGGCTCCAGCGAAGTTAACTGTGCTGCTTGACTTTCCACCGCTGAGCTGATAACCCCTTCTCCTCCAATAATATAGACTTTGCTGGGGTTAATGGCCGTTATTTCGTTCCTGACTTCTTCACTGAGCCCGTCTTTTTGAACTAACAGGATAGGGTATTGCATTTCCGCTGCTATACTGCCGATGGATAAGGCATCCGGATAATTTTCGCCATAGACCAGCACTATGGGGGTTCCGCTCTCGACCTTTAATTGATCGGCGATTTTAACGGCGGTTTCATAGCGGTCTGTTCCGCCAAGCCGGGTGATCTGACTGAAGCCATCGGCTTGGACTTGGGCTTCCATATCAGCACTGACTACCGCTGTTCCGCCTAAAATATAAACATGTCCTGACGGGTCAAGATTCGACTTCATGTAGTCCAAAACTTTTTCTTGATCCACTTCCGAGCTTCCAACCAGAAGGATCGGAGCATTGAGTTTATAAGCCAGCACACTGCCGGCTAAAGCATCCGGATAGTTGTTAGCTGTAGCTAAGACCACGTTGGAAAGCGTTCCTTTATAATTGGCTTGGGCAATAGCTAAAGCAGTATCGACCCGGTTCAAGCCCGCCAATCGATTAACTCCCGTTAAACCTGCATTCATCTTAAAATCCCAGTGGATCATTTTTTGACTTACAGAAATAGTCGGGCTTGTATAGGGTTCATACCCGTCCTTGGAGGCTGCGATATAGTAATCCCTGTCCGGGAAGACCATAAAGCTATAGGCTCCATTCCCATCACTGGTCTGTGGGTTCTGGTTGTTATTCGGCTTAAATCCGGATATACCGGGCAGGGCAACAACGGTATCCGGAGTTAAGCCGTTGGCCTTGTTGCGTTCTGTGTTGGCATAATACAAAGTGACCTTTGCTCCGGCAATAGCCTTGCCTGTCGCGGCATCCGTGATCAAGCCAAAAGGATCGATTAAAACTTCAGTCAGACTAGCCGTCCCACTGCCGTCAATTTTGATTTCCAGAGTGCTGATCGCAATCTTTTGGCCGTTCCCCAAATCATAGGTAATATTGTAGTTGTTGTCGCTTCCCTTGGCCAGATTCGCCACCTGAACTGTCCCGTCCGCGGAAATTGGCACTGGATTTCCTGCCGAATCGGCAATACTCACTTGAGCGGGATCGCCGAAGGGACTCATCGTTCCGTCCGATTCTCCCTGCACCGCGAGTTGTGCTGTAGTCAGGGAAACGGTATCATTGCCGCTGCCATCCTTCGTTACAGTACCTGTAATCTGGGAAATATCGGTTCCTGTCGCACCGTCTATAACGTTGCCTGTCACTGAGTTTGACGAAGTTGGTGAGGTTGACGGGGATGATGAAGTGTTTGAAGCACTGCCGCCTCCGCCTCCGCCTCCGCCACCGCCGCCTCCCGAATAGCTTGGAACAACGGTAAATCCAAGATCGTTGCTCGTAACGCCGCAGATCGTAGCGGTCACCGTACCGGAACCGGCAGCCAAAGGTGCCAGGGTACTCCCCGACAAGCCGGCAAACGAATTCCCTGAAGCCAGATTCCATTGTACGGTCTGTCCGCTCAGACTGAAGGCGTCACCATACTGATCCGTTCCGCTCAAGCTAAGATTATTGAGATCATAGGCTGCCTCACCCGCAGTGAGGTCCGGAATGGTTCCGCTTAAGGTGAGGGTGGTGAGAGTGGAAACAGACGGTATGGCCTCAAACTCTGCACTTACTGTCACATTAGCCGCGGGCATGGTGAAACTCGTGCCGGTGATGGGGTGATCGCTTCCATCGTTATATTCCAGTGTTCCTGGCTTTAGCTGCATCCCTGAGTCTGGAGTTATGGTCAAGTTTATCGCTGAACCGGAGGTGGCACTGGTTGGACTGGCGGTAATTGTTCCGCCTGTCAGGGTATCAATACTGATGGTGTAATGGTTTGCCGGTACCGGTTCAAACTGGGCCGATACGGTGACGTTAGCCGCCGGCATGGTGAAACTCGTGCCGGTAATCGGGTAATTCGTGATGCCGTCGTTGTATTCAAGTGTCCCGGGAGTCAACTGGTTCCCTGCATCAGAAGTTATGGTCAGATTTATGGCTGTTCCCGACGTTGCCGAGGTCGGGTTGGCTGTGATACTCCCCCCTGTTAGAGCAGCAATACTCACGGAATAACTAAATGGGGTGCTGACGCCGCTGCCTGTTACAATACATGTAGCGTTTACTGAAGAGCTAAGAGCAGGAATTGTCAAGGCCGCAGAAGTTGTTTCGCCGCTTGTACCAGCTCCGCTCCAGGCATAGGTATAACTGTTTGCACCTTGTCCTGCTGCTGTGATAACGAGCTGTTGTCCGCCAAGTACAGCCGTTCCTGAAGTTATAGGCGCTGAATTATAGGTTGCCGATATAGCGCTGCTGCTTGTCGTACCCGCATCAGTGACTGCAAATTGAACGGTGTAGTAGTCGAGGTCTTGTGACACAGCCGCATTATTGATGACGACCGTCGCGCCGGTATCAACTCCACCATCTAATATTTTCCATGTGCCGTTTGCCACATTGGCCGTAAATACACCACTTGTTTCGGTTGTCGGGGTTGGTGTTTCGCTGGCCTGCTGTAAGCTTATGGTCTTGCCGGAACCTGCCCACGCACTTCCGTCTTTTTTCAAGTTTATAGTTGCTGTGTAAGAAGGAGTAACGGTCAAAGGCATTAAAACCTGAGCCGTGATCCTTTGGGTGGTGCTGAGCCAGCCCGTTGAAGCAGAGGCCATATTAAGATTGTTCTGGGTTATAGTGATTGTGCCGGTAATATTTGTGTTACCCACTGCGACGCCGTTTACGGTTGTGCCTGAAACAGTGGCCGCCGAGGGATCTGAAGATGAATAGGGGCCAAAACTTACGGCAAAGGCGTCGCCAAGTTCCGAAGCCCCCTGTAATACAGCGGCGGTATCTTCTATCACATGGGTTTGACTGCCGGCCGCGATGGATGACGATGCCAGCTTCGCGAACGGGGTGGTTTCCCCCATGGTATCGATTGCGGTAGTACCGCTGCTATTCCCAACCCCGCCATTGTATCCACTGTAATAGCAGCTTTGAATCGTTGCCGCGGACCCACCCATGCCTTCAACACCGCCGACATAGGTGGCGCCGCTTCCCGTATCCGACACATTGCCGGTATTATAGCAGGATTGAACAGCACCGGCAGTATAACCCACAAGACCTCCGATGCATCGGCTATTATACCCTGAATCCGACACACTGCCGGTATTATAGCAGTTTTGGACGGAAGATCCGGGCTCGGCATAACCCGTAATACCGCCGATAATTGCACTACCATTCCTTGAATCCGACACGCTGCCGGTATTGTAGCAGTTTTGTACAGTCGCACCAAAGTCAGTAAATCCCACAATACCGCCGAAAGACTCTGACCCCGTGCCAGACATACTGCCGATGTTGTAGCAGTTTTGTACAGAGCCAAGAGTAGAACCCACAACGCCGCCGACATAACTTCCTGCACCTGTCACATTTCCGGCGTTGTAGCAGTTTTGTACAGAACTGCCAAAATCAACAGAACCCACAACGCCGCCGACACGATCTCCCGAGGCTGTCACGCTGCCGGTATTGTAGCAGTTTTGAACAAGAACACTGCCATTAGTCCCCCCGACAATGCTGCCAACATAGCCGCTGCTCGACACAACCGTACCGCTAATGCCGACATTTTTTATTACGCCTCCGCTGCCGCCAAGTTCTGCGACAGCATTATACAAGCCTTGACCCATACTGGCAGAATTTAGATATAACCCACTGATAGAATAATCAGCACCGTCAAAGGTTGCATAAAACATCGTAGTACTTGTGTCTGTGCCGATCGGCTTCCAACTGTCAGCCCCGTCTGCAGCGCCCGTTATCTGCTGATTATACTCTGCAGGGGATATGTCAATATTTCCGGTCAGTTGAAAGATTTTCGTGTTATTTGCTTGGCCTTCATAATTCCTTACCAAATCCAGTTGATAAGCGTTGGAAATAGGATAGGTCGAACCGCTTACGTTAAATTCTCTGTCAATGCTGGTGTCGTCCCCCGTGTAGCCAAAGGCCTTCAGGACAGGATAACCGTTATTTACCTCGTTCGTGCTGCTGAATACCCCGCCGGTTGCGTATTGCGTCGGCGCCGCGCAAAAATCCGCACCGATGTTTGTTAACAAATTAGAATCGGCTACGCCGGTAAATGTGTGTTGAGAATCGGATGAGTCGTAATAAATTTGCGTGAGGGCTGAATTAACATTGCAATCAGCATAAGAGTTTTCAATAGTGCCGTAGCCTGCAACACCGCCGACATGAGAACCGCCCGTCACATTGCCCATGTTGTAGCAGTCTTGAACAGTATCATAATTTTCACCCACAACACCGCCGACATAAGTCCCCAAGCACGTCACGTTGCCAGTGTTATAGCAGTCCTGTATAGAACCTTGACCTATAACACCGCCAACAGCAGCGCTGGTGATCGTCGCCGTCACACTGCCGGTGTTATAGCACTTCTGTACAGAACCAGCACCAACACCCACAACGCCACCAACATTGTTGCTTGCGCCCGTCTCCGTCACACTGCCGGTGTTATAGCAGTTTTTAACATTATTGGTACCGGCAGAACCCACAACGCCGCCGACATCGCTATTTGAGCTTGTTATGCTGCCGGTGTTATAGCAATTTTCAACAGAACCGGAATTTGTCTGCCCCACAACACCACCTACGCCAGGCCCCGAACCTGTCACATAACCTGTGTTGTAGCAGTCTTGAATAAAGAGAGAATTAGTATATCCTACAACACCACCGACACAATAAGCAACACCGCTGGCTTTAACAAATCCGTTGACAACGCCGAGATTTTCGATACTTCCGCTGCCTGTTCGACCAAACAAGCCCTGGAAGGCCTCAGCTGAGTTGATATAAATTCCTTCCACAACGTTGTTCTGCCCGTTGAATATGCCATTAAATAGATTTGTATTACCAATGGCAGTCCACGGATAAGCCGAAACATCAACGGACGCTCCGAGATTAACTGTTTTTCCGGTAAAGTCAGTTCCGCTGTTGACAAGATACGCAAGCCCGGCCAGCTGAGCTGCCGAGGAAATTGTGTAAGACGAGCTTCCCGATGTGTACCAGGATGTGTCGTAATTGCCGCTGCTTGTCCAGCTTGTTCCGGAGGCTTCAGTCTGAGCTTCATATTCCGCGGTGATTGTCGGACCGTTTGTTACATAGTAAAAGAAATACGTCGTTGCAGGGTTAATGGTGACCGCCGTAGTTGTGCTAATCTTGTCCATATCTCCGTTTGTAAAATAGGCGTAAGGTTGATATGAACTGCTGCTGTACAGACAGGACGCCGAGCTGAAGTCAGTTGTCAGCGTCCCGTCCGTGCTCATATAAACTTTGTAGTCTGCAGCGCCGGACACGGGCATCATGTTTATGCGCACCCCGTCAGGATAAGCGTTAACTGTGAAACCTGCTGCGCTGGATAATCCAGGACCTGCATAGACCGGTTGATTTACGCCCACCAGAATGGTACATATCATGACAAAAACCATCGCAAGACTCAATAACTTTTTCTTTCTCACAAATTCATTCTCCTTTCTTTTTCCCTACAAACCTCTTCTGATACCATTGATTCATTTCTTCCTTCCGAAAGCCTGTCGCAGCAATTGGCCAATTGTCTGCTGGCTAAATGGCATCAATAAAAAACCATCAGCCTCGTACTCAAAGGCTTCCACTGCATCCTCTTTCTGACTGCTGATGAAAATAACTTGGGAGAGCGGGTTTCGTTCCCGGATCATCACAGCAAGCCTGAGACCATTCAGCTCCGCTTTGCCCAGCCGGATAAAGGCGATATCGGGTGGATGTTCAAGGCTGTCTTTTTCCGCTGCGCTGAATGTGGGATACATTCCCTGAGAATCCAAGATTTCACAGCCATCCAACAGTTTCTTTAGCTCCAAGCTGTTTTGACTATCCGGATCAGCAATGATATAGTTCATGCATAACTCCCACCTCCGTAGAATCTTTCTTATCTTAAAACAATCACCCTAAATGAACCCTAAATCAAAAGTGGCCTACAGGAATGATTTTCCTATAAGCCACTTTTCTTAAAGCCTTATATTTCATCGATTTTCGCGTTTTTGTTTATATTTGCAAAAAAAATTTATTTTTTCAACCTGGTTATGACACTCCTGCACAGAGCATCAAGTTCAGCAGCTCTCGGGTAGGCCCAGTCATATCCACTGGCTTCCATATATCCTTTTTGCATAAGCTGCTCAAGATGATGGAGGTCTTCCTTTCTTTTTATCTGATTTTCTCTAATCATCTCTTCAAGCTGATAAATGTCACAGTCGACTTTGTTCGTCACAATTCTATAATTGCCGCGTGCACTTTCAAGGATCTGAGACAGTCCGGCTTCTGCTAATCTTTTCCGCAGCAAATAGGTAGTGGCATGGAAATTCGTTTGCGCCTTTTCAGAATTAAAGTCCGGCCAAATAGCATCCGCTATCTTTGCCCAGTCCAACGGCACTCCATTTTTATGTACCAAAAACGCTAATACTTCCTTTGCCTTAGAGTTCTTCCATGTCATAGCTTTTCCGTTTAAAAACACCTCAAAGCCGCCGAAACATTGAATAAATGGTTTTTTGGAACGTGTCGCTGTTCGATCGGCTTTTAATAATCGCCTTATGGTTTTACCCAGCCTTTCCTCCGTCAGAGGCTTCATAATGTAATCCATAGCCTGTAATTCAAAAGCCTCAACAGCATATTGATTAAAAGCGGTGACAAAAATTATATCGATAGTTTCATTGAGATTTTGTATTTGCTCTGATAATTGAAGGCCATTCACTCCCGGCATTTCGATATCTAGAAAAACAGCGTCAAGTGGATTCTCCTTTAAGTAGCCGAGAAGCTGCTCTCCTGTTTCAAACAAGCCACATAAATTAAGCTCTTTTATACCTGAAACCATCCTTTGAAATCTTTCCAGAACATGTACTTCATCATCAACTGCTGCAACCCTCAATTTCATGCAACCTCCGGTATCGAAAATTTTACGCAGGTATATCCCGGCTCACTGCTGATTTCAAGACCTCTCCCGTATAATTTGAGGAGCCGGTTGTGTATATTAAGAAATCCAACACCTTGGATATTATCATGTCCGCTTAATATCGCCGCCAGTTTATCACCGTTGATACCGACACCGTCATCTTCGATCTTTATGTAAATATTGCCATCCTTCTGCATCATTTGCACAGTTACAGTACCGCCTTCAGGCTTTTTTGAAATGCCATGCCGGACGGCATTTTCGACCAAAGGCTGGAGGATAAGCACCGGCATTTGAAAATCAAGAGATATCTCAATCTTTTTACACAGCTGTATTTTCTGCCCAAAACGCGCTTGTTCAATATTGAAGTACGTATCGACAAACTCCAGCTCCTTTTCTATGGTCACCATTTTATCCAGGTTGTTAAATCCCAGGCTGCCTCTTAAATAGATCGCCAAATCAATAATCAGTTTGCCTGCTTGCTTCGCGTCTTTTTCACACACATTGGCAATGGCACTGAGCGCATTGTAGAGAAAATGGGGCTTGATCTGAGCTTGCAAAAACGACATTTCCGTTGCCATTATTTTGTCCTTCAGTCTGTCCGCTTCGAGCAGCTTTTCATTATACAAAATAAGCTTTTTATGATTCATGGCCTGCTGTCTCGCCTGAACAAAGGACATCGCCAAAATAACGACAAAATTCCCTAATAAGAACACACATGATAAATTGGTGCTGCCAATCAATATAAAATTAGCGATATCTTCATTCATAGCCCAAATCAAAATGCAGATGGCGGTGAACATTAAAACAGCATTGTCTCTCTTTCGAAGAACGGCTTTCATCAGTACACCCATAATATAAAGCATTTGCAAAAGCAAAAGAATGTATAGATAATTCGTATAAAACGACATAATCTCAGGAATTGCAATCATAAGGAATACATCAAAAACAAGACTGGGAAGGAGGATTAAGCTCATTATTTTTTTATTAAATTCCAAAGGATAGATGCTGTAAACAAACAAAATTACCATCGCCACATAATTATAGCCCGTTAAATAGTTGATATACATTTTTAGGTTAGGAGAAACATTGGGAAATACAATCACCAGAGGTATTTCGCCCCATATCAGGGACCGCACAGCTGTTAGAAAACAAAAAACAGCAAAAAACAGGGCTGTCTTGTTTTTGGTCTGAAGGAGAAAGAGGAAAAAATAATGAATGCCAAATATTAAGACACCGCCCATTAAGAGCAGCTGCAGGATTAACATCATCATTCTCTGCTGTTCCAATACCTGCTTTGATCCAAACACAGGGGCAAAGCGAAGCCCTCCTGTGGCGCAATTCAAATTGCCTACCTGAAAAACCAGATCAATCTTCTGTGTATCCTTCGGCAGATCAATAATGACGATTTCATCATCGTTTTTGAAGTTCGCCTTGCTGTTCAATGCGCTGCCAACTTTTGCCATTAATTGCCCGTTGACGTATAATTTATAAGCATTAGCGACACTCTGAATGCGGAGAGCAGGGTCTTTCAATGTCGACGGATAATAAAGTGACAACCTGTAGGTGGCAATACCCTGACAGGCATAATGAGTACCAGCATTATCAGACCAGACGCCTGGAACTTTCATGAACGAATCCATTTGCGGCCTATGTCCGGGTTTAAAATCCTCCGGCATCAGCAGTTTATTCCAATAGAACTCCCACTGCCCATCTAATGCAACTAATGTATTGTGACTAAAATCGATGCCTGATAAATCTGCCTTGCCATCATGCACAATGATTGCTGAACTAAATAATAACACGTTGATCAAGGTATAGATCATTATTGCCGGAACTATTATAACGAGCATTATCCGATATTTAGAACTGATTTTTGTCCATACCGTTTTCAGATCCACAATTTAACCATTTCACTTTCAACTTATTTTTTTAGGCAACTGTTACTCATTTTGCTCGTTGGCAGAAACACCTTTCCACTTTGCTAAAATGGAAGTGATGCAACCCGCGCTTTCATATCTAATTCAATCATTATCCCCAATTTCCTGCATAAAGTAGTCAATATATAAAAAATACGTCAAAATACACCACGTTTTGCCAAAATTTAAGCTCAGCCGTGCTTCCTCTGCATTCTGCACAAATTCTTACTTCCCAAATTAAAGAAGCTTCCTTATGGGCAATAAATTGTTTATGGCCCACAAGGAAGCTTACTCTATCAATGCGGAGTTAACTGGGATCAGCCTTCATTTGGCTTTTTCTTGTTTAAGTGCTTAGGATTTGACAATTACGTTCAAAGATATTCCACTTTAGTTTAATGCATTATAATTATTTTTAGCCAAAATTAATAGACCCTGCTCTAAGCAGATGCCCTTTAATTTACCTAAATATTACATTCCCCAACAACACCCTGTCTCTGCAAAAAAGCAAACAGTCTCCGTTTGCAGCTATTCTGCATCATCGTCATTTTTTAATGTATAAAATAAAACGCACAAATAATTACGTCTCCCGTACAACACGCGGTCTATATGTACCTCGATGCCCGTGACGCGGTAAAAAGCGATATATTTCCCGCAAACAAGAAACCGGTAATCACTTTCAAATTCGATAATTGAAGACAAAGGAGGCCCTAATTCAGCAAAATTCCGCAACTTTTCAATGGTGTCCAATATTTCTAACACAATCTTTTTAGCGGCTGCGGGATTTTGTAATTCATTATTTATATAAACCCATATCCTGTCAAGATCATTCAGTGCCTCGACTGAATAAAGTAGTTTATTCATGAACCTTTCCAGCGAAACGAGCTTTCACATCTTCATGCAGAAGCCACCCTTTTTCCTCGCCAGACTTTTGTCCCTTAGTAAGCTCGCTCATCAGCTTAATTGTCGCCTGTGTTTTTTCGAAATCCGCAATATCGACAATTGCATATCTTCCACGACCATTCTTAGTTAAAAAAACTGGCTCGCCCACGGAAACATCGCGCAAAACCTCGTTGTAATTTCTTAGATCTGAAACGGGCTTTATTTTCGGCATCAATATCAGCTCCTTTTTGCTGATATTATTATATGCATATTAATCGTAGAATTCAACAGCAATTAATTATACAAGTCTTGCGGGTCCACGCCAACATGCAATCCATTTCTGAATATGAGGTCCATGAAAACTAACTTAACTTAACTTACGATGAAGTAATGCCAAAGTGCTGTGGGTGCTAGATAAGTCAGGTTAGCAAACACATTCATGCAAACTAATTCCTCTCCCACCACAAAAGCGAATGCGCACCCCGTCAGAATAAGCGTTGAACGTGAAACCTGCCGCGCCGGAGTTTCCACCGGCTGCATAGACCAGTTGATTTACGCCTACCAGAACGGTAATATCATGACAAAAACCATCAGCCTCGTACTCAAAGGCATCCACAGCGTCTTCTCTCTGACTGCTGATAAAAATAACTTGGGAGAGCGGGTTTCGTTCCCGGATTACCGCGGCAAGCCTGAAACCATTCAGCTCCGCTTTGCCCAGCAGGATAAAGGCGATATCGGGCGGATGTTCAAAGCTGTCTTTTTCCGCTGCGCTGAATGTTGGATAACTTCCCTTAAAATCCAAGATTTCACAGCCATCCAACAGTTTCTTTAGCTCCAAGCTGTTTTGACTATCCGGATCAGCAATGATATAGTTCATGCATAACTCCCACCTCCGCAGAATCTTTCTTATCTTAAAACAATCACCCTAAATGAACCCTAAATCAAAAGTGGCCTATAGGAATGATTTTCCTATAGGCCACTTCTCTCAAAGCCTTATATTTCAACGGTTTTCGCGACTTTGTTATATATTTCAAGCCCTGCCATACCGCTTGCTTCCATATATCCTTTTAGCACCAGCTGTTCGGTGTCGGTTATCTTTGAACTTCCTGCACAAATTCTTGCTTCCTCTATTAAAGGCTTCCTCATTGGCAATAAGTCAATAAGGTGCTCATTTGCCCATAAGAAAGCTCGCACTATCAATGCAGAGTTAATTAAGTTCAGTTCTTCAATTTCCAGTGAATCATAGTGATATTATTATTTCGGATCAATCCTCTTCATCTCTTCCATCAGCTTTTGAATCGCCTTCTTTTCAATCCTCGACACATAAGACCGGGAAATCTCAAGAACTTTAGCAATTTCACGCTGGGTCCGCTTCGGGCTGTTCATGAGCCCATAGCGCAACTGAAGCACCATTTTCTCTCTTTTGGTCAACTTTTTGACAAGCTCCAATAAGGCCTTTTGCTCCGAAGCATTTTCAACTCTAATAGAAATATCCTCTTCATTAGAACCCAGAACATCAATGAGTGAAATCTCGTTTCCCTCTTTATCCATCCCGATAGGATCGTATATAGACACTTCCCCTCGGGATTTCTTCAAGGATCTCAGATGCATCAAAATTTCGTTTTCAATACACCGGGCCGCATAAGTTGCCAGCTTGGTCCCCTTCCCGGGATCAAAGGTGTTGATGCCTTTAATTAAACCAATGGTTCCAATGGAGATCAGATCATCCCCATCCTCTCCCGTTCCGTCAAATTTTTTGACGAAATAAACGCAAATAGAGTCTCCCGTTCAATCTAAATTTAAATCTACCATACTTGTACCTTTTTATTCAATACCAATGTCTAGAATTTGCACCTCACATGTAAATTTGCCCCGATTTTCAACAACTGAAAGTCAGGGCAAATTTTAATACTACTTTTTGTTCCACCGCTTACAGAATTTCTTATCATTTGAAATAGAAAGAAAGAGGATATAGCCAGGGATACCAATGGATAGAAAATAGCAGAAGCTAAAGTGCTGGTCGAGTTTAGTTTCCCACATTATTATTTGCCAAAATTAATCCACCTCAGGGGTAAATGTTCTTTCTTTGGAAAAAGTTACGGTATCACGATTATTCTCGCGGTTAAACTCCGAACTATATAAGTCTAAGTCGACGGCACCTTTAACAGGTACTGCTATGTATCCTATGACTTCTTAAAGTTTAATCATGGCTAAAGAAATTTTACGACTATCATTAATATTAAGATAATCTTTCCCGTCTGAGAGAAAATCCTAAACTAAACGAAATCCCCAGCACAAAAACGACCAGCGAAACCAGGTTGGGGACCTCCCACTTTTCTAAAAGTTTGACAACGATAATCGTGACAGCAACACCCCAGAAAATTCTCCAATCACCACAGAAGAAATCAAATATCTTCTTGAATATATTCATCAGCTGTTTCCCCCTGCCATGAGTTTTCTCTTCTGCTCAATTCCATATGGCGTAAGCCATTTAATAACTATTAAACTTAAGGCTAAATAGAAAATAATCAAAGCTAATAATATCAAATCAGCATAGGGCCATTGAATTCCTAAACCTTCTCCGGTCCAGAAAGTCCCGAAAGTAACCAGCATTATTCCAACAGAAAATTTTAAGGTATTTTCCGGAATCTTTGTGAGCGGGCCTCGAATTAACAATCCCAGGATCACAACAATGATTAATGCTAATAAAGCTCCCTCCGCAGCTGTCCAAATCCCACTAAACTTATCCGCAGATACAGAAGACCCAAAGGTAATAACAATAAAAGCAACTTCCAGCCCCTCCAAAAGAACACTTTTATAAGACGTGAGAAAACCAAAACCGTTAAACTTCGAAGGTTCAGCTTCCCCGTGGGCCCGAAGTTTTTGCATTTGCTCTTCATAAATCGCTGCTTCATCATGCATGGATTTTAGACCGCTGTAACGAAGCAACGCTTTTTTAAGCCATTGCATGCCAAAGAGAATCAGAATGGTCCCAATGACTTGCCTCAAAACCTCAATGGGAATAAACATAACTAAAGTTGAACCGAAAACAGCCACCAAAACTGCCAGGGTCAAAGCTGCTGCCCCGGCGCCCAGGAGACTGCTCCTCCAATTAATAGTCACTCCAACAACTAAGACAATCGTAAGAGCTTCAACAAATTCGACCATTGAGGCCAGAAAAGACGGTAAAATTGAAGACCAGTACATTTGCATTCTCCTTTCAGTAAGATAGCAATGTAACATTCGTTACATTGCTATCTTACTACATCATATCACCTGTAACAAGACATTATTTTATTCGTTAACTAACTCTA
The DNA here is from genome assembly GCF_001029285.1 of Desulfosporosinus acididurans. Lineage (GTDB taxonomy): Bacteria > Bacillota > Desulfitobacteriia > Desulfitobacteriales > Desulfitobacteriaceae > Desulfosporosinus > Desulfosporosinus acididurans. The sequence goes on from NZ_LDZY01000005.1 coordinate 211,438, forward strand.
TAATTAACGGCCGGCTCCCCATTATCCGACATATCTCTTAGAACCCGGCATCCTTCTGCTGGCAGCCAAAGTTGGATAGATTCTGTAACTTCAATTTCTTGAGTGTCCCATACCTCAAGCTGTATATCATGTGCATTTTCTAATGCCACTTTGTATTGCCAAGTGACTCCCTGAAAGGATCGCTGAAGAACTTTAGCCTCGAGAAGAGTCCCTGGGCCCTGACTTTGTGAGTTGATGAATATATCTCCCGAGCGAATCATGACTTTAGCCTCTTGCCCCGGAATTAGCTTTCCCACAGTATAAATGTTAAGTCCCTGACAGTTGACTAAAGAATGCTCACCGCATCGTTCAACAACCCGACCACGAAGTATATTGGGACATCCCAGGAAATTGGCAGCAAAAACCGTAGCCGGTTCACGATAGAGCCTAGTTGGGCTATCGGCTTGTTCAATTCTCCCCTGATTCAACAGGACCACGTGATCAGCCAGACTTAGAGCCTCAGCTTGGTCATGGGTCACATAAACCGTTGTAATGCCAGCCCCGCGTACAATCCGCATAATTTCCCAGCGCATTTTTTCCCTCAACTGGGCATCTAAGCTGGACAAGGGCTCATCCATCAGCATTATCGACGGATGAATAACCAAAGCTCGGGCTATTGCCACCCGCTGCCTCTGACCTCCTGACAATTGATTCGGGTATCGTTTTTCAAAGCCATTCATCTGCACAGCCTCAAGAACTTCAGTCACCTGCTCTTTGATCTTTTTAGCGGGATACTTCTTTAAGCGCAGACTAAAGGCAATATTTTCGAAAACATTCATATGCGGCCAAAGTGCAAAGTCCTGGAAGACCATGCCGATATTTCGCTCTTCAGGAACCATCGTATAGCCCTTAGCTGACCATGTCAGTTCTTCAGAGCGAATTTTGCCGCCATCAATGTCTGTTAAACCGGCTAAAGCATTTAAGAGAGTGGTTTTGCCACAGCCCGAAGGGCCCAGTAAAGCCACACAGCTGCCTTCAGAAATTGATAGTGAAAGCCTGTCAAGGACTAATTTGCTTCCGTAATGTTTTGTTACATCTTCAAGCACTAGGTTCATAAGATTACCTCCCCATTACTAAGCAGGACCGGATCCTGGGCCGATTCCAATTCCGGGTTTTCTTCCAGCCCTTTACCTTTTTTGCTGAAATGCTCCATCAAATAGCGTCCCAGGCTGTAGGCAGCCAACAGAATGACTAAACCAATCACAGACAAGGCACTTCCCTTTGACCAGTGAGATTCACTAAAGTAATGCTGAATGGTTACCGAAAAGGTTGGATTCCCAGGCGGATAGAGCAGCATCGATGCCGGTAATTCGAAAATAATCTTTGTAAAAGTCATAAAAAAGGTGGAAATAGCTGTCCCAGCTACCAAGGGAAGAATAATTTTACGCAGGACAACGATTTCGCCGGCCCCTTGCACTCGAGCAGCCTTAATCAGATTGAGCGGCAGCTGACCCATAGCCCCTAACTGCAGTCTGATCGAGTAAGGCAAATAGGTTGCCATAAAAGCTAAACCGAGACAAATAGGCGTTCCATAAAGCACAAGGTTTAAGGGAATAAGCCAGACACCGTTCCAAGCAAAGACAAATGCTGCTGCAAGAACGATACCGGGAACAGCGATAACAGACATGGTTAAAATATTGAGAAAGGAAGTGACAGCGGACTTTTTAAAGGACATCTGGTAAGCCAAGATTACACCTAAAATCATTGTCAGAACGGCCACGACAAGGGCATATTCCAGAGAACTTCCGAGAGCGTTTACCCCTGCACTGCCGATTTTAAGCGCTTTGCTGTAATTTTCGAAGGTCCAATTGCCAAAGCTTAGTCCATTGGCCCAAACTTTCCAAAGGGAAGCGATAACAGTGCTTCCAAGGGGGACGAGCAAACTAATACTCAAGATAAAGAACGAACCGGTAGTCAGCAGCAGATTCTTCCTTTTCACAAAATTAACCGAATCCTTACGAGCTAAAACTGTGCTGTAGTCTTTTCTGCGCATCCAAAAAAACTGAAGCAGAATCGCTCCTGCCGAAATTATGATAACCAAAAAGGACAAACAGGCCGCTGCCGGATAATTTACGGGAGACTGGCCAAGTGAAACATAAATTTGATAAGGAAGCAGAGATAATTGAGTCTGGTCCATTAGGGCGGCAGGCAGTCCGAAATCACCGAAGGCCTCGGCAAAGGCAATAGAAGCCCCAGCAAGCAAAGACGGCGTCAGCAGGGGCAAAACAATTTTCCGAAAGACTTGGACACGGCTTCCGCCTGCCAAACGTCCGGCCTTAATTAAATCACTATTCACGTTTCTGATACCCTGCTGCATGCTGAAGTAGACATAGGGAAAATAGCTAAAACCCATAATCAAGATCACGCCCCAACGGGAGAAGAACCAAGAGGACCAGCCGTTAGACAGCTTCAGCAGCTGGGCAAGAATGCCGCCATCCTGCATAAACATTACCCAACCCTCCGCAACGATATAGGAAGGCAGGAAGAAAATTAACCAGACCAGAGCGTCTATAAAGCTGCGCATAAAACCGGACTGTTCTTCTGCAGCAAAAGCGATTAAGGTCCCTATGATTGAAGCTGCCAGGGTTCCCGCGGCTCCAATAAAAATAGAGTTAAGCACTGCGTTAAGATTTTCCTTGTCAGTAAAGACTTCCTTCAAGGAGGCCAGGGAAGGCGCCAAACTCATATGCACACTGTACAGATTTGGAAAAACAATTTGTAATAAGAGAGCTAATATGGGGTAACCAATGAGGAGGGCAAGAAACGCCACACCTAAAATGTCGTACAATGACGTTCCCAGCTTTTTAAACTTAAGTTTAGTGAATAATTGCATCGTTAAACCACTTCTTAATATCATTTTCATTCTGCGCAGATTTGACAGGATCAACCTTTAGCCAATTGATACCATCGCTCTGACGGAGAGAACTGCCCTCAACGCCGTTTATGATAGGATTAAAATAGGAGTCACCGCCGCCATTCTTAGGATCAAGCATAACTTTTTGTCCTTCGGGTGAAAGGACAAATTCTACAAATTGTTTAGCGGTTTGCGCATTGGGAGCTTTTTTGTTTATAGCAATGACGCCGGGTAATGTGAACACTCCGGAAGAGGGATAAATAATATCAATGGGATTGCCATCTGCTTTCGCTGCAACCAAAGCTGAGTCCTGAATTGTTACAGCCTTTACCTGCCCATTCAATAACGATTTAATTTCCACATCATTAGTTTCCCCCACTTTCATGCCGTTGCCTTTCAATGAGGTGAAAAACTGTTTCCCCTGGGTATCGCCCATCAGATTAAGCATACCCGCGACATAAGGAAAAGTAGGTCCTGAAACACTGGGGTTATTCATAGCCAGAGCATTCTTAAAGGTTGGCTTAAGAAGATCGTTCCAATCCTTCGGATACTCTGAACGAGGCAGCAGCTTTGAATTAACACCGATGGCTGCCGCAGCTGTGACACCTGTCGGATAGTAAGCTTTATCGGCAGGAACCAGTGATTGCCCAAGCTGTGTTAAATTAGAAGCATCCTTTGGTGCCCAGCCCTGCATAAGCAAACCCTCGTTATCTAAGGCCTGCATGGTGGCGTCACCGTCGAACCAGGCTACATCCCAGTGAGAGTTGGACTTCTCCGCTTCAATTTTAGCTGCCAAAGGTCCGGTCGACATGTCGACAAGCTGAACTTTGATGCCGGTTTTAGCCTGAAATGCCTTAGCCATAGCATCATCGTAACCCTGGGCCGAGTAAAATACGAGTTGTTTAGGTGAAGCAGATGCTGTATTGGTAAGCGAAGTGCCGGCGGATACCTTGGAAGAAGTACCACAGCCTGTCAGTACGCTGCCTAATACCGCAATAGACATCAGTACGATAGACAGTTTTTTGTAACTATATCGATTCATAGTTCTAACCTTCCTTTCAGTTATTATGAAATAATTGCGCTGAATTGTGGCTAATATTATCTATTCTTAGTCATGGTCCATAAATAGTTATGTAATGATTCTTTAAGCACAGAAATCATTTATAAGTTACATAGGCACTCCTTCTTTTAACGCTTTTTAGAAATGTAATACCAGTTACATGGATTATAGTTTAATGTGACAGGCGTTACAATTCATTTTCTGTAAACTGAATGTTAAATTTAGGTAAATACCTCAATGTAATTCACTGCTAAAAATTTCTTTGTTCATTCTCAGTAAATCCTCAGCTTTGCCTCTGCCTATAGTTTTCCGGATGCTTTAGGTGTTGCTTCAATTGCTGCCAGCAAGGTCTGGCCTTTCCTTTTAAGCGGACCGAACCGGCTGCCTCAGAGTGTGAAGGATTTCGTCACATCAGATCAACCATCCAACATTTATATTGTCGACGGAACATTTGTCTTGCATGATGCCATTCAAACGGAACTGCAAACTACTGCACCTACCGCTCAAATCCAAAGATTTGGCTGACAGGATCGCTTTGGGACATTATCACAGATTTTGTATAAATTTCACCCAAATCCGTCGCAGATCTATTTAGCTAATGGTTTTGATTTTGCCGATGCCCTTTCCGGCAGTACTATACAGATCCCAATCAGCAACTAACCCGACGTATTCAAGGGGCAATGCGTTAATCTATAATCTGCACTTTCTTAAGCACTGAGAAAAACAGCCTTGGTTCATAAGGACCAAGGCTGTTTGATGACTCGTCTTCAGTTTTAGTACAGTGTATATTTTTGTCCTCGTTAGAAAAGGCCAAAAGAAAAATGAACTCCGAAAGTCCTTTCTCCTTTTGGCCTTTTATAAATTTGCAAAACAAGGCAGCGTTATAACATCATTAATTTTCAGTCTTTAAAGATCTTTATCTCTGGCGGCGGGTCGTTCTTTTCATTTTCAAAGGTTTTACTGCTAAAATCCTCAAAGCACTTCCGACATTCTTCAAGTTTCTTTTCTGTTGCTTCGCGCAAAGGCGAGAAAAATACATCTCTTAATTTTACTTTTTCAAACCATGATAGAAGCTTTTCCAGTTCTTCCTCATTCTCTTCGGCTTCGGCAAAGGTAAAATTTTTCCGCTCGAGTTCTTTATTAATTTCAGCAAAATAATCATTGCATTTATCAATGATTTCCTCATATTCGATTTCTCTTGCTTTATTAAAGCGGGAGATCATAGCCTTTTCATAGCTTTCTTCCATAGCTATGGTCTGCATCAAGAGAACTTCTCCATGATTCTCGCTGATATTTGAAGCTACCGTTGACAAAGCCGAATAATTCTCATCGTTAAAGGGCAGCAGCCATAACGATTGGTGAATATTAACAGCTCCCAACTTTTTCAGACTTCGCCAAGTGCCTACTCTTAACCTTGATGGCTCTGACGGCAAATTGTAACTCATGATAAGCCATTTCAGCAAAATATCACCCTCCTGAACCGCTTTGTCACTTCTTTACCAAAAGAAATTCTGCGGTATAGTTCATCATCCGGTCGTTATTAGTTTCATTTCGTCACCTGGTAACTTTTCGCTCATTTCTGCCTTTCTTAATGTTCTACAAGTTTTACCGATTTCCTTTTATCATTTAATCCTATCAGAGGGTTCAATTTCTGTCCAATATCCCTTTAGGAATCCATAGATCAGTGAACTTGTTCAGCTAAAGCTGAACATTGGGGCTTCAGATACAAAAATGTCCAGTGGACATTTTTGCCGAGCCGCCTTTCCCAATACGAATACTTTGCGGCGAAGGAGGACTCTACCACACCTGAAGTTAACGAAAGACCCACCCCACTTAAATTATACAAGTGGGGGTCATAAAAACCGGATAAACTCAAGCACTTAAAAATTTGAAAGTTTCATTTTAATGTCTTATTTTTAATCATTCTTTAATATAGGTGACTCATTTGACGGACATATTAACTTCATCTGAACTACCCAAGGAGGAATTGTTCTTGAACTTAATAAATTCCGATGAAACTTATTTGATTGGATTGACGCCCAAACAAAAAATAGCACTCTTCTTTTCAACCCTCTTTGTATTTGCTAATATTTATAGTCCACAGCCAATTCTTCCCTCTTTGACACGAGTCTATAATCAAACTCCTCAAACAGTCAGTTTGATAATATCTTTGCCCTTAATTTTAATTGCTTTATTTTCTCTTATGTACGGATGTATTTCAGACCGATATGGACGATGGACAGTTATGCGTTGGAGTACTATAGGATTAATCATTCCTACTCTCCTATTAACTATAGCTCCAAATTTCAGCGTTTTACTCCTTTTACGCGCATTGCAGGGGCTTTTATTGCCCGGATATATGACAACGGTTGTTTCATATGTCAATGATATTTTTCTGCCAACGGAACGGGGTGCAGGTATGGGGATTTTCGCTGCTGCATCAGCAATAGCGGGACCGCTCGGGAGAATCGAGATAGGTACGTTTAGTCAATTCTTAGATTGGAAAGCCGGTTTCTTCAGTGCCGCTTTCGATACGTTAATAGCGTGGATTCTCATTGACAGAGTCTTGCCCAACGAAATAAATCCAGCAGCAAATGTCTCCTTAGTTGTCAGGGACTCGTCTCCCAAAGAAAACTTCAAAATTACTCTTAACTCCTTTTATGATCACCTGCGTAACCGGCATTTGGCGGGAGCTTATATAGTAGGAGCTGCAATGCATGCCAGTTTTATAAGTGTGTTAACGTATTTGCCATTTAGGCTGAGCAGAGCACCCTACTGCCTAAACCCCTCACAAATAAGTCTCGTCTATGTGCTTTATCTACTGGGAGCAGTCGCAGCTCCGCAAGCCGGTCGTTTATCCGATTCCATTGGGCGGCGTTTCGTTCTCGCTTTAGCACTATCTCTAATGCTCATAGGGCTATGGATAACGATTTCATCATCCCTAATCCTTATCCTTTTCGGAATCACCCTGACAATTTTGGGACTTTTTTCGATACAATCTACGGCTACTTCATTAATTGGGGATTGGGCCAACAAAAACCGAGGAACAGCAATATCCTTGTACACATTCTTTTATTATATCGGTGCTGGGATAGGAACTTCTGTCAATGCTATTATTTGGATTCAAGCATCTTGGACCGGTATCATTGTCGTCTGTATCTTTTCTCTATTAATAGCTCTCCTGTCCGTTGCTTTTCTTTGTTAAAACCTCTGTTGCTCAAAAAGGACAAGTGGTAAAAATCAACGTGCTCCGGAACCGATATTAACATACTTTTACTTACTACTTAACCTGTTACAATCTGATTTGCCTCCACTTCGGAGCTAGCCTTTTTGTACGGAAAACGATGTAAACGTTCACGAAAATCATGTATGATTGTATACATGACCGGTACGAGAACCAATGTAACCAGAGTAGAAATTGTCAGCCCAAAGACAACAACAGTTGCCATGGGGGCTTGCGCTTCGGCGCCATCGCCATGGCCCAGCATTACAGGTAACATAGCCATTACAGTAGTGCATGTAGTCATTAAAATCGGGCGCAAACGAATCGGTCCAGCCTCGCAAAGAGCTTCCTTAACAGATAACCCTTTTTGGCGTAGTTGATTGGTATAATCAACGAGGACAATCGCATTATTTACTACTATACCTATTAACATAATGATCCCAATCAAGGAGTTCATGCTTAGGGTTTGTTTCATTACCAGTAAACCTAACATGACTCCCACAAAAGTTGGCGGCAGAGAAAACATAATAATGAAAGGGCTAATAAGGGATTCGAACTGCCCAGCCATCACCATGAACATCAATATGATGGACAATGGCATTGCCATACCGAGACTTTTAAAGGATGAGGCCATATCAAGGGACTGTCCTCCAAAAGACCAGCTGTAACCAGAGGGAAAGCTTATTTGGTCCAATTTAGCTTGAATATCATTTTGCACTTCCCCAATTGTTCGACCATAAATATCTCCCGACACCGTTATCTGGTTCATCTGGTTTACCCTCTCAATGGTTGCAGGGCCGACGCCCGGCTTTACCGTTGCTACCGCAGTGAGAGGCACTTGCTGATTTCCTGAACCCAATAACATAATATCGTTGACATGGGAGAAATCACGGGTATATCCTTCGGACATTTGAACCACAACGTCAACGGCCGTAGATCCTGCTATATAGCTGGTGGCCTTGGTTCCGCCATAATCTGCCCGCAGAGTATTTAAGATTTGAGCTATTGTTATACCGTAATAACCTGCTTTTTGACGGTCGATGTTAATATCATATTCCGGCGAAGTCTTTGATGCACCATTTAAGACATTTCTTGTACCAGACACCTGACTGACTTGATTAACAACTAAATCCCCAAGTTTATTTAAAACATTTAAATCATTACCTTTAATATCAATATCGACGCCTGAACCGCTTGACCGACCAATCGTTTGTTGAGTGGCACGCATTGAAATTTGAGCTCCTGGGATATTCGCTACTTGCTTGCGCAAATCTTCGATGATAGTAAAGACACTGCGTTGACGTTGGGCTAGTGGCTTGAGGTTAACTTTAATACTTGCTGTATTTGTTGATGCCGAACTAAAAGTTCCGCCACCGCTTCCTACAACAGTGTACATAGTATCTGTTTCAGGCATTTTCATAATTGAATTTTCAACTTGACTTGTTACCTTGTTAGTTACGTCCAAGTTGGTTCCCTGAGTCAGATTTATATTAACAGAATACATGCCTTGGTCTAAACTTGGTGTCAACTCAAAACCAATAAGGGGATAAATCGCTAGACTGCCAGCGAGGAGTAAAACTGTAGCTATCAAAACTGTTTTACGATGATTTAGCGACCAGCGCAATAGTCTTGCATAAACGAGTTTCAACTTATTAATACTGGCTGAAAAAACATATGCTGGGTTCCATCGACTTCCTTTCCCCTCGTTGACAGCAAATCCTTTGCCTCTCATCAACTTGGCTGATAACATGGGTACTAGGGTAAGAGCACCAAAAAGCGCCGCTATATGAGAGAAAATAACCGCTAAGGCCATAGGCATAAACATCTGAGATGCTAACCCCTGGATAAAAATTACAGGTGTGAAAACACTGATTTGAGCAAGAGCACTGGCCATTACAGCCGTACCTACTTCCCCCGTACCCAGCTTAGCTGCTTCATTCGGACCATAGCCAGACTCCCTATAGCGGAATATACTCTCAATAACAACAACCGCAAAGTCCACTAACGAACCTAACCCCACAGACAAACCACCTAGAGATATTGTATTGATCGTCTGGTGGGCAAAATAAAGAGCAGCAAAGGTGGAAACTACGGCTATCGGAATCACAATTCCAATTACAACAGTTGTGCGGATCTTTCTCAAAAACAACCATAAGATGACAAGGGCGAACAATCCTCCCCATAAAGTATGGTCAATCACCGTATTGATGGACTGCTTAATAAAAACAGCCTGATCACTGACAACCGTCAGTTTTATCCCCATGGGCAGGCTATTATTAATAGCAGGCAAAACCTTTTGTAAAGCATCTGAAACTTGAACTGTATTACCTCCCGATACCTTCATGACATCGAGGGATACACAAGGAACCCCATTCAAGATAGATTGCGAAGTTTCGTCTGCATAAGCATCTTTAACCTGAGCCACATCCGAAATCTTAATCGTGCCGCCCGAAGGAAGGTGAACCGGCACGTTAAGCACGTCTCCAGGAGTAATAAATTGACCGTTAACATGCAGGTTAATCGTCTGATTCCCCTTATTAACCACTCCCGCATCGGATTGCATATTATCGTTTTGCAATGCGGAAATAACCGAAGTTGCTGCCAGATTATAAGTATACAATTTGTTCGGATCAACAATAACCTGAATTTGACGAGTCTTTCCACCGTTTACGTTCACAGCTGAAACACCATTCACCTGCTGCACTTCCGGCGATACTACGTCATTTGCGAGCTGATTTAATTGTTCCACATCGACATTTTTGCCGGACAAGGCAAGGCTAATAATTGGCTGGCTATTAGGATCAACCTTCATGAGTGAAGGCACGCCCGCATCTGTAGGCAGCCTCTTGGCAACCTGATTCAATTTGTCACGCATATTGGCAACAGCCTGATCCAAATCTGCCCCATAGTTGAAATGCAGGATGACGGTAGATTGTCCACTGCGGGATCTGGAGTCTACTTCAGATACATCGGATACCGTGCTCATAGCAGACTCTAAAGGTTGTGTAAGCTGCTGCTCAACAACTGAAGGAGAATAACCAGGCCAGGAAACAGATACAATGGCGACTGGTATGTCCATATTAGGGTACAGATCGACAGGTAATAATGGAAGAGTTATTGCACCCAGTAAGACCAACACCACGATAAGCATAGATATCAGGACGGGTCGATCGACTGAAAGATTCGCAATTCTCATTTTTTGGCCCCCTGCGCAGATTGCTTCTGCTGATTGATTAGTCCATTGACCCCAGCTTGATCAGCACTTTGAACAACCCTTACATTAGATCCATCAGAAAGCAAGTCTTGCCCGGCAATTACCAAGTTCTCTCCGGCCTTTAAACCGCTCGTTACAACAGCCTTATCGCTGTTTACAGCTCCTAGTTGGATCAGATGCATGTGTGCAACACTATTATTAACTGCAAATACTTCACTCCCCTGTGTTGTTTCAACTACTGCCTGCACTGGGATAATGATACCTGGTTGACTCTTTAAACCGTTAAATTGCACAGTAACAGTCATGCCGGGCTTAATAGTTTGATTCTGGCTGGCAATATCAATTTGCACTGGATAGGCCCGACTTACGCTATCCATCGCAGGACTTATTTTACTTACTTTCCCTTGAATTGCATTTGAGCTTTGACCGTCGAGTGTGATTGATGCGGCTGTCCCTTGTTTGATACTACCAATCATTTGCTCCGGTACGTTTACAGATACATTCAATGAACTAGGTTGAACAATAGAAAATAGATTTGAAGACGTTGAAACTTGTTCGCCAATTTCTACGTTTTTAGTGGACACCGTCCCATCCACCGGGGAAGTAATGGTTAGCTCATCAATTTGTTGTTGAGTTATTGAGAGAGCAGCTTGGTCTTTGTTTATGACCGATTCATCCATTTGAATCTTAGCACTGGCTGTAGTCATTTTAAGGCGATATTGGTCTAGATCTGCCTTTGAAACCGCTCCATTATTAAATAATGTCTGGTAACGTTGAAAATCTGACTGAGCTTGTTGATATGTAGCTTGATCGCTGGGTAACTGCGCTTGATCTACCTGAAGCTGGGCTTGGTTTTGCGACAATTGTCTTTGCAAATCCGAAGGATCCAATGTTGCCAGTACTTGCCCCTTATGTACGTCCTGACCCATATTAACATCTACAGAAAGGACACGTCCGGAAGACTTTGAGCCAATGTTAGTTTGTAAGTTTGATACTACCGTCCCTGTGAGAGTGTTTATGCTATTTAAATCACCAGTTTGAACAGGTGCCGTTTGCACCGGTATCGCCTGTTGTCCACGGGAATTTGGCGAAGCAGCGGTTTTTGTCCCACAACCGGTTAAAGATGTAATGAGCAACCCAATTATTAATACCTTAGAATGCCTTTTAATAGTTTCAGATGAAAGCAAATTTATTCCTCCTAGCATCACTTGAATTTTCCAGAAATGAATAGTCTGATAGTGTTATATGCTTAAATGAGAACACTCTATTTAAGGTCTTTTCCAAAATATAACAGTAAATTGGTCGCAACTACTTTTAGTTTACAATGCTTTTGTGAAAATAGTGTCATCATTAAGTCAAGATCTTGTTAAGAAACCGAACAGAATTTTCAAGGTAGGTTTTTAAAAAGTTTTCCGTTTCACGGTGACAGTTATTTATTACCCATATCACTACATTATGTAAAATAAAATAGGCTACATGTTTCTGCGAACAAAGCAAGAAAACATTGCACCTGTTTTTGATTCAATTCCGAATAATCCTGCCTATAACCCGCACCATAGGCTTGTTTAGAGGTGTCTGTTTTCTTAAATGAACCACAGTCTCAATATACCGTCCAAGGAAACATATTTGGTGTTGAAAACTATCGTAAAGTAGTTGGTAACACCTCCATCTTCATATTCGGAAAAGCTCCCCTCCCCAAATTAAATTGGAAGCAACCCAAATTCTTGCCTCTTCAGTTTGCATGAGTCAGGAAAGGGGGAAAATATCAAAAACACCGCTGCTATTTTTTCCCAACAATGATATTTACTTCTGTTTCGATGCTATCCCATACTTTTTTATTGTTTTCATACATTTCAATGCGTTTTGCTTTCCGCTCGTTTACTAAATCGATATATCGGTTCGCTAGTTGCTTTATAGCTTCACTGTTATCATTATTCAATACCGAAATTGCTAAATCAATATAACTACAATAAAAGTTGTCAATAATTAGTCTCGAAAAGTCATTGGATTGTTGATTATCGGGACTACCACTTATTTTAATCTTTCTATGTTGAATGTCTGTAAAACCAATATCTTTCAAGAGTTTCTTCGTCTCATCATCAGAATGTTTATGTTTGTTAAATCGCTCGGCCTTTAGTTTATTATGCTCGTCAATAATTTGAAGTGCCAGCAGAATGTAAAGTTCCTCCTGAGCCATTGGAATCACTTCTAACTGACTCTCAATATTTTCAACGTATTCTCCGACATCCATAACGACAATATATCCGCCATGTTTCAAGAGTCTATATTGTTCTTGAAAGAAAGATGTATTTTCTACATGTTGTGCGACTGTGTATGAAGTTGTAATATCAAAACTCTCGTCAGGAAATGGCGTATTACAGGCATCACATACATTGTAGGCAATATTGTAGTGATTCTTGGCGGCTGTTTCAATGCAAAAATCAATAAAACCACTGTCCAAATCAATTCCTTCAACCTGTAAATCCCCGCCAAACCAGTCGCAGACACATCTTGTAAATGAACCTGGACCGCATCCCAAGTCAAGCAACTTCATGCCACATCGTATTGGCAAGGCTTCTAAATATAATCTTGAAAATCTAACGTTAAAGCGAAAATCGCGAATTTTAATCAATGTCTCAATTCCAAAAATATTTTTGGACCAAACTGTATTCATTCTAAAAACTCCAATATTAATGATTTCAGGAATTCTTTTCGCAGAGAATCTTCTCATCCTAAGATTACCATATATTTATTAAAAGAAAGTTAAAAAATGGTTATCATTGCTCAACTGCCCTTCATTCTCATAAAGAAGCGAAAGGGTTCCTTTTCTTCACCGTTATAGATCGACAGTTTAGCTACATTTCTTTGGTGATATATTTTCCCATATCTATCCGCCTGATTGTCACAAACATAAGCATAATCATAATTGTTCGGTAAAACCCAGCCCATAAAGATGTAGGAATGAGCAGGGTCACCCAGGCTGCAATTATTCTGATCCATCGTAAAACAGATGTCACCTGGCTGCATTTTTGTATGTGGAGCTGCGCGCCCAGCCTCTCAGCTCCAGTTGATTAATAAGTCCTCTGGTATTACAGGTAGTGTCGGGTAACTTAACTCCGTTTTGCCTCAGTGCTTCGGCAACAAAGTAAACGCATGCATTCCTATACTGCCCATTGTTTAGCTTCAATGCCCTTTTCATTACTTTCTGCCGATTGGCTTCTTTAGATAGATAGTCATACAGTTTTTTATTTAAATAGACTTCAGAAGCGTTTATTTTTAGTGATTTGTTAACCTGAATCTTGTTTATAACTTTCGGAGCTTGAGTATTACCTGGAGCCGATACGGGTATAACGCTTTGAATCTCTTTATGCGGTAAAAGCAGAATTAAAGCAATTATCATACTTCCCCCTATGAGGATCGAATATTGCTTCTTCATAGGAAATACCTCCTCAATCGAATCTCTTCAGTAAAAGAAGCTATAATTTAATTTAATTTAATTTTCCGTGTTTTATTGCCCGGCATATTCCTATATAGCAGGAACTCATAAACGAATATACAAGTATATGTCCACAGGCCGCTGACTGTTAAAGCTGTGACCATGGCGCTTGGTGTATGAATCCGCAGATAAACAGGACTTAGTCCTAAGAAAAATACTAGCAGAAACCCTGCAATCAGAATCCAAAGTCGATGGTACCAGGTTATTTTTCGTGCTAAAACATAGCAAAGAACTGCATAAAATGATAAACTACCCAGTAAAAAACCAGTATTTGGAGCTTGAAAGGGTATGAGGTTTTCAAAGATACTTACGTTCTCACCCCGGAAAATGAATCGAAAAAAATAATCAACCAAAGTTCCTCCGCCCCAGGCAAGACTAAGGGGAAGAACATGAATCCATTGCTTAGTTTTATACCAAAAGCCAAATAAAGCAACTAAAAAGACACTTAATATCACAATATGAGTACTCAAAGCATTAATTTGCTGCATTAAGTGGATCATCCAGAGTGGAGAAGCCAGTTCCAGGCCGGAAGCGACCATTTGATCAAATTCAGCAACGTCGTTCGTCACAAAATCTTGAATTAGACTCATTAAAAAGACAAAAAGTCCCACAAATGTTACAGAACCTATAATAATAAATAATCGCAGCTTGCCTAACGAACGATAATTACTGGTTAGACGCAAAAACTCCCCAGACAGCCAAGCTCCCCATCGTTCATGATTCTTATACAACCGATAAAAGATTAAAAAGAGAACAGCTGCAATCACTCCAAGCAGGATAGAATAACGATGGATGATCGGAAGAATAGTTTTCCATTGACTGCCCAGAGTCCTGCCTAACAGGATAAATACGCTTGCCCAGGAAATTGCCCCGATATAGGAATATAGTGCAAAATCCCGATAATTTAAGCGGCTTAAACCGGCAATATAGCCAGACAGATGACGTACTCCAGGTATAAAATATCCTGCCGTCAGAAGTTTACCACCATGTTGATGGTACCAACTAAGCACCTTTTCCAAGCGCTGACTTCCCGCATGTTTTCTTAGATATACCAATACGTTTGCTTCGAAAAATCGTCCCAGAAAATAAGCAATAGTAATCCCTGTTATACTTCCGATAGCTGATGAAATAATTGCTAAAAGTGGATTGATCTTACCTGAAAAACTCATATAACCAATAAATGTCAGAAGGAATTCATCTGGAAGCGGCAGGCCTAATATTGAAACCAACAGAATTATAAACAATCCTAAATAACCATATTGCGTAACGATATGAATTAATAATGTCGAAGACATGGGTAACTCCTTCCTTGTGGCACATTCTGCGCCTTATCAAATTACAGATTTGCAACGGTCCCTATGTTTAAAATCTCCTCTTTTATTAAGATGGTTTTTTGTCCGATAATCACGAACATGCATAATATGACGAAAAAGCTCATTAATAACACTAGTTTATCCTAACAAGATTAAAAGACCATGAAAATAATATTTCCTTATTCATAACTATTTCAGTCTTATGAAGTCATAAAGAAAACGAGGCCAAAGCATTTGCTGCTATAGCCTCGTTTTTATTGAATACAAATTTCTAAAAGTAAGTGTCAATGTCCCTTGGAGTAAACATCGACCTTAGGAACCTAAAACGGCTATTTCCTGAGTCTGATTAATCGTCCCCGCTTTGACTAAGCCATCTAACACCAGCGATTTAGCTTTTGTAGGATTCCAACCGATCTTAATTGAAGTATTCTCTTAGTATGTATTATATCTACACTATTTACTTATTTTAACTATTCCGAGGATACGTCTCCCCTTACCCCAAAATTACACTTCATTTCTAATTGCCTAATCTTTATGAGCTGCTAAAAACCAGTTCATCTTTATACTTCATTAGATATAGGCCTTTTAATAAAAGCCTTACCATTTCTCGTTGAGTTGTAAAATGATCTCTCAGCCGCCTTACTAAGAACAGCTGCGTAATATTCGATGAAATAAAGATCAAATTGAGCACTGCTTCTACGGCATTCCCATCGTGCACAAAACAATGCTCTAAGCCACATTCACTTTTCAGGTTGTTAAAGATTGAGTTCTCTATATCCCAACGTGCTCTAATTATTTTGAACAAGGTCTTAAGCGCCATATCATTACATGTCGTTACGATCATAATCTGTGTGCGCTTCTTGTCCTTATGTTTCATTGCAAATTTTACAAAGCGCAAGGGTTGCTCAACATTGTCCATCGTAAATATTGACTCATAAACTTCAACTTTCTCAAATCCTCTTTCATCTTCCCATACATCAACTGTCTTGGACTTATTTGTCTTCTTTCTTGCTGACCGCAAACTCTTATTATTATTGTTTTTTGCTCGGACAATTGTACCGATGCCGAGATTTTTGCAGTGGTTAATCCAAACTGAATTACAGGCAAGGGCATCATAAACGACAACATCCATTAATCGTTTTTGGCTTTTCATGATGCTTGAAAGCAGCCTTTTCGCAACGTTCAGCTCACCCTCATCCTTTGAAGCAGAATCTTCTCCGGGCCTGTACATTTCAAAGCCAATCACCAGTTTGGGACCTTTACCTACTGTTGATATGACAGCGCCACTATGGAAACTATGGATCTTATTGCCTTTGGTATTTTTCAAGCATTCTGGACAGCTTTTCTTATTACTACCGAAGAATTTTGTGCCATCGATGGCAACCACAGTATATCCATCAATCGTTCCATTATCGAAAACTTTATTCTCAACGGCTGTTTTTACGATATTCTGATTGACTTGTTTTAGTCCATCTATATCCATTACTTTAAGTGTATCTCTAATAGCATCAATCTTTGGCAATTTTGTCCCCCGGGGAAACAGTTTGCTGAACTCATTATTCTTTATCATGAAATTCAGTTCATTAAAGCTTTTTATCCTGAGTAAGAAGCCCAAAAGTACCGGTAGAATAACCTGACTAGTTCTGTAAGTCGGGTTAACTCTTCCGTCAGAAAGTTTATTTAAACCATGTTCGAGATGATAAACATTTTTCATGTATCTCACTAATTTTACAAAGTAATTCTTTCGCATTTCATCCTCTCTTCCAATCTGATTTTAGCAGGAAGCAAGAGAGAGAAAAAGTCCGAATTTGATACACTTCTGAAATCTTTAATATTACCAGTGAGATCAATAGTTTAATTGTGGCAGAGGCTAAACTGCTGGAAAAAAGCACTATATTGAAGGATGGTCAATTCGAAGGATCAGTCGAAATTTAGACGTCTCCCGCCAGTCTGTACGCAAAGCCCTCAAAGATTCTAATATACCGCAATACAACCTTACTAAGAAAAGGACCTCACCCGTTTTAGAGCCCTATAAAGAACTTATCCGAGAATGGTTAACTCAAGATCAAACTGCACCTCCTAAACAACGTCACACGGCAAGGAGAATTTATAGCCGCCTGAGAGATGACTATGGTTTTACCGGTGGTGAATCCACGGTTAGATCGTTTGTCCAGAAAGAAAAGAATCAACATCTTGAAATGTTCATGCCTTTAAGTGCCGATTGGGGCGAACAAGCTCAAGTCGATTGGGGACGAGCCAAAGTCTATCTTCATGGCAAGTTAACTGAGGTTTCGCTATTTTGCCTCCGGATGAAAGCGAGCCTAGTCCCCTTCGTATGGGCTGCCCCAACCGAAAAACTAGAGGCTTTTCTTGAAGGCCATAAAAGGGCATTTGAATGGTTAGGCGGGGTTCCGGAACGTCTCGTTTATGACAATCCGAAGACTGCTGTCACTAAGATACTCTTGCTCAACCTGGAATACAACTTTGAAGATGTTCTCTCAGCGGTAGAAGAATGCCTAAAACAACAAACACCGACTCAAGAATCGATACGACAATTACTTAATGTGCGACTCTCAATCTCCAACGTTTCAGCAAAGAAGTCCTCCGAGTCTCCTCTAGCGACGCTTGATGTTCCTGTGGACACACCTTCTAAATTCAACCATCTAATGGGAGGGATGACACATGACGGAGCTGCTTGATGCTAAGGAAGCCGTGGTGGACATCTACTGCAAACAACTTAAGCTTCCCGGGTTAAAGACCCATTTTCGAGACTTGACCCGAGATGCCATGACCGAAAACCAAACTCCAATCTCCTTTTTAGCAGCAGCATTAGCTAAAGAAGTGGAGATACGAGCCCAGAAACGACTAACAACTCGATTAAAACAATCTAGAATCTCCGAGATAAAAACAATCGAAGGATTCGACTTTACAAGTATCCCGAAGGTCCCTAAGCACAAGATCATTTCACTAGCTGAGTGCAAATTCGTTAGAAGCCGGGAAAACCTTATTTGTGTCGGTCAATCGGGAACAGGAAAATCTCACATAGCCGTAGCCATCGGTGTTTCAGCCATTCAACAAGGTTATAGAGTTCGTTTCATTAAAGTGAGCGACCTGATCCAGGAACTATTAAAAGCTGAAAGTGAGTACCGATTACCCCGCTATCTTAAAACTTGGAACAAGTTTGACCTCGTGATCTTAGATGAATTAGGCTACATTAACCTTGGTTCGGGCAGTCCATTACTTTTTCAATTCTGCTCGGAGCGTTATGAGCATGGCAGCCTTGTCATAACCACAAATTTAGAATTTGGTCGTTGGGGGGAAGTGTTTGGAGATAATGCCTTAACTGTGGCATTACTAGATCGGATAACTCATCATGCTCATGTTATCCCGTTCATCGGTGAATCCTATCGGTTTAAGGAAAGCAAGGAAAAACTTGAACTAGGAAATTAAGTAACGAAAAGAACCGCCTTGGGGTGGTCAATTTTTCGGCTGTCACGGTGGTCAACTTTTCGCTTGACACTACTACTTGTCAAATGATTAAATAAATCTTACTCACCCCCCCAATTTAGACTATATTTGTTATTTTTATCCTTATAGCCAATATTACTTTACTATAATCAAAATACTTTTGCACCGAAAAAATGTTACGGGATACCACAATTATTTTTGCGGTATCCCTCAATTGAATTTATAGAGCTTACACTTAAAAAGAACCTCGCGGCTCTTGAATATTTTTACGTTATCTATATGAAGTCCTCATTTGGAATAACCCCAAGTTGTTTAGCTTCAAATATTGCTTCTGATCTCGATCGAACATTCAATTTCCCAAAAATCCGAGTCAAATTATATTCAACGGCACGCTGACTTATTAACAAATAATCTGCAATTTCCTTGTTACCCTTACCTCTGGCAACTTCTTTAAGGATCGATAGCTCCTTCTTGTCGAACGATACTCCTTTTAGGTCGTGGTCGTTTAGTTTCCTGCTATTATCCACTGCGGTTTTCCGCCAGTTTGCTCTTGGAGGGAATTTCCTTATGATGAACAGTAGAATCATTTCCAACATTCTTTGAGCTCTTTGCTTACTTTTACCACTTCTAATTCCCATTGTCACTTATCTAATACAACATAGTTAATGATCGTTTTATTATTGGCACTCCATATTTCTTTAGATTGTTTGGTTTGTAGATCGTAGTAGAATATGGTGTTTGGCACTTTTGTATAGCCCCCATTATTTACGAAAGATTTCGCATCAGGTTTTGTTGCTAAATACAAAAACCCCTTACCATCTGCGGAAAATCTTGCATTTTCAATTTCCCGATATTGATCTGAGCTTTTTAATACTTGTTTTATTTCCCCTGTTTCTACGTTTTGGGTACAAACGATATTTTTTTTGCTGTGACTATCGTCTAACCATTCCGTATTTATAGAAAATAATAGAAGTCTCGCATCCGGCGACAAGGATATATCAGTCACAAAATCATTTATTGGTTTACATTCCTTCACGATATTTCCATTTTCATCATAGATAGTGATATTACGCTGAGCCGGTTCTAAAGACAGTTGGTTCTTACTCGCTTTATCCATTTTATTAATGTTTTCTGCTTTAGAATATGTAGCAACTGCCACCAATTTTTTATCTTTACATAAGTCAAAATTCAAAACTTCTATATCCTTATCATTATTTCCGAATACATCCATTTTCTCCGTTTTTAAATTATATACTGCCAATTCCGAGTTATCATGATTCTTTCGTAAAATTCGCATAAATAGTTTCGACGTCTCATTATCAATATCTAAGTATTCAACAAGAACAGTGTCGTTTTTTTCTAGGCTTGTAAGCTGAATTTCTTTCCGTGACGCTAGATTATACCGGAACAACTGTACGAATTTTCCACTAGAATCTCGTTTAGGATAATATAAATTACCATCATCTGACAACACATTTGGAGTAAATGCTCCTGGAGTAATTTGAGTTTTTAGCAAATCTGTCTGCTTTGTATTAGTATTCAGTTTATATAAACTAATATCTGCATTTGTTTCAAAACATGAAAGCGACAGCATTTGAGCAGTATTTTTTGGGGCAATATTATTACTTGAGACCTTCACTGAATTACATCCGGTAGCTATTATTATACTTAGTATCGAAATAACAGATAAACCAACAAGGGCGTTAAAACGAATATCTTTAAACATTAGTATCATTCCTTTCACGTAGTCAGGGAACAAAAACTCAAACAATCCCATTGTTACACTTTTTATACTGCACGTAATTTCCATGATTAAGTATAAATCTAGGAAAACAGAGAATCCATTATATCTCTGCCTCCTAGATTTATTTCAATTACTTGGGCTTAATTTAGATAGTTATTGAATTGCTAATTAACTATGGACATAGTGCCCTTGAAATACTCCGGTTGAAAGCGAAAAGCCATAATCTTGGAACGCCGCAGGCAGTAAGTCCACTATATGGTTATAGTGCCACAAATTACCGCAATCTTGCTTATTAAAATACGCCAATCTTCCAGTTGATGAACAAGTTAACTTTATTTGTGTATTTCTTGCACAGTTATCATTATACATATCTGTCGCACAACTATAATAGCCTAACGTATCGCCATACTGTCCAGTCCCACCCGAATACCATGTAACTCCACCAGTTGGTGATGTATATGCGGTTAAAGGAGAAATAACAGCAGTAGCGTTATTAGTATAAATAACCCCGTTAATTGTTATTTTTGTAGGCTCCCCTAAACCATCATAGTATACTTCCATACCTGCTTGAGGTGAGGGTAACGTGATCTTATTCAATGTTATTTTAGATGAAACATTTTTATCGAGAACGACTGTTTTACCATCTTTACCTACATAACCATCTTTTAGAATAACCATATTATTACTCTTATCATATTCAATTATCGTACCCGGTTTCATTTGAGAAGGTATTGTACTAATTTTAGAACTGGTTGAACCATTTGCGGCAAAGGCTGGCATTGCTAAAAATGTTGTTAAGACTAAAGATAAGCTCAAAAATAAACCCAGAAAATTACTTTTCTTCATAATAATTTCACTCCTTAATTATTATTTGACTAGGAATAACATTTAATATAAATTCCCTTCCCTTTCTTTAAATCTCCCTTGCACAAATATCCCCATCAGGTGTACTATTAAAAGGCCTACTATTTTGTGTAGGGGCTAACGCCTCCAGATCATTTGTTACTTTGCGGGTATTGATGATCTGAGGGCGTCTTTATTTAAATGCGATAGCATTTAAATACTTTTCATAATTCTCAAAATTATGATCTAATATATGGTAGTATTGGATATTTTATTATTTAATTGCTTTTATTATAACGTATAGCAATAATTTCAACCACGTACCAAAGTACAGGTTTCATTAAAAAAATACCTGTACTTTAGTACAGGTATTAAATCGTACAGGCTTAACTAAGACGTGTTGCTGTGTCTTTTATTTTCTGGTTATCCAAACTTCTTATAATATTTATTTTAATGTTATTCATTCATATTCTTCGACATCTCTTTCCAAGCAGCAGCCGCCTTTGTTTTGGGTTCAATTCTTTAAAGGATTTAATTCCAAAACACCTGATATCTATGGGTTCCACTCAATGTTATAATTTTTGTTTTAGTAAAAAAATTATAATTTTGATTGTCTAGCATAACCTTCTTAATATATCCAAACCCCATATCACCTAAATCAATAGTACCTGATCCAGTTACCTTACTGAAGCATATGGTTTTGGCATTAACATTTACGTCAACAAGGTCCCTGTCGAAAAATGGCATATTTGAAACTAATCCAAAAACACCTATTGGCAAGTCATTCTGCCAGTCAATCGATACTCCTGCACTTGGATGGATACTATTAAACAGAATATACGTAGGTAAGTAAAATATCTGTGCCATGTAGCTAGGGGACCCATATTTCAAATCAAAGCCATAAGGCGGTTGAGTTTCTGTTATATCCACATAACCATTAGGTTCATTAATGTTATCCCCAACCTTTGAATGATCAAGAAACTTATTAATAACTCTATTGCTTATTAATCTATAAATTGAGTTGCCTGATTCTTGGCTTAATAATTCCATACCTAACGGGAACTGTATGGCAGCATAATTTAATTGAGAAGTGCTATCGCTTCCCCAGTATTCACCGGTTTGTCCATTCAACTGGTGAGGAACCATATTATTTTTTAAACCGAAGCCTGACACAAAAATATTATTAGCATGTTCCAAACTACTTTGATATAATATCCCTTTTGGTTGGTCTAGTACTTTTTCCGCCTCAAGCAAAGTTCCGATAAACAAGCCATACATAGTTTCTACGGTTTGAGCACTTGGAGTTCCGTCTAAATGTGTCATATATCTAAATCCACCACCATTAAAATTTTTATCCCATATGTGTTCAACTAATGAAGATGAGTAGGTATTTAGAATTTCTATAATATCTTTATCTTTAGTTACTTGGTATGCTAAAGTTAATGCTCTAATGTATGCTCCACCCATATCATCATACCGAAAATCAGAATAAGGGTACAAATTCTTACCAGGTTTATTTATTTTTACGTCCCACACCTCGGGAATTAGATTGTTTGATTTATCACGACACTTCCAAACTGCTTTTAAAATGTCTAGTGCTTTTTGCTTATATTGCAGTTTGGAAGGATCCGTTTTATAAGCTATGAGTAAAGACTGTGCACAATTAGAACAATTTTGCCCAAGTTGAGTTTCATAACTGGTTCCTATCGTGAACGCCTCTTTTCCTGAAAGAGTATTTACTTGATACCAGGTTAAGTTGTTGCTAGGATTAATGCCATAAGTAATAAGAGCGTTCGTTAATTTATACATTAAAGGTAAATACTTCTTATCCTCGTGAGCCAAAAAAGCAACTGTTTGTACTGCCTGCAGTTGGCCTTTTCCACCTAAATAAGTATTTGGATTAGTCGATATTTCTCCTTTATTTGGAAAAGTAGGGATTAATCCAGTACTTGGCAAGATCGTACTCAAATAATCGGCATTTCTTTTAACAACATCTAAATATTTTAAATCACCCGTTGCCTGAAAAGTGGCCATTAGGGAAAAACTCGTATCGAAGTACGTATCGTCGGAAGATGTTTTAGTTTGATAATTATACATTTTAAAAATACCTGAATCCTTTGAACATGAAAATTCATAACCGGAAAAGGCATAATTTAGGGCATCTAAAGAATCCATGAATGTAAGTTTTTCTTCTGAAGAATCAGATACATTATTATTTTTTGATACTGACGATTCGTATGTAGTTTTCTCTTTAACGGGAGAGACACTAGGTATGTTACCTACAGTTACAGTTAACGTTAGTCCTATAGATGCAATTGTTATTAGAAAAATAAGTGTTAATCTTCTATATAACTTGTTAATTTTCACATTTAACCCCCTGCGACGAAATAGTTTTGCTTTTATACAAACATAGTGAAGTTTTAGTATAAGTACACGTCATATCTCTTAATGCTCAGCAAATAGTATTGAATATAGGTTTTAGTTTTAATGATCTACTAAGACTAAGCCAAGGATCTGATGCTATGATGCTCTATCTTTTAAACATATAAAAACGCTCGCACTGCTTACCCAAGACAGTATCCTATCCTAGCAGGATTTGCCCCAGTCCAAATACAAATCCACCATTATTTACTACAATTGCCTCAAAATTCTCCATTCTAAGTAGTTGGTAATAATTCCTATTAAACAGTAAGTTTTGCATACATAAAAACGGAAACGCCCAAAACGCTCCCGACCAGTTAAATACGTTGCGGCATTTCATATGAATGCCTCAAAGTTTTTATCCGAAGCAAAAAAACAAAAGCACAGGCAGAATTACTTCGCTTGTGCAACAAGTTGGGCTAACTCTTCCGTCAGAAAGCCTATTCAAACCGTGTTCGAGGTAGTGAGCATACTTCATATAGTTTACTAATTTTGCGAAATAGTTCTTTCTCATTTCATTCTCTCTTTCCCCATAATTTTAGTAGAAAGAAAGTACTGACAGAAACTCCGAATTTGATGCATGTAAGTGAGGAAAATGTCTGTAATATCAAAGTTTTGACTGTGGTAGAGACTAAAACTGCTGTGGCCCTACTCTTAGATTTGTATCTTCCAAGCGAATTGTTATTTATTTAGCACTTCATAATTAGTGATGGTTTTATTATTAACACTCCATAATTCTTTAGATTGTTCTGTTTGTAGATCATAGTAAAATAAGGTATTTTGTGTTTTGGTATATCCTCCGTCATTTATAAAAGATTTGGCGTCAGGTTTTATTGCCAAAAAATAGAATCCCTTTCCATCTGCAGAATACTTTGCATTTTTAATCCCCTGAAATTGTTCGGAACTGATTAATATTTGTTTTCCTTCTCCTGTTTTAGTGTTCTGTAATAAAAAGATATTTTTTTTGCCCTGACCATTATTTAACCACTCCGTACTTATAGATATTATCAAATTACTTGCATCCGACGACAAAGATATATCATCCACGAAATCCCTGATTGGCTTATATTCCTTAACTATATTTCCGTCTTCATCATCTGAGGGCGTCTTTATTTAAATGCGATAGCATCTAAATACTTTTCATATTTCGCAAAATTATGATCTAATATATGGTAGTATTAGATATTTTGTTATTTAATTGCTTTTATTAGATTATAACGTATAGCAATAATTTCAACCACGTACCAAAGTACAGGTTTCATTAAAAAAATACCTGTACTTTAGTACAGGTATTAAATCGTACAGGCTTAACTAAGACGTGTTGCTGTGTCTTTTATTTTCTGGTTATCCAAACTTCTTATAATATTTATTTTAATGTTATTCATTCTTATTCTTCGACATCTCTTTCCAAGCAGCAGCCGCCTTTGATCGGGATTTTACACCGAATTTATGAAGTATATTGCTTGTGTGAAATTTTACCGTTCTAATGGTAATACCTAAAGCTAAGGAAATTTCCTGATTGTTTAAACCCTTTATTATGTGATTCATTATTTCCGCTTCTCTGCCAGACAGTACTTTATCGTTTGGTTTTGGCGTTATACTTTGCTGATCATCATTGTTATCTACAACCTCCACCTTTAGAAAATGCGCCAAGCCTTTTGAAAAGTATTCTTTTCCCTCTACTACATAATGAATAGCCTCAATCATTTCTGTTTTGTTACATTCTTTAAGCAGAAATCCCTGAACTCCTTTCTGCAGTGATTTTGTAAGATACCCTTCTGGATTCAGGCCTGTAAGCATAATTATTTTCACTTCGGGGTGAATCGATTTAATATCATCAATTAAATTAATACCTGAACAATCCGGCAAACTTATATCAAGTAAAATAACATCTGGCGCCGTTGATTTTAAGAGATTCAGGCATTGGACTCCATCATTTGCGATTCCCACTATCTCCAGAATTGTTTCCGACGACAGCAAGGACACGGTTCCTTCCACAAAAAGAGTATGGTCATCGACTATTAATATTTTCAGCATTTTAGACTTCTCATTGTCCAATGCCATCTTTCATATCTTCCTCTCTTATTGGAATTGTAGCTTTAAGGATCGTACCCTGATAAACTGCAGAACTGATTTGCAGTTCTCCGCCTAAACCTTCGAGCCTTTCTTTCATTCCAACTAACCCAAAATGATTACTGGATAATTGCCAGTCCTCTAATTTAGTAACATCCAATCCCTTGCCAAAATCTCTTATCATTAATTCAAGCTTAGAGTAGTTTAACTCAATTTTAAGAGTTATCTTACTGGAACCAGAGTGCTTTATTGCGTTCGTTATTCCTTCCTGTAGAAAGCGATAAGCTACCAGTTCTACGTCTCCTTTCAAACGCACCCTGTCACTAAAACCGGCCATTTCTAGGGAAATTATCACAGACTCATGTTCCATTTTTTCTTCGCACAGCGTTTGGACGGCATAAAACAATCCTAAATCCGTTAAAGTTTGAGGACGTAAATCACTACAAATTGAGCGTAGTTCAAAATTTAAATTACTTATTACTTCCCGCATATGCTTAATAGCTTGGGGCGCTTTGTTAACTTTATCGTTTAGACATTCTTCTTCGATATCATCTAGCCATCGATTCAGGTCTAGCGCTAACTGTAATGATCCATCGTGAAGATCCTGAGCTAATGCTTTTTTCTCTTGTTCAAAGTTCTTAAAGAAGAGACTGTTTACTCGCTGTAACGATTGAATTTTCCGTTGGTAACTCTGCAATTGTTGAGTAAGGGACTTCACTTCTTCTGACAATTCTTTAATAAGTAACGTAGTTATGAGCCGCTGAGCTAATTGACTTAATATTAAAGTAATAGTAGGTAATTCATCGCGTTCAAATTTGATATGTGAATATCGATGGCCTAAAAATATTCCGCAAGTAAACTCATTTGTCCTATACAAACTATAAATTTCAGCAGGCAACTCATCTGAGAGTATTCTTGCTTCTGAGTGGATCTTTGGATCTGTTTTGTAATATTCTACGAGTTTAACTTGCTCACTTGGTTTTTGGGAAAATAGGCCTTCAGATTTCTTGAAATAGTTTCCATTACCATGTTCTATGATTGCAAAGACTCCTTCAATAGCCAGGCTTTTAGCCACCTCTTCTAATATCTGTTCTTCTTCTTTAATTGAACTAAGTCTTTGGTTTAATTCGAGGATTCGTTTCTTAAGAGCCAGTTTTTCACCTAAAAATAAATTGTTTTTTAAGAATCGATTTATCGCAGCTCTTATCAAACCAAAACAAAGAATGAATATCATAATTAATGATAACGTCGAAAGATACAAGGCAAAATTTAGAGTCTTTATAATCCTTAAAACAAAGAGTAAATACGATATGATTAAGCTCATTAGTGCTCCAGCTAGGACATAAGAAATCAGTGACCAAATAATCCTTCGGCTGTCCGGTAAATATTTATTGACTATGGCATAATACCAGGTAGCCGGAATAACGGAAATAAACAAGGAACTAACCTGGGCATTCATTATCGGTTGAAAGCCAAAGACAGCGGGAATTGCCGTCAAAAGAACGAATGGTGAGAACCCTATCGCCATGCCCAGTAATAGAATATTCGTCTGGTTTTTTTCCGGTTTATCTTTAGACAACTTTAATATGTTACATAAATTCCAGAGTGTGAAAAGAACTCCAATGCTAACTGTTACTAACACCAGTTTTCTTAATGGACTAATAAATTGGACAATACCGACAGACTGTAGCACAGTTACGATTAATATGATTACCGACATTACTGTTAACATAAGGCGGCCTAATTGATTTATACGGTTTAAATTTTCATATGCAAAATTCGAGATAAAATTATTTATAAAAATAGGTACTGCCGCAAAAATTATGTACTCTAATTCCCTAGCCAATATTAAATCACGGCTCGAAGCCGGAGCCAGGACGAAAGCCAAACCGATAATCCAGTTCATCCAAAATAAATCACGAGCTTGAACCAGAAAAGGACGTCGTAACCAAGTTATAAATCCTAAAACCCAAAAAATGAATCCCAGGATTAAAAAAGAAATATCGCTCAGTGTACTCTGAAAAAGTGGAAGCTCAGGTATGTTAATCAACTGAACGGTTGACATGTCAGGTCTACGGACTTCGAGAGTTGATGCCCCTTCCACCTCACTCCATATTTGAACAGAGCTGCTTTTACCAGGATCATCATGATTGATCTTTAAAATCAAATCCCCGTCACGTACGCCTGATTTGTACCCCTGGCCGACAGAATCACTGTAAGTCACGATCCATTGTCCATTGACGCTCTCAAGATCAAGACCGACGTAGGGGTGGTTATTGATAGCTACAGAATACACCAACAACAATAAGAGAAAGGCGGCACTCGCATAATAATATGCTTGCCGCCTAAATATTTTCTTTAACAAGTTTGATCATCTTCTCTTTGCGTTTTTCCGGAACAGAAATTGCTTGAATGATTTCCATTGACTTTTGCCGGAATAGTTCGTACATCACTCTGCCGTAATGTACTGCTCCTTCATCAAGGGTTAATTGTTGTAAATTGCCTTGTTCTTCCTTCCCGAACCTTTCTAATACGTTGCCTTTCAGCTGGGTTAGTTCTTTGAACTGTTTGGCTTGTTTACCTTTGAGAATGTTCAAAAGATAGACATACGGCAAAGTTTTTTTATGATTAACAAAATCCTTTTTCTTATCGAAGTCTAAAAAGTCGTTTATATCATTCCTGATTTGACTCATGATACCCAGGTATGTCCCAAACTGATTTAATTGAAGCACCAACGATTCTGACCCACCACCTAAGGTCGCGCCGATTTTACAGGCACAGGCCGTTAAACTTCCTGACTTATGCTTGACTAGCTCAAAATATTGGTCAAGCGTAACCTGCTCACGAGTATCAAACAAAGCGTCTTGGAGTTGACCATCACTACACGTTATCCACATATGGCTTAGAATTTGGCCAATTTCCCTGTAGAGTCTGCTATCTCTATCATCAGGTAACATCGAAATAGCCTCATAGCTTAACATACTTAAACAGCTAGCAAGGTTTAGAGCGTGAGCTGTGGGGATTTGGCGCCACGGTAAGTCATCATGATCCTGATCTTGAATATCATCAAAAATATCAATCGCCAGTGCAGATAATTCCATGGCAATTGCGCCTGGCAACGCATCTTCAAACACTCCGCTTACACACTCACAATTCATGAGCGTTAAGTGTGCCCATTGAAATAGTTCACCAGTCTCGCTGTCGGCGTTCAAGGAGGAATTAATCATAGCGATCATTTCGGAACTAAGTTGAGCACTCGTCAGGATTTTATTAATTCCGGCAGTAATAGCTTGATCAAGCTGAAGCTTCATCCCCTTTTATCCCCAAAAATGTAGTGGTATAGTACCAAGCGTTATGTCTTCTCCCGATACCTCGAAATCAGAAAGAACCTTTTTAATGACCGTGGCCTCATGGGAATTTATTTGTGTAGATGCCAAGCTGTTGTTATGAGCATTTTTGACTGAATCATGAACAATTTTAGCAATATCATTGTAATTCATTTTCAAGCACCCTTTCTTTAATCATTAATTTAATTCCTTACCATATATAACTATTATTTCATTTATTTCTTCTTAGTCCTATCCTTTTCCTGCTACAATATTTAGCAAATGCTGTCGAATGCTTTTTCATAATAAAACCTTATCGAATAGTTAAGTTGCCGCTTCATATATTCAATGTTTCGCAACACCGATGAAATCCATAATTGACCTCGACTTGTTTTTCGACTATCACAGTATCTCTCTCACCTCCAACCCCACCTTAAGTATAAACACCACCTCAACCATCGACTCTACTCTAACCTTCTCAACCAACTTCCGGAATAAGTCCCCATCAAACCTATCCAGTGCCTCGCCATCCAGATAAGCCTTGAATTCTTCTGCCAATAAAAAGAGTGTCACAGCCACTAAAAAATTAGTTTTGCGACACTCCTAAAACTAAGAGACGATATCGTAACAATTCAGTTTTAAATATACATGAAGTGTGACTATGACAACCTCTAAAAGCATTTTATTTACTTCATTTGTGATATTGGAATCTGAAAAGAAAGAAAAATTGTTGTACCCAGTATCAGAGCGATAACCCACGCCATGGGAGGATATTTTTGGTGGATAATCATCATTGGCAAAAATACTAAATCAAATGCAGTAGACCACCAAACATTCCATCCATTACTATATTTATAGTATCCTAACATCGACATAACAAGTTCAATTATTCCCGCTCCTACCAGCCAAAAAAACAAATATAGACCTCGCTCTGACCGTGGTTTACTTTTAGGATAGTTAGAAAGAAAGAGCAGGCCCATTGCTGGAAAGGTTAGCAAATCAGTTATTAAATGATTAAAAGTTACGTTCATTATTGGTGAAGTTAGCTCCCATAATGGATGGTTATATGTGAGCACGAAATAAATTAGTTCCCCGGTTACCCCAAACAATATTGTAGAATAATAGTTTCGCCAATCACGCCAATGTCCCCATTTGTAAGCAGAAATTATCCAGATAAAGATTTTTATCAATCTGATCATCTTATCTTCGCTTTCTATAAACTTGACTAGTTTATATTATTTCCGCGTTGCGATAAATTATCTAGTTTTATTGCGTCCCTTATAAAATCTCCTTTACCTCTAACCCCACCTTAAGCACGAACTCCACCTCAACCATCGATTCCACTCTAACCTTCTCAACCAACTTCCGGAATAAGTCCCCATCAAACCTATCCAGTGCCTCGCCATCCAGATAAGCCTTGAATTCTTCAACCAACCTGCCCTTCCACGCTCTCTCGGACTCATCAGTCTTCATTCTTTGACTATGCGCCTGCAACCTTTCAATTTCAGCAGTTGAATATTCCTGATTATTCCGCACCGCATCAATCAACTCTTGCTGAAGTTCAGCTATCTTTGCATCGATAGCCTCGAAGTCAAACTCAGGTCCACTAGTTTCTTCTATTATAATGGCCTCTTTATTGGTGATGATCCGATTCATCGCCCGCACAAACGCCTTCTCCAAAGCTTTATCCTTAACAGCCTTCATATCACAATCGCCGCCCGTTTGATGGTTAATACATATCCAAACAATCTGCAGATTCTTACCGCTTCCCCATTTGCTGCGCCGAAATTTACTACCGCAATTCCCGCAAAACAACTTGCCGGAAAAAGCGTAGTCACTTGTGAATTTGCTTTTCCCAGTCTTAGAATACCCCCGCAGGTTTGACCGCCTTTCAAACTCAGCCTGCACTGCCGCAAACTCTTCCTTAGAAACAATAGCTTCATGACTATCCTCAACATAATACTGGGCTGCGTGTCCAGTATTTATCACACGCTTTTTGGTCAAAAAATCCAAGGTGTAGGTTTTTTGGAGCAGCGCATCTCCCATATACTTCACATTTTTTAGTATCCCAACGACGGTGCTATCATACCACTTTGTACCACCAGCGCCAGTGATTACTCCATCTTTTTGCAGGTTACTGGCTATTTTATATGGGCTCTTGCCATCAAGAAACTCCCGATATATCCGGCGAACAGTCTCGGCTTCCTCGGGTGCTATAATTAACTGGCCCTGTTCATCCTTGGTATACCCGAGAAATTTGTTATGGTTAACTAAAACCTTTCCCTCTTGAAACCTGTAACTAATACCCATCTTCGTAATCTGCGACAAGTTGGAACTCTCTTCTTGTTACGTCCGCGGAAACATAACTGACGACCTTCACATTTGAGTGAGTTACCTTGTATAACTGATTCTTTGTTAACCTGAAGTGTCCTATTGCAAAGCCCTTCAATGGCCTCGTTCACGAATTTAATGAAGTTTAATCATTATATTTCCCATTCCCATATCTACCCATATCGTTATTATTTCGGATCAATCCTCTTCATCTCTTCCATCAGCTTTTGAATCGCCTTTTTTTCTATCCTTGACACGTAAGACCGTGATATCTCCAGAACTTTTGCAATCTCACGCTGGGTCCGCTTAGGGCTGTTCATGAGCCCATAGCGCAATTGAAGCACCATTTTCTCCCTCTTGGTAAGTTTTTTGACGAGCTCCAATAACGCTTTCTGCTCCGAAGCATTTTCAACTCTAATTGAAATATCCTCTTCATTAGAACCCAGAACATCAATGAGAGAAATCTCGTTTCCTTCTTTATCCATGCCAATAGGATCGTATATAGACACTTCCCCTCGGGATTTCTTCAAGGATCTCAGATGCATCAAAATTTCGTTTTCAATACACCGGGCCGCATAAGTTGCCAGCTTGGTCCCCTTCCCGGGATCAAAGGTGTTGATGCCTTTAATTAAACCAATGGTTCCAATGGAGATCAGATCATCCCCATCCTCTCCCGTTCCGTCAAATTTTTTGACAAGATGAGCCACTAAGCGCAAATTATGTTCTACAAGCGTATTACGCGCGTGCTCCACCTCACGAGTCATTGTAAAGGGCTGCGTTGATTTGCTTTTGCTTAAAATTGATAAACATCGAGCTTCTTCATGCTCGCTCAATGGTTGGGGAAAAGCATTATTATTAATATAAGAAACTAGTAAGGTTACGCCTTTGAGAACGGATAGAGCAATTGCAGCCAGCAAAAATTCAGTGAACACCCTCTCACCCCTTTCGAACCATGTTCATAACTATGCTCGAAAAAGATGAATTGTGCTTTTCCACTAAATAATATAAGGAAAAACCAATGATTAAACGCGTAAT
The DNA here is from genome assembly GCF_001029285.1 of Desulfosporosinus acididurans. Taxonomy (GTDB): domain Bacteria; phylum Bacillota; class Desulfitobacteriia; order Desulfitobacteriales; family Desulfitobacteriaceae; genus Desulfosporosinus; species Desulfosporosinus acididurans. The sequence goes on from NZ_LDZY01000005.1 coordinate 243,878, forward strand.
ATTACTATGTCGATTAAGATTTTAAACTTGAGTTTAACAGGAATCTCCAAGAATCAATACACATTTCTCTAAGTCCTCGGCTAGGAGTCCATCCTAATTCAGTTTTTGCTTTATGCGCATCAGCATAACATTCCGCAATATCACCAGAACGACGGGGAGCCAGTTTGTAATTTACCTTTTGTCCTGTTACCTTTTCAAAGGTTTGAACTACTTCTAAAACACTATACCCATTACCAGTCCCTAAGTTATAAACGTGTACTCCTGGGTCGGTCATAATTTTTTGAAGAGCTTTTAAATGCCCTTGGCTAAGATCCATCACATGAATGTAATCGCGGATACCTGTTCCGTCCTTTGTAGGATAATCATTACCGAACACGCTTAGTGTTTCTAGCCTTCCTGCAGCTACTCTAACGAGATAGGGCATAAGGTTATTAGGGACACCATTTGGGTCTTCTCCAATGAGCCCAGTTGGATGCGCCCCAATTGGATTAAAATATCGAAGTAAGGCGATGCTCCATTCGTTATCAGACCTGTAGAGATCGCTCAGAACATTCTCGATTATAACTTTGCTATACCCGTAAGGGTTTGTGCCTGATAAAGGAGAATCTTCTTCAATAGGGACCTTTTTCGGGATTCCATAAACGGTGGCTGATGAACTAAAGACTAGTCGTTTTACTTTGTAATTATCCATGACTTCACAAAGAGTTAACGTACCACAAACATTATTATGATAGTATTTGAGTGGAAATTGTATGGATTCTCTCAAAACCTTAAGCCCAGCAAAATGTATGACTGCATCAATCTGGTTATCGTCAAAAACGTTTTCTAAAGCTAATTTATCTAAAAGATCTATGTGATAAAATTTAAAGTTTTTATTAGTAATTTGTTGTATTCGATTGAGTACCTCTGGCTTAGAGTTACTAAAATTATCTATAATTACTATCTCGTATCCGCTATTTAAGAGTTCTACACAAGTATGACTTCCGATGTAGCCAGCTCCTCCCGTGATCAATATTCTCATAACAAACCTCCCAGAGTAAGGTAAACCTCCTTAAATGAATAGAATAAACTATTAATGTTGCTAATCCAAAGATATTCGAAAGTTACAGCTCGTATGGCAAATGCTAATACCTATTGATCTAAGTAAGTTTTATCTTCTTTTATGTAAAGCTTAAGCAAACCAATTTCTTGTGTTAATCTTGTAGTTCGATCAGTTATTTTTGTTATTGTAATGGTAAGATAGTATATATAAATGATTAAAAACAGAATAGCACATAAGAAAATAAAAGAAGGTCCATAATCTATCCCCATAATATGGGCAAATCTATCCCAAAACTTCACTGTCAAAGGAATAAAAATTATGATAGCAACTAGAATTAGCCATAAAAAAGCATAAAAAAAATGAAGTTTATGCTTTCTAACCGCCAATATGGTCACAAATGCAAAAATAATCCCAAAACTTAATGAGAAATTGTAAATCAAATTTGCTTCACCCTACCCTTTGACTCACCAATTAACAGAACTGTACCTACTTTAATCATATACCAGATTGATTTAATTAATGTTATTGAAGAATGACCATATTTTCTTTCGCGCATTTTTACTGGAACTTCATTAATCTTAAACCCTCTTCGATTTAACTGTGTAATTACTTCAACCTCTGGAAAATCCGTAGGATAATTATTAGCAAACTCATTAATTACTTTAGAGTTTATAGCACGAAAGCCCGAAGTAGGATCGGTAAACACCTTACCAGTTAGAAATTTAAGCATAAATTTGAAGATATTCGTGCCCATACGACGTGCTCGACTTGATATAAACCCATCTTTGTCTATATATCGAGATCCTATTACTAGATCAGAGGTTTCAAGTTGTTTTAATAATAAAGGTATCTGGCTCGGGTCATGTTGACCATCTCCATCAACTTGTATTGCTACTTTAAAATCACGACATTTTGCATATAAAAACCCTGTTTGCATTGCACCTCCAATCCCTAAATTCAAGGGCAAAGAAACTACTTTTGCGCCCGCATTCAAAGCAACTGAATATGTATTGTCGGTGGATCCATCATCAATTACTAATATCTCTGATTGAGGTAGGAATTGTTTTATTTCCATTATTACATTAGCAATTCCTCGCGCTTCATTCCATGACGGGATGATTACCAAAATCTTATCCAACATCAAGCCTCCAGTTTCAGAACAGGGTTTCCTTAAATTCAAGTGGATATGAAATAGATGTAATAACATTTCGACAGAATTTCTAGAAATCCTTTTAAATTTAACCAGTTTTTTTCTATTGTGGTATATTTTTGTTAATGCTAAAAGACCTTGAAGAGATAAACTTCGATAATATAAAACGACAAATTAGACATAATGAGTTGCAAAGTTGATTAAACCTCTTGCAACTCATTAATTAATCTTAATAATCTCGATATAATTTCACCCACAATATCAATCACAGTTTTGGAATAAGCCGTTTTATAACATTGTTTAAGGTATCGGATATATAAACGTTACCATTTCTGTCAACAGCAACGCCTTTAGGCCAATTAAGCCTAGCTGATGTTGCATCTGCCATATCACTGCTATTTCCTAGATAACCATCACCAGCAATGGTAATTATTTCACCCGTTGAATGCATAACCTTTCTTATCCTCTGATTACTTGAATCAGCTATATATAAATTATCTGCTTCATCAATAGCAACATCATAAGGATAAAATAGAGATGCCTCGACAGCACTACTGTCGTCACCAATTCCTTCTGCAGTTGTACTATTAGTTGGCAATTTACCCCCTCCAGCTACTGTTGTTATTATTCCAGTATTTAAATCAATTTTTCGTATCCTGTGGTTAAATGTATCAGCAACATACAGATTACCCACGCTGTCAAAGGCCAAACCAATGGGATTATTTAAAGTAGCTTCTTTGGCAGGGCCTCCATCTCCCGAAAAGCCGCCTATTCCCGCCTGTCCAGCAATCGTTATAATATTAGTCCAATCACTTGAAATTCTTCTAATAATGTCGTTTTGGGTATCAGCAATGTATAAATTCCCCTTTTTATCAATAGCAATACCCTGGGGTGTATTGAATTTTGCTTTTAATGGATTTCCTCCACCATCTGAGTAACTACCCGAAGAACCAGGTTCTAAAACTCCTGCAATGGTTCTTAAATTACCTGATTCATCAATCATCCGTATTATATGATTATCTGTATCAAGAAAGTAAATATATTTACCACACGGACTTACTGCTACATCCATCGGTTCATACATTCCCTGCCCGTGAGCAGATCCTTGGTAATCAGTAGGTGTATACCCGTTATCTTTTCCATTCCCCGTTATGGTTGACATGTTTGTACTTCCATTTGAAAATACTACTTTTCTAATACTCCCATTTTTTTCATCTGCAATATAAAGTGTTTCATTACTATCAACTGAGAGACCTCGAGGTCCATAGACCTCACCGCTAGTAGCCGGGGAAAAAGTTTTTGGATCTGAAGAACCCTCGTCGCCATTAAATCCACCTATACTTGTTCCGACGTAATTAACAATTGAATAATTAGTTGCAGCAAATCTCGGATCAGAAGGATTAGGGGGGGGATTGTCATTACAACCCTGCCCTGGACTATTCGTGCTAGTTACCGTAACCGTGACTGTTGCCGTTGCTGTTCCGCCTTTTCCATCACCTATCGTATAGGTGAAACTGTCGGTTCCTTCATAGTTTGTTTCTGGTGTGTATTTGACCGTGTTGTCTGGGTTTATGCTTACACTGCCATGACTTCCCTGCGTTACATCCGTTACTGTGAGGGGATCGTTATCGGGGTCCCGATCATTTCCTAAAACATTTATAGTTATTGCGGTATTTTCTGGCGTTGTCTCCGCATCATTTTCGGCAATCGGATTACTATTAACTGGCGAAGACGTAGGTAAGCATCCAGTAAAAGGGATATCATGAAATTCCCATCCGTTTGAATTATCTGCCAATAATTCTTTTACAATAAACCTTCCTTGAACATTACCACACCCGCTGGATATCCACGTAGCTTTTGGAGCAAGTATAGAGCCATGAACTGTATAACCAGTAAGTTTTGTGGCTTCATAGAAATTCCATACCAATTTCTCATTACCCCATACTTTTCCATTAGGTTCGCTGCCATTAATAAACATACTATTGTTTTTAAAACCTAAATTATCTCCACTTACATTCATAAGAATTGTTGAATTATTAGGCACGTTTATATGTATTTCCAAGTCCTTCAGGCTTTTCCCACTGCCAAATACATTTGTTCCGTCAAAAGTAAAAACATTTAATGTCTTGTTGTCTCCTGTTAAATCTAATTCGCCCCAGGGAGCAACATTGTGGCTACAGCTATTATCAGGAAGTTGGGCACATTTCCCAGACAAATCATTCAAATAACTTTTTGCTTGGTCGAAATCAATAACTTTTGAACAGATAACCGAAGTACCCTTCCTATTTTGCCAGATATTGTATCCATTGGTTTGAAGTCCATCTCCGTAAACAGTATTTCCGCTTTGATTTATTAAATTTCCATTTAATGTAAAATTTCCTCCTACGAGGATATCTGCTTCTGTTGGATTATTCAGCTGCGATCCTACCGTAAAATTACCTAAGGTTGCATTTCCGCCGATGGCAATTCTTCCTTCAGAATCAGCCCCATTTTTGATCGCATCCTCTAAAATAAAAACATTAAAATCATTCGCTACCCCAAAATTTGTTGATTGATCATAATTACCAAGATAATTAACACCAGATGCGTACGCAATTTTGTATTGCACCAACAATTGCAACGATAGGAACAGGATCAATAAAACAGCTAAAAGTTTTCGATGCATCTTATAATTCAACCCCTCAAATAAACATTTTCACAAAATACTATAAAATAAAGCAACAAGTTTTGGGAGTAAAATACTAGTTTAACTTTTCTATTAAAAACAAGTTACAAAAAGCTCAGAAACCCCAAATTCTTCTAAAGTTATCCTCAGATGTTCTACTCAGACTAATGTGATATACCTCTATAAAATCATCTTTATAATAAATGCTTAAGTTTTGATGGGCTGTTCTATATGTTTCAATCCATTTTTCAATTGCTTCATAGTTTTTAAGCCGCTCTTTATAAAGTGCCTCATTGATATACATACCATTGCTAAATAATTTCTTTTGCACAAAGATAAAGTAATCCGATACGAACGGTTCTTCTTGATTAACCTCCTTTCTAAAAGTCAGTGTTCTAGGATCATATAGATTTAAAAAATTACTTATGTTAATATACCCTCCCTTTCCCAAAGCGATATAGTAGCCTTCCTCTTCAGAAACCATAACCCATTCCGAATTGCAATACTCATCACATATCCGTAGATATTGGTTAATTTCTTGATCGTACTGTATCTTAAAAGGCTGTGGTAGGGAAGGCCTGCTAAAAAGTATTATAGTAACCATGGCCATGAAGCAAATACAGTATTCCAGGATATGAATCGGAGTGTATTTCTCAAAATTATCCTGGATTAATCCTAGCAAAAGTCCAACACCTATTGACGCTAATAACGTCCAAAAAACCCCAAATACAAATGTTAAATTCAAATTATCTATATTTATTCCGATATATCGATACAACAATAGGGATGATATGCCTAATATAAATAGAACAAAAGCAACAATTCTTTCATGAATTTCTTTGTTTTGTAATATTGCAACCAGCAGAAATAATATAAAACCAAGAATTGCAATCTCGTCAATAATTCCAAATTTTTTTATACTAGGAATTAAATTAAAAGTAAGTAAATCAGCTGCCTTAACGTCTGACTTTTTACCAAGGAGCAACGAAACTATAATTTGCAATAGTGTTACTATCCCAGATCCAAAAGATACTAAAAATAAATCTCTCGAAGCTAGTCTGGAATTACCAGCATCAAATATTAAATATGATAAAATCAAAAATAAAAACATGCTCCACGAAAGAATATAAATATATGTATTGACATATCCGTTTATTAACATGGCCGCGGCGACTGTCCACAAGTACCGCTTTTCATGAGTTTTCATAAAGGAAATAGCAAAATACCAAGACAGAAATAGAAAAATGATCCCAAACACTAACGAATTTGTTGATCCTTGACTTTGCCAGTCAGGGGATAGGGCGCTGCCCAAAACTCCAAAAACAAAAGCGCTAAGAATTCCGGACAATTTTTTGCCTGTAACTTTTTCCATAAAAAAATACATTGATAAAGTCGCTAGAACTCCATTTAGTGGACCAGTATATTTCAAAATATAAAGAGCATCGCAACCAGCAAACTTATGCAAAATTGAGAGAAAAATTTCAAAACCCTGCGGACTTATTCCATGTACAAACATACTTTGATCAATATACTTCATCCGAGCCAATGTAACATAATCTGTCATCGCAGGGGCTGCATGCTGTAAAGTATCAGAAAATGTTAAATAACTTGTATATCCCAGAACAAATAATAGCAAGAAACTGTTTGCAACATCTATACCAGTTATTTTTTCAAGGTTATTTGCAACTTTCTTTCTTAAATCCAAAACGAAATGGCGAATAAAATCAGTTGTATTGGGTATACCGTCTAAGAAATCGTAAAGATGAATGAGTATCCGAGATTTCATCTCCACTAAAGCATTTATTCTGTAGTTTTTAGGCAACCTTAAGAAAACAACAAATATTAATAATGTTAAAATTAGTGAAATAGCCTCATATAACTTTAATAGCAGCAAAAGATAACCTAATGAAATTAATATCGCTACCATAAAGATATAACGTGTAAATATCTTTGCTAAAAAACTGTCATCTATATCAGGGAAGAAAAATATAGGTAATATAATTGAAATCGTCATAAAAGTAAAGAACCAACGTGTAAACCCCAGAAATTGTGCCCTGATTACAATTTCCAATTAAACATTCCCTCGTCCTTTTCTTATATTAATCTGTATAAATTCGATGTCATTATTTATGAAACTGCAAAGTATAATCCTCATGCTGCCGATCAATTTTAATCAGCTTTAAGATCATGGATATGATAGATAACAATGTAATTATCTTCATAGTAAATATCACAATTGTTATGAACTTTAGAATATTTCTCAATCCATTTTTCAAGAGCTAGATAATTCTTTTCCCTTTGAAGTAGTATAGGTTTCATTGCTTCGCCTTCAACCCTAAAGAGTTTCTTCTGTAAAAAAATAAATAGATCCTTAGCAACTAAAGGTTCGTATTTACCTCCATCAGTCTTAACTAATTTAGCACTTTCTGGGTTATACCATTTAAGAAAATCCCCAATATAAATATCCCATCCCCTGCCTAAAGCTAGGTCATACTCATCTTCACTACCCACTAATGTCCATTCAGCAGGGGCAAACTCCTTGGAAATCCTCAGATATTCGTTAATTTCCATATCGTACTGCATTTTATATGGCTGAGCAGGTGATGGTTTATAATAAATTACTCCCCATGCGAAAAAACAAATTACTGTTATGGTCATAATAATCGTTATGATTAATTTTGGGCCTAAAGAATAAAGTATCCGTAATACTGCAGCAACAATAAGTCCAACCCCTATAGGTTCTACTAAGGCCCACATTACGCTTGACCTGACTGAAAGCAATTCACTACCAGACATTGGTCCAATAATAAGGTATAGCACTAAGGAAGATCCCGATAAGAATAAAAGAAAAAGTGAAGACACTCGATTAAAAGTATCTCTACTTTTGACAAGTGTTATAAGAAAAAATGCAACAAAACCAACGATTGCTAATTTGTCAATGTATGTCAGAGAGGGGATTGGAACCTTGGTCTGCGTAGCCTGAGTTAAAAACTCAAGAGAGGTGCTGTGGAACCCTTTTCCTTCAAACCACCCAATTAAAACCTGCAGTCCAGCCAAAAATCCAGATGCAATCCCGCCAATAACCAAGCCCGCAACGAGCTTCAAACTTTTTCTAAATTCACAGAGCAAATTGGCAAATGCCATACAGAGAAGACCCAGCCATACATACGCTAGAATCAACGTATGAATTAAACCTAAAGCTATAAGAGCCGCTACTACGGTCCATAAATAACTCTTTCTACGAGTCTGGAAATAAGCTAGTGCAAACATAAATGTTGGGAATAAAAAAACACTACCAAATTCTTGTGATAATGATGCTCCCTGTCTATCCCAGCCCGCTGGTAAAACTCCTCCCAAGACTCCATAAACAAAGGCACTTACTAGACCAGCTAATCCATCGCCAGTTACTCCTCGAACGAATAAATAAATGCCTATAGTGGTTATGATCCCGTTGTTAAGTGGACCCGTATATTTCATAACATAAAGGGGATCAATCGCAGCAAATTTGTGTAATATCGATAGATAAATATAGAATCCTTGTGGGTAGATTCCATCATGAAATAACATGTTTTCATCGATGTATTTTGACCAAGCTAATGTTACATAAGAATCGGACATAGCTGGCGCTGCATGCTGTAACGTATCATAAAACCGTAAATATCCTGATGCGATAAGAATGATCAAAAGAAGAACATATTGAAATAGGTTGACCGAACATAACGTCCTATAAAGTTCATTTTTTGCCTCACTTATCTTTCTACTTAGCATCTGTCGATCAACCAGTGGTTTAAATGTACCATCTAGGTAATCAAACACTCTGGATAAAATAACATATCTTACTTCTTGAAAACCATTTTTTCTATAGTCTCTGGGTACTCTCAAAAAAATCGTAAAGATAATTATTACCATAAGGAATGATAGGCTTTCGTATAATTTAAGTGATACTAATAAATATACAATAACCAAAGTAAGCGAAACCATTTGGATATATCTAAAAAAGATTCGCTCAAGCATTCCATTTCCCTCAGCAGGAAAAATAATAATCGGAAACATAACATACATCATTATAAAGGCCAATCCCCATCGAATTAGACTAATACCTTGTGAAATAATTGCAGCATCCAATCACCTCCCCCCTTTATAAGGCAGCATATAGATAATAATCGAGATTTTCAAAAACCTTAAACACTTTCTTAGTCGTCAAGATGGCAAAAACTACTGAACCAGCAAATAAACCCAGTACCGCCCAGCTATAAGCAATCCAGCGGCTTAGCAAGAAACCAACAATCATATCAACCAATAAGGCGATCAGCATCGAATAAGATACCATAGTAGGTTGGGCTAGACAAAACAATATGAGTGAATTCATTAGCGATAAAGCTAACAAGGAATATGAAATAACAGCCCAGATGAATGTAAATAAAATAGTTGGATTTGATAAAAAATCAAACGTTACGATGTGCAAATTGGTAACATAGACCAGAACCAGAAACAGTATAAGAGCATTAATTACACAAAAAATTGAAACAAGACTATATCTTTTTATAAAGAAAGAACGATACATTTGGTTCAATTTCTCATAATCAATTGCCTGTGTGTTTTTTTGATGTGCTAAGAGGTTCGATATTAATTCATTAACTACAACTTCCACCAAGCCCATCGGCAATATTAAAACTATAAGAGCAAAATCAAGACCTAATTCATATTCTCCACGAAACCAAACAAAATATGGCATATAAATATTGTTCGTAGACCAAGCAATAATTCGATCAATGTTTAAGAAAGTAAAATATAAGAAGCCGTATGCAAAGTAAGGTAGACTGGTATAAAAAGTAATCGAACGTCGAGGCATAGTTGGAGCTATTCCCTTCTCCATTTTTCTCTCCGCTCTAATAAAAATATAATGGGCCATGATAATACTTGCCAGTGATACTATGCTTAAAGCAATTACCTGAGATAAAATAATATTCAAACAAACTAATCGAAATAGTATAAAGACAATTCCTATACCAGCAGTTATTAATCCTGTAAAAATCAACTCTTTTTGTAAAATATATAATACAGTTACCGAAAGCCATATTCCCGAGAGGAATAATAAGTATAAAATTGTTATTAATATCATGCTCATTGGGTAAATAGAAAAGATAGAATTGATAAAAAGATAAATAATTGCAGTTATAACGCACATTATGTAACCAAGTTTAACAAAATAATATGTGGATTTTCTTGCAATATCATAATAACCGAGCCCCAAATACATAAATCCGCGACGGGCAATTGCTTGCGTAAAGCCCCCAACCACCATAAAGCTAAGTATCGTTCCAATAGAAATACTCGTTGCATTTTCTAAAGATAAATATTCATAAGACCATAAGGAAAAACGAAGAGTTAGCATGGCAACCACAGAAACAGCCATTGGTAAAGCAAAAATTGTCCCTCTAATAAAACTACGAAGAATTCCAAAGAAATAGTGTACATAATCAAGCTTTTCTGCATGATTTATTGGAAGCGTTAAAAGTTCATTTTGAGTTACAGACCATATATCTTCAGCAATTTTGAAAATATCATTCGCTCCGAATTCATCATTTACCATTGCATCATTCCAGCCAATGGATTCTAAAACTGCGGCGACTTCATACATATCGGTTGGATTCTTTGTCACCTCTAAAACTTGTTCAACTAATTCATTAAACTTTGTTGAATTTTTTTCAAGTAATTGCATCTTTAATCGCCCTGCCCTGGTAATTCCATATGAATTATTAGTTCAGTGAGTTTTCCTTCATTTTTAGCTAGATGCATAACACTTTCAGTAATGGATTCGTTCTTCCGAATTATTATCTTCCCATTTTTATCTGTAATATCTTCACCTACAACTTTCCCAAGGATATATTTATCACGGACAGATGTGATTTCATCGCGTACTTCCTGTGACGTCTGTTTGCTTGAATTGGCATAATTTTCAACTTCATCAGTTACCGCTATTTCCTTAGTAATCGTTTCATTTTGATCGTTTTTTAAGTCAAAATCCCAAAAGTTGTTATTTATTTTATTAACAAAATCATCAACTTGGTTAGTATTATCATCTTCATTCACTACCCCCAAATTGACTGTTGTCCCATCAGAAGTCATTTTATTAATAGCTTTTTCCGTATTAGTATCGTTATCTCCCCAAAATTCTTGAGAATGAACAAGTTCTTCTTCTTTATTATTTTTCAACCAATCAGCTATTGGTAATACTTTCCCAATATTTTTCAAGACATCCACGTTAATATTTTTCGACTTTTCTTGTTTACGAACAGTTTCTACTATATTCTTCAAATTTCTTTCAATAATTTCTTTCTCTTTATTTATTTCATTTTCAATGTCTATTAGGTTATTTTTTAAAATTTCAATTTTCTGATCAGAAATTTTTTGAATTTCCAAAAGATCTATTTCAACATCTTGATAAATGTATTCGAATAACCTATCCACTCTAGTAATAGCAAATTCTAAAAGAGTCTGCTTAGGGACTTTTGCCTCACTGTCAATTAATTTTTGTAATTCATCTCGTAAGGACTTAATTTCATTATCACTAACATCAATTTTTTTTCGCAATTTTTCCAACTCAATTTCTTGATTCGTTTTTATGTTAGTTAGATAATCCTCCACTTCACTTTTTGAATAGCCCCACAATTTACCTTTAATCTTTGACATGAATCTCACCTTCTTTTCCCCAATTTAAGATAGACCCATATCGGCTAGCTGTTGTAAGAAAGTCATTGTTCATTTTTCCTGTAGTATTTTGAAGCCTAAGCAGCTCCCTCTTTCGTTGATTTACCTTTTCACTCAATTCAGTTTCTTTTTTCTCTGCATTCTTAATACTAATCATAACTTTCTCAGCACCTTTCAGAAGAGAATCTAATAGGCGCTGAGATATTTCCTTTTCTTTGGCCACCTTAGGATTTAAGTCTTTATTAATCTTTTGGATATCTGCTTTTAATGACTCTATCTGTTGAGTTTTCAGCAATAATTCCTGATTTAGCCTATCTAATTCTTGCTGAAATTCTCGTATAATGTTAGAAATTTCACTTTCGACAGATTTCGGATCATAGCCCTTAATAGAACGTCTAAAACTCAAAGTCACGTGAATCACCTACCTTCAAGATGTTTTTGTTAGCGTCTGTACACCGGTTTGTTCTGCTAAAATCTGTACTTTAGCTAAGACATCTCGAGCACGATCCAGTTCTCCAAGCTCATTATATGCATGTGAAATTTCTAATAATAATAAAGGGACCGCGGAAGAATTCGAGTGAATATTTATCGCTTTTTCAAACTGATCAATAGCATCTCTCCAGTAACCTAATTCAAGTAAAGCATATCCTTTATCAACAAGAATTCTTTGCCTTGCCAATCGTGTTTTTAGCGCTTTTTCCTGAGAATATTTTCCATTTAGATTTTTAGCCTTTTTCAAGAATATAAGTGCGCTCTCATAATCCCCAAGCTCATTATAGGCATACGCAATCTCCATCATCAATACAGGCACGGCATTAGAATCCAAATAGGCTTCTATGGCATTTTTAAACTGAATTATTGCCTCATTCCAATAACCTAGTTCAAGTAAGGCATACCCTTTATCAGAAAGCAGTTTCTGCCGTTGAAGTTGTAAAATAAAAATTTGTGGCTGTCCAAAAGTATTGATTAATTTGTAATAGGAAACACTATAAAGTCTTAGTGAGCGTTCAATTGTAAAAAGGTCTAATGCACGTTTTCGAGCTTCATCGCCTAATTTTTGACGTAATTCGGGATTTTTTAATAAAGTAATAATAGATTTTGCCATTTGATCATAATGCCTCGGGGTAACCACAATACCACAATCGGCAATAGCTTCTTTCACGCCTCCAACTTCAGTTGCAACAAGTGGTTTGCCCGCCATCATCGCTTCAACTACAGCATAGGGAAAAGCTTCCGTAATACTTGTTAGAGCAATAACATCCCCATCTGCTAACACTGAAGGAACGTTATCTGAGTGACCAGCAAAAATAAATGTCTCATTTAAACCTAGCTGTTTGCGAATAGATAAACATTCTTCATAATACTCTGGAACCGTTACTGATCCATAAACTATAAAACGCACCTCAGGGAACTGTTCCCTGACCGAAGAAGCTGCTTTAATCAATGTTATTATATCTTTTACAGGATCAATTCTTGCCACTGAAACTACTGTTGGATGAGGACTAATATTCCGCTGCCGAGATGGAGCAAAAACATCCTTATCAACACCATTGTAAATAACTTTAATTTTTGACGCATCAACGCCAAAACGTCTTTCCCAACGGGTATTGTATTGACAAACTGGTGAGACCTGATCTGCCATGAAATAATTTAGTGACGTAATCGAGTGTACGAATCTAATTAAAAATGTTTTAAGATACGCCGTATAACCAGATCTATTAATATTTAAATATTGCTCTCTCAAGTAAACTCCATGTTCTGTCAGCAGAAAGGGGGTTTTGTATTCTAGTTTAGCAAGCACTGCCGGGATCCCACAGAATGCAGCGGCAGCGGAATGAGTTATATCAACACGTGGTAAAGGTGTATTTAAGATTGTAAAAAAGCGATATATCCAACCTAAACTTTGGATAATATCAAAAACGCTTGGCTCTGGAAGTTTGTAATAAGAGTTAACGGAAAATTGAAAAATAGTTTCTTTAAAAACGGACCAAACTACCTCATCTTTAAAGCTATTTTTGTAATCATATTGTTTAAAGTATCTGTACATATCATAAAGTATGTTCGCAAAACTAATTGGATTTTTTTCTATGCTAAGGATCTCCCGGATCATTTCTTTAAACAACGGAAGAAATTGTGAGTTAATAATACCAGGGTCGGTTCGTTTTTTAGCTAAATATGTCTTTGAAAATGGAGTGGTTAAATGTTCGCTTGGGTCTTCTGTTCCCCACAAAGGCACTTTAATTAATGTTGCATTTGCAGGCAAAGTAAACTTTTGTGTAACATAAGGATTCATGATTATGCTGTAAACCACATAGTCAACGGAAGGCAATCCTTGAACTAAGACGTTACTCCAAGTACTTACTCCACCTTGATGAAAAGGAAAGGTTCCTTCCGTTGTTAACATCACTTTAATTTTCCCATTTGTCATCTCGGAAGATCACCTACCTTAACTAAGTTTTGACCTTTCGATTACATCGAAAACGTTTAATGTTCAGTTATACTCCAAAAAACAATTTTCGTGTGGCATTTTTATCTAGCTTCCAATACATCAGTATTATAGAAGGACGAAGCGAAATAAACCAAAAATTGATTGTCAAAAGCCATTTTTTTAACAATATCAAAATAATTTGCACATGGGTTTTTTTCTTCTACTAGTATAAAAACTTTTAAATTATGTTTTTGTTTTTCTTTAATAAGTAAGTCCATTACTTGAGATATCCAATCTCGGCTGGTGGGCAGATGAAAAGGCGGGTTTTCCCAACATATTCCATCTAGGTATTTGGCGGTTTTTTTAAACAATATTTCCAAGCCACAGTTTTGAATCAATAAACAACTAGGGAACTTTTTTCTAATTTTACGCAGAATCGAAGTTGCGGCTGAGACTAACTCTGTTTTCATTTTATCGGAAAAGTGATCCGATTCGACATTACCAACTGTATCAAGGAAAATGCCGTCATATCTCTGGTCAACTAAAAGGTATTCTACTTTGTCCAACAATAACCTTTTCCATCGTGACGAACGTAAATCTATCCAATAATTTCCAAATTCTTGACTTATGTAGGGCTTACCATCTATATGAAGCATATCACCGAAGCCTAATCTCATAAGATCTTCACTCCAAAGTGACACTTCCATTACACTAAGGTATGCTAATGTTAACGTATCAAAAGATTTCATTTTCAATAAAGAGCTATAGGAATGAGCAGTAGGTTCAACAATGGCTATATCAAATTGTGTGAGTTGATTTACTTTACCTCTTCCATAGTAGAGAGCGTAATTATTCGCTAAAGTAAATCTCGCCTTCTTATTCACTATATCCCTCCAATTCATTACCGTATTATATTTTCATAACAGTACCTCATTAACTATGTTAATTAGTTTAAATACAAAATTGCGGTTCGTTGGATCTATAAATAGTTTCGGTACGTACAAAACACGTTGTACAATTATTGCCATGACTAGAACAATTAACATCTTTAAATTCCCAACAATTTTTATCACGTCTATTAAACGCATTACATTCTTTACAAATAGAAGCTGGGCTGCAGCGCATTAACCAACAGGGGCCTAAAGATCTGCCTATACGTTTATGGTCAGTTTGTTTGTTCTTAAACCACTCTACAAGTGCTTGTACTACCTTGGGATCGAGTTGTGTACCCGCAGAAGAAATCATATCCTTTATTGCTTGCTCGAAGGTAACCGGTTCGCGATATTTTCGGCCTCCTAATTTGGCATTAAACATATCTGCAACAGCTATGATCCTCGAACCCAAAGGTATTTCTTCTCCACTAAGGCCATCAGGGTAACCAAATCCATCCCATCTCTCATGATGATGTCGAATATATAAAGGGACATTTGTATTAGCAAATGCAGACTCACCTATTGAAGCACCAATTTCTGCATGCAGTTTCATAGTTTCAAATTCAATTTTAGAGTATTTGCCCCTTTTAAATAAAATATTATTTGAAAGCCCTATCATTCCAATGTCGTGAAAGTACGCTGCCAATTTAATATTTGGTATTTCATCTTGGGGAAGCTTTAATTCTCGGGCAATGGCCACAGAATAATTTGCAATTAAATTCGAATGTCCAACGGTAAATGGTTCCAAATTATCATTAGCTTCTATTAATATACTTAAAACTTCGCTGTAAGCATTAACAAATTCCCCGGAATCTCTTTTACTGTCGAATAATTCTCCAATACGTAAAATAAGATCTTTAACAATTGAAATTTGGTGTTGTCCAAAAGTCGAATCTTGATTATGCCAAAACGCAATTACTCCTTTAAGAAGAAAATTGTCAATTCTAATTAATGTTACTAACTGATTCGAGCTTGTCGAGAAGCAAGTAGGTATTTTTTGAAAATCATATGTGCTAGGTAATATCTGACAACTTTCAACATCCTTTACTATGTTGAATAATTCGTGCAAACCTTGTTGATTACATTTTAATTGAGTCTCGACCTCCTTTTTAAATCCGGAAATAACTGAAACAACGAAATTATTGTCCTGTTTAAGCAAGAAACAACATGCTTCGGCATCAATCATTTTAGCGCTGAGAGATATTAGCGTGTTGAATAAACTATTTATGTCAAAAACTGACTTTGCAAGACCATTAATTGCCTTAGCAGTTGTTACAATTAGTTTTGTGTCGAATTTTTGCTTCTCAATAGATAAGAGTACAGCTAACGAGGGTTGAAGGACTCTCGCTATTTTTTCGAGTTTCTTTAGCCTCGTTTTACCAATAGCCGATCGCACAGGTCCAATTCTAATTAGTCCCTCCCCTTCTCTGATCATCAAATGAAGCAAAGGGACTCCACCATCTTTAATAATCAACGGACCTTCAGCACTATTTGTTCTAGGCAACCACAATGGAGGATTATAAACTTCCCTATTATAAGGAATTAAACCACTATAACTAGGAGCTATTTTACCCGTGCTCTTATCAACTTGGCGGCTAACCCTCAGAAGATAATTTTCAGATTTAGTATCATATAAATAAAAAAAGTAACCCCGCGATTCAATTATCGGGAACAATAATTCCAGATATTCATTAAGATGCTTTTCTATACTACTTTCAATAGTAATGCCATTTAATATGGTTCTGTTAATATTTAACTCCCAAGAGATACTCCCAACTTTTCGTATAAGCCAAAGCAAAATTACAATCAAGACACTTAGAGAGAGACAACAAACTAAAAAAAGAATATTGTATTTGACCATAAAGAAATGATTTATGCTCCAAAAAAACATTATGCGTTTATGCCCCTTATTTCTCAATGATTAAACAAAATATCTCCTTTTTCGAGATTTTTTTGCTAAAATCGAATCAAAATAGTCCTAAAGACCTATTGACTATGTTTCAAGATTAACTGAATTGTTTCCGTTTGTCAATTGTCAATTCAAATAATAACCAAATGATGACCTTACCGCGATTTTATGGACACATAGAACGTGTGATAAAACAAAACCACGGAGGTGCCCCTTATATGAACTTTTGATAAAGATTACAAAATGATGGCTATCAATCGTGTTTCATGGCATGATCAATAAATACGGTAAGCAAGACGATAAGGCTTTTTCTGGCAGCGGGCACCTTAATGAAGTTGACGACAAACATTTGAGAATAAAATAGAGATTGAGCATTTTCATCCACCAATGAATACTTTTTCAAGGTAAAAAAATAGGGGAGAGCGCTTGCTACTTTAGATAGTAGTTTTGCGACACTCCCATATCTCTGCAGTATCTATAAAGACGCTTAGGTTCTCCTCCAGCAGAGTGAAATAAGCCTGAAATTATAATTCAAATTTAACGCAAATGCTAATCACATAATTTCTTAAACTAAGATCGTCTGATAAAAATCGTATCTAGAGAGGAATATGTTTTCAGAGAAACTGAACCTCTATCGGCATCTTTTCTACCACTTTTTTTAGTTCAGGCCAACAATCCTTCGTTGTTTGAAGCATGACTTCTCCCAACTCTTTATTTGTCGTTGTCACAATCCCCAAGTGTCCTAAACCTTCAACGAGCTTACATAGCATTTGAATTTCGGATCGATCCAGGCGCGCTTTTACGATAACACCATTATCTAAATATTTGTTTTCGGCGTGCTCCGATAACTTCATATACTCATCTCCGATCTTATGGTTCTAAAAACTCTATCTCAAAGGGCATCTCTTCGATGGCTCTTTTCAAATCCGGCCAACAATGTTTCGTTGATTGAATCATGACTTCTCCCAAAGCTTTGTTCGTTGTGGTAACAACGCCTAAATGCCCTAATCCTTCAACAAGTTTATCGAGCATTTGCATTTCTTTTCTCTCCATGCGCGCTCTAACGACTACATCGACATCCGCAGGCAAGCGGCTCAAAGACTCCGAATCATGAGAATTCATTCATTCTTCTCCTTAATCATTTAACTCTATGGTATACCTTAAAGCTGAAGCAGGTGAGTGTATAAGACTAAGAGATTGCCACTTACTTACTTACTTACTTACTTACTTACTTACTTACTTACTTACTTCTTATCGCTCTTCGCCCGCCGCAAGACACTGTAAGGCAGGATTTTCTGCGGTGTCCTGATTTTTATCTTCTGTTGGGCATGACGTGCCACCTCTAGAGGTTCCCCATCCATATCCCACATCTCCCGTATTTGAAACGACCAGGGATTACCTTGAGGAGTCAAGACTTCTAAGACCTCTCCACATTTAAAATTGTTCCGCTGCTCAACCCAGGATGCGCCTTGATCTGCAATCGTGGGCAAATTCTCACCTTCTTCCTCACTTAAGCCTACCCCGACGAAATCATAATCCCGCACATACTGAGACGTTTCTAAATTATGAGATTTCGCCCCCGGCTTTCCAAATAAAAAGCCTGGTGAATAATCTCGATGACTGACTTTGTCCATTTCTTCAAGCCACTGTGCCAATTTCCCTTGAAATGATGATTCCCCATCCTCCCAAAGGGTGTCGATAGCTTCTCGATAGACTTTGACGGTACTGGCAACATAATGGACACTTTTCATCCGGCCTTCAATTTTATAACTGTCTAAATTAAGAGGTTTTATTAAGGGCAAATGAGACAGCAAGCATAAATCATGAGAGTTAAAGACATAGGTTCCCCGTTCATCCTCTTCAATCGGAAACACTTCTCCCGGCCGTTTCTCTTCCACCAAGGCATATCCCCAACGGCAGGGTTGGGTACATTCGCCTCGATTGGCATCCCTTCCGGTTAAATAGTTACTCAGCAAACAACGGCCGGAATAAGACATACACATGGCACCGTGGATAAACACCTCTAAACCGCCTTCTACCTTGGTACGTATTTCCCGCAGCTCTTCCAGCGATAATTCCCGGGCCAGAACAACCCTTTCGATGCCCTGGTTCAGCCAGAACCGTATTGAATAAGAATTTGTGTTGTTTGCCTGGGTACTTAAATGCAGCGGCAAAGAAGGTGCTACATCTTGAGCTAAAGCAATAATACCCGGATCGGAAATAATGGCTCCGTCTGCGCCTAAGGCTTCTAAACGCTTCAGATAGGCGGGGAGCTCTTCAAAATCTGCTTCGTGGGCAAAAATATTGACAGTTATATAGATCTTTTTCTGGAGCTTATGGGTCCATATAACTGCCCGTTCTAATTCATCCAGATTAAAATTCCCTGCATATGCTCTCAGGCCAAACGATGGCCCTCCCATATAAACTGCATCCGCACCATAAGCCAAGGCATACTTGAGTTTTTCCCAATCTCCCGCAGGTGCTAATAATTCAGGTTTTTTCATGTTTTTTCCCCTTAACTTTTCCCAAGAATTTCGCTTCAAGAATAATCTATAGTATTCCTAATTACTATACCTTAAATTAGCGTTTTTGTCGTCTTTAAGGCCATGTATAGCAACTGCTCCAATCGATATCAAGTAATTTCCACTATTTTTACTCCAGGCTATCCTTTCTTAAGGAAATAAGTGGTATTATTATATCATTACCTTACCATGAGAGGAGGATAGTTCGGAAATGACCGATCAGTATATCTTTCAAGGAACCGAAGACTATATTGTTTCGAAGGATCTGCAAAATAGTGTTAACATCTCCGTTGCTTTAAAAAGACCGCTCTTAATCAAAGGAGAACCGGGTACAGGAAAAACTATGCTTGCTGAAAGCATTGCCCGTTCCCTTGGTCTCCCCCTAATTATTTGGAATATTAAATCCACCACCAAAGCACAAGATGGTCTTTATGTCTATGACACCGTTCAACATTTATATGACAGTCAATTTGGAGGACAGAATGTTTCCGAGATCAAACGGTACATTAAATTAGGCAAGCTGGGTGAGGCTTTTAAAGCCAAGGAACGGGTTGTGCTGTTAATTGATGAGATTGACAAGGCTGACTTAGAATTTCCTAACGACTTGCTTTGGGAATTGGATGTTATGAATTTCTATATACCGGAAACCGGAGAAACCATAACCGCCGTACAGAGGCCGATTGTTATTATCACGAGCAATGCCGAGAAAGAGCTTCCGGACGCTTTTTTACGGCGCTGCATTTTTCATTATATTGATTTTCCTGATCCGGAAATGATGACGGAAATTGTCAAGGTTCATTGTCCAGAGCTGGAAGGCCAGCTGCTGGCAGAAGCTTTAAAGACCTTCTACTGGGTACGCAGTATTTCAGGAATACAGAAAAAGCCCAGCACCAGCGAACTTTTAGATTGGGTTCAGGCTTTGACCATCGGTGGGATTGCGCCGGAAGCGATCTCCCAAGAGCTTCCTTTTTTAGGAGCTTTGCTTAAAAAGAATCAGGACTTTGACCTGACCCTGCGCCAATTACATACGCGCGGTATGGAAAATCCGACTCGCACCTCAAAGCGTGGTTGGTAAGCTATGTTTACGAACTTTTTTTATCAATTACGGCAAGAAGGCATTCCCGTTTCCCTAACCGAGTGGATGACCTTAATGGAAGCTCTCAGTATCGGCTTAGCTAATTCCAGTCTCTCCGGATTCTACTACTTGGCCCGGGCAATACTAGTTAAAAGCGAAAGTCACTTTGACCAATATGATCTGGCGTTTCAGAGATATTTTCAAGGGATCGAAACCCCGGAACAATTGTCTGAACAAGTTTCCCAATGGCTCGCCAATCCTCTTCCGGAAAAACTCTTTTCTGAAGAGGAACGGAATGAACTCCTAAAAAAACTAGGCTTACCGGATTGGGAAAGCTTACGAGCAGCTCTCGAAGAACGTCTGCGCATACAAGACGGGCCTCATCATGGGGGAAATACCTGGATCGGGACAGGCGGCACATCACCTTTCGGCCACTCCGGCTTCCATCCGGGAGGCGTAAGAATTGGTGGAAAGTCTCACGGCCAATCCGCCGTAAAAGTGGCTGCTGAACGAAATTATAAGGAATACCGCCGAGACGAAACCTTAGGTGTTCGTCAATTTGAGCTGGCACTGCGCGGTCTGCGTCAGTTTAGCACCCGTCTGGAGGGAACCAAGGACCAACTCGATCTAGACGCTACCATTGACGAAACCTGTAAAAATGCCGGGCAATTGAAAATTATCTGGACAAGGCCCCGTAAAAATGCCGTCAAAGTCATTGTCCTTATGGATGCAGGCGGCTCCATGGTCCCCTATGCCAGAATCTGCAGCCAACTTTTCTCGGCGGTCCATAGATCATCGCATTTTAAAGATTTAAAGTTCTATTACTTCCATAATTGCATCTATGATCTTCTCTATCTTGATGCGTCCTGTAATCCCCGGAAAGCAATTAAAACAGAAGATATCCTGCAATCCCTCCACTCTGACTACAAAGTTCTCCTTATTGGAGATGCGGCCATGGCGCCGAGTGAACTGCTAATGAGCGACGGCAACATTTTTTGGGATATCGGAAATACAGAGCCGGGAATAACCTGGCTGAAACGATTATCGCAAAAGTTTCCCTATCATGTGTGGCTTAACCCAATACCTACGGCCTATTGGGAACGGGGTCACGGATATCAAAGCATAAAGATGGTCCAAGAAATCTTCCCCATGTATGAATTAACTCTCGATGGTCTCGATCGGGCTATTAAGAAATTAATGGTTCGTAAATAGCCTCGCTTACTGATACAATTTAATATTTTTAAGATGTTCTGCATAGGTCTTGGCAAAGACATGATATCCGTCTTTTTTCGCCACATAATATAAATAATCCGTTTGAGCGGGATACAAAGCCGCTTGCAAAGAAGCATCTCCGGGGTTGGCAATCGGCCCCGGAGGTAAGCCGCGGTGAAGATAGGTATTATACGGTGAAGGTATCTGAAGATCCTTGTTATGGAGTTTTGCTTTGGGCGTATCCAATAAAAATTGAATCGTAGCATCAACCTGAAGAGGCATGTTGCGCTTCAAGCGATTCATTATTACCGAAGCGATCAGCGGGCGATCTGTTTCCTTTGCTGCCTCTTTTTCTATCAAAGAAGCTAGGGTTACCCACTGAAGTACCGTAAGCTTTGTACTGCTCAGCCGAGTTTGAACCTCAGGTGTCATTTCCTTGGCAAATTGCTGCAGAAATATATCAATCACAGCGTGAGGACTCGCTTTGGGATCGATGAAATAGGTGTTCGGGGAAAGAAAACCTTCTAAACGGTGAATTCCTGCCGGAGTCCCTTTAAGAAAAGAATAGGGGAAAGAATCTTCCGCGACAACCTTTGTATAGTCTTCTTTACTGCCGAGGCCTTTCTGGACGAGGACATCAATAATCTGCTCCGTGGAATAACCTTCGGGAATAGTTATCCTAATGGAATTGGAAACCTCTTCCCTTTTGATTAACCGCTCGATAATTTCAGCTGGTGTCATAGTAGGTGATAGCATATAATCCCCAGCAAACATTTTAAAATTTGTCTTCTGCATTCGCACTAACCAACGAAACAAATTGGCACTACGAATAAGATGACGCTGTTCTAATTCAGTAGCTAATTGATCCGTTGTTGTTCCTGAAGTGATAGTAATTGTAACGCTGTTCCCTGTTGAAGAGTAAGGTTTAGTAGCCCAAGACCACCACGACAACAATATGATGCTCCCTGCGAGTAAAAATAAAGCTATTCCCGCACGTAAATCCTTACTCTTTTTCTTTCCGGACACATTTCCACACTCTCTTTCCCCGAAAGCCCCAGGTAAGCTTATGTACCGATCAGCAAGATGCGATTGGCCGGTTCATAAGAATCTCGGCCTAAAAACTGCTTTGTCACATGGCCTTTTTCATCCTGGATTACTTTCCACACATTGACAACTATTCCTTTGGTACCAATTTGGTCTACCTTTACTCTGCCTCTCGGTAATTTAGAATCATAACGACGTATCGTTTTATAGTTCCTAACTTTTACGATTTGTCGTTCAAGACGAACGGTCTTTCCTGTCTTTTTCCCATAAAGCTTAATCGTCAGTACCCCTGGCTTAACCTCAGTTCGCATATAAGCCAAGCTGCCTGTATTATTCCTAAATTTAAAATCGATGTTGGGGTAATTGACGGTAGCGTCCTGGCCCGCCGGAATATATGACACTGCTACATCATGGTGTTTTCGTTCAACGACCTCAAAATTACTGAGGAGAACTGCATTGTAGAGGGTTGAGGAAACTTGGCATACGCCCCCTCCCGTCCCCTTAACATACTCGCCATTAATAATAACATAGGCTTCTTTATATCCCGTTTGAGGCTCCCTTGGTCCTACTGCATTATTAAAAGAAAACACAGCCCCAGGATTGATTACTTTGCCGTCTAAAGCCTTAGCGGCCGCAGTTAAGTTAGCTGAACGATTGGTTTCTCCGACGGCAAACTTTGTACTAAATTCGCCAAGGACAGAACCCGACAAAGACTCGATGGATTCAGTCGTAACTTTCGCTGGAACTTCAACCAACGGAGCCTTAATTTTTGAGGGCACTTCAGAAAGAGAACTATTCTGAAGGTTATTTATTAGTTGATCTACCTCAACTTTTCTGCCCTTCTGCGCAGGAGTGATGACAACTTTATCATTTTGAATTTTAAAGGTTGCATCTTTTGCTGGTTGATTAAATTTCTTGAATTTTTCTTTCAGAACCTTAGCAGCCAATTCAGGATTAGCTTTTAGAACACTTGGTATAACGTTAACGTTATTTTGATTTTGAGATTGACTTTGTGGTTGATTTTGACGTTGTTGGGCGTTTTCCAGAGTTTTTTCAACATCAACTTCAAATCCCAACTCCTTTAAAGTGATGGGAATCTCCGTTTCATTGTACAACAGGACACGAGATTCTTCCAGCTTGTCCTTCGCCCAATCGTTAATTTTGCGGGAGGCTTCACTTACAGGGATATTACTTAAATCCAGATCATTATCTACTTTTGTCCCCTGAGGAATTACCTGACTTCCTTCGTTAACCTCATCAACCTCATTAACCTCTTTATCCGGCTTCACAGAGCTTTGAGTGGACGGTCTCGGGGTATTGAAGTTAAGCTTAGATTGATTA
This sequence comes from Desulfosporosinus acididurans, assembly GCF_001029285.1. Taxonomy (GTDB): domain Bacteria; phylum Bacillota; class Desulfitobacteriia; order Desulfitobacteriales; family Desulfitobacteriaceae; genus Desulfosporosinus; species Desulfosporosinus acididurans. The sequence goes on from NZ_LDZY01000005.1 coordinate 267,909, forward strand.
GAAAAGGGACTGCATCCTCCAATAAGCCAACATAAAACAATACTTAGAAATATAATAATAGTTTTCAATGCCCACACCTCCACTTTCGTGGATTTAGTATTTCCGTTGTTTTGTAGCTTTATAGTTAAGATTTGGTCCTTTTAAAAATATACCAATATTAAAAAAACAAATGACAGAAGAAACTCACTAGAAACAACTCAGTGAGGTCTTCTGTCATTATGTAAACCGCTAATCTAAGATCTTTAATTAGTCCTTGTCTTAGTCCTCTTCAGATTCGACTAAGTTTTCCCAGGCGTCAGCTACTTTTTCCCACTCTTCATCATCTTCAATGTCGAGCAGCATTTCGCCGCCCTCATCATCTTTACCGAGCTTAAGAATAATGGCTTCATCAGCATCTTCATCTTCGGAGTCCTCCTCCGAAATAGGCATCAGCACAAAATAGGTTGATCCATCGACTTCCAAAGTGTCAAGATGAAGAAACTCATGGTCTTTTCCTTCATCATCAGTAAGTACAACTGTGTCAAATTCCTCAGCGTCATGCTCATGCTCATGCTCATGGTCGTGGTCGTGTTTATGTTCAGACATGTATTTCACCTCTTATCTAAGAATATGGACATTGTACTATTGTAGGTAATGATTGTCAAATATTCAATTAGGAATATTTCTCGCATGCCTGCGATCCAAATATCCTTGCAGAATAAAGACCGCCGCCATCTTGTCAATCACTTGCTTCCTTTTGCCCCGAGAAACATCAGCTTCTAACAAAGTCCTCTGGGCAGCCACCGTGCTGAGACGCTCATCCCACCGCTCTACAGGAAGTCCAAACTCTGCAAGCAAACGCTCCACAAATTCATCCGTCAAAGCACAGCGCGGCCCCAACGTACCATTCATATTCTTCGGATAACCAATAACGATCTCAGACACCTCATACTCCTTAAGCAATTCCCCTAATTCCTCAATCTCCTTCGGGGAGCGTCGAATAGTCTTAACTCCCTGCGCCGTCAAAAACAACGCATCACTCACCGCCACCCCAATCGTCTTAGAACCAAAATCCAAACCCATAATCCGCATCCAAATCCACCTTCCCTAACCCACATCATCCCCGTCCTCTCCATACCTGCAGAGACGGGCCGATTTGACCCCAGTCATTTCCCGCTCACAAGACCCTTGAGCAAGGGGAGCGACATAGCCGGAGCTGAGCGATTTACGCTAGTTTGCGAAGCGGAGCCCATGCCACTCCCCCCGACCCCAAAGTCTCTCAAAAGCAGAAAGGAAAATCGCCCGACTCCCCACCTAAACAATTTTCAAGCAAAAATGCGGACATACCCTCCCGCAATACCCGCAGAGCACACAGGCCTCCTGATCCACAACAGCCGTCTTCTCAATATGTAAAGCATTCTGTGGGCAAGCCTCCTGACAGCGTCCACATCCTTCACACCAGTCTGCAATATAAAGCTTCCTTGGTTTATGCTTAACCTTTTCTCGAAGAGCTTGAGGTACCTCTTGGCCGGACACCAGAAGAAGATTATAATCCACTTCATCAGGACTCGACATTCCTAAAGCCATAGCCTGAATACCCGGAACCTTTTTGATGAAATCAATAGCCTTTTGAGGATCTTGGCTTAGGTGACCGCCTCCAAACACTTTCATAGCATAAATTCCAACCCCGATCTCTGCGGCAAAGGACAGAGCCTGCAGCATATCATCCAAAGTGCCGTCAATAATCCCCAGTCCCTGGTAATTTATAATCGGGTGAATAACATCCAGCCCTGGCTGAAGGGCGCCCGCACGAACACCGTCTACAGCATGGGTAGAGATGCCAATCCAGCGCACCAACCCTTTTTCTTTGGCCCGCAGCAGTTCCTCCCAAGCTCTTGAATGTCCCTTTAACGTCAGAGCACTTTCTTGTTCATGAAGCAAAAAGAAATCCAGAACATCCCTATTCAGTTCTGAACGCGCTTTCTCGAGGCTTTTACGCAAGTCTTGTTCTGTAACGGCATAAGATTTACTAATAATTCGAACCTGAGGGTAATTCTTGACAGCTTGTGCTATTTGCCCGTAGTTATCGTATATTTCTGCAGTGTCAATCCAGTTGATCCCCCGTTCAAGAGCATACTTTAAAACGTCGACTCCCTGAGCTTCAGTAACTCGCCCCTGCAAAGGGGAAATCGCCAGACTTCCAAAACAAATCTCAGACACTAACGGCCCCCATGAACCTAGTTTAACCTGATTCATCTCTGTCTCCTTCCCTTGTTAAAGTCTTTAAGCGCTTTACGTACTTTTCCATCCCCGGCAGCTCAGAGCAGCCGCAATCTCTGCTCCTTCACTGGCCAAAACCCTGATAAAAGTAACAAACTCCGCACCACGATCAGTGATGCGGAGTTTCAAAACGTTAATTATCCCTGCCCCTGACACCAAGGCCAGTTTTGCTTTATTTCTCCTGCAAGTAGGACTTAACGAGTTCTTCGATCAGCTCAAAGCGTTCAAGTTTACGAATCATTGCCCGTGCCTGATTGTGGCTGGTTATATAGACCGGGTCACCCGACATGAGATAACCCACCATTTGGTTAATAGGGTCATATCCTTTTTCTTGTAAGGCCGCATAAACTTTCTGCAGAACCTCACGCGCGGATATATCTTCTTCCCCGACAGCCTTAAACATCATGGTTTCTTCCATACGATCCATTTTCCTGTCCCCCTTTCGCTGTCCTTTGTTTACCTACTAACTATATATTCTCGCTGTCCTAGTCCTTCTCCTCTATTTCTTTAATAATCCACGAAGAATCGTTGGCACTCGATCTATGGCCTCACCCAGCTTACTGGGGTCTTTCCCTCCGGCTTGCGCCATATCGGGACGGCCGCCGCCGCTCCCGCCGGCGATTTTCGCGACTTCCTTAATAATCTGTCCGGCATGAAGCCCGCTTAAACCTGTTGGGCTGACAGTTGTAACAAAGTTTACCTTTCCTTCATGGACAGCTCCCAAAACTATAACTCCGGCCTTCAATTTACCGCGCAAAAGATCTGCCATCTGCCGAAGCCCTTCCATATCAGAGGCCTGAACTTGAGCAGCAAGTACAGAAATTCCTTCAATCTCAGCAACGCGGTTTAGCAAACCTTCCGCTTCATTTTTGCTGAGCTTTGCCTGAAGCTGCGAAATATCTCGCTCCAGATCCTTGACTTGAGCAACAAGACCTTGAACTCGTTTGCCCACATCTGTCGGTTGAGCTTTGAGCACTTGAGCAACTTCCATTACTTGCTCATCAAGGGAACGGAGATAATTCAAGGCTTCTAAACCTGCCACGGCTTCGATTCTGCGTAAACCGGCACCAATTCCGCCTTCACTGAGAATTTTAACCAGTCCGATTTCTCCCGTGCTGTGAACGTGAGTTCCGCCGCACAATTCCTTACTGAAGGTTTCCATGGTTACAACACGAACTCTTTCACCATATTTTTCGCCAAAAAGAGCAGTAGCTCCGCTTTGTTTAGCCTCATCCAAAGACATTTCCGTAGCATCAACGGTCATATTTTTCAAGACTGCCTCATTAATAAGGCCTTCAACGGCTTTTAGATCATCTGGAGTTAGGGGGGAAAAATGAGTAAAGTCAAAACGCAAGCGCTCTGTTGTCACCAAAGACCCTGCTTGCTGCACATGTTCCCCAAGAACGGAACGCAGTGCCGCTTGTAAGAGATGTGTGGCGCTGTGATGCCGTGCTGTTGCCATACGATCCGAATTATCAACAGCTGCTTCTACGGTTTCTCCGACATGCAAAACCCCGGTCAGAATCTCAACCCGATGGTATAGGGTTCCCGTAACACCTTTTTTTACCTCCAAGACTCGAGCCTCCGCCCGTGAGGTTTTCAAGACGCCCTTATCTGAGACTTGACCGCCGCTTTCGGCATAAAAGGGTGTTTCAGCCAAGAAAACAGTAACTTCTTCGCCTTCGCCGGCATCTTGCCTATCTTCCCCATCCACAAATAAACCGACGATCTTTGTCGTATTGGAGATTTGCTGATAACCTACAAAAGGCGTTACTCCCAATGCTTTAACTTTTTGAACCAAATCCGCACTTTCAGCGACAGCCCGCATCTGCTGAGACTGTTCCTTGGCTCGCTGACGGTGTTCTTCAGCAGAAGTTTGGAAGGATGGCATATCTACAGAAAGTCCTTGTTCCGCCAAAATTTCTTCTGTCAATTCCACGGGAAAGCCGTAAGTCTCATAAAGGTAAAAAGCATCAGGGCCGGCTAAAACCGTTTCTCCCTTCTCAATTAGCTCTTTGACCTTATCTTGCAGCATTTGCATTCCTTGTTCCAACGTTGCCTGAAAGTTTTTCTCTTCTAAATTCAAATGATTAATAATAAAATTCTCATTTTCAATCAGCTCAGGATAGGCTTGAGCATAATCTCTTTGAATAATTCGAAATACCGACTCCAAAAATGGTTTATCAATCCCAAGAAGTTTGGCATAGCGAACTGCACGTCGCAAAATACGGCGTAAAACATACCCTCGTCCTTCATTATTCGGCCGAATTCCGTCTGCCAGCATAAAGGAAATCGCCCTTACATGATCAGAAACTACTTTCAAAGCAAGATCATTTTTAGGATTCTCCTTATACTTTATGCCCACAAGACTGGCAACAAAATCAATAATCGGGCGGAATAAGTCCGTATCGAAATTAGTCTCCACTCCTTGCATAACAGAAGCAATCCGTTCCAACCCCATCCCTGTATCAATATTTTGTTTAGGCAAAGGTGTTAGAACTCCGGCCTCATCTCGATTATACTGCATGAATACCAAATTCCAAATCTCCAAAAAGCGGTCGCAATCACATCCTACGGCACAATCCGGTTGTCCGCACCCTCTGGACTCACCGAGATCAACATAGATTTCCGAACAAGGCCCGCAAGGTCCTGTCGGGCCGGCTGCCCAAAAGTTTTCCGGATCTCCAACGATTCTTTCCGGCTTAACACCGGCTTTTTCAAGCCATAGTTTTTTCGCTTCCTCATCTTCCGGATAAACGGTAATCCAAAGCTTCTCGGCAGGAATTTTCAAGACTTCAGTTACATATTCCCAGGCCCAGGGAATTACTTCATTTTTAAAATAATCGCCAAACGAAAAATTTCCCAACATCTCAAAATATGTATGATGGCGTGCGGTTTTCCCCACCTCTTCCAGATCCGGCGTACGCACACATTTCTGAGCCGTTGTGGCTCTGGGAAATGGCGGCTCAACGCGGCGCTGAAAGTACGGCTTAAAGGGAACCATGCCCGCAACCGTTAGCAACAAGGTTGGATCATCTTTAGGAATGAGCGAAGCACTAGGTAATATCTTATGCCCTCTCTCCTCAAAAAACTTGCGAAACATATCCCTTAATTGATTACCTGTATACATTCGAAAACACTCCTTTAGATTCATCGCACTAAAAAATAATCCCTTCCCCACAACTGTCAGGGACGAGATGTTTCGAGCTGCTACCCTGCTTAATTTCGGGCTAAAAAACACGTATTCTCATTCGTTTACACAAATTCTCATTATTTCTAAAGTATATACAGGTAAGGACTTCTTTGTCAACCGTCTCAAACTTGGGGCGAGACGAGCTTGTTGTAAAAATGCCGAAGTAATACCCGAATCACGGCGGCACATGGAACTGCAAGCAGCATTCCCCAAAATCCTGCGATCTCGCCGCCGGCTAAGAGGGCAAACATAACCCAGAGAGGATGAAGTCCCACACTGTCTCCCATTAATTTTGGAGATATTATATTTCCTTCAATTTGTTGGACAACCAAGATAACCAGAGCAACTTTTAAAGCCATTCCCGGAGACTTGGTTAGGGCCAACAAGACTGAAGGCACAGCGCCGATCACAGGCCCAAAATAAGGGATTAAATCAAACACCCCGCATATTAAACCGATAAGCAAAGCATACTCCATCCCCACCAGCTTTACCCCAATACCGATGAGTAATCCTACAATAACGGCAACAGCCAAATCCCCCCGGACAAATCGACGCACCGTATGGCTAATGTCCTGCCACAGACGTCTCCATTCCATACGCTGACGTTGAGGAACCAAACGATAAAATCGAATACTGATTTTCTTCCAATCAGCCAATAAATAAATCGTGATTACCGGCGATAGTATGTAAAGGGTTACTGTAGACAAGAGACCCGGCAAACCGGCGATAACCTTATTGAGTCGATCGGCAAGTATGATTTCTCCTTGTCCAAGATGTTGATCGATAACCATCGCCACGCGATCAGGCAATCCACTGGCTTTAAAATGATTCCTAAACTTCTCGATTTCTTCGTTAATTGTCTGGATCGTCGCCGGTAAAATTGATACTAATTTTCCAAGTTCCGTATAGACAATTGGCAGAATCAAGAAAACAGCCAATGCTATGATTATTAGAATTACGATAAATACCACGGCAATTGCTTTATTGCGGCTAATTCCCTGCTTTTCGAGACCATCAACAAATGGGTTCATTAAATAGGCCAACAAAAAGCCCATAACAAAGGGGCCTAAAATTGTTTTAACTTTTAGGAGCAAAAGTATTCCTAAAACAAGACAAGCAACGCCAAACAACCATTTCCAAGGAATATTCTTCCAATAGGGACGGCTTATATTTGCATCCATTAATAACCACGCCCCTCGCCATGTTCATTCGTTTTACAATTCCTACAATACCAATATAGAAAAAGCGCGCAAAGCGCGCGCTTTAGCAATACCTGCAATAGAGTTTGATTACTGCCAACCAAGTTATTCAACTGCGGCATTCGGTGGCTCTTGATCCAGAGCAGGATCGTTCCAAGCTACTAAAGAACCGTCTTCTGCTAAATCGTAAACGACAACTTTGTCTGTTTGAGTTGTGAATTCCACACAACAATCCCAGCAATAATACTGTTCGACTCCGACCTTACCTATGGCGCGCCCCGAGCAAACCGGACAATTCATGATTGAAAGCCCCCTTCATTTGCTTGATCCAAGGGAGATACTTGATTATCAACGATTAAGATATCCTTCCCATCGATCATGACGTGCGGCCTCAGGATCGTACCCCGGCCATGAAGAAGGTCTGCGAAGAGTCCGTCTGAGATCTCAAAGCCAACCAACTTTTTTACGGAATCATCAACAAAAATATCCTCAATCGTTCCTCTTGAGTCTCCAGCTTGGGTATAGACTTCATTCCCGATTTTTTCAGACCATCGTGTTCCCCTGAGTTCTTCCAAGGTTTTTTCTTGGATTGTAACTGCATCCTTACCCACACTTACAATGGCCTTACGGGGAATTCCTTTCGTCGTGTGAAAGAGATGTCCGCCTTCCAGGAGAATACCGGCAACTTCATCTTTGTTGCAGTCCAAAACCAAGTCCTGTACCCAACCTATTGATCCTCCCTTTTTCAAATCCAAAACAGGCAGGCCGACAATCTCACGTGAACGGCGCATCCTTTTCACCTCCTAAGAAATCCTATGTATACTCTTCCCTGGTACTCAAGAATTCATTCATAATTCGGTAAAATTAATGGTCAGTTTGGGCGCTTATTTTACCGCCGCCTACGACTAGATTTCCTTGATAAAAAACAACAGCTTGCCCTGGAGTTATTGCACGCTGGGGTTTATCGAAATGTACCAAGACCTTACCCCCGCTTAAAGGTGAAAGGGTTGCCGGCGCACCGGAAGAATTATAACGAATTTTGGCCTCTGCTTTGATTGGCTCCTTTAAATCAGGGATAGAAATCCAATTCAAATTTGTCGCCCAAAGGGTATCTGAATAGACCTCATGGTCATCGCCAAGAACAACTTCATTGCGGGAGGGGTTTAAACCAACAACATATTTGGGTTTGCCAAAAGCAACTCCCAGCCCTTTCCGCTGGCCAATTGTATAATGAATAATACCTTGATGCCTTCCTAAAACATTTCCTTGCTGATCGACAAAGTTCCCCGGTTTAATTTTATTTTTCGCTCGTTCACGTACAAAGGAAGCATAATCATCATCGGGAACGAAACAGATCTCTTGGCTGTCCGGTTTGTTGGCAACCCCTAAGCCTAGGTCACCCGCCATTTTGCGAACCTGAACTTTTGTAAACTCTCCTAAAGGAAAAATTGTATGGGCAAGTTGTTCTTGATTTAGCATGTAGAGAGCATAGGTTTGATCCTTCCGTTCATCCGAACTTTTACTTAGGAGAAAGCGATTACTATCCGGGTCGCGGAGAACTTGCGCATAATGCCCTGTAGCGATGTAATCCGCTCCCAAGCCGCGAGCTTTACGCAGCATTTCTCCGAATTTAACATATTTGTTACAAGCCAAACAAGGATTCGGAGTTTCTCCCTCTAAATATGACTGAGTAAAATAATCAACAACAGTTTCCTGAAAATAAGAGCGAAAATTCATAACGTAATGGGGTATCCCAAGTTGATAGGCAACTCGCCTGGCATCGTCAATAGCCGAAATCGAACAACATCCTCCTTCGACTTCCGGTCCGGCTGATTCCCAAATCTGTAAGGTTACCCCAATCACTTCATAGCCTTGTTCTTTAAGTAAAGCGGCGGCCATGGAACTATCCACACCGCCGCTCATACCTACTACGACTTTAGGCTTTGTAGTCAGAGCCATCATCATCTATTCCTTTTTTTCCTGTTTTTCATGATAGTCTTTAATAGCTGCGTGGAGCGCATCCGCTGCAAGGTTAGAACAATGCATCTTAGCCGGAGGCAGCCCTCCTAAAGCTTCAGCTACTGCAGCGTTGGAAATCTCCAGAGCTTCGTCAAGAGTTTTCCCTTTAACCATCTCCGTAACCATGCTGCTGGTAGCAACGGCTGCTCCACAGCCAAACGTTTTAAACTTGACGTCCTTAATAACGTCCCCTTCAACGTCTAAATAAATACGCATGATATCTCCACATTTTGCATTCCCAACTTCGCCGACGCCATTAGCGTTTTCGATTTCCCCAACATTTCGGGGATTTGTAAAATGATCCATGACTTTTTCAGTATACATTCTTGCCCACTCCTTTTTTTGCAATTTCCACTAAATAATCCCGTTGTTATGATTTTATTCTATCTTTTAGCAGTAATCGCAGGGATTTCACGCCGTAAATAGTTAATATCCTCCAGCTTTTACTGTGCCTGCTTAGCATGAACTGCTTGATCGTAAAGAGGCGACATCATACGCAGACGATCAACAATCTTGGGCAATTGTTCAAGAACATAATCAATGTCCTCTTCCGTATTCTGATGTCCTAAGGTAAAGCGCAGAGATCCATGAGCAATTTCGTGCACCAGCCCCATGGCTAATAAAACATGGGAAGGATCTAAGGAACCAGAAGTGCAAGCCGAGCCGCTCGAAGCTGCAATTCCCAGCATATCTAAAGAGAGCAGCAGAGATTCTCCTTCAACAAATTGGATACTGACATTGACATTGTTCGGCAAACGTTTGTCACCAAGTGGTCCATTTATTTTTACATAATCAATTTTCTCTATAATCCCATTCATGAGTTTATCTCGAAGCTTGCTAAGACGCTGAGCATCTTCAGCCATCCGCTGACCGGCAAGCTCACAAGCCTTGCCGAAGCCGATGATTCCCGGAGTGTTTTCCGTACCCGAACGGCGTTTCTTTTCTTGCCCGCCGCCATAGATTCGGGGAGCAACCCGGACACCCTTGCGGATATAAAGCGCCCCAACACCCTTAGGACCGTAAATTTTATGGCTGGAGATGGTCAAAAGGTCTATAGCCATTGTTTTGACGTCAATAGGAATTTTACCGAGAGATTGAACAGCATCAACATGAAAGACAATGCCGTGCTCTTTAGCCAGTTTACCGATTTCAGCAACAGGCTGGATCGCTCCCACTTCGTTATTAGCGTGCATCATGGTGATGAGAATTGTATCCGGTCGGATGGCCTTTTTAACGGACTCCACGGAGACAATCCCTTCTTCATCTACAGGAACAATGGTTAGATCAAAACCGTTCTTCTCCAGATATTCGCAAGTTTCCAGCACAGCATGATGTTCTACTGCAGTGGTAATAATATGCTTGCCTTTCTTGCTCAAGGCTTCTGCTGTCCCAAGAATGGCCAAATTATCAGCTTCTGTTCCTCCGCTGGTAAAAGTAACTTCTGAAGGTTCTGCACCGATTAATTCAGCAACTTGGCGTCGGGCCTCCTCCAGGGCTTGCTTGGCTTCTCTGCCAAAACTATGAACACTCGAAGGATTGCCGTATTTCTCAGTATAGTAAGTCATCATTAATGCTGCTACTTCTGGATCAACCGGGGTCGTAGCACTGTGATCTAAGTAAACTCGCCGCATAGGCTCACTCCCTTTATTGTTGTTGTGAAACAGTGGTCAGATATAGTACATATATAAGCTGCGTTCGGATTCAAATTTTTGGGCGTCCTCAAGCATTGTTTCCAGGGTAATGGAATCTAAAACTTCGGCGATTGAGTCTCGAACCTTCTCCCAAATCGTCCGAGTAACGCAATATTCCGACTTGGTGCAACATTCCGGATCTTCCTCAGAGACACATTCGGTAGGAGCTATTGGCCCTTCCAAAACCCGAATAATATCGCCAACTTTGATTTTGTCGGGTTCTCTTCCGAGTAAATAACCGCCTTGAGCCCCTCGAACGCTTTTTACCAGTCCTGCTTTGCGTAATCCGGCAATAAGCTGTTCCAAGTAATGTTCAGAAATTCCTTGCCTTTCAGAAATGCTTTTTAAGGATACAGGACCTTCACCCATATGCTGGGCTAAGTCAAACATAGCCCTAACTCCATATCGACCTTTGGTAGAGAGTTTCACACCCTCACCTCTTTCCAAGAATTATAAATCCTCGTTTGATCTTTCTATGGATATCTTATTAAAATAGTCGGAATTTGTCAAGGCTATATCCAACTCTTTTACTATTCTTTTTAATATTGGCTTTATAGACTATTTAATAAACCGAAATTCCTTAAGGGTTGTACCTCCATATGCTATAATTCAAGTATGATTTAAACAGTACTTTAAATCCTCCTAGAAAGGAACATCAGCTCAATGAATTTGTTTTCAGCTACTTTCGATCAGCGACAAGTTGCCCCGCTTGCCGAGAGAATGCGCCCACGAACTCTTGATGAATATATTGGGCAGCAACATATACTTGGTCCCGGAAAGCTGCTCCGACGGGCAATTGAAGCGGACCGTGTTTCGTCCTTGATTCTCTACGGTCCGCCCGGTACGGGCAAGACTAGTTTAGCTCAGGTCATTGCCTCGCAAACTACGTCTCACTTTGTCCGAATTAACGCCGTTACTTCAGGTGTCAAAGAACTGCGCGAGATAACTGTCCAGGCAACCGAAGAGCTTCACCTTTATGGTAAAAAAACGTTAGTCTTCTGTGATGAAGTTCATCGTTTTAACAAAAGCCAGCAAGACGCATTATTACCCTCCGTTGAAAACGGCACGATTACCTTTATTGGAGCAACTACCGAAAATCCCTTTTTCGAATTAAATTCTGCTCTTCTAAGCCGTTCAACCTTATTCCATTTAGAACTTCTTACTCCTTCTGAAATTCGTCTCGGCCTCGAAAAAGCTTTGCAAGATTCAGAACGCGGCTTAGGCCGCTGCAATGTTCAAATATCCCCCCCGGCCTGGGAGCATTGGTTAAATTATGCCAATGGGGATTTACGCAGAGCCCTTAATGCCCTGGAACTCGCTGTAATGACGACTCCTGCCGCAGATGGTATCCGCTGTATCTCCCTTGAGATTGCCGAAGAATCCATTCAACAGCGTGCTCTGCGCTTTGATAAATCCGGAGATAATCATTATGACATCATTTCCGCATTTATTAAAAGTATGCGTGGCTCGGACCCTGATGCCGCCCTCTATTGGTTAGCAGTTTTACTGGAAGCCGGTGAAGACCCTCGTTTTATTATGCGCCGAATTATCGTCCATGCCTCAGAGGATGTCGGTCTCGCCGACCCCATGGTCATGCTTCAAGCTCAAGCCGCTGCCAATGCCCTCGAATGGATCGGCATGCCTGAGGCAAGAATCCCTATGGCCCAAGCCGTTTTAGCCATCGCTGCCGCTCCCAAAAGCAACAGCGCTGAAGCCAGTATTGACAAAGCCTTAGCTTATGTGAAAAGCAATCCCACCGGTGAGGTTCCTCTCCACCTTCGGAGCAGCAGTTACTCAGGGGCTGACAAATTAGGTAATGGACAAGGTTATCTCTACCCCCATAACTACCCAAATCATTGGGTGAAACAAGATTATCTTCCTCCCCAAGTTCAAGGACAGGTATTTTACACCCCTTCAGGAATGGGAAAAGAACGTACTCAAGAGTAAATATCTAAAGAGCCTTCCGCATAGCAAAACAACTATGCGGAAGGCTCTGTTTTTGGACTATAGTCTCATTCAATAGACGTTAACTATATACTTTTAAGGATTCTCACTCAGAAATTATAAGTTTGATCCAGTTTTTAAGACCTGAACGAGTTCACTTTAAAGCTGAGCTTCGATCATTTTCACGAGATCCGGTTTTCCCCGGAAACCTACGATTTTGTCAACCAACTTACCGCCTTTAAAAATCGCAAGTGTTGGAATACTCATAACTCCGTATTGCCCGGCAATAGGTCCATTCTCATCAACATCGACCTTACCAATGACCATTTTGCCGACATAAGAGTCTGCCAACTCTTCAACGACCGGAGCTACCATCCGGCATGGGCTGCACCATGGAGCCCAGAAATCTACCAAAACCGGTTTTTCAGATTTTAAAACTTCTGCGTCGAAATTTGCTGTCGTAAAGGTTTTAACATTTGCACCTGCCATGATAATCCCCCCAATTAAATTAATTGTAACTTTTGCTTACTTAATAAATTTGGTTAGCACCCCAATTAGTTCTTCGATGGCGGCTTCCTGATCATTGCTTTCAACTGCATTACGCATACATCCACGAGAATGATGTTCAAAAACAATGGTACCAACTTTGTTAAGGGCAGCACGCGCAGCCGCAACCTGGATCAGTACATCAACACAGTACTTGTCACTCTCAATCATGCGCTGTATCCCTTTAACTTGACCTTCAATTTTTTTTAGTCTGCGCAGGATATCTTCTTTCGATTCTGAATAAGTCGTTGAATTTATCATACCGTTTTCCTCCGATACCCTAAGGGGGTAGCTACAATGCTATTATATCTAAGTACCGGGATTATGTCAAATAGTTCCCTTAAAATACAAGAACATTTTGCCGGAAAATTCATCAAGCAAAAGGTACACTTATACCTCCAGGCCCTATTTCAAAACAGTTTTTATGCTTAACTCTTTTAATTGTTTGTCCGAAACTTGAGATGGGGCATGAGCCATAAGATCCGAAGCGCTTTGCGTTTTAGGGAAGGCTATAACATCACGAATATTATCTTTACCTGTCAGAAGCATAATCATACGGTCAAGTCCAAAGGCAATCCCGCCATGAGGAGGTGTTCCGAATTCAAAGGCCTCTAAAAGATGCCCAAATTGAGCCACTGCTTCCTCCTCAGATAATCCCAGCAAGCTAAATAGCTGCTCTTGAACACCCCGGCGATGAATGCGAATGCTACCGCCGCCGAGTTCTGTACCATTGAGAACCATGTCATAAGCTTTGGCCCGTACTTGCAAAGGATCTGTCTCTAAAATCGGCAGATCTTCATCCATTGGCGCTGTAAAGGGATGGTGAATAGCGACATAGCGTTTTTCTTCCTCATCATATTCCAAAAGCGGAAACTCTGTAACCCAGAGAAAATTGAACATATCCTCAGGGATAAGGTTCATTCGTTTCGCTAACTCCAAGCGCAAATGGCCTAAGGCATCACAAACAATAGGATATTTATCGGCAACGAAGAACAAGATATCTCCGGTTTCAGCCTTTGAAACTTCGATCAGGGCTTGCATTTCTTCTTCAGTGAAGAATTTTGTAATGGGAGATTTGATTCCTTCCTCGGCAAAGACGATCCAGGCTAAACCTTTAGCGCGGTAAGCAGCGACGAATTTTCCCAGATCATCAATTTCGCGGCGGGGCATTCCTGCACACCCTTTGGCACAGAGACATTTTACACTTCCGCCGTTTGCCACTACATTAGCAAAGACCTTAAAACCTGACTTTCCGACAATCTCTCCCACATCGATGAGTTCCATGCCGAAGCGTGTATCCGGTTTATCCGAACCAAATCGGTCCATCGCTTCTTTATAGGTTAAGCGCGGAAAAGGAACCGCAATCGACTTGCCGATAGTTTCCGAGAAGATTCGAACCATTAACTGTTCCATCATGGACAGAATATCTTCAACTTCGACGAAAGACATCTCCACATCAAGCTGCGTAAATTCCGGCTGTCGATCTGCTCTCAGGTCTTCATCCCGAAAACAACGGACGATTTGGAAGTATTTCTCCAACCCGCCAACCATTAACAGTTGCTTAAATTGTTGCGGAGACTGAGGCAGCGCATAAAATTCTCCCGGATGAACGCGGCTGGGAACAAGGTAATCTCTGGCACCTTCAGGTGATGAGTTAACAAGCATTGGTGTCTCAATTTCATAAAAACCCTGGCTGTCAAAAAAGTTGCGCATGATTTGAGTTACTTTGTGCCGTGTTTTAAATACAGCCTGCATTTCCGGACGGCGCAAATCAAGATAACGGTATTTCAAACGCACAGTTTCATCGACATCGACCCGATCGATAAGATAAAAGGGCGGCGTTTTGGCTCCATTTAAAACTTCCAGTTTTTTAGCGACAACTTCAATTTTACCTGTGGCTAAATTAGGATTTATCATTCCTTCGGGACGGGCAATCACTTGCCCTAAGATGGAGACAACATACTCCGAGCGAAGGCTTTCGGCCAAACTAAAACTGTCTTCCATCTTTTCTGGATCAAAAACAACCTGAACTAGACCTGAGCGATCTCGAAGATCAACAAATATTAAACCGCCATGGTCACGACGACGCTGGACCCAGCCTAACAATCGTACCTCATCACCCATTCGGTTCAAATCCAACTCACCATTGGGAACACGTTCCGAAAATACTGTCATTACTTAAACTCCTCTCCGATGCTTCATATAAATGACTTCAATGGCTTTAGACAAAGGAACTTCGGTTTGCTCTCCTGAGTTTAAATCTCTAAGAAGAAGAACCTGTCGTTCCAACTCCTCTTCTCCCAAAATAAGAGCAAACTCTGCTCCTTCACGATTGGCAGCTTTTAACTGCGCTTTTAAGCTGCGGCCCAGGAGATCCATGCGTACCGGAACTCCTTTTCCGCGTAAAGCATTCATCATCGTGAACCCTTCGTTTTGAGCCTTATCTCCTAAAGCAATAAGCATAGCAAAAAGTTTCGGCTTCGGGTCAGGGAATTTACCCTGTACTTGAAGAGCTGCTAAGACCCGCTCTAATCCCATTGCAAAACCGATGCCCGGAGTGGCCGGTCCTCCAATTTCTTCCACAAGGCCGTCATAACGTCCTCCTCCGCAGATAGCGCTCTGGGCCCCGATTTCCTCCACCATGACTTCAAAAGCCGTTTTAGTGTAATAATCAAGCCCTCTAACCAAACGAGGGTCAACCCTATAGGCTACTCCAGCCCCAGATAATAAACTTAATACTTTTTCGAAATGACTTCGGCAGTCATCACAAAGGGTATCTAAAGTCGTTGGCGCTCCTTCAGTTACCGCTTGACAATTAGGATTTTTGCAATCCAAAATCCGCAAAGGATTTCGTTCATAACGTTCCTGGCAGTCCTGACACAATTCAGACTTGCGGGTCGTCAAGAACCTTTGCAATTGCTCCCGATGAGCAGCTCGGCAGGTTGGACATCCTACTGAATTAAGATGAACTTCCAAACCTTTTAATCCGAGCCGTTGATACAAATCCCAAACTAAACAAATGACTTCAGCATCAACGATAGGTTGATCGGCGCCTAAGACTTCCACTCCAAATTGATGAAACTGGCGAAATCGTCCGCTTTGAGGCCGCTCATAGCGGAACATTGGCCCACTGTAATAAAGCTTAACCGGCTGCGATTGACCATAAAGCTTGTCCTCAACATAGGCCCGGCAGACAGAAGCCGTACCCTCCGGTCGTAAGGTCATCGACCGGTCTCCCTTGTCTAAAAAAGTATACATTTCTTTTTTTACAATATCTGTTGTTTGACCTACTCCTCGCTGAAAAAGTTCCGTTGCCTCGAAAATTGGCGTTCGAATTTCTTCATACCCATAGTCCCGACAGACCTTCCGAATTGTTTCTTCGAGGTATTGCCACTGTTCGACGGTCCCCGGCAGCAAGTCCTGAGTTCCTTTTGGTCGTTGAATCGCCATGGTCGTTCCTCCTTAGGAAATAATATAGGCTATAGGATTATAAAAAGTTCTCGTTCCTTGCTTTGAGCAAGGGACGAGAACTTCTCGTGGTGCCACCCTTATTGACGGAATTTATCCGCCCACTTTTTAGTCGTTAACGAGACCATCCGCAGTATCAGCTACTCCCGCTTGGCTGTCCTATCACGTATCTCTCAGGCTAGTTCCAGTCACGCTAGCCCTCCCTGTAGAAAGTTATACGCCATAGCTTCCAAGCGGTCTTGATGAATAGAAATACTTCAACATAATGTATACATAATAGTTTATCCACTATTTTAACAAATAATTGCTATTTGTCAATGTGCAGACTGTTCTGCTGTTATGCAACACTCTTTGAGAAGATTACGTTAAATAAGGATTATCGCGTTTTTCTTCCCCGATACTTGTCTCTTCGCCATGTCCGGGCAATACTCTGGTATTGTCAGGAAGAGTGAAGAGTTTTTCTTTGATCCCACGAATGAGCAATTCCATGGAACCACCCGGGAAATCAGTTCGTCCAATGGATCCGGCAAAAAGAGTATCTCCGCTGAACAATCCTTCCGAACTCCAAAGGCATACCCCTCCGGGAGAATGACCGGGAGTATGTAACACTTTCAACCGTTCTTTGCCCACTGAAATTTCCTGTCCATCTTCCAAAAGGAAATCAGCACTTTTGAGAACTATCCCAGGGCCAAAATAACTGGAGAGGTTTTTTCGGCCATCAGTGAGCATTTCAGCATCTCCTGGATGTATCCCTACCTGGACATCTCCCAGCAGGGTCCTTAATTCATCGACAGCTCCAATGTGATCCACATGCCCATGGGTTAATAAGATATAGTCGATATGAAGACCTTTATCCGTAACCCAACGATGAATCATTTTTCCATCAGCTCCTGGATCGATCAATACGGCTTTCTTGCTTTCCATACAAGCATAGAGATAACAATTTGCCCCCATGAGCCCCACCGCACGTCCATCAATCATTGTTAAGCCTCCTTTAGAACGTTTTCTCACTGTCCAAAAGAATCGTCACCGGTCCGTCATTAACTAATTCAACGTCCATTTCTGCCTGGAATACACCGGTTTCTACGTGTAATCCTTTGTTGCGAAGCCCTTCTTTAGCTTGCTCAAAAATAATCTTCGCCCTTTCAGGCGGGGAAGCGGCCGTAAAGCTTGGCCGTTTTCCGCTTCGACAATCCCCGTAGAGCGTAAACTGGGAAACTAACAAAATTTCTCCTCCTGCATCCAAAAGGGAACGATTCATCTTGCCAGCCGAATCTTCAAATATCCTCAGCCCGCTGAGTTTATCTACCATCCAGGCAATGTCCGCTTCTTGGTCCTTTAACCCTACACCTAATAAAACCAAAAGCCCTGCAGAAATTTCCCCGACTGTTTCTCCCAACACTTTTACCGAGGCGCGTTTAACACGCTGGACAACACTACGCATGTTACTTTCCTCCTGAGTGAATCCGCTCGACATCTGTAATGTCTTTGATCTTGCGAATTTTGTGCATCACCATTTTCAGCTGTTCAAGATTGCGTATCTCTACCCGCAGCTGAATATGAGCCATATTATCCCGGCCTACTCGAGCATTAATTCCCAGGATATGAGTCCTGGTGTCTAAGACAGTATTCATAATTTCTGTTACCAACCGCGGTTTATCCAGCCCATGGATCTTAATATCCACAGGATAGGTAGAATCTACCTGTTCGGCCCAGACAACCTCAACGACCCGATCCCGCTCCTCTTGAGAGTGATTCAATATGTTGCTGCAGTCTTGCCGATGAATGGAAACTCCGCGTCCGCGGGTTATATAACCAATGATTGCATCACCCGGCAATGGATTACAACAGCGGGAAAAACGCACTAAGACATTGTCAACACCTTTGACCATAACACCATGGGAAGCTTTGCCATAATGACTCTGAGAAGGAGTTTTGCCTTCACTTTGCTGCAACGCAGCTAATTGCAGCTTTTCTCGTTCATCTTTGGTTAAATCTTCACGCAGGCGCATCAAAACCTTATTAGGAGTCAACACCCCGTCACCGATGGAGGCATATAAGTCATCAATACCCACCAAATTCTGACTCTTGCCTATGGCTAAAAGGCTCTCCGGCTTCAAGACTTCTGAAGGATCCAGACCGAGTTTACGGACTTCTCTTTCCAAATTTTCGCGGCCGCGAATAATGTTGTCCTCACGCTGTTCCTTCTTAAACCACTGACGAATTCTGTTCTTCGCCTGCGACGTTTTGACAAAGGACAACCAATCCCTGCTTGGACATCCCCCTTGCTTTGAGGTAAGAATTTCTATGATATCTCCGTTAGTCAGCTTCGTATCTAGAGGAACTATCCGGCCGTTGATCTTTGCTCCAACACAGCGATGTCCCACATCGGTATGCACTCGATAAGCAAAATCCACAGGGCAGGAATCGGCTGGCAGTTCTACGACATCTCCTTTGGGCGTAAAGACAAAAACGGTATCAGCGAATAGATCGATCTTTAAGGATTCCATAAATTCCCCAGCATCCCTGGATTCATGCTGCCATTCCAGAAGCTGCCTCAGCCAGGACAGCTTTTGCTCGAAATTGACACTGGCCGCTGACCTGCTTCCAGCGCTGCTGGCACAATCTTTGTTGCTTGCTTCTTTATATTTCCAATGAGCAGCAATACCATACTCGGAGGTACGATGCATTTCGCAGGTTCGTATCTGAATTTCAAAAGGCTCGCCATGCTCACCTATTAAGGTGGTATGGAGAGATTGATACATATTGGGTTTGGGCATAGCAATATAATCTTTAAAACGGCCGGGAATGGGTTTCCAAAGGGTGTGAATAATACCTAAAGCTCCGTAACAATCATTGACAGTCTCCACAATGACTCGAATAGCCATTAAATCGTAGATTTCACTTAATTCTTTATGCTGGGTAATCATTTTACGGTAAATACTGTAAAAATGTTTCGGACGTCCCGCTATATCGGCATAAATCTCAACTTCGGTTAAACGTTTTCGCATCTGCACAATGACTTCATTAATATAAGCTTCCCGTTCACGTCGCTTTAAGGCGATCTTTTCCACTAAATCATAATATTCTTGGGGCTTAAGATAACGGAAGGAAAGATCTTCCAGCTCCCATTTAATTCTAAAAATTCCCAGACGATTGGCCAAGGGGGCAAATATCTCCAAGGTTTCCTGAGCAATTTCTTTTTGCTTTTCCACAGAATGATATTTCAAGGTGCGCATATTATGCAGGCGATCGCCAAGTTTGATGAGAATAACGCGGATATCTTTGGCCATAGCCAGAAACATTTTGCGCAGATTCTCAACTTGTTGTTCTACTTTGCTTTTATAGGCAATTCTTCCAAGTTTTGTGACTCCGTCGACTAATAAAGCAATTTCCGAGCCAAATTCTTTCTCGATATCTGCGATGGTGTACTCCGTATCTTCCACCACATCATGAAGCAAGGCGGCGGCAATCGTTGCCTCGTCCATTTCTAGATCTGCCAAAATCTGTGCGACTTCCAGAGGATGCAGGATATAATCTTCTCCAGAGTTGCGAAGTTGGTTGCGATGAGCCTTCTCAGCAAATCGATAGGCCTTGTCCACAATAGCCAGGCGAGCTTGTGGAGTCGTCTTTTGTAGTTTTATCCATAATTCCGCGAAGGACATAGGGGAACTCCTCTCTTAGAAGCAAGTTACTCTTGATATTCAACCAAAGAGAAAATTGGATAATCCACTAATTTTTGACGTCCCTTTAAAAAAGTAAGTTCAATCAGGAAACCCATACCCGCAACTTCGGCGCCGATTTTGGTAATTAAATTTGCCGTAGCAGACATAGTTCCGCCGGTAGCAAGCAAATCGTCAACAATAACGATTCGTTCACCTGAATGAATTGCATCCGCATGGACCTCCAAGGTATCGGATCCATACTCCAGAGCATAGGTTTCGCTAATGGTTTGGGACGGCAGTTTTCCTGGTTTTCTTACGG
Organism: Desulfosporosinus acididurans; assembly: GCF_001029285.1. GTDB lineage: Bacteria > Bacillota > Desulfitobacteriia > Desulfitobacteriales > Desulfitobacteriaceae > Desulfosporosinus > Desulfosporosinus acididurans. Next base: position 288,212 of record NZ_LDZY01000005.1, read on the forward strand.
GGACGAAGCCTATCCCTAAGGCATAAGCGACAGGTGCGCCCAGCAAAAATCCCCGCGCCTCGGGACCGACAATCACATCGGGCTTCCACGGCTTAATTCTTTCAACCATTTCGTTAACAGCTGCCCGATAAACGCCGCCCTCTTTAAGGAGTGTCGTAATATCTTTATACGAAATACCTTCCTTGGGAAAATCTGCTATGACACGGATGTGTTCACTAAAATTCATAATTTTGCCGTCCTTCCTTATCAATTTCGCCTCAAATTTTTAATTTTTTTCGCCTCAAATTTTTATTTTTTCTATAAGTGCTCTTTGAAAGTTTATAGCTTGCTCATACCGTTGTTTACTATATCGATAACGAATCGAAGTATCAAGATCCAATTTGATGTTAATCGGTATCAACTCTAAGGTAATTTTTTCGCTTCCGCCAAGGCAGCGAATAAGCCCCAATTCCTCAAAGATTTTAAGAGCTATCCTCAGACCCTGCTTAACTTCCGAGTCAATGTAAACTTCAAAAGGGTTTCGTTCCTGTGCCAAACTTCTAAGTTCCCGATAAAACTGAATCAGTTCGTCACGTGTTAAATGTCGGCATCGTTTTCGTACCCATTCTTCTTGAATTTCTTGACTGCCAACGACGACTATTTGATAGATCCCCAGTTCGTGCAGTTTTTTAATTGCTGCTTCAAATTCCTCTTCTGAGAGCGGAAGGCCAAGGATTAAACCCAAGCCATCATTTACTCTCAAATTGTTCAGATCAGCTTGGGAAGGCGATTGTTCATGCTTTGGAGCTGAAGGGAAATACTTCAGGATTAAGGAGTCCTCCCAAGGTTGACATTGAGATTCGTTCTGTAAAGCATCCCATAGCCAAATTTGTCTTCTCTCCTCCGCTGACCATGCATCAGGAAAGAAATCTTCCCAGTTCATCCAGAGAATATCATCACTTTCCTGAGCAACAGCAATTTGTTCCCCAACCTGGTTTTCATCACTCTCAACAAAACCGTCAGAATCATCCTTAACCAAATCTGCCTTCGGCAAGATGTCCTTGATCATTAACTGCACTTTGTCGAGACCTTGAAATGTGTTCCAATCCAAGCTAAAGGCCGCATCCAGCCTGGGTGAGTGTGATAATTCAGAGATCCTGTCGCCTAAGCGAAAGGCAATTCCCTCGTATTCACCATGATTTCCAAAACGAAATTTTAAATGATTTCGTTCTTTGCCTACTGCATTCAAGGAATAAACTTCTAGTCCCTGCACTGCTAGAATCGGACCGGGATTACCAAAGCCAAAAGGGCCTAATTGCTCAAGTTCATGAAGCAGTTCAGAGGAAACCTCATCAAGGGAGACCTTGCGATCAATCTGTAAAACCTCTTGAAAAAGTGATTCTTCAAAGGCTTTAGCTTGTTGATTAAGTCCTTCCCTCAGACCTGGAATATTATCTGTTAAAAGAGAAAACCCCGCAGCCGCGCTATGTCCTCCAAACTTAATTAATAAATCAGCCTGAGTCTTTAATTGTTCCAATACCGGATAGCCAGGAATCCCTCGGGCCGACCCTTTAGCTTCCGTTCCTTCTTCTGAGATCATAAATACCGGCCGATAATAACGTTCCACTAAACGAGATGCAACAATCCCAATCACTCCATGATGCCAATGATCGGACGAAAGTACAATAACTCTAGGCAGCGGTTCCTTCTCAAGCATAGCAATCGCTTCAGTCAAAATCTCTTTCTCAGTATCTTGCCTTGCTTGATTTTCCTTCGTCAACAAACGTGCCAGCTCTGCTGCTCTTGCTGAATCATCTGTCAAGAGGAGTTCAAGCCCTTCGCGGGCACTATCCATACGGCCCACGGCATTAATCCTTGGCGCTACCATGAACCCTATTTGCCCGGCCTTAAGAGGTTTGTTCCTAAGACCGCATTCTTCGAGCAGAGCGTCTAACCCCGGGTGACGAGTCTTTTCCATTTGGCGTAGGCCATGATAGACAAAGACCCGGTTTTCACCGATCAAAGGCACTAAATCGGCAATTGTTCCTAGAGCTGCCAGATCAAGAAGATTTCTTTCGGTTTGGTATTCTGTGCCGCCATTCCCTAAAGACTGAATAAGAGCCTGAGCTAATTTGAAAGCAACGCCCACACCGGCAAGATCACGAAAGGGATAACCCGAATCAGCAATCTTAGGATTTAATATCGCGTAGGCTTCCGGCAAAAGCTCAGGCGGCTCATGATGATCTGTAATAATAACATCAATATTCAGTTCCCGGGCAATCGTTACTTCAGAAACTGCTGTCACGCCGCAATCGACGGTGATAATGACCTTAACATTTGCTTTGGCTGCTCGTCTAATTGCCTCTTCATGCAAACCGTACCCCTCATCTTGTCGGTGAGGAATATAGGCTACGGCCTGAAAGCCAAGATCCGTCAGTACTTTGTATAATAAAGCGGTACTGGTAACACCATCAACATCATAGTCTCCATAGACCAGTACCTTTTCTTGCTTTTTTAAAGCCAAGGTCATACGTTCTATAACTTGCTCCATATGCCGAAAACAGAAAGGCGAAGCTAAACTTAAAACTGTTGGATGCAAAAATTCAATAACGTTCTCAGGATCTCGAAGTTTCCTTTGAGCGAGAATATCTGAAACGATAGTCGAAAGACAAAGTGATTTGCTGATGATTTTTGCCATATGCTCTGGTGTCGATTTCAATGCCCATATTCGTTTCACATTATACCCCCTAGATTACCATTATAATTTACCCTTTGGTTTCTGGCAATGTTGGCAGGTATGACTTGTACCATCTTCAAGAGGGCATTGCTCTTCCCGGTTGCTGCATGGCTCTGCGTGAATCAGAACATGAGTACCCTGAAGTTTATTATTAATTTCTTCTTCTATCCGATCACAAAGATCATGAACGTCAACCACAGTAGTATATTTCGGGACAACTAAATGTAAATCGACATGTCTTTCGGCGCCCGCCTTGCGTGTTCTTAATTTATGAAATTCCACGAATTCCTCGTCATGAAGTCTCAAAACTTCGGATATGATCTCTCGCTCTGTCTCAGGTAAACTGACGTCAACAAGTGGGGAAAATGCTTCTTTCGTTAAGTCGAAGGAAGCCTTAATTATCAGCAGCGCGACTCCCAAGGCCACTATAGGATCTAAGATTAACCAACCGGTAATCTTCATGAGTAAAAGCCCACAGAAAACACCCGCCGATGTATACACATCCGTTCGTAAATGCAGGGAATCTGCTTCTAAGGCGACGGAATCAGTTCGCTTAGCAACTCTCATTAACTGAGCCGATACAAAGAAATTAATAAGTGCCGATAACCCCATTATAACGAGACCTATCCCTAAATTATCAAGGGCTAAGCTGCCGCCAGCCCAAATTAAGTAAGCTTTCTGGATTGCTTCAACAATAATCATAATGGCTGCCACGAAAATCAAAAGCGCTTCAATAGTACCTGAAACATTTTCAATTTTTCCATGCCCATAGGCATGACGTGAATCGGCAGGCTTCTCGGATTGTCTTACTGCAAAAAGAGCAATAACTGCAGCAATCAGATCAATCCCTGAATGAATACCATCGGATAAAATGCTTATTGACCCACCCATTAAGCCAATAATTACTTTTGCTATAGTAAGAAAGGTATTTGATACTACTGACAAAGTTGCAACCTGCGTCTTTGCATTCACTATGTTTGTCCTCGCTTTCCGGCAAATCCCCTCAACTTGCCCTAAGAACTTATAAAGAAATGGGACTTCTTAATTAAAAGAAGTCCCACGGATTTCTCCGCTGCCCCAACCTTAGCGAGCCCAGCTATAATGCCTGACAATTTCAGTATATGTTAAGAATACCAAATAGTGCAACTTATAGCAAGCATTTTATTAATATTCTATGACCAATTTTTCTACAAAGTCATAAAATTTCCAAATATAATTCCGCCAATACCAAGAATTATGCGCATGATTGTCGGGGCAAAGCCCCAGAGAAAATGTCGGCTGTCATTTTTCGGGACTAATCCCATCCCTGCTACAAGAATCCAGATAAAAATTGCCGCCACCGGCGTCAAAAATGCTCCAAAGACGACCAAGCCAATTAATCCCCCAACTAAACCGCTGACAACTTTGGTTCTGCTGGTTATTTTCCCAAGAATAAGCAGTGACAAAACGCCAAAAACTCCGCCAAAAAGCAATGGGATTTCCCAATGCCAGAATTGTCCTAGTGAATGTACCGCTGAGTTTACTATTGAAAGGACAGCTACAGCGGCCACAGTTCCTCGTATTCCTCCAAAAAAAATTAATCCTGCAGAAAAAAGAAAAAGGACCTCAACTATAACTAACTGAATGAATCTCATTCACCCGCTCGCCCCCGACCTTTCTTTGCTGCTAGTATGGCCGATTTTATCCAATCTAATCCATTTCTATATTTAGCGCAATAGTTAGCTGGTCGGTACCTTAGTCTTATAGTTAGTGCACAAACAGGAGAAGAGTATAACGATCATGTTACACCCTTCTCTTCTGACCTTATTTTTTATAATTTGATCACCTAATCTATCTTAACTTAGAAGATAACTCCTAAAGCAATTAAAATTAAGACTGCGATAGCAATGATTCCAACTCCTACACAACTACCAAAACCATAACCGTACATTAAATCACCTCCGAACTTGTTTTACTTAGAATACAATACCTAAGGCGATAAGCAAAAGAATGATGACAACGACGATTCCAATACCTGCTCCAACACCAACACCAGTTCCACATCCAACTCCAGCTGCTCCAAAAGCCATTTTTAAAACCTCCTTCAATCTCTTTATATTAAAATTCTAGTTTAGAATATAACTCCCAGCGCGATAAGAATAAGAATTGCAATAGCTATAATGCCAACACCAACCCCGTAGCCAACTCTTACAGGAGCTACGGGCGCACAACATCCAGCTCCATATCCAGCAGCACCATATCCGTACATTACATAACCCTCCTTATTCATTCAAAAGAAATATTAAAACACAATACCCATTGCGATTAAGAGAAGAATAATCACAACTACAACAGCAATACCTGGTAAGAAATTAGGTGTGCATACAACTCCGTCAACACCATCAACAGGACCTGCTCCAAATGCCATACTAACTACCTCCTACTTGAAACGTTTATTTCTGGGCTCACTTTAAAATATGCTGCAGAGCAAGAATTGTTAATATTTAACTGTATTACTTTTTATTTCAAAATAAAAATGCCCTTCAAAAGTTCTGAAGTGCATTTAAGGCATGTATTTAATAGTTCGGATTTTGCAGACGATGAATAAACTCCTTCATTCCCATATTTGCATAACAGTATACTCTATGAACATGATAAGCATCTGTATTAGAATCGGCCCATCCGCGAAGAGTAGTAAAAGCCATGAGATACCCCGCTTTTTTCACTGCTCGAACTACCGTATTATTGAAATCTCCAAAAGGATAGGCAAAATAATCGACGGAATGGCCTAATCCCTTTTCTAGAGCTTTCTTGGAACTTTCCAGCTCGCTTAAAATTTTCAAGGGAGACAATTTTGTCAGGTAGGTGTGATCCCTAGTGTGGTCCGCTATATCCCAGCCATTAACTGCAAGCTCTTTAAGCTGGGGCCAAGTCAAAAAACCCTTCCCATTAATATAACCTGATATCATAAAGACCGTAGCCGCATACCCATACTTCTTTAAAATAGGATATGCCGTTTGATAATTATCCTCATATCCATCGTCAAAGGTAATCACAAATGGCTTCTCAGGAAGAGCGCCTCTTTGATAAAGAGATTTATATAATTGATTTAAGGTTATGCTATGATAGCCATGATCATGTAAATAGACAATCTGGGCTTCAAATTGTTCTGGTGGCATTCTTACTTCGTTATTTGCCTCTCTCATAACAGAATGATAATAAAGAATGCGTATATATCGGGGAGGCGTACCAACTCTTTTATCCTGCGGAGTTTGAGATAAATTCGAGGATGGCATTAAATCGACGCTCAAAGCGGAAGAATTTGAGGCCTGAACCTTAGTGGTGTTTAAGGCTGGCTTTTTAAAAGTACAGCCGCTGGAAATTAGTATCAGAACAATTAAGATTAACGGTCCAATGGTTTTCTTGAACATCGCGTCTCTCCAAAAAACAACTTTAGTTTATTCCTGTATAGTTTGCCATAATTAGTCTTATTTCAAACTCCTCCAGTGAACTCGTTACGCTAAAGCTGAACATCGGGGCCACTACGCTTCCTGACAGTATAAAAAAACGACCCTAAGACTAATTCTTAAGGTCGTTTTCTTATTCTCGATTGATTGCATTTAGGCGCGAACAGCTTTACCGCCTTTAGTCGGCTTTTTCATGTGAGTTTTGATTTCAACGAGTATTTGGCTCGCATTAAAAATTGAGGAATAAGCTCCGCTGAATACCCCGATCAACATGGCCAGAGAGAAAACTTTTGTTGATTCCCCACCTAAGATAAATACAGAGAACAAGGCAATTAAAACGGTTACAACCGTATTTACAGAGCGGCGCATGGTTTGCCAAACAGACTTATCAACCATATCCTCATAGCTGTCTCCGCGTCTCATCCGAGTTTCGTTCTCACGAATCCGATCGAAGATAACCACCGTATCATTAATAGAGTATCCGAAAATCGTCAGGATTGCTGCCACAAACGTCGAATCGATTTGCCATTGAAACAGTGAAAACAGGCCGACAACGACTAAGACATCATGCAGCAAAGCAATAATCCCCGATATAGCAAAGACAAACTGAAATCTAAAGGATATATAGGCTATCATTAACCCCATGGCAATGAGTAAAGACCAAAAAGCATTGCGGGTAAGTTCTTGTCCCATGGACGGTCCAACTTCATCAACTTGCAGCGTCTTTTTATCGTAATCCGCAACCTTCTTCTGCAAAGCCGTCATTAATTGAGTCTGCTTCTCTTGTTGAAGAGCTTCGGTTCTAATCAGAACTGATTTATTTCCATTGGATAATTGAACTTCACCGCTAAGACCGACGGATTTCATAGTATCGGTAATAGCACTTTGAGTCACAGCTTTAGTAAAGTTTGCTTCAATCATTGTTCCGCCCTTGAAATCAATGCCCAAGTTTAAGCCGTGAATAAAGAGAGAAATGATTCCTGGGACAATAACTAACAGGGAAAGTGCAAACCACCAATAACGTTTTTTAACGATATTAAAGTAGAGTGGATGTATTTTCTGAACTTCTTCATAAGTTGCCGGATGTCCTTTTTCCATTATACATCCCTCCTAACGCCAAACCATGCCGGATTTAATTTTGCGCTTATCCCAACAATTAAACGTAACACTAAACGTGTAAAGGTAAGTGCGGTAAACAAACTGGCAACAATACCAACTCCCAGAGTAAGGGCAAATCCTTTAATAGTCCCTGTGCCAAAGTAATATAAGGTCAAAGCAGCGATCAATGTCGTAACGTGAGCATCAATAACTGTGATGAAGGCACGGCTGAAACCTGACTCAACACCAGCTCGCAGAGATTTTCCGGCACGAACTTCTTCCTTAACTCTTTCGTAGATAATAATATTAAAATCAACAGCCATCCCTATCGAAAGAATGAACCCGGCTATTCCTGGCAGGGTAAGAACAACTCGAAACATCCAGAAAACCCAGAGGACAATGAGTCCGTAGACAACCAAGGAAAAATCCGCCACAACTCCAGGCAGACGATAAAACGCAAGCATAAACAGGAAAATAAAGACTAAACCGTAAATTCCTGCTTGAATACTTTTGTGTAAAGAGTCAATTCCTAAAGATGCTCCTACCTGATGTTTCTCTGTAATCGTCATACTAACAGGCAGTGAGCCCGAACGCATCAGCACCGCATCATTAGCGGCAGCTTGAAGCGTTGAATATCCGGTAATCTCTGCCTGGCCATTCGTAATCGGTACATTAACTGTCGGATCAGTTAACAATTTGTCGTCAAGATAAATCCCAATCCTTTGGCCTATATACTTTGTAGTTAAATCCGCAAATTTTTTAGCTCCGTCGGAAGAAAAGGTCAGGTTAACAACGTACCCTCCCGTTCCGCTTTGATCTTGACCTGCTTTAGCATCGGTAAGTTCAGCACCTTGCAAAACTATGTTGCCTTTAGGATCTTTAAAGGTTAACTGTGCCGTAGTTTTCAGGACATTAACTGCCTGATCAGGATCGGAAACCCCGGCTAAATCTAATACTAAACGTTTGTTGTTATAGTCTGTCTGGATAACAGGCTCTGATACTCCAAGATCGTTAACCCGCTTGGAGATAATCGCCTTTGCCTTATCCATATCATCATTTGTAATTGGTGCCCCGCTTTTATTAGGCTCGGCTTGTAAAACCAAGTGAACTCCACCGCGCAGGTCAAGTCCCAATGGGATGCCCTTACTGGGATCCACAAGGGGTTTTATGGATAGAGCAACTGCCGCAGCTACTATAAGCACCAGCGTTACGAGTTTGATGATGTTTCCCCGTTTCATCAGCTTTCCTCCCTTTTAATATGAATGGGACTTGCCCATGCCAATCCTCATTATAAAACGTTCAGGATTCCAATGTCAATCCGAGATGAAACAGCATGGACTTCTGGTAATATTACAGTAATTTTACCTCATTAATTTTCAATTCAAACTTCGTTCCGAGAAATCCGGCAGCTTTACGACACAGTAACATTCGGGCTAAAAAGATTTCAAAATACTCCATAACAGGGCAGATCTCAGTATCAATGGTAAGTTCCAGAGCAACTCGTTCTTTCGGATAAACACGCAAGAATGACTTTTCAACTGCATAGTTGACTCTGTCATGAATGTCAAAGGTAACCAGATCCAAATTGCGGACGCGGGAGCGATGTACATCTGATTTATCCGCTAAAATCAAGGCGGCCGAAATACAATTGACCGGATTCCCGTCAGTCTCATCGTGGTTGCCAATCGCCCCAATAATCAGAGCAATTTCTTCAGGATGCATACCGTGTCGTTCCAAAATGCCTGCAGCCAGAATCGCCCCTGTCTGCGCATGAGATACTCGATTGACCGCGTTTCCGATGTCATGAAGATAACCGGCAATAGCCGCTAATTCACACTCTCGTTCAGTATGTTCCATTTTTTCTAAGATATTCGAAGCGATATGAGAAACCAGACCGACATGCCTGAGGCCATGTTCCGTATAGCCAATTGCCGCAAGATGTCGGTTTCCTGCTTCAATTAAACTATGTACATAGGGGTCCCCTTTAATATCTTGTAAGGTCACTTTTTGCAAAACGAACTCCTCCTGCCGCCTAGAAAATGAGTATACTTAGCCGATGCCAAGTCATAGGTTAATAATCGCCTCAGCAGCATAGTAGTAAAAAACAAGTGGAGAAAGTACCACTTGCTTTTATACAATTGTTCTAATTACCTATTCACAATTATTAGTATACCCTAAAACGTTAAAAAGTCTTAGGTGTTTTCCTGCTTAGAATTCGACTGAGAATCTTCCTTTTCCAGATTAATGCCATTGTCATTCTGATTATTCTTGTCGCTTTTGCTGTTCTTGTCATTTTTGTCATTTTTTTTGCCATTCTTTTTAGCATCCTCGGCGGTGATATCCCGGTTCTCAACACTGGTTATCCCTGATTTAGCTACTTCAATCTCTACTTTGTCCGCAATTTGCAGCATTACGGAATTGTCTTTAACCTTTGTGATTTTGCCGTAAATTCCTCCGGACGTTAAAACACGATCCTTTACACGCATCCCATTGAGAAGCGCCTGACGTTGTTTGGCTTGCTTTTGCTGCGGCCTAATCATAAGAAAATACATTATCCCGAAAAAGACCACAAAGTATAGAACTAAAGACATGTTCTGCTGAGACATATTTAAATCCCCCTTAATTTATTCTTTGCACATATTCCCCATGCTATGGCAAAAATCCTGCTCATTAATACCATATAGAAACTTTCTCCCAGGAAATACTTAATCAAACTCGTAGCCATAATCCGCGAAACACTTTTGCCGATATTCTGGTAAACGGTCTTCTCGAATAGCCTCTCTGATTTCGCGCATTAGGTTTTGGAGATACCTCAAATTGTGAATGGTCATCAAGCGAAGTCCTAAAATTTCTTCAGCTTTAAGCAAATGCCTGACATAAGCCCGGGAATAATTTCGACATGTATAGCAATCACAGGTTGGGTCAATAGGGCCAAAATCATGGGCAGAACCGGCATTGCGCACAATAACTTTTCCATAGCGGGTCATGGCTGTCCCATTCCTGGCAATACGTGTCGGGAGTACACAATCAAACATATCCACGCCTCGCATAACTCCCTCAATAATTGCATCCGGCGACCCAACTCCCATAAGGTAACGAGGTTTTTCCCGCGGCAGCAGAGGGACCGTGTAATCCAAAACCTCATACATGATTTCCTTTGGTTCTCCCACACTTAGCCCCCCTATGGCATACCCCGGGAGATCCAGTTCTGTGACTTCTGCTGCACTTTGGCGGCGCAGGTCCTCATACATACCCCCTTGAACAATGCCAAATAACGATTGTCTGTCTGTTGTCGTTAACGTTTCTTTACAGCGCTTAAGCCAACGCGTTGTCCTTTCTAAGGAATTTTTGACATAGTCGTGGGAACTCGGATAGGGAGCACATTCATCAAAGGCCATAACGATATCAGATCCTATTGCCATCTGTACCTGGGTCGCAATCTCAGGACTCAAAAACTGTCGTGAGCCGTCAATATGAGATCGGAACTCAACACCGCTCTCCTGGATTGTGCGCAAATCACCCAGACTAAAAACTTGGAACCCCCCGCTATCGGTTAAAATCGCCCCATCCCAGTTCATAAAGCGATGAAGTCCGCCGGCTTCCCGGATCAACTCTTGCCCCGGCCGTAAAAAAAGATGATAGGTATTACTTAAAATAATTCCGGCTCCGATCTCCCTAAGCTCTTCCGGAGTCATTGCTTTGACTGTCCCTTGCGTTCCAACGGGCATAAAAACGGGCGTATCAATTACTCCGTGTGGGGTATGTAACGTTCCCAAACGTGCTTTTGTTCGTGAATCTTCTTTAAGAATTTCCAAATGAACCGCTGCCAAAACCTTCACTTCCTTTTATCTCTAAAGCTCATTATCTTTAAAACTCTCTTAGCGGATAAACATCGCATCGCCAAAACTATAGAATCGATATTGCTGGTCTACAGCCATCTTATAGGCATGTAAGATAAGGTCTCGTCCTGCCAAGGCACTTACCAACATCACTAACGTTGACTTCGGGAAGTGGAAATTCGTCAAAAGGGCATCCACAATCTTAAATTCATATCCAGGGTAGATAAATATATCTGTCCACCCCTCACCCGGAACTACTTTTCCCTCGTGACCCACAGATTCCAACGTCCGGGCAACGGTTGTGCCGACCGCAATGACACGCCGGCCGTCCTGCTTGGCTCGGTTAATTCGTTCAGCCGCCTCTGTCTCCACGCGATAATACTCAGAATGCATAACATGTTCCTGAACATCTTCAACTTTAACGGGACGAAAGGTTCCCAGCCCCACATGGAGTAAAATCTCGACGATCTCTACCCCTTTAGCTTGCAGATCAGCAAGAAGTTTAGGAGTAAAGTGCAGTCCCGCTGTGGGAGCAGCGACAGAGCCGCGCTCTTTGGCATAAACCGTTTGATACCGTTCTTGATCTTCCAATTGGGCCGTAATGTATGGGGGCAGAGGCATCTCCCCAAGCTGATCTAAAATGGTTTCGAAAACTCCCGCATATGTAAATCGAATCTTCCGATTGCCATTTTCCAAAATTTCCTGAAGCTCACCTACTAGCAAACCATGACCGAAACTTACTTTTTGTCCTACCTTTAAGCGCTTGCCCGGCTTGACCAAAGCTTCCCAAACATCAAGTTCCAGCCTTTTTAACAGAAGAACTTCAATTTTAGCTTGTGAATCAACTTTTTCGCCAATTAACCGTGCAGGTATCACACGGGTATTATTCAGTACCAGTACATCACCGGAGTCTAGAAGGGAAACGAGATCACGGAAGGTATGATGCTCTATGGAACCAGTCTTCCGATCCACAACCATTAAACGCGATGCATCCCGCGGTTCTACCGGATGCTGAGCAATTAACTCCTCTGGCAAGTCAAAATCGAACTCCGAAACATTCACACTATCTTCTCCTTAAAACTGTGGACTCAAAGATTTTTTTCCTCACTAGTTTTTATCAACACATTATTATAATAGAAATGGATAATTTCCTCATAAGTATATCCCATTTGAGCCATATGATAGGCTCCCCATTGAGACATCCCTACGCCATGCCCCCAGCCTCTCCCTTCAAAAATGAAAACGCCATAGGGCTGAGGATCTGCACGAACCCCAAGAGAAGAGCTGATGATTTTCGCGAGCAGCGGACCAGAATTATTTCTATAATTCAACATTTCAAGAACAGATGATATTCCCTTCAAGTTAGAGACCTTTTCCGCCGCAGCAACTTTATGCACGTCAAATAACGTACCTAAAAAAGCGTTCGCCTGAATTTCTTGGCCAAAAGGGTAAAAGGCTTGCACAAACTTTCGTCCCGAAATCGTCAAAGAGCTGCCGAACTCATCCGTTAACAGCACTTTTTGAACTCGGCCTGAAGGGAATTTTTCAACGTTAATGGTTTGAACAGGTCCTAAGCCAAACGCAGAGCCGAGCTGAGGTGCAGAAATTATAAAACGCCAATGGTCTGCCGCTCCGCCTATACCTTCTGAAAACTGATCAGGATGAGCTAGATTATGATTGTCAGCATTTCCCCAGACATTTTTGGCATCTTCAGAATATCCTCCGTTATGAGCCGAATAAAGGGCTTCAATAGGCTGACCTGTGTCAACATCTACGATGATCTTCCCTCGAGTTGCCTCAACCGCCTGAGAAGCCTCACCTTCCACGTTCATACCGGCATAGGCTTGATCAATATCCGGAGAATCTGTAATGGCTTTTCGATTTTGAGTATGCTTTACAAGATAGGTGCGGGCAGCCACAGCCTGAGCTTTTAAACCTTCCAAGCCACGCTTAGCCCAAGCATTACTCATCTCAATAGGAACGACACCTTTTAGATAGTCTTCACTGTCCAGCTGATTGACGAGCCTCCAGTGATCCTTATGCCAGTCCAGAGTCAGGTTTCCACGATAAGCTGCAGCCTTACCTTCCGGAGTTCTTACAACGAGGCTGCCGGAATCTTTCTCCTTAATCTCCAGTTTAGTATCTCTGAAGATTTGGAAATCGCTTTCGTTAACTCTCAAAATTGGATTCCAGCCTCCCCAGCCTACTTCAAGCCTAGAACCCTTGGGAAAATTTAACGTCATAGTTCCGCTGACAACTTGATACAATCCTTGTTCAGCTTGAATTTCAACCCATCCCGCCTGTCCAAATTTCCAAACGAGCTCCACCGAAATTTCCCGAGCTTGACAGATCTTAACCTGATTCATTAGCAGCAGAAAAGTTGCCAGCAGCAAAAAGGACCAACGCCGAACACTCCAGAGCATGTCATCACACACCTTCTATGTTCAGATTACCCCATTTCTCTTGCTTATATGCCTTGGGGGCCCTCCTCGCTGCTGAACTTTTGCGGCAATGAATAACCAAAATGATGATAAGCCCTCACTGTTGCCATTCTCCCCCGGGGAGTACGCTGCAAAAAACCCATCTGAAGAAGAAAGGGCTCGACAACATCTTCTAAGGTCTCAGCCTCTTCGCCTATTGTTGAGGCTAAAGTATCTATACCTACCGGCCCTCCGGCAAAAGCTTCAATGATCGTTCTTAAAGTCTTTTGGTCTATGTTATCCAAACCCACCGGATCGACTTCTAAACGATTGAGAGCTTCTTTGGCGATAGCTTGAGTTACAATCCCGTCTTCCCATACTAAGGCAAAATCCCTGACTCGCTTGAGCAAGCGGTTTCCTACTCGGGGAGTGCCTCGTGAACGACGAGCTATTTCATCAGCGCCCTCGTCCGTAATTTCTAACCTCAAGATACCTGCGGCCCGCAGGATTATTTTCTTCAAGTCTTCTACTTCATAGAATTCCAGCCGGCTTATTACTCCAAAACGGTCTCGCAAAGGAGACGTCAACTGACCGGCACGAGTCGTTGCTCCCACCAAAGTAAAAGGAGGTAAAGACAGGCGAATGGAACGAGCACTTGGTCCTTTGCCAATCACGATATCTAAGCAACCATCCTCCATGGCAGAATATAAGATTTCTTCAGTGGAACTATTTAAACGATGAATTTCATCAATAAATAAGACATCGCGCGGCTCCAGGGCTGTGAGAATTGCCGCCAAGTCACCGGGCCGTTCAATTGCCGGGCCGGAGGTCGTTCGAATACTTACACCCATTTCCGAAGCAATGATATTAGCTAAGGTAGTCTTACCAAGGCCCGGAGGTCCATATAATAAGACGTGATCCAAAGCTTCTCCCCGGGTCGCTGCAGCCTGGATAAAGATGCTCAGATTATCTTTCACTTTTTTTTGGCCGATATATTCCTTCATCCGATTGGGACGCAGGGCTTCCCCTTCTTGATCCGAAAGTTGCTCTTGCGGAGCTACCAAACGCTCTTCTATTTTGTGCCCCTCCTCTCATGCCGTTACAGTTTAACCTCCCGCTAACAGCCGCAAGGCTTTTTTAACTTGCTCTTCGGTCGTTAATTCTCCTCCGTCCTTGCCAGCATGGGTCAAAGCCCGTCTTGCTTCCTCCAGACCGAAGCCAAGAGCAAGTAATGTTTGCAGGGCATCAGAATGTTGTGAGGGGTTCAAATCAGCAGCAATGGCGGTCTCCTCTGAAGCCAAAGCAAGTCCTTTAAACTTCTCTTTGAGTTCTAAAATTAGCCGTTGGGCAATTTTCTTGCCTACCCCCGGTACCTTTGTTAAGAGGTTAAGATTTTCACTAACAATGGCATTTTCAATCTGTGCAGCTCCAAAAGTGGATAATAAGGATATGGCTGCCTTGGGACCGATTCCTGAGACGCTAAGCATCTCTAAAAAAAGCTGTTTTTCTCCCAATGATGTAAATCCATAAAGCGCTATATCATCCTCACGCCTAACGACATGGGTATATAGGACAAGTTTCTGTCCCGGAACCGCTTTGGCTAACAGTCCGTTTGGTACTGTAAGCAGATACCCGACACCCTGAACCTCCAGCACTAACCGTTCTGCTTGGATTTCCCAGACTGTTCCGCGCAGCATTCCTATCATCGGAAATCCTCCATTCTTCGCTCTAAAGCAAAGCTATGCGCGTGGCAAATTGCTAAGGCCAAGGCATCCGCGGTATCATCAGGTTTCGGGACATCATCCAGGCCTAATAAACCCTTGACCATCTGCTGGACCTGTTTCTTGTCTGCTCTTCCGTAACCAACAACGGCTTGTTTGACTTGCAAGGGAGTATATTCATAAACTGGGATACTCTGTTGAGCCCCCGCTAATAAGACGATTCCCCGGGCCTGTCCGACAGAGATGGCTGTCGTCGTATTACGGTTGAAAAAGAGTTCCTCCACCACAATTTGATCGGGTTGATGGTCCTTAAGATAAGGAAAAATTTGATTATAAAGAATTAGTAAACGTTCGGCTAGAGGAGTATGAGCAGCGGTGCGCCAACAAGCATAATCCAGCGCCCTCAAGCGATTCCCTTTTTGTTCGATAAGACCATATCCCATAATTGCGGTTCCTGGATCAATCCCTAAAATAATCATGTGCGTCTTCCTTTCAGCATAAATTTTCGACAGAAGACGTACGATTCCTTTTCTTCTTAATAAATAAAGGCCTTTGCTTTTACTCTTTCCATAAATCTTCATTAGCAGTATCGATAAAGGACTGAACTTCATCCAAAGAATTAAACTCAACCTTAGGTGCCATTTTCAGCATAGCTTTTGGCCAAGTCTTTACGTCCAGACCCTTTATGATAACCTTCCCCTCAGTTCCAAGCTTTCCTTCCTGAACAGAGAGCACATTATTATTAAGACTAAAATGGTATGCCCTTGTCTCAGGAGCATTTGCAGATACTAAAGCGACACCGTCTTCCAGATAGCCCTTTGGGACAGCTAAATTTTTAGCTGACAGCCATGTGGTCGCCATGGGGACAAGACATCCGATACCTAATCCCAAGATAAGTACCAAACCTATAGTTTTCCAGCGAGACATACGTAAAAACCCTCCCGACATTGTCCTTTTTACTTAGTCTTGCCAGGAGGGCACATAATTTAATCGTTTTACTGTTTATCCACTAACTTCTAAAAATCTTCGCTTGCCAATGCCTCAGATAATTCAAAATTAGAATATACCCCTTGAGTATCATCGTGATCTTCGAGAGTTTCCATTAGATGAACTATCTTTCGTGCTTGATCTGCATCTGTGATTTCAATGGTATTTTGGGCCATTGGACTCAGAACTGATTCACTGACGACAATATGCTGCTCTTCAAGTGCTTTGCGAACGTCTTCCATAGTTTCCGGTGACGTGTAGATCACAAACTCCTCTGTATCATCTTCCAAATCCTCCGCACCGGCTTCTAAGGCGATCATCATTAAATCATCCTCGGAAAACTTAAGGTCTTCTCGGGGAATTCTCAGCTGACCCTTATCTTCAAACATCCAGCCAACGCAGCCGGTCTCGCCCATGTTTCCGCCATTTTTAGAGAATATATGGCGAACTTCGGCAGCTGTTCGATTACGGTTATCGGTGAGAATATCAACCATGACTGCAACGCCTCCGGGACCATAGCCTTCATAACGCAGTTCTTCATAGGTTGCACCATCGGAGCCGCCTGCTCCTTTTTGAATAGCTCTTTGAATGTTTTCATTAGGTACATTTTGTGCCTTTGCATTTTCTACGGCTATCTTGAGGCGAAAATTGCCAAGATCTCCGCCGCAGGCTCGAGAAGCTACAACAATTTCCCGCCCAAGCTTCGTAAAGATTTTTCCTTTTTGCGCATCTGCTTTGCCTTTTTTATGCTTAATGTTTGCCCATTTTGAATGTCCTGACATGTGTGTTCCTCCTTATGCTAGTCCGCTTAAATAGTTTAGCATAGGGCAATTTCCCTTGTAAAGACTTTAATCTTCTGATAATTGGCCATCTTTCAAGAGCATTTGGAATCTAACCACGATTTGCGAAAAGTTCAGTGCTTAAATACCGTTCTCCAGTGTCCGGCGCAATAGCTACTACGTTTTTACCTTCACCCAACTCACTGGCAGCCTGAAGAGCCGCACTAACTGCTGCCCCTGAAGAAATGCCTACTAACAGTCCTTCTTGACCGGCGAGTTTGCGGGCGGTTTCTAAAGCATCCTCATTGCTTACCGGAACAATCTGATCCAGGATCGAAGCATTCAAAACCTTAGGTACAAATCCGGCACCAATTCCTTGAATTTTGTGAGGACCGGGTTTCCCGCCTGATATTACTGGCGATGAAGCCGGTTCTACACCAATAATTTTTACGTTGGGAAGATGTTCCTTCAAGATTTCGCCAACCCCTGTGATCGTCCCCCCGGTGCCAATTCCCGCAACAAAAGCATCAATATTATCAAGCTGTTCCATGAGTTCCAAAACAGTACTTTTACGATGAGCTTCGGGATTGGCAAGATTTTCGAATTGTTGGGGCATAAAATAAGTCGGATTTTCTCGAATAAGGCGTTCTGCCTCTTCGATAGCACCGTTCATGCCTGCTGAGCCCGGAGTCAGCACGAATTCAGCACCATAAGCCGCCATCAGCAAGCGCCGTTCTACACTCATCGTTTCGGGCATTACAACAATCAGACGATAACCGCGTGCTGCGGCAATCATTGCTAATCCAATTCCAGTATTCCCGCTGGTTGGCTCTACGATGGTTCCGCCGGAGCTAAGTACTCCTCGCTTTTCGGCATCCATAATCATTTCTAAGGCTATCCTGTCTTTAATGCTCCCTCCAGGATTAAAGGCTTCAACCTTTACATAAATATTGGCCATCCCCGGTTTTACAATACGCTGCAGCTTTACCAAAGGCGTCTGACCAATTAAATCTGTAATCGAATTAACAACTCGCATTTTAAATACCTCAATTCATATCAATTTACTATGATTTAATGTTAACAATAAAGAGCACCATTGTCAAGTGAACTTGGTCGGCCAAAGCGAACCATCGGGGCTTCGATAACGAAAGTGTCCTATGGACACTTTCGTCACCGAAGCCCTTAACACTCCCACTATATCATATTCCAAAGGACATCTCAGTTGCCGTTTTGATCGCTGGTAAATCTCCGCTCAACGTCAATAACCAAAGTTTCTATTAAATGGGGTAACGGAATGCGCTGAACTCCAACAAATTGAATATTCCCCCGTTGAATTGGAATAAGTAACTTGTCAGCTTTGCTCTTCGCAATAGCGCCTGCCATCCCCGATGTTATTTCCCCCAACAACCCATAAACCATAATTATTGCCGCTGAGCCAACAATGAGATCTACTCTATCGGCGTTATAGCAAATCGCCGATTCACCAGAGGCCCCCTCGGTTGCCCCGGCACGTAACATGGCGCCCGTAGCTAAGGCGTTTGTTCCTAAGGCTAATATCTCCAATTCGGGAATTTTCTTTCGTAATTGTTCAACAATATGCTTGCCTATTCCGCCGCCTTGCCCATCAATTACCGCTATACGCATCGTACCCTCCTCCGCCTGTCAACATATCCGAGGAAGGTGTTCGCCTTCAAGCATACCGACAATTCTCTTTCCTCCCAGAGGAGTTTCCAAAAGCACAAGCCCGGGTTTTCCTTCTTGAACAACCCCGATTTGAGCTGCCCGATGTCCCAAAGGATGAGCATGCATCACCTGCAGGACGGATTCGACCGCCTCAGGCTTAACAATAACTAAGGCTTTTCCCTCATTAGCAAGATAAAGGGGGTCGAGCCCAAGCATATCGCAGGCCCCTTTTACCCCCGGAAGAATTGGTAACGACTCTTCCTTCAGGAGCATACTCACACCTGCTTGCTGCGCTAACTCATTTAAGGTCGTTGCAACTCCGCCGCGAGTGGGATCACGCATACATTTTACTCCGACTTGGAAAAAGGAATCAATAAGCCCATTAAGAGGGGCGCAATCACTCGTTACAGGCGTTTCAAACTCTAGGCCTTCCCGATCAGACAGAATGGCGATCTCATGATCCCCAATTGTTCCGGTAATAAGAATACCATCGCCGGGCTGGATCTGTTGGGGGTTAACAAAATATCTATTACTATATCCAATACCCGTTGTATTTATAAAAAGTTTATCGGCACTTCCGCGTTCCACAACTTTTGTATCCCCGCAGACAATACTAATACCTGCTTCCTTGGCAGTATCTGCTACACTCTGAATAATGCGTTCCAGTTCCTCTAAAGGCAACCCTTCTTCTAAAATCAGCGCTAATGATAAAAACTTCGGTGCTGCACCGCTTACCGCCAGGTCGTTAACTGTCCCGCATACGGCGAGTCTGCCGATATTTCCTCCGCGAAAAAACAAGGGAGAAACCACAAAAGAATCTGTCGTCACCGCCAGTTGCTCTTGCCCCGGCACGATCGTTGCATCGTTCATTTGATCTAAGAATGAATTTCCTAAATACTTTTGAAAAAGACTGTGTATTAATTCATGGCTCAGCCGCCCACCACTTCCATGGGCCATCATAATACGTTCCATTAATCGTCGCTCCTTTGAGAATATCGGTAGTAAGCAGCGCAAGATCCTTCCGAAGAGACCATGCAGGGGCCTACAGGTTTAAGAGGAGTACAGCGTTTGCCAAACAAAGCACATTGTGTAGGATAAATCCGGCCTTTCAAAACTTCACCGCATTGACATCCAGGCGTTTCCGGTGAATGGAAAACCGGCAAAGAATATTTCCGTATTGCATCCCAAGGGCCAAACTCCTCTCTGATTCCTAAGCCGCTCCCGGGGATTAAGCCCATCCCGCGCCATGAAGCGTCCACTGGTTCAAAAACTCTCTTCACAACCGTTTGGGCGTAAGGATTTCCTTCGGCTTTGGCGACTCGACGATATTGAATCTCAATATCCGATCGTCCTTCTTCCCGTTGCCGAAGCAGCATTACTATAGCCTCCAAAATGTCAAGGGCTTCAAATCCCGTCACGACTCCCGGTTTACCAAATTCTTTAGCCATAAACTCGATTGGCTGAGTTCCGATAATGGCACAAACATGACCGGGATCCAGAAAAGCATCTACATCTAGTTGCTCATCTTCAGCTAATAATCTTAAAACAGGAGGGACAACTTTATGCATTGACAAAACACTAAAGTTATTAATTCCATCACGTTGAGCAATTTCCAAACTGATAGCAACAGTTGGTGCTGTTGTTTCGAAGCCTACTCCCAGAAAAACGACATCCTTATCCGGGTTTTTATGAGCAATTTCCAAAGCATCCTGGGTTGAATAAACAACACGTACATCAGCGCCTTCTGCTTTCAAAGCCTGCAGATTCTTTTTACTGCCGGGGACCCTGATCATGTCGCCAAACGTCACGGTAATCATATTCGGCTGAGCAGCCAGATACAGGTAACGGTCAATATCACTGCTGTCAGTTACACAAACGGGACACCCGGGACCGGAAATTAAGCGGACGGTCGGCGGCAGTATATCCCTTAGCGCATTTTTAGCAATAGCAACAGTATGAGTCCCGCAAACTTCCATAATTGTAAAAGGCTCTGAAGCTAAGCGCTTTATTTCCTCTAAGTACTCTCCCGCCTTTGCTAAAACATCGTTACTCTCCTTCGGCATAGGCATCGGCAACCTCCAATAATAATTCTTCTGTCTCTTTGGCACTCTGATCATCGACTACCCCAATGGCAAACCCTGCATGGACTAAAACATATTCGCCGATCCTTACCTCCGGTACCAGGTCAATGCTAATTATTCGTTCATTCCCCATCATATCCACTTTAGCAATAACACCGTCGATTGAGACAATTTTTGCTGGTATGGCTAAACACATTTATAACACCTCATTTGCAATTAATACTTGTCCGAAGGCCAGCCCGCCGTCTCCCGGCGGCAGTGTGCGTGAACGAATGACCTTGATGTTTTTATCCTTAAAGTTTTGCAGGACAGCCTCAGTGAGAAGTTTGTTTTGGAACACCCCTCCACTAAGAGCAAGCTGCCCATGATGTTGAAATTGCATAGCTAGTGCTGTAATAGCTCCGGCGATAGTCAGATGAAAACGATAGGCAATTTTCCCTCTGGATACTCCCTGAAGACAATCATGAACAATGGCTTGAAAAAGCGGCGCCACACCGAGAATATATTCGTTGCCTTCAAGTCTGATTTCATAAGGATACTCAGAAACGTCCTCTGTCCCTTCATTTTTTCCACCTGAATTAACTTGTCTGAGAAACAATGTTGCCGTACTCTCTAGTTCAATGGCAGCTTGTCCTTCGTACGTTACTTCAGTACATATCCCCAATAATCCGCTCAGCGCATCAAACAGCCGACCCGCGCTTGAGGTCTGAAAAATTTGAATATCCTTTTCCAATTGGCGATCTAAGATCTTACGTTCGTTTGGAAGCAGGGAATGCCAAAGAGGCAGTGTTTTTGTCCATTCTTCACCTGTAAGGAGAGTTTTTAGGTAAGCATAAGCAATGCGCACAGGATGTTTGGCACCTGCATCACCTCCTGGCAGCGGTAAATATTCAAGATGTCCCTTGCGTTCATAACTTGCTGCATTCCCATAGAGAACTTCAAAGCCCCAGATACAACGATCCTCCCCAAAGCCTGTTCCGTCACAGATAATTCCCAAGGTTGGATCTGATAGTTCCCACTCTCCCAGTACACTTGCTAAATGCGCATGATGATGCTGAATCGGAATTTTTGGCTGTTGTTCCTGTTCAAGAGCAAATCTTGTCGAATGATAATTTGGATGCTGATCATAAGCAATCACAGTAGGAGTAACGTTGACGACCCGCTGGAAGGATTCCAATTCCTGCTGGAAACGCTCCATGGTCTCGAAACTCTCCATATCTCCAAGATACTGGCTTACAAAAGCCCGCTGATCATCGGCCAGACAAAAGGCATTCTTTAAATCTCCACCTAGTCCTAAAATTGACTTTTTTAACTTAGATGAGGTTAAGGAAATGGGCAAAGGCACATAACCTCTGGCCCGTCGGAAATATACCGCTTCCCCTCCAATACGTTGGATAACAGAATCATCACAAGGATGATAAATATCTCTGTCATGGACTAAAATATAATCCGCAATACCGTTGAGCAACGTTAGGGCCTCTTCATTGGTATATATCAAAGGACGTCCGCTGAGATTAGCACTCGTCATAATCAAAAAATCTAAAGGGCCTTTAAAAAGGAGATGATGAATCGGCGTATAAGGCAACATCATCCCTAAGGTATGAATGCCGGGAGCAATGTTATCCGGCAATAAATTGGCCTGATTTTGATTTCGCTCCAGTATCACTATCGGTGCGGCCGGGCTGAGTAACAATTCCTCTTCTTTTTTATCGATCAGGACTTCCTGGCGCGCCTTTTCTATGGAGCGTACCATGAGGGCGAAAGGTTTGGCCCCTCGTTCTTTGCGCTGGCGCAACCGCTCAATCGCCTCTCTGTTGCCTGCATCACAAACAAGATGAAACCCGCCTAAACCTTTAACAGCTAGAATTCCGCCTTGAACCAACTGATCGACGCCCATCCCCGGAATCAATCGGCCAGAGCTGTCCAACAATTGAACTTTAGGTCCACACTCCTCACAAGCAACAGGCTGGGCATGAAAACGCCGGTCTCGGGGATCTTGATATTCTGCCGCACAGGATTCACACATTGGAAACGTTGACATCGTTGTTTGGGCACGATCATAAGGTACATCGCGAATAATCGTATATCGTGGTCCGCAATTCGTACAATTGGTAAAAGGATACCCAAAACGGCGATTGTTCTTATCTAAGATCTCATGCAAACAATCTTGGCATGTGGCGACATCGGGAGAGATTAAGACATCGGCATCTTGCTGGGCTTCGCTTCGGGTAATATGAAAAGAACAAAAATTTTCAAAGTTTGCCTCTTCAGTGCGGACCATTAATATTTTTGCTAAAGGCGGCGAATCGGAAACTAAACGCTGAAGGAAACAATCCATGTTTTCTCCCTCTGCATGGATTGTCACTCCCTTACTTGAATTATTGACCCATCCTTTGAGGTTCAGTTCTTCGGCTAGTTTAAATACAAAGGGCCGAAAACCAACCCCTTGTACAATTCCATTCAAATAGATTTTCTTGGCTTTAGAGGTCATTTCCTTCTTCCAGCTTTCTAATTTCTTCATCCAATTACTTTTAAATATATATTTTCTATCGTTGAACTCGTTCATAGGCTAAACATTACCACTCCCACTTGTAGAAATGGGAGTCTTACGATTGGCTAAATAATGTTCAGAAACAATTATCTTGCAGACTAATTCTGATAACTCTCTTATTGTACACGCCAAACTCCTTATTCTACAAGTCTTTAGAAAGAAACCTTTTTTGTGAAAATATTTACTTGATCCAAATTTTGCTTAATTCTGAATAATTATTAAAAACATGCAGGAAATAAATAGGTTATCTCGAATATATGTCAATAATAAAGAATTTCTATATTTTTACCCGTACGCAATAGGGGACAAGACATATTCAGGAGGTGTTCATCTAATTATGGGGAATTTTGATTTACTCAAGGTCAAAGGGGTTTCTCGGCGTGACTTCATGAAGTTGATTGGAGCAACTACAGCCGCGCTTGGATTACCCGAACTATTCGTACCCCAAGCAGCTTCAGCAATGGAACAGGCAATTAAGAAGCCCCCGGTAATTTGGTTGGAAGGAATGGACTGCACCGGATGTACAGAATCAACAATTGCCACGTTAAATCCCTCAGCAGCCGAACTGATTCTTGACATGATCTCAATTCGGTACCATGAAACTATTATGGCCGGATCTGGAAATATAGCTGAAGAAGCCTATCAAGAAGCCCTTAAAGATAAGTTTATTCTCGTAGTAGAAGGAGCTACCCCCGCTCAAGAAGATCGCTACTGCATGGTCGGAGGAAAGCCTTTCCGCAAGACTCTTATCGAAGCTGCTAAAAAAGCCCAAGCCATCATTGCAATCGGAAGCTGCGCCTCGGAAGGCGGCGGAATACCTGGTGCCTGTGCCACAGGAGCTGTGGGAGTTTCTGAGATTCTTAAAGCTGAGGGAATCAGCACTCCCCTTATCAATCTGCCCTGCTGCCCTGTGAAACCTACTACACTTATAGGTACGATTGTCTATTATCTGACATATCAGAAGGTTCCGCCTCTTGACTCTCAAAATCGCCCATTGGCCTTCTATGGAACATTGTTACATGACAACTGCCCACGCCGCGGTCACTTTGAAAACGGAGAATTTCTTACAGACTGGAATGATCCGGCCCAAAAAGATTATTGCTTACTTTTAAAAGGATGCAAAGGGCCGAAGACTTTCACAGATTGTGCTCAAGTATGGTGGAATGACAATGCAAACTTCTGTATCAATGCCGGATCTCCCTGTTCCGGATGTTCAGAGAAGAGCTTCTACAAGCAATTTACCCCCTTATATACTAAACAAGAGACTTTCAAACTTCCCGGCATAGGTCAGGTTAATGCCGATACGGTTGGTACCGTCATCGGAGGGGCTGCCGCCATCGGTCTCGGAGTTCATTTAATTGCTACAGCTGCAAGCGGAAGACTGACTAACCAAGGCCACGGCCACAAGGAGGATTTATAAGATGACAAAAATTGTTGTCGATCCCTTAACAAGAATAGAAGGACACCTGAAGGTGGAAGTTGAAGTTGAGAATGGAAAAATTTCAGACGCGCATGTCGTAGGAACTATGTATCGTGGAATTGAAGCGATGCTGCGCGGTAAAGATCCTCGCGATGCCACCTATGTAACTGAGCGTGTATGCGGAGTTTGTGCAGGCTCCCACGGCTGGGCTTCCTCTCTGGCCTTAGACAAAGCTTACGGAGCTAACGTCCCGGCCGGAGGACGAATTATCCGCAACTTAATTCTGGGCGCCATGTGGCTGCACGATCATCCCTTACATTTTTATCATCTTAGTGCTCTCGATTATCTTGATGTAATGGCTGTTGCCCAATATCAGGGGAAGGATCCTGGTCTCCTTGCTGTCAAAGATAAAATTGTCAAGCTTGTCACTGCAGGAGATACCGCCCCCTTAACTCCACGTTATAAACCCGATGAATTCAGCGTTAAGGATCCTGAGTTAGTGACCATGGCTGTTGCCCATTACCTTAAAGCCTTGGAAATGCAGGCCAAAGCTAAGAAAATGTCGGCCTTGTTCGCCGGTAAACAGCCCCATCAATCTTCGATTGTTGTCGGCGGAGTCACGATGCTTCCCAATATTGAAGTTGTTGAGCAATTCCGTTCTATGCTGCTGGAACAACTGGATTTCGTTGAAAAAATTTATCTCCAGGATGTCTTGACCTTTGGTACCGGACCATTGCTGCCCTTAGCCCAAGCAGGGGTTGGCGGAGCAGGAGCGGTCAATTTCCTCTCTTATGGCGCTTTTGCTCGGGATGACGCCGGTAAAGACTTATTCCTGAAATCCGGCATTGTCATGGACGGCGACTTGAGCAAAGTTTTACCTGTTGACGAAACTCAAATCACTGAAGATGTCCAATACTCCTGGTATAAAGCAAGTCCCAACGGCAAAACTCCCTTCACCGAGGATACAATTCCTGATCTTGATAAAAAAAATGCATATTCTTTCGTAAAAGCCCCTCGCTATAATGGTAAGCCCATGGAAGTAGGCCCTCTTGCCCGCATGCTTGTAATGCAGCCCAAGGGTTTAATGGATATAATTTCAAAATACAATATCAAACCAGGTGCCGTCGCACGTCATGCAGCTCGTGCCTATGAAACTCTCCTACTCGCTAAAGACATGCTGACCTGGCTTGACGCTCTGGAAAAAGAAATGGGATCTAATTTCCGCATCCATGATACCGAACACTGGGAAGCACCGGCCACAGGGCAGGGATCAGGATTAACCGAAGCCCCGAGAGGAGCCTTGGGCCATTTTGTTAAAGTTGCTGACCACAAAATCGAGAACTATCAGATGGTTGTACCCACCACCTGGAATTTCTCTCCTCGAGATGATAAAGGAGTTCTTGGGCCTTTCGAACAAGCTTTAATTGGGGTACCTATTCCCGACCCTGATAATCCAGTGAACATCGTTAGAGTCGCTCGATCTTATGACCCATGCCTTGCATGCGCGATTCACCTCATCGATCCAGTGACAAATGATGTGAAAAAATTCCGGATCGGTTGGTAGAAAAGGAGGAAAGGACATGGTTAACCCGCTTGACCATCCATTAGCCCAGCGTATAAGCCACTGGATTAATCTGATTAATTTTATAGTTCTAATCTTTACAGGCTGGTTTATTCATTCTCCCCATCCTGGTATGCCAATGAATTTAATTCGAAATTTACATTTCTTGTTTATGTATTTTCTTCTCATTAACGGAGTTGTACGTTTTTATATTTCCTTTTTCGGGAAAAATAAGGACTATGATTCTATTTTGCTCAACATGCAAGATGTAAAAAACATCTGGCCGCAAACCAAGTACTACTTGTTTTTAGGTAAGCACCCAGAAACAGGCAAATATAACCCTCTCCAAAAAATTGCCTACATTGCACTTCCTATTCTCGCTGTCATTCAGGCCTTTACAGGCTTTATTCTCTATAAGCCAGTACAGTTGGCAGGAGTTGCTGACCTGGTGGGAGGTCTGACCGCCGTACGCGGACTTCACTATCTTATCATGTGGCTGTTTATTGCAATTATTGCAATTCACGTTTATTTGGTCTTTACAGCTGCCTATGAACAGTTTCTGTTTATGTTCTTTGGTAAAATGAGAAATGAGAAGGGAATTTAATCATGCACTCGCCAAAAATTATGGTCATGGGAGTCGGAAACATTCTTCTATCCGACGAAGGCCTGGGTGTTCGATTTCTAGACGAACTGGCTCACAAATCCCTCCCGCAAAATGTTGAACTCCTTGAAGGCGGCACTGCTGGACTCGAACTCGTGCATCTAATTCAAGAAATAGACTTTCTGATTATTATTGATGCAATCAATGCTCAGTCAGAACCCGGCGCTCTATTCCGATTTCAACCAGGTGATATAAAGGTCTTTCCTGAACAATACGAGGTATCCTTTCATCAAATCGGAATAATTGAAGTCTTAACCATGGCAAACATTTTAGGGCAAGCTCCTCAAACCTTAATTTTCGGTGTGCAACCCAAAAAACTAGATTGGGGAATGGAATTAAGTCCAGAGATTCAATCTCTATTCCCCCATCTTACTGAGTTGGTTCTCCTTGAAATTGATTCGATTCAACGTGAAGGTAAATTCGCAAATAATTAGCAACTATCATTTCATACTTAAGTAATGCATCTGTCATGCAGCCAACTCCAAACTTCCGTTAAGGCCGTAGCTATACGAACTAAAGAGTTCGTGAGCGTCGGCCTTTTTAGTGTGAAAATAATTAGAGACCGTTGCATAATGAATATCTATTCTTTTAGTGAACTCGTTCAGCTAAAGCTGAACATCAGACTTCGGTGGGGAACTCTACCCCCACCGAAGCAGGGTACGGGGGACCCACTCCCACTTATAGAAGTAGAAGTAGAAGTGGGTGGATAAATAAAACCCTGCATATAAGTGGATGGATGTAAACCACAATTTATGCAAGGTTTTGTTTAAAGAGAGGCGCTTATGCAATTTAATAGTTCATAGGCCTATGATTGAAAGTCCAAAACTTTATCCTGAAGCCAGTTAGTCCAGTCTTGCAGACCTTTCCCCGTTCGGCAAGAGATCTCAAAGATTGTTATGTCCGGATTTATAACCAGAATATCCTGTTTCATTCTTTCCATGTTTACATCCGTTAAACCTTCCAAATCCATTTTATTTAAGAGAACGGCTTTAGCTTTACGAAAGATAACAGGATACTTTGCCGGCTTATCGTCACCCTCAACTATGCTTAAGACAATAACTTTAAAAGCTTCACCTAAATCAAAGTCGGCAGGGCAAACAAGATTACCAACGTTTTCAATAATCATTAAATCTAAACTCTGACAATCAAACTCAGGTAATACCTTAGCAACCATTTTACTGTCTAAATGGCAGCTACCACCAGTATTTATTTGTATTACAGGAACATCATGCACAGATATTCGATCTGCATCTTTAGTTGTAAAAATATCTCCTTCAATAACCGCAACACTCATGTTTTCATTGAGCAGAGGCAACGTTTTTTCTAAAAGTGAAGTTTTTCCTGCGCCTGGTGAGCCCATAATATTAATTGCTAGACAATTATTTTTACGAAAATGTGCACGATTTACTTCAGCCTGCATATCATTAGAATCTCGCAGATTTGCCATTACTTCAATTTCGCGACGTGCATTATCCATTATTCAACCTCCAAACTTTCAAGTAAAAGTTCTTCTCCCTGAACTACTTCTATATTTGTAGATTTACAGTTAGGACAGAGAAAATACATCAACTTAACGTTAAACTCATAATGACAATCCCTGCAGCAACCAAGCAAAGGAACTCGTTCGACAATCAATTCAGCTCCCTCACAAAGAGTATCCTTGCTATATGCCTCAAAAGCCATGGCTAAAGCATCTGGCTCAGCATTGGTCAATTCTCCAACCTTTATCTTAACTTTCAGAACTCTCTTGACATCGTGTTGGGACAAGGTATGATCTATCACTTCAAATACCCCTCCCATCAAGGACATTTCATGCACCGAATCACCCCTATCGGGTATTTTTATTTTTGTGAATATGGAGACCACTTCCACTTACTGTTCCAAGTATAGCTTATCCGAAGTTATTCAACAAGTTATTTCAAACTAATAAAATTAAATTTTCCCTCATTATATAGTATTCTGTTAATTCTTGCGGTCAATATAAATTTCACAGGTTTGCAATGTATAATGTACTTTAAAAGGGAGATGCTAAAGAATGTATTAAAAACAACTGATAAGGAGGATGGTAAAATGAGTCGTAATACGCCTGAAGTTCCAGAATCCGAAAGCCAGTTGGATAAGTTAAAATGGGAAGTTGCCGAAGAATTACAATTAGATGATGATATCGAAGATAAGGGGTTCGCCAATATGACGACTCGTGAAGTAGGTCAGATCGGCGGAAACATGGTCAAAAAAATGATCAACTTTGCGGAAAAAGAAATGGCTGATCAAGGTTCAGAAATTATGAACGACTAAAAAATCTAAGCATTGTTGAAATCGTGTTTCGGCCAGCACGATATCAACAGCCATTGGATATCTTACCAAAGACTAGCGAGGAAGAAAGGGACGATCGTTACAAAACGTTCATCCCTTTCTTCTGTTCTCTTTGATGATTTATGTCCCTCTTTACTTACTCTTCAACATAAGGAATTGTCAGCGGTCCTAGAGGTAATACAGCTATACTCATTTCTTTGCCATATTTGGCTTGGAGTTCATTAAGTGTTGATTCAATATTCTTTGTTGGCGTGAGCATAGCAATTTTGACCCATTCATCTGGAAGCGTCGAATATACTATAATATCAGACCATTCCTGAATCATTGCTAATCTTTGTGCCTCCCACTGATCAAACATGCTAAAGGATGGGTCATTGATCATTTCCAAAAGATCCTTTGGGGTTTCACGCATTTTCAGTATCTTTGAAAAATTGCCATGTTCAGGCATTCCTTCACAGCATTCTGCAGCACAAATTATTGTTCCACCTTTTTTTACAATCTTTTGAGCAGCATTCATTCCTTTAACAGCCTGATAGAGATTCTGATCCAGCGGATACCCGGCGTTTGTCGTAACAACAACATCAAAGCGTTCATCACATTTAATCATCGCATGCTCTTTAACAAATGCGCAGCCTGTCTCATGAGCGGCAATAAGCTCACCGGCAAATACATTTGTTATTTCATTATTGCCGCTTAAAGCAACATTCAAGAGAAAATCCGGTTTACAAAAAGAATTTACTTCCCTAGTCATTTCTTGAAGGGGGTTTTTATCAATAACTCCCCAAGTTGCCAGAGGATGGCCTATCATTTGAGCATTATGAAATGTTAAGATAGTCTCCATGCCCGCAATTCCGGGCATTATCCCCTTTGGTCCACCTGAAAACCCTGCAAAAAAATGTGGTTCAATAAATCCTGTTACAATTCTAAAGTCAGCTTCAACATATTCCTTATTCAAATAAACATCACAGCCAAAACTGCTGGTTCCGACTTTTTTTAGCTCAGACATCTCCTGACAGTGATGATTAATAATGCGAACAGAATTAACGATTTTCTCCCCTAACATCTCAACAAGTTCTTCTCTGGTTTCATCCCGATGAGTACCCGTACCATTAATGATCGTAAAATTATCGATTGGAATGTGCGCAAGCTCCTCCAATAACCAAGGCACTAATTTGTGATTTGGAGTAGGCCTTGTTATATCGCTTATGACAATAACGATCTTGTCCTTTGGATTTACCATTTCTCTTAATGGTTTTGTTCCTATTGGATTGCGCAAAGCATTGAGAACCAGTTGATGATCGTTTTCAGGCAGATCAATATGCTGAGGGACAACTACTTTCGAATGATCTGGTACATTAATTCTTAATCCACTTTTCCCATATGCCAAAGCCACTTCCATAAAGCATATCTCCTTTTTGAAATTTGTTGATCTCCAAACAGAGTAGTGTGCAGCGTTTATATTATTTAAATGTTTTCGGATAGAGATTTTAAATTTTCACTCACCTGAAATACTCCATCAATCATTTGTGCAATTTCTTGATTAGCTTTTGCTTGTTCTTGAGTTATGGCACTGTTACGCAAAGAGTTATCGACGATCTTCTGAATAATTGTTTGAAATAGCTGTAGAATATTTCTTATCTCAGTAGCCGAACGATTGCTTTCTTCAGCTAACTTACGCACCTCACCGGCAACAACAGAAAAACCCCTTCCCTGCTCTCCCGCACGTGAAGCTTCAATTGCAGCATTTAAGCCCAAAAGATTCGTTTGTTTTGCAACTTTATGGATTAAATCTAAAATTAAAGTTGTAGACTTTAGCTGGTTTTCACCATCTTGGGCTTCCTGGGCAATTACTTGGCTGATTGAAGCCACTTCTTCTGCAGAAGCAGCAGTCTCTTGTACCGCACTAGCAGCCTGTTCAACTGAATTACTTAAAAGTTGAACTTGATTGCGGATAACTTCCTTAAGTTCTTCATCTCGAATCATCATTTCGACCATTCCTACCGCAACCTTAGCTACTGGCCTTACAATATCCAGTTTTCCAGCAATACCGAAAGTACCAATAATTTGACCTTGAATTTCAATGCCAGCATTATATCCTTCTTTTATTTTGCCAGACGTAGCAATCTCTTCGTCTGCTGTTATCTCCACATATGTGCAATTCGTCGTTAATATTTCTTGGCTTCCTCTGTGCTTAATCCCTATTCGTGCATGAGCTGAGTCAGCAATAATTGTGCCAGTTGTATCGCAGACTATTGCATGATAACCACTTGTTTGATATATAAGGTCCACAATTTTTTGTCCAATGTTAGTGCTCAGCTTCCAATCCAATGTTCTCCTCTCCTTTTCGAAACCAAATCATTCGGATATTCGTAGTTAACAATCGCGCTCTATGAGAACCAAAACTGTTACCTTAAATATCTTTGTGTTAAGTTTTGACAAAAAATATCGTCTTAACTAGTTTATCATGCATTTAACTATTATTCTCGCATTTTCACAAAAAATACCTCAAATTTATGATAATGGTCTTTTAAGAGGCAAGTTTATAACATATTTTTCGACTTTAAATCAATTCTCCCGCAATGTGGATCCGAACACGATAAGCACGAAAGCCTCCAGTGGAGGGTTTCGCCGAGCCACCAACCCTAGAGATTCACTTCGTGGCGTAGTACGAGCTTATCGCCACACTGCGTCCAGTGACGCCTTCTCCTGCAGTGTGGGACCCAATATTTTTTAGCTTCTTTCATGAAACACAAACAGACTGCCAAATTGGCAGTCTATCGCTTGTTCACCTGGCGATAACCTACTTTCCCAGGGGCCTGCGCCCCAAGTATCCTTGGCCCTGGAACGAAAGGCGGATGAGCCTTTCGCCACACTGCGTCCCCATACGCATACTCCTGCAGTGTGGATCCTTAACTTCCGTGTTCGTGTATAC
>NZ_LDZY01000006.1 GCF_001029285.1 Desulfosporosinus acididurans
TTTTTCTTAATTCCCCAGTGAGGCATCTGCGGGATTTGCTGTTCGATCGCCTTAAAATCAAGAGGAAGTTGTGCTTCAATTTTCTTCTCAAAGAGGGGTCGATTCTCTTCCAGTTCCTGTTGCTCTTTGAGCCATTTCTCCCGTTCCGCTTTCGGTTTTCGTCCGCGTTTTTTGGGGGTTTGCTCGACTGGGGCCTCTTCTTCTTTCTTTTTCTCAGGTTTACGATCTCTCGCTTCAATATGAGTAGCATCGATGGCGATAACATCCCCATCGATGAAGCCTTCTTGAAACGCCTGAGAGACTAGTTCATTTTGAATGTTTCCTAAAGCAGAAGAGACATGGATTTTTTGAATCATCCGAGTATAAGAGGACTCACTAGGGACTGAATCTGCCATCGTAAAACCGCAGTTGAAACGGAATTCCAAGCTATTTTTTAATCGTTTTCGTAAGTCTTTAATCGTAGGAATTCGTTCGATGACTCGAATGAATAAGGAGTAGATCATGGCAGAATAGTTAAGTCTTGTTGGAGCTCCGAGTATTGCTCTTTTGGAAACAACTCTCAACAACGAGGTGATGTCAAGTGTATCGAAAATGAGGGGATATGATTTTTTGGGAGACATTTCTAAAATTTCCTCCAAGGAAAATAGCCTTTCTTGGCGAATACTAAACATTGGGAGTACTCCTATCTACCTCTCGGTGTTGGTTTGGTCGCTTACACTTTTTCGAGGTTTTGGGGAGGTACTCCTCTTTTTGTCCTTAAAAAGATTAGTAATATCAATGGGTTCAAGTTATGAAACTAATTCAATTTCCGAAGGAAAATACTGATCTAAATCTAAAATTTCTTTGAGATTGGAATCATCAATTTCACATCGAAATTTTATTATATTATTTAGGGTTTTTCTTGACTGATCATCAGTTAAAATTTCTCGTAATAAATTTATTTTCTCTATATTATTTATAATAATTTTTTTGTCATAAAGATTATTAATAAGTCCATGACAATAAATAATAGAGTAATCATTAAACCCCATAAGGTCTAATTGGTTTTTAATTTCTGAAAAAAAGTTACTAGCGATAAAAATATGAAGATTAGGCATTAAATTAATCAAATTATCTGGCGAAATTATTTTTATTCCGAAAAGAGCTTTTCCCCACTTATTACTATCATTATCAATGAAATAGCTAATGTTTAGACCATTGTCTTTTAAATAATTAAAAACATATTCTCCACATTTTGATGCGCCGAAAATAACTAACGTATTATTTTTAAATTTATTTAAAGCTGTGCTCATATTCTTTACTCTCCTTCATTTAAAGAAGTTTCAATAGAAATCTCCTGCTACATTACGGAGATTGCCGAAAGTAATTATTTTTACTTTACATCGTTGAAGGGAATCTAGGAATGATGCTTGTTCAAACTAGTCACTCTCCCGCTATTTCGCGCTAATAATACGAGACAACGTACCCACCAGATCATAACCATCCCATATAACATCAATATCCATGGCATCCCCTATTGGGACAATTCTATCAATCCCAGGAATCTCATTGGCAATAACAAAGTTCTGCAGTTCATCTTTTTCCAGTCCAAAATAAGTCATCGTCTGATATTTTTCAGTTATAAAGGGTATCAAGTCTCTATAATCCTGAATGGCAAATTCATAGAAGTAGCCATTCTTTCCCCTCAAACATGTCAAATCGTTGGGCAAATTAACCAAATCAATGCGATAAAGCAAGTTGCTTTCATGGTATGTTCCTTGAATAGTATTCATCTCAATAATGTCTTCACAAAGATGACTATACTTATCCATTGCTGCGGCCTGTTCGAGAATATAGTGCCGGTTTACATAAGATTTTACCGAGCCCCAGAAACGTTCACGAGCCTCCCTGCTATCCTGCAGCCAAAAGACAGTTTGCGGTGAAGAACAGGCATTTTGATCCATTAGATACGTATCATTGTAAAATCGTTCAGCAAGTTTATTCATTATGGCTTCATCCGCCTCGATGATAGCCTCACCGTTTATGATGGCTATCGAATAACGATCAGCAAAGGTAATATCCACACAACGAGGTTTTGAAGGCATGGCCTTAATTAATTTTATGGTTTCATCTCCGCCCCAGATCACCCGTGCGTCCGCCATGGCAGAGAAGACGGAGGTGGTATCAGAATTCGCTGGATAAGAGATAATGGCATTTCTCTCTTTAAGCGTTGGAAATTCTGCGAAGACCTTCTCTATAGCTCTGCAAATGATTTGAACTTGCGGAAACGGCTTCGACGATACTCTGACAATATTGGAATTCCCGGCGAGCAGAGAAAACATCCAGGAAAAGGAAAAGTTTACGGGAATGTTTGAAGGAGCAATATGAAACGTCAATCCTCTGCCCAACCTGTTCTCATAGGGGCCATAGTTCTCTTTCAGCTTGGTAATATTTGCTTTTCTGCACCAGAAAGCGAACGACATGATATCCGAATACTCTTTCGCTTCTTTGCTATGCATCAGTACAGATGACAACCTATAAGCAAATTCACAAGCCATGCCGTTATAAGGCCTGGCGGGGACATTTACGATATTATCTGTGCCAGCCAAACAATTAACGCCGTTCATAAGTATCACTGCACCCCCTTATTTCAGCTCCCTTAACCCTGCCATGAACTTTAAAATACTTTCCCAAGCGTCCGCAGGGACAGTCATCAACCCCTAATAGTTCCCCCTCATCCTCGGTCAGCAGAACGTGTCCCGGATAACTGGTGGGAAGCAGCGAAGTACATTGGATCAGACCTTTTCCGCTTGGCAGCTCTGAAAAATCGAGGGGATTACGAATGCTTATATCCGAAAAAATTGAGGCGTGCAGATGCCCGTACTCGCATTCCATGAAAATCGAACCGGTTTGTTCCACCATACCGTAATAATTCAGAACCTGGTCAATACCCGCTGCTGAGCGGATTTCGTTTTTGAAAGTCTCATTATCGACAGATAAATCTCTAAGTTTCTTCCAGCCTCCCCCATGAATCATTACCCCGTTCAGGGAAAAGGAAATGCCTCGTTTCTTCAGGGCTAAATAAAAATGCTCCCATATCATGAAGGTAAAGCCAAAGACCAGGATTTTTTCCCCCGTATGTTTCTGACAAAAATCTTCAATGGCTTGGAGATTAAGGTTCATTTTTTCATCCAAGGCATACGTTATATCTCTGCCCAAGATAGAAAAGCCCAATATACCGGCGCCTCGGGCTGAAAACATATCTCTGTTTTTGAGTACTGCGGTTGAATCAATGATCAACATAGGCATACGTGCTTTACCGGTAAAATCGGATACGATTTTTGCTAATACTTTCGTCTGCCGGGCAGAATTTTCACGATCTAAATAAATTTTCGAGACAGCTTGTCCTGTAGTACCGGAAGAAGTCATGGTTTTAACGATTTTCTCTTTATCAATACTCAATAATTCATATTTCTTAAAAAGCCGTACGGGCAGAGGCCTTCCTAAACCTAACACTTTTGAAAGCTTCTTGTATGCCTCGCAATGTTCATAATGGTGGCGGGATAACTCCATGACTGCTTGTTTGTATAAGTCGTCTTTATCAGATTGGCGCAGCCCAAAAGGCGGCATTACAAACAATGTTTCATAATTTATCATTTCCACTGCCCCAATTCAGAATATAAAATTTTCCCCGACTCATTGCGCGGAATGCTCTCAATTTTGCTAATCTCGAAGGCACTTCGATTAAGTCCGGTCAAGCCGGTCATTATTTTCAAAACTTCATCAGGCTCGCCGTGATCAAGATAAATTCTGACATGATCATCTTCGCCGGCACAGGCTGCCTCAAACCCGCTTTTCTGGAGCAAACTTTCCAATTCATCCAGATTTACTCTGTTTCCATAGACTTTTAAAAACCGCTTTTTGCGGCCCACAATATAATAGAACCCATCTTCATCTCTCCTTGCCATATCGCCGGTCCTTAATATACCGCCCAACTCATCGCCCTTGGCTAAATCCTCTTGGCAGGTAGAATATCCCATCGTTACGTTATTTCCGTGATAAACAAGTTCTCCCGTTATATCGGGTTCATTAATCACCGAACCGTTATCGTTCTCAAGCCAAAATTTCCCGCCCGGAATCGAGATACCGATACTTCCCGCCTTACTAATTGAATACTCCTGGGGAACGTAAGACATCCGTGCCGTTGCCTCAGTTTGGCCGTACATGACTATGAAACGAATCCCTTTTTCAGCACAGCCCTGAGCAAACTCAAGATGCAGCTCCTTGCCCAATCTGCCGCCCGCTTGAGTCAGAACTTTTAGGGAAGGTAAATACATTCTTAAAAATCTCAAGCGCTTGAGCATTTCATAGGTGTAGGGAACGCCGCCGAAGGTGGTTGCCTGTTTTTCTTTAAGCAGTGACCAAAATGATTTTTCCATTAGAGAGTCATTCGTTAAAATGATCGCTGCACCTTTGAGTAAATGGCTGTTAATAATTGACAGTCCATAGGTGTAACTCATCGGCAATGTGGTAATAGGCCTGTCGTCACCGCTAATCGTTAAGTACTGGGCGATGGATTCCGCATTATGATTAATATTACGATATGTTTGACGCACAAGTTTGGGACTACCCGTACTACCTGAAGTTGTGAGAAGCAAAGCCAGTTCCGGATGAAGTTCAGCCTTCTGCCCATACTCAGTTTTAATAAGAGCATAATCCTTATACACATAGCGGGCTTGTCCTGGACAAAACCCTTTTGGGGCCCAAATATAGTTCGGTTCGTAAGTATGCAGCAAGCTAGCAAAGAGCTCTCTGTTAATAACCGGGTTGATCATCACCGGAACAACCCGCATCTGCAAAAAAGCAATATATCCTGTAACTGATTCAACATTATTGCTGCAAAGACAAAAGACCAAACACCGATCATTTATTTGGGCGCGGAGATCATTCACCGCAATCTGTAACTGTGCGTAGCTCAAACACTCTTGCTCAGTAATAAGGGCCTTTTTTTCCCCAAACTGTTCAAGCTTATCGTAAAACGTCATAATTACAGCTCCACTTCATATTTTGTCATGAACTCCTTACCCTTGTCGTAGGAACTGAAGTCAACAATGTCATCGGTATCGAACATAATGTCAAAAGCATCCTCCAGTGCTGCAATCAGCTGCATATGCCCAACACTGTCCCAGGCCTCAACCGACTGATAAACAAGGTCACTGTTCAATTGCTCTTCAGTTATATCAAAGGTCTCCATAAATGCCGTATTATATTTTTCCAAGTTTGTCATCCTTAAACCCTCCCTAGCATCATTCGCTAAAACTGATAGTTCTTAATCAGAAATTTTTCCCCATGCCCCGGATAGACAAGGGTGTCCGGCTGCAATGCCTTTAAAAAAGGTTTTGACGTTTCCTCAAAATCCTTAGACCCGTTTTTGTAATTCTTAGTCTCTGTTTTAACCTCAGGAAGCAATGTATCCCCGGAAAGGAGAATAGTTTTATCTAGCAGAATACAAATACTTCCTCTGGTATGGCCCGGTGTTTCTATGAGTTCAATTGTATGGCCCTGCCAGTCAAAGCTCTGATAATCAGAGAAGGTATCATCGGCAGTACAGGAATAGGGTTCAACCTTTGGCGCCTCCCCTTTTTTTAGGCCATTTTGAATAATACAGTAAGCTTCAAAGTGACGGGAATAATTTAAGCGGGAATCGATAATTCTCTCAGCACAAGCTTTACTGCAGAGCACTTGACATTCAAACTCTTTCTTAAAAGCATTAACCCCGCTGATATGATCATAATGTTCGTGGGTAAGAAGCAGATAATCTACACTCCCTCCCCATTTCCTTATTTTTTGCAGAAGTTCTTCTGTGGCATAGGGATCTATGATCAGAATGTGTCCGTCTTCAATGAATATATACATGTTTGACTTAAGAAATGGTGTAATAAACGTTTTAATTTCCATAGAAACTCCTGAACCAGATTTAACAATGTTTAATTGCATTAGTGAAGGTACTAACGCTGTTCACAATGTTAGCGACTCCTTCTCTGCAAACGAGTTGGAGAATCTTCTGACGAATTCGCTTTCTTTCCGCCGGAGTATCCAGAAGGGTATTCACGGCTTCAGACAATGCTGAAGAATCCACATCGGTATAGTTTCCTAAGACAAGAGAAAGATTATATCTCTCTAAAATTTGCTGTAAAGGCAGCTGGTTAGCAGCCTGCAGCACAAACAAGGGCACAACTCCCATAGCAAATAATTCTTTGACCGTTCCGCCGCCGGCAGAGATTGCTATATCACATTGGGCCATAAGTTTCGCCATTGACACAGGATTCCTGATAATCTCCACTTGGCTTTGGCACAAGTCTGCTGCACGTTCAATAGCGCCGATATTCTCCATGAGCGGCCCACAGATCACTTTTAGATTAATATTTTCAAGTTTACCCAAAGCCTTTAAAACAACGGGAGTAAAATTCCGGACATCGGCACCGCCCATGGTAATAAGTATCGTTTCGACGTGTTCACGGAATGGAGCCGGTGAGATTTCCCGAAATTCCTGCCTAAGAATACTAAACTTATGACCCAGAAGCTTTAGTTTTACATTGCTGGAACTATAATCTTTAGCAAGAGCATCGAAGTTGTCGTTGACAATCACATCACAGTCATAGCGATAAGTTAATGAACTGTCATCAATCGCAGCAACAACCGCTCCCGATTGTTTTAAAACTGGGTAATACTCATCAATGAGCCAATAAGAATCAACAAAAACAACATCTGTATTACCTCTGCTTAAATATGAGGCCAATTCAAAGGCTTCCTCCAGCAGTGAAGAATGTTGTTTAAGTTCAACAGCCTTAAACCCCTTTTCCCGCAGCCAATTCAGGCCCTTCGACTGGTACTCAGAATAAAAAACGACTGAGTCGCCCTGGCGAATGAACTCAGAGGCAATCGCACTGCAGCGCATAAGGTGTCCCATACCCTTTTTTCCGTCTCCGTCAGCACGAAAGGCAATGTTCATTTATTTAACCAGCTCCCACCTTAATGGCGTTCCCATCTCGATATCACAAGCTGCTTTTCTGCCCAGAATTTCATAATAATATCGAGTATGCAGCCCTTTTCCCGGCCTTACAGAACGAAGATTCTCTGCCGTAAATTCTTCGCCGGACTTAATGTCTTTGCTGACATACAGCGACCGTCTGAACCCCCGGCCATATAATTCGTCCTCTCCGTAACTATAGGGCGTCTCGCCAATCGCCGCCTGCGTTGCCCTCACCTCATCGACCATCTGCTTGAACTCTTGAGGTTCCATGGAAAAACTGCTGTCGGGATTTTTAATACGTCTATCGAGACAAAAATGTTTCTCGATAATCCTTCCCCCAAGTGCGACGGCAATGACTGAGGCCAGCGAACCCATCGAATGATCTGACAAGCCGGAAATTACATCAAAGCGTTCTGCTAAATCAGAGACTGTAATCAGATTCATTTTTTGTGGAATTGCCGGATACAGGGTGGAGCATTTAAGCAAAGCTAACTGATCGTTTCCTGTGCTTCGAACTGCCATCACTGCCTCTTCAATTTCCTCGACACTAGCCATTCCGGTAGAAATAATCATGGGTTTCCCTTTTTCTGCAGCATATTGAATCAAGGGAATATCAACAATCTCTGAAGAAGCTATCTTATAAAAATCTACATTGAGATCTTCCAGAAAATCAACCGCTGTGTTATCAAAGGGCGTAGACAAAAAATCGAGACCGATCTTTTCAGCCTCCTCCTTGATCTTGCCTTGCCATTCCCAGGGGGTATAAGCCTCTTTATACAAATCATGGAGATTGTATCCGCTCCAAGTACCGCTTTGAAGCATAAAATCCGGTTTCCGGCAATCGAGAGTTATGGTATCAGCCGTATAAGTC
Organism: Desulfosporosinus acididurans; assembly: GCF_001029285.1. Classification (GTDB taxonomy): domain Bacteria; phylum Bacillota; class Desulfitobacteriia; order Desulfitobacteriales; family Desulfitobacteriaceae; genus Desulfosporosinus; species Desulfosporosinus acididurans. Next base: position 7,884 of record NZ_LDZY01000006.1, read on the forward strand.
TGAACTTTGACACAGTCTGCTCCGCTTTCCTTGGCAGCATGAACGATTTCTAAGGCATTAGACAAAGATCCGGCATGATTAGCGCTCATTTCCGCTATTATATAAGCAGGGTTTTGCTGGGAGATAATTCTGTTTCCAATTCTTAATTCTTTCATAGCTCTATCTCCAGTTTGTTGTATTTAAAACGTGTTTTGCCGGCTGCCCATTCTTCTTTCAGCATTGAACAAACGATAACATCGAAATATTCACCATTTTTATAGACAGCCTTCCGCAAAACTCCTTCTTGGGTATAGCCATTAAGCACCAACATTTTCGCAACTCTTTGGTTGTTGCTCATTACCTCCGCTTGGATACGATTGAGCTTCAAGATGTCAAAAGCAGCCGTTAACAAACCGGTTTCCTGCGCTATCACCGTGCCAAAATCTCTGTCCTGCCGTTCGGCTATATATCCACCGGATTTGCAGCAAAGATTTTGATAGTCAATTCCAACTAAACTGGCTATACCTACCGGTTTATCGTGCACCATCGTAATCCAATGCTTTTGTGTAGGGTCAGTTTGAATTCTCCGGAACCACTCGCGCTGTCCGTCTAAGGTGAGAACGGGATCTGTAAACATGACCCTGGTAATATCCGGACGCATACGCCAGTTCATAATCATTTCCAAATCAGATTCCTGTATTTTCCTCCATTGAACCATTTTTATCACCATCCCCCAAAAAGCAAGTTTTTGTGAGTCTGTCGGTTAATATCATCTTCCGCTAGGTCTACCTAGGTTGTTTAGAATAAATAAAAATCCAGAGGAAGCCTTAGGTCAAGAAGTTGTTAGAAGTTTTAACAAGCCCCTGTCAGGAGAATTACTTTTTGGGATCCTTTTGCTGAATATGCCCATTTATGGTCTGCAGTTCAGGACTATGATCCATTAACTCAATAACTTTTTGCAAATCAATAATTTCGCGCTGACTAAGCAAGATCTCGTAGATACTTCGAATAAGTTGAATATCTGCCGGAGTATCAACAGTAAGCCTATAATTAGGACGATGCATCCATGCCGGTGCTTCCACAGATGCCAAACGGAATTTTTCCGGGTGTTCATACATATGGATCGTTACATGTTCCCGTTCGTAGGGCTGATGGGCTGTTTCATGGGCAAGCTTAAGAGCTGCAAAGGTAAAGACTTCACCGGTAAGCCCCCTTGGCAAGGGTTTACTATTAAATGATAGATAATCAACGTTTCTTTGTTCAATCTCCCCGATAAGTTCATCAATACCTTCATAATCCACAAGAGGGCAGTCCGCAGTCACTCGCACAACGATATCAGCCTGATACTGGCAGGCCGCATCGTAATAACGTGCTAAAACATCTAATTCGCTTCCCCGAAAAACAGAAGTGTTTCTTTCTTGACAAAAACGAGCAATTAAATCATCTTCTGGATTTGAGCTTGTAGCTACAACGACTTCAGTTATACGCTGAGAATGACTGAGCCGGACAAGAATATGATCCAGCATCGGTTTGCCGACAATATCCATCAGAACTTTGCCTGGTAATCTCTCCGATCCCATTCTGGCCTGAATTATACAAACGACTCTCATCTCGTTCCCGCCTTCCTAAAGACTTAAAGATTTAAAGTTTCAAGCACTTGCTAAAAACGTTTAGCTTCCTATGTTAATAGGATGGGGATTTTAGCGCAGATAGTGGGCGATAACCTTATGGACTGCTTCAATAACATCTTGAACATCCTGATCCTTCATCGCCGGAAAAGGCGGCAAGGTCACGATCCGTTCATAAAACCTCTCGGTTTGAGGACATTCCGGACGATAATCCAGACGAACGCCTTGGTAACTTGCACCATAAGCGTGAGCAGCATCCTCAATAATAGTCAAGCCATACTTTTGCGAGATTTGGCGAATTTTATCTATTTCTACAGGTCTGCCCGTATAATCTACAGGTATGATAGTCCTGGTTTTTGGCGTAATAAGGTCTTCAATCGTTTCTGGATCAATATTTCCCGTCAGAGGATCAATGTCGGCAAACACCGGATGTCCTTTTTGATATAGCACACAATTAGCCGAGGCAGCAAAGGTCATAGGCGTTGTGATTACTTCATCATTTTCCCCAATTCCTGCAGCAAAAGCCGCGCCCACATATGCCGCGACCTCCTGTTCAAACTGTGCAATCGCGGGTCCCGTTGTCAAAAAGTCCCCGCGCAGAATCTGAGCAACTGCTTCAACATCCTCGTCGCCAATCCACTGTTTGCCATAAGGGAGATAAGTATCACGTACTGGTTTTCCGCCGCAAATAGCTAATTGTTCGGTCATCATCTCATTATTTTTCTCCCATAAACTTAGATAAGATCTGTTTACTATTAATTTGCCATGTTTAAATTTTCAAATATCAACGTTCAGGTATCGACAATTATTTAATTTAGGTACTTATAACATCGGGTTGCTCACTCATCCAAGTCCTTATCCTTAATAATCCATCCTCAAGACTAACTTTTGGTTCCCAATTTAAGAGTTCTTTAGCTTTATTGGCATTGCAAAGTAATTTCTGAATCTCACTTTGAGGATGAATATGAGCAATGTGGTTAATTTGACGAGCATCTCCACAAATTTTATAAGCCAAACCGTTAATGGAAATATCTTTTCCTAAACCGGCATTGATAATTTGACCATTAACAGAATCACTCAGCCCTGCTGCCACGACAAAACGAGCACAATCCTCAACGTACAGCAAGTCGCGAGTTTGTTCCCCGGAACCATAAATATTTAATGTTTCATCTTTAAGAGCCTTACTGGTGAAAATGCTGACCACTCCGCCTTCTCCGGAGGCTTTCTGTCTCGGGCCATAGGTGTTAAAGGGACGTATGACCACAGTAGGCAAACCATAAGCATAAAAATAGGACAGCACCATATTCTCTCCAGCGATCTTTGAACCGGCATAAGGAGAAGCAGGCTTAATCGGTGAATTTTCATCGATCCCCTTGGTGCCTGTCGCTTTGTCATAAACCATGCAAGTGCTCATAAACACCATTTTAACACCATGGTTTCGACAATATTCCAGAACATTAAAGGTTCCAATCACGTCATTTTCAAAGGTTGTCTGAGGATCATCAATACTGTCTTGGACATTGATGCTGGCGGCTAAATGGTAGCATACAGCAAAGTCATTGGCGAACAGTTCCTCAAGGATACGATTATCTTTAATATCGCCGCGTATAAAGCCTTTAAACCCACTACTCTTAACATAAGATTTCAAGTTCTCCTCTGAACCATTGGATAAATTGTCTAAGGTCCAAACCTCATGTCCATCCTGTAATAACTGAGCAACAACCCAAGAACCGATAAACCCGGCGCCTCCAGTAACTAATGCCTTCATTGCCTATCCTCTCCAGTCAAAAGTTCTGCAGCCAGCAAACGGCGTATCTCGTTATGAGTGAGAACTTGTCCCCTTTCAGAGCTGTAATTTCCCTCAGAAGCTTTCTTAGCCGGATGTTTGACGGTTCTATTGCCGCCAAAAGGAGCAGGAATAGCATACATATGTGTGTATTCATAAGCATTCTTAGACTCTTCTGAAGTCATGAGTTCCTCATACATCTTCTCACCCGGTCGAAGCCCGATCTGCTGGACTTCCACTTCACTAGCTTTAATTCCATATTTTTCGCAAACAAGATCGATAATGACTTCCGCAAAATCGCCTAAGCGTACAATAGGCATTTTAAATACAAAAACTTCACCGCCAACTGCAAGCTTTATGGCTTCCAGTGTTAAGCGCGTTGCTTCAGAAACGGTCATCATAAAACGAGTCATCTCCGGAGAAGTTAAGGTAATTCTACGCTGCTTAAGAATCTGCTGCTCAAATAAGGGAATCACAGACCCTCTAGATCCCATAACATTGCCAAAACGCACGGCTGAAAAAACAGTAGAACCTGAACCTTTTTGATATTCGGCAGCGACAATTAAACGCTCTGCCATCAGTTTTGTAGCGCCCATCGCATTTGTCGGGCTAATCGCTTTATCTGTGCTGGTAAAAATAACTTTCTTCGCTTTAGATTCTAAAGCTGCTTGTATTACATTTTGAGTGCCGACAATATTCGTTTGAACTGCTTCAAAAGGATTGTACTCACAGGCCGGTACATGTTTTAAAGCAGCTGTATGGAATATATAATCAATTCCCTCAAAGGCTCGCACCAGACGGGAATAGTCTCTTACGTCTCCTAATAAGAAGCGAAGATTCGGAGTTCCCTGATATTGTTGCTGCAATTCAAACTGTTTAAACTCATCACGACTGTAAATACGAATAACTTCCGGCCGCTCTGCAAGCAGGGCCTCCAATAGAGACCGCCCTACAGTCCCTGTTCCACCGGTGATTAAAATTCGTTTTCCTTTAAACACTGACCGAACTCCTTTCTGCCTTACATTCAGACTTCCGAGAAAACCTTCAGAAAAAGAAGTCTTTTTGTGCCGGAAGATGATCACTGAGCTGCCACAGATATACCGATACTGCTGTTGAATGAGATAAGGCAAGACGTTGTGTGATATAATCAGATGTTGGAAAACACCATTTTTCCAGATCCTCTGTTAGCTCATGCTTATTTTCTTCTTCATAGTATAAACTTCTACGATTTCAATAATTTTTTCGGCTCTATTCCGCCATGTATGTTTTGTCTCAGCTTTCTTTCTTCCTTTATTTGCAATTGCTGAAATTTGATCAGGCTTTGAAAGATAGTCTGCAATTTTGTCCGGAAGAATATCAAGATCTCTCCAGTCAAATAAAAGAATTTCCTCCTCGGATTCAAATGCTGAGGCAAAATATTGATTGTTGTCTGCAACCGCCATTGCTCCGTTAAGCATCGCGGAGAAAACCCTTTCATGGGATCCGTTAGCAAAGTTCGGACCAATATTTAGAACAATTTTCGACTTATTCATTAACTTCAACATACTTAAAAAGTCTACCGGCTGATGTATTCTTAATGAGCTTGCACGATAGATATCTTCCCATCCATTCCCATAAATGTCGACTTCTATGCCGCTTTTTGCCAAAACTTCGATAACCTTTTCTCTTCTGCGAGCTCGGATAAATTGATCAACTGGACGAAGAAGCAAGTTCAATTTATAAGACAATTCGTCATCCACGTATATATCACGGTTTTCGATCAGCTTATTCAGTGAATCCTCCATTGAAATACCATTTTGCCATAAGGTCGCTTCAATTACTTCATCTAGAATTCTCTTTATATAGTTTGGTAAATCTTTGATTGGCTCATAAGCATGGTTAGAATTTAGATATGATCCCCCAAAGAGAACATTGATCTTCCTATTGCTTTCATCGGAGTCATTATCACCGATCCATTTGCTTCCTCCATGAGGTAGAAAAGCCTTTGTCGCTTGGTGTTTTACCTGCTTTAAATAATTAACATGATCACGATCGACACATGTTACAATCATGTTTTTCACTAAGCCAAGCCTTTCTTCATGATACAAAGGGTGATCCACGAGTACCGCTACAAAAGGGATGTCTAAAACATCATACATGTTTTGATTATCCAAATTAATAGCACCCCCCATAGCATTAAAGGCTACGGCAAATTCACAGGGTTGAGAAAACGCCTTGTTAAGTTCATCGTTCATATTTGGCGAAAGCAAATCGACAATATAGACTTCTTTTCCTAATTGTTGGCTAAAGGCAGCACCCAGTTGGTCAATAAAAATTCTAAGAACATCATACTGCGATTGCCCTTTTAAAAGCACTATTCTACCCATTTGTTACCTCATTATAATTATTATTGTTTCATATTTTATACTTCCCATAATACCCCTTTGTTTAGAAATTTTCTCACACTCTGTACTTCCTTAATAAAATTAGTTTGGGAATATTTTATCAAACATATTACCATCAATATTCTCATCTATATCATCGAGCCTAATAACTCTATTTTTCCTCTTGCGCCAGATTAGAAACAGCATCTTCGAGAATCTTTTTAAGTTTCGCCAGGAAGTCATTTAAATCCAAAAACATTTCCTGCAATAATTTAGCTTTATTAATAACCATTTCCTCTGTATGATCATCCATAATACCATTATTTAAGTTTATATAATCACCCATCCTGCTGACATATTCAGGTCTGAACAGGGAGTATATCCAATCATCGGCAATAATGTCATAAGCTATCTGATACATTTGGTTTAAGTACCTTTTTTTAATCTCAATAGAAATATTAACATCTCGAACAAATTCATACATATTCGCAGCTCGTATATAAACCTGTTCGGCTATACTCAATTTCTTAATTCTTGTCATAAACGATTGCTTGATTATTTCAATTCTCTCTTCGTATAGGATATCTTGAGAATAATCATCTAGCCAATTTGCAAAAGAAGTTTTCTTAGGCGAACCTATACCAACATATTCTTCCATAGCTTCCTGCAAGGTCATTTGAACAGTACCCATAATTTTGGCTCCACCTTCAGTTGCATTAATGAGTAACGTCGGATAGCGCTCCAAGAATATTTCATACCAATCTCTGAAAAATTTCCATGTTATTTGCGATGGTACCTTTTCTCCGTAATAGCCCTCTAAATAGACAACTTCAGATAGAGACTCTAAATTTACTTTAGCCTGATCGTATACACTTCCTGCACTATGAGTATGTCCTTCTTCGCCAAAAGCTAAATCCTGACCAATTAAAATAATTGCCGTAGCGCCAATATGACGGGCAAAAACAAAGGTAGAATGGGTTACCGATAATCCTAGGGGCATAATACCGTTCCCCAAAGCATGAGCCAACTCGTGCCCGAAATATTCTCCTCCTCCGAAGATAAATAAATGATGCTTAAACAAACTTGCACTGCGTGAGTCAATAACCGGGTTAGCGACTAAGACAATGGACTCAGGAATTGGTTCATCCCTCTTATAATGCTTTTCCGGAATAAGAGGGGTTCTATCCACACTAAAAGTAGCATCTGGAACTATCCCATTGTCCAATAATTTATTAAAAACAGTATTCACGCAAAAAATCGTGACTCGATCTTGCCATTCCTTAAGCACAGCAATATTCTTATTCAGAGATGGTCCCGCCAAAACAATTACCACCGGCTTTTTCCAAGTATTATAAATACGGTCAAGTGATGGTGAAGCGGCCAAATAAGGGACATGCTTTACGTGATTAGTCAAGCCTTGAACCGGCCAATTCAAATCACTCCCTAGGCCATGACGATGATACTGTAAAGTTTCAAGAACATAATGTCTTATTTCTTGTACTGATGGCAACTCTAAACGGTATTTCGGAGGAAAGTATAAGAAACCGATTCTCTGCAGCTTAAGCATTACTTTTCCTAAGATAAAAAGTCCGTCCAAAATAGCCCTGATTTCTGATGGTTTGCCAAAAGCCAAGACGACTCGACCGGTAGCTATTATTTCCTCAAAATCGATTACGTGCATTGCGGCTTTCACGATATCCCAATCTGTCTCTAAGACAAAAATAAGAGTTGATTTTGGTGTTTGATCTAATAACTCGATCAAATGATAACCTAAGCCTAAACCAAAAAGAAAAATTGAATGATAAGAGGCAATATCCCCTCCGGCAATCAATATTGAGGCCTCTTCCAAAGGGGCATAAGCGCTATGCAGGAGAATATCCTGCCCTTCTATTCGCTTTGTTGCCGTATAGTACCCCGTCTCACCCATTATTAGACTTACCGAGGAAGGTCTGTGCGAATCTAAGACCTGTTCTTCGAACCCTTGAGAGATAAGATAGGCTAAATTTTTCTCAAAAAAAGTCACATTAATCATCCTCATTCAGTCTTTAATAATGGTTTAATTTCATAGATCAATACATCTGAAAGCCGGACATAATCCTTAGCCTCTAGATATTTTAAAGACCGCAACAGTAATTGCTGAAATGTCCCTTGTGCAAGGACAGGCATTTCTTGGGCAATTACCTCCAATCTCTGAAAAACACACTCAAGCTCTTGGAGGGCCATACTATCCTCATTATGAATAAATAATTCACGAATATAATCTAAAGTAAGAATTAATTCCGGTTCTCGCTCTTCATTGTTTGTATTTTGCATTGTTTACCTTTTCCCCAGTCCGTTAGTTTGCTGATTAACAATCTTAGCGGCCTTTGCCCAAGTTTCACGAAAACTTCTCAAAAAATCTTCAACCGGTTTAAGACGTTCTGAACTTTTTTCGATATTCGCCATGAGCACTTCGTTTTGGTAAAATTCATAAAGTTTCCTTAAATTAACAGCAATTTCCCCTTGTTCCATGTCTAACGAAATATTTAATTCCGTAAAAATGTCTTGAAGTTTCTGCAGCCACTTATTCGTTTCTTCATAATTCCTCTGTTCCATTGCAACACGTGCCTGAATAAGGAACCGGATCGCTCCATCATATAGCATTAATAACAATTTATCCGGCGTGGCTGTTGATACTGAGGTTTGTCTATAGGCACTATAAGGATTACTGTTTGTTGAGTTAGGCACGATAGAGCGATCCTCCCTTGGCGAATTTTGTTAAAACAATAGGATGCATATACAACCTTAAGATTTTGAACTTGAATAACTTGGAATTGAATTAATCATGTTTGTTAACGAAGTTCCTTGCGAATTAAGTGAAGATAATATTGTCTCTAAATTAGAGAATTTTAGATTTAACATATTTTGATAGTCTGTAACCCGTTCTTGAAAATCGCTGATATCACTTTCCAGACCCGAAATCTGATTAGTATAATTTGTATTTATCGTACTAAGAACCCCGCCATACTCAATTAAAGGATTGAGATAAGCTGACAAGGTATTTCCCAGCCCTTGGACAGCTGTGCCGCCTAAACCGTTTGTTGGGAGTACTCCGTTATATGAAGCACTAAACAGGTTGGCGACACTTTGGGGATTGGCAGCATAGGCTGTTTCGAATTTTGAAGTATCAAAGTTTAAGGATGCACTTTCGCCAAAATTATCACTTGAAGTTGAGATACCAACAGCACTTAAAATATTATCCCCAGTGGTAGGATTATTAAATGTTCCCCCCATCATTTCTCTGAGCTTTGACTGGATATTCTCAAGTTCCGCATCTCCATACAATACACCCGCAGTACCTGTTGAGGTATCATAACTAAGGTCGGTGGAGATTAAACTTTGCACAGAATTATAAGCACTCACGAAGGATTTAATGGCGCTCTCCGCAGTTGATGTATCCGAAGCTACTGTTACCGTTGAGCTGCCGGGAGCAACCAGGTTCAAGGTAACTCCTGGGATTGCCGTTGTCACCTTATTGGAACCACTTGTTATACCGATACCATTAACGGTAAAGCTGGCATCCTTTGCAGCTTGAGATATTCCGGCAGGGGTAGCGGACAACGTGTCATAGGTCTGAGGATGACCTGAGCCATCCAAGGTCAATCCGAGCGCACTTAATGTCCCATTCGGATCTGTAAATGATATTGCATTAGCTTGCCCTGTGCTATTGCTGGTGACGGAAAGACGGTAGCTACTGCTGCCCACTTGGATTACCGATGCGCTAACTCCAACCTGAGCACTATTAATTGAGTTCGCAATATCCGTCAGTGATGGATCTCCTGAAGAAGAACTTTTCACAGCAATGTTTTTTCCATTAATAGCGAAGTCCCATGTTGAAGTTCCTGCTGTAGAATTGTAGCTATAATTGTTTGAGCCCATAGCACTTTGAAAAGTAGAATCATCGGTGGCAGCGCTGACCACCGTCTCGGCTGTTGCCGTATTAGCAACAGCGACTGTATAATTTCCCGCTAAAGCACCAGGTCCTCCCGTTGCATTTACGTAGCTTGTGTTACTGGAAGTTGCAGTAGTTGCACTCCATGTATCAGAAGACTCAAGTGCCGCAATGGTGTCATTTAAAGCAGATAAACGGGTGTTAATATCCTGCCAGGCAGATTGCTGCTGTTGCACCGTACTCTCTTGATTTTGCATTTGAGTTAAGGGAAGTTCATAATTTTGAACCATCGCCTGGATAACGCCTGTGAAATCATATCCTGACAACCCAGTCAGAGCCGTTGAAGATGTAGAGGATGTTGAACTGACGGACATAGAATATCACACCCTTTCTAAGTAAACTTATTAAGGATCAGCCCCGCTAAACTGCTAAAAGAACCCATTAATTCCATAAGGCTCTTGGGCGGGACTTCCCCTAGAACTTTACCTGTATCGCTATCTATAACCTTTACCGACACCTGATGGTTCTTATCATCGACACTAAATTTCATCCTTTTGTCGACAATCCCCATCATGCGATTCATCTTTTCTGCCGCTTTCTCAACTTCTTCCCGCGAAATTTCTTCTCGAGACGATGGAACTTCATCTTTTCGGTCTACAATCGGCACTAATATTTCTTGTGTAGTATTCGACTTCTGGTCAGGAAAAGCGTCGACCGGCAGAACGGCGACCCCGTTATTGGGCTGGATCGGATTAACCACTCTAGCACCTCCTGCTCAAACTCCATCAAACAGTTTTCTAATTTAACAAAAGAGACCGACCGGCTGACCGCCGACCGGCTCTCTTGTTAAGAATAACCTTATTCTAAAAATACCTATTGCAGGAGTTTAAGAATCATTTGAGGTGTTTGGTTAGCCTGAGCCAACATGGCCGTCCCAGCCTGAGCCAGAACTTGGTTTTGGGTAAAGCTTGACATTTCAGAAGCCATATCTACGTTAGTAATTTGCGATTGGGCAGATGATAAATTTTGTGCAGCCGTTGTCAAGTTATTCATCGTAAAGTTAAGCCGATTTTCCAAAGCTCCTAACTTTGCCCGTGCCGAAGATACGGAATCAATTGCCGCGCTGATAGCTCCGATTGAAACGCTTGCACCACCCCTAGTGGTAACAGAGACTTTAGTCGTATCAACCTTCAACCCTGACGCTGTCATTGTGGCAATATTAAGGGAAATTGTTTGACCCCCATTAGCACCAATTTGGAATTTTAATGCGGAGCTACTTAAACTTCCATTAATAAGGTTTTTAGTGTTGAATTGCGTTGTATTTGCAATCCTGGTAATTTCGGATTGCAGAGCTTTTACTTCAAGACTAATTTGGGTGCGGTCAGATGTTGTATTCGTATCATTGGCAGACTGGACAGCTAGTTGTCTCATCCGTTGAAGAATAGCTTGAGTTTGACCCATGGCACCTTCAGCAGTCTGAACTAGAGAAATTGCGTCTTGCGCGTTTCTGTTTGCTTGATTCAAGCCATTGACTTGTGCCGTCATCTTTTGAGAAATGGCTAATCCTGCGGCATCATCTGCAGCCGAATTGATCCGATAACCTGAGGACAGCTTGGCCAGCGAACTTTGAAGTGAGTTCTCAGTTCTGTTTAAATTGTTTTGAGCAGTTAAGCTGCCCATGTTGGAATTAATAAACATTGACATTGTTTTTCCCTCCATGAATTTAATTTTCCCACATCCGTGTGAGAATTTTACCAATCCTCTTACTCGTCGACGAAAGTAAGTAATTACATAGTATTTATCGAATAATCCTTTCACTTTCTAAAGGGCATTTTTAGGCAAAATATCAATAATTACAATGTTTATCTCTTTTTTTCTCGTATTTTCGCCCCATATTAATAAAGTCAATTCTTTGCCTTACGTTTTTACATAGGTTTTAATCAATTAATTATGAATTATCAAAAATAAAACACAATTGATCTCAAAGGAACAGGTTAGTAAGTATTACCACCTATAATGATAATGGGTCAATATATTAAAATCTGTTTGTTTGCTAACACATCTGGATGATTTGGTTTGTAAAATTCCGCTAAAGAATTGTGTTTTAATGCCTCTGTCATATCGCCTAATTTAATAAAACATCTACACATTTGAAAATTTGGTATAAAGTTCATATAGTCAATATTTAAATCCGCGCTTGCAGCACCTGAAGCCAAATAATACCAATATAAAGCTTCTTCGTAATCTTCCATTTTCATGTAATAACTGCCTAATTCACAACATATTTCAGAGCTAACAACTCCATTTAAGGTTTTTGTTATAACCTTAAACAGGTTATGCGCATCTGAAATTAAATTATAATATCTAGCTAAAACGCAATAAGAAAGTCTTTTATCGTCTGGTTTTAAAGTCTCTTCCATTAACGATCTATTAAAATAGTCGAAAGCTTTTAAGAAATCCTCATCAGTTCCGCAGATAAATAATTCTCTGGCATACATCATATGCAATCTTGAATTCAAGACTTGACCATTACCGGTAGATTTAACAAATATTGAAAGATCTCTTTGAAAATGGCCTTCTTCAGGTTTATGGATTATTTTTATATCACTTGTTAAGACGTTATTGTAACAATCGATTACTTCATGTATCGGGTCAATCCATCTAAAAGTCCTCAATCTCTTAAAAAGTTTGGGCCGATTCTCTTCATCAAAATTATAGGTACTACCCTTTTCCAATTGATTGGTGTATTGCATTTCTACAATATCAACATCAGGGCTGATATCACTTTTTAATAATAAAAATTTTTTAATATTATCATCATCGATAACTTCATCGGCATCGGCAGTATAAATATAATCCATGGTCGCCTTAGAAAAACAAAAGTTTCTTGCAGCTGCAAAATCATCTACCCATTCGAAATCATAAATCCCTGGTGTATAATTACCTGCTATTTCTTTAGTTCTATCGGTTGACCCGGTGTCAACTATGATTATCTCATCTGCTATATCTTTTAAACATTCCAGGCAGCGTTTAATAAACTTTTCCTCATTCTTCACGATCATACATAGGCTAATAGTTGTCACTAAAGTCGTCACCCCTACTTGTGTTCCTTAGCTATTTTCTTTTTTAACGATCCCAAGATCCCTTAAAATAATTTTAAGGGACTGTTCAAATTCTTCCCCTGTCACCGCTTCACGGTTTTGTCTCTGGATTTCTCCGTAAACCTCACTTCTAAGAATCCGAATTTCCCGCGGTGCCTCAATACCGAGCCGCACATTATCCCCAGATATGGCCACAACGGTTATCTCTATGTCATCGCCAATCTTGATGGTTTCATTCAGTTTCCGTGTAAGAACCAGCATTTAATCAACTGCCCCTTCCTGTCCCTGATTGCCAGCATCATCAAAAATCAAGGGTTGCTTCGTGAGATACTTTTCATCCATTAAAATAAGCTGAACTCCCACTTTTTGAACGTTATTCAAAAGAATCGGAGCCCTCAAATTCACAGTGCTCTGAGCCACATCCTGTCTATCCAAAGTTACTATCGACCAGATATCCACATTGATATTTGATCCTTCATCTGAAAGGGCGCCAATGCTTGCAGATCCCTCTGACACTTGATTTAGTTTTAAGACCTCTGCATTGTCATCATCAACTTCCACACCATAATCCGGGAATAATAACCCTGGTCGAATAAGAATAAAGCCAATTCTTTCTTCATCAACAGAAATAAGCCGGGCAAATGGTACACCTTTTTCCTCAATAAGGCGAAACTTTCTATAGTCTTCGAAGCCCGGAATGCCCTTAACAAAATTGTAGACATTATCTATCATTATAAAGTCCTCCACTTCAACCTTTCCCGTCAGGAATTTTTCTACATCTTGTCATCAAATACAGAACCCGTGGTATAAAAATGTATATAGGGGTTCTGCTCCATATAAGCTTGAACCGACCCGTATTGTACTTCTCCCTCTACTGTGCCCGGGGTTACGTTTACTGATACCCCACCCATTTGCGCCTGACATTCAACAGATTGAGACGTCACTGAAATCTGTATAGGCTGGGTACAGGCAATTTGAAGCTTTTTCTGACGCGGTGCCGCAGCGTCAGAGACAATCTTGGCTACGGATGCCTTTTGGCTAAGATTGCTGAATAGATCTCCTTCTAAGACAATCCGTGAAATCCCGGCTTCACATGCTCTCTTTGCGTCTTGTCCGGCGATCTGCTGCTCGGCAGCCATACCATAATACCCCAGCGATTCTCGCGCTGGGGTATTATCGATTTCTAAAGTTGCCGCCGGTTGTTGCAGGAAAATTTCCGCGGGACTCTGCTGCAACTCCAGATCCGCCTGGTTGACTGTTAAGTTATATTGTAAAGGAGTAATCGTCAGTCCTATCTGGCCAAATTGTTGCTGAATCTGCAAATCAATCATATGCGGTCACCTCAACCTGATTTTTACAACCTTAACTCATAAAACTAACTAAAGAAGGCTGAATAATCTTAGCTCCAACAGACAAGGCGGCCTGATAAGTATTTTGCTGGCTCTCAAAATTTGAGATAGCTTGCGCCATATCAACACTCTGAACAGACGAAATGGCAGAATTCAAATTCGTTGATGCTACAGTTAATTGGTTTGAAATAGCGGTTATGCGATTAACGTTAGCGCCTAATGTAGCACGCTCCGTTGAGATAGTGTCAAGACAGGCTGTTATATTATCGATAGCGCCAGAAATAGTCGAAGAATCCCCGTTCCTTAAGGCATAGCTCAGTCTATCCAAAATACCTGTAGAGGAACCCGGAGGCGTACTGCCAGAGGGATCGAAAGGAGAAGATGATGACGATAGTAAACCATAGTAAGTAACCCCACTAGGAGCAGTAGGAGCGTTCTTAAAGACATCCTCCCCATTTACTGAAATATTAACCGTCGTTCCATTGCCAACATCTAATGTAAGCGGCGAGTAAGTAGACGCGAAGTTTGAGCTTGTCGTATCATCTACCGGCGCTTGGTCTGTCGAAGTACCATTAAATATATATCTGTCGCCATATTTGGTATTAGCAAGGGTTCCAACCTGCTTTGTTATCTGATCTATTTCTGCAGCAATGTCTTCTCGAGAACTTGTTGTGTTTGTATCATTGGCCGCTTGTATAGCCAGCTCATAAGCGCGTTGAAGCGTTGACTGCACGTCAGACAAGGTTGAATCCGTCGTGCCCATGAAAGACGAAGCTTGGGTCGCATTGGTCTGGGTTTGCGTAAGCATAGACAAACTTGTTTTAAGACCCAGTACTTTGTTTGCACCTGACGGGTCATCTGACGGTTCTTGAATACGAAGTCCTGAAGACATTTCGTTTTGAAGGTTCAACAAACTTTCTTGAGATATATTAAGATTTTGGAGAAAATTTCTCGACATCATTCCACTGGTTACCCGCAAAATACTCCCTCCTCTAGATACTGGGATTATCCTTATCTTGTAACTCCTAAGCCCGTCACAATCGTGTTGAGCATATCATCCAAGGTCGTGACCACCCTCGCGGCCGCAGTATAACTCTTCTGAAATTGAATCATATTGGTCATTTCTTCATCCAGCGATACCCCTGATACCGAATCTCGCTGATTCGTTAAATTAGTAACCAAGGTATCCTCTCCGGTTTTCATTCCGGTTGCTTCTTGAACCTTTACCCCAAACCCGGAAACAGTAGAATCATAATAACCTCCTAAGGAGGATGCAGATCCAAATTCAGATTCCAGATTTGATAAGGCAGTGCCTGATAAAGTGGACCACCCAGACGATAAATTGGCAATTGCTGAAGCAATGCTCCCATCACCTGAGCCCGAAGTCCCAGCAACAATATTATTAACATTAGTGTCATATTCGGTATCTACAGACGAGTCCAGGGCTATGTCACCTGCAGTAGTATCAGTACCATTAAAAAAATTAGTACCTGTTCCGGACGGATTGTAAATACCGTTAACAGCCGTAACTATTCCTTGGGCTAAGGTATTATACTTTGACACTAAGTCCGGAATGTCCTTGTCGCGAATATCAATATCTGATTGAAGGGTACCTGTTCCAGAAGCTAGACTAAGATTGGTACCCGCTTGAGCGGCATGAGGATCAGAAGAATCTATAGTCACCTGTGTTCCATCCGGAAGATAATAAGAATTTGCCCATTTAATAGAGGTAATAGTGTTCCCCCCTATACCTGATGTATTCGACGAAGTCGCTAATTGATAAGCCCGATCATTACTGACAAGCACTTGCGAGCCATCTCCGATATCCAATTCAAAATCCGTAACATTCGCGTTACTATTTGGATCAGTGCTGCGCGATTCTTTCACGTTAACGTTAACAATTTTAGATAATTCGTCAATCAGATTATCCCTGCTGTCCAGGAGAGAATTCGGATTATCACCCGTTCTTTCCGCTTCTTGAATTTGCTGTGTGAGAGCAGCAATCTGCTTGGAGTAACTGTTTATTTTGCTCACTTGATCATTAATATCCGAATCAGTGTTACTTTGCTCTGTTTTGAGTTGATTATAAACAGAATGGAAAGCATCTGTCAGCGTTACACCAGTTTCCTGGACAACGGCACGTGATCCGGAATTTTGAGGGTCTGTAGAGAGATCACTCCACGCAGTCCAAAAACTGTTTAGATCTGAACTCAAGCCTGAACCAGACCCTGTACTTGAAGCTTCATTCATGTCACTTTGAATATTAGTTAAACTTGTTTCCCTGCTCGTCCAATACTGCTGTTTCGACGTTTCGTTTCGGAGCTGCATATCGACGAACTTATCCCGGGCACGAGTAACCGTATCCATTGCTACACCGGAGCCTAAACTCTCATCTTTTCCCGTTGCCCATATTGTATAGGGGGTAGTTTCTGTTAAATTGGCGATCTGGCGCGAATACCCAGTTGTATTCGCATTAGAAATATTATTAGACGTAACATTTAAAGCAGCTTGCTGTGCATTTAACGCTCTGCGTGCAATTTCCAAGCCAAAAAAAGTAGAAGTCATACGTCAAATCCTCCGATCTAAAAAATGCAGCACTTTGTTTGTATCCTGAATCTTCTGCTGCGGATGCGAATAGGTGTGACTTCCCTGATATGTGAACAAACCAATAGTAAACTCAACGATTTTCATAGATTGCTTCAAAAGCTGGGTATTAAGGCGATGAATCTTTTGCAGTTCTCTTACCTCCTTTTCCAGCTCAAGACGCACTCCCTGTAAAACAGGAAAACGATTCGCGAGCACCGCCAGAGTCAGATCCTTAGTCTCCAGACCTAGTACAGAGGCAATTTGCTTCGTAAACAAGAGACGATCCTCTTCCAACCGATTAGCAACGAGGAGGAGTTGTTCCTCCCGAGCCGTGAATTCGTCAATTTTTTGAATATCATTTTCTATTAAGGCTTTTTGTTTGCCTATTTCTAAACCATTAAGTTCTGTATAATAGGCAACTTGTTCCTTTAAGTTTCTGTCTAAGTCCTCAAGCACTTCAGACATGGAATCTTCCTCCTCGCATAGACGCTAGACGCTCTTAGAAATTCGGCGGAAGCAATTTAGCGGCAATTTTTTGGGCATCCACTTTAAACTCTCCCCGTTCAATCTGCTTGGACAGAGTTTGAACACGATCTTCGCGAACGTCAGAAACTTCTTTTGCTTTTTGCAATAATGTCTGAAATGTTTGTACTTTGTCTGAAACGGCAACATTATCCGTTTCGCTCGTCGATCTATTTTTTGCTGCCGGCTTCAAGCGATTAGCTGCTTGGGTACAGCTCACCAGCGACATAAATGTAGGATCTACCTTCATTTCATTCACTCCAAGATACATAGTCTTACTTTGCTTATCGAAAAAAACAAGGCAAAACTTAAGAAAAACTTTCTCCATATTCATGACTCATTCTTTTCTCCGACAGTGAACTCGTTCAGCTAAAGCTGAACATCGGAGTTTCAGATAGGACTCTACCCAACCTGAAGTTAACGAAAAACCAACCCTCACTTATAGAAGCGAGGGCCTAAAAAACCGGATAAATACTTATTTGTATTATGTAGAGATACTAAAGTTTAGAGTAAATTTTGTCGATATTAATTGTAGGGAGATGTTTTCCGCTTCCCATAATCTAAGCTTCTACGCTAAAATCATGTAATAAACGCAAAGGGAGGTATGTCGCAGCCCTTTATTTAGAAAAGCAACTGGGCCAGAGGATCCAGATTATTCTCTTTCTTTTCTCACAAACTGGAACTATGATCTCTATTGCTAATGTATAAAGGAGTGTCGTGGCAAGAAACATGGATTTATCAACGTTAATTGGCGTTATCGCCGGAATAGGCGCTCTAGTCATGGGATATCTTTTGGAAGGCGGCGCTCTTGGGGCCCTTTTCCAATTTTCCGCAGCAATTATTGTTTTCGGAGGAACCGCCGGAGCAGTCTTAACCAGCTTTTCTCTTTCGGACCTCAAACACCTCCCGCATTGGCTTAAGGTTGCTTTTACAAGCCAAACCTTTGGCACCGCAGAAGCTTATGAAGCTCTCATTGGTTTTGCTGAAAAAGCCCGCCGCGAAGGTTTATTAAGCCTTGAACAAGAACTCCAGACTGTTAACGATCGCTTTACTCGTCAAGGGTTACAGCTGGTCATTGATGGCACAGATCCTGAAATCACTGAGGAAATTCTGGAATCAAATATCGCTGTCCTGGAAAAACGCCATAAAGTTGGCATATCCGTCTTTGAAGCAGCCGGCGGTTTTGGACCAACCATGGGAATTATCGGAACTGTTATGGGACTCGTTAAGGTATTAGGTAATCTATCTGATCCGTCAGCACTCTCTGAATCAATTGCATCTGCTTTTATTGCTACCCTTTATGGTGTTTCCTCTGCCAACCTTCTCTGGCTTCCTATTGCCACAAAGCTTAAAATGAAAGACAAGGCGGAGGTTGCCGCTATGGAAATGGTTCGAGACGGAATCCTCTCGATCCAGGCAGGCGATAACCCATCTATTCTCAGAGAAAAATTAAAAACCCACGTCGGTTCTTTGCTCCCCTCTGAAGACAATGATGAAGAAGGTGCAGCGGCAGCAGGCCGTCCTGCAGTTAGTGAGAGCCGATGAGTAGAAAACGCGGAGAAGAAGTTGAAAAGGAGAACGGGGAACGTTGGCTGCTCACCTATTCAGACCTTATTACCTTACTTATGATTTTCTTCGTTGTCCTTTACTCGATGAGTAAAGTTGATTCTGAAAAGTTTCAGGCCATGGCTCAGGCTTTGAACTCAGCCTTAAGCGGAGGCAGTTCTGCCAAAATACAATTGGCAACCAGTCCATCAGGACCGGCTGCCATACCTCCTAAAACTCCTCAAAGTGATACTGTCAAACCCTCCACGACCACGCAGAATAACAACCAAAAGGCAGGTCAAGGAAATGTGGATGCAGATAACAAGTCTATCGAAACCATAAAGGCTAAACTCGATAAATTTGCCTCTGATAATGGCATTCAATCCACCTTAGTAACGTCTGTCGAAGAACGCGGCCTTGTCGTTAGTATTCAAGAAACCTTGCTTTTTGAAAGCGGCTCGGCAGATATAACTCCTTATGCCCGTAATATCTTAGAGAAAGTCTCCACGGTCCTTGAATCATCCTCCAATCAAATCAGGGTTGAAGGACATACGGACAATTTACCGATTCATACCGCCCAGTTCCCCAGCAACTGGGAATTATCGGTGGTCCGTGCTACTAATGTGGTGCAAATTTTACAGCATGACGGCGTTGACCCTAATCGTCTCTCCGCAACCGGTTACGGAGAATACCGGCCAATTGCGTCTAACGATACAGAAGCGGGAAGAGCTAAAAACCGCCGCATCGACCTTGTCATTCTTCGTTCGAAATATGATGTTACGGAACCCACCAGTAACGTTTCTTCAACGACAGCAACGCATTAGAAGCCTGGAAAGACACTCCGAGACAAAAGGCTTGCCCCGAGTCCTAACAACGTTTTTGAAAAAGCCCTACGAATTTGCATTATAAATATCCTTTCTAAAGGAGAATAACGATGGCTATTCGCATTGAGACACCAGCTCAAGCCTCTTCTTCCACGATTGATTCTCAAAATTCCTCAGAACGTACAGTCGATTTTAAAGGAGTCTTGACCCAAACTCAAAACATTCAAAAGACCGAACTTCAAGCCTTTCTCGAGCGTCTTGAGACCCAGGGCAAAAAGTTAGCTCAATCTCTTTCCATTCGAGACTTAAAAGATTTTCGTGATATGGTTAAATCCTTCCTGCGTTCAACCTTTGGTCAAAGCCGAAAAATGCAGGAAGAGTCCTCCTGGGATTTCCACGGCCGTCCGAAAATTATGGCTCGAATCTCCAAAATCGACCACGCTTTAGAAGATCTTGGAAAACAGCTTCTTGACCAACAAGCTAAGCCCTTGGAAGTTTTAACCAAGATCGATGAGATTAGGGGACTCATCGTGGATCTTTTTGCCTAATGTCAGGCTTTGGTGAAGTGACAATATCATACTAATTTATTCAAAGAGAGAGGTGTCATCCTTTTGGCTATAGCACCCATTTCCAATACCTATGAGGACTTTATTAAAGCTTTTCATCCTAAAAGCGGACTTGATCTTAAATTTTATAAACAAAACCAAATGCAGCGAAGAATTCTTAGTTTTATGAACTCCCACGGTTACCCAACGTTTCCTGAGTTCTTTAAAGCCCTCAATTCAGATCAAAGTTTATATGACGCTTTTTTTAAACATCTCACCATTAATGTCTCTCAGTTTTTTCGCGACACAAATCAGTGGAAAACTCTTAAAGAGTCCATTATCCCCCAGCTCCTTCAGAGCAAAAGCCCTCTAAAGCTTTGGAGCGCCGGATGTTCGAGCGGACAAGAGCCTTATTCTTTAGCCATGACCTTGATGGAATACTTCCCGAATAGCAAATTTACAGTCTTGGGTTCAGACATTGACATTAATGTTTTGAATCAAGCTAAGGAAGGCCTTTACAAACAAAATGATTTTGCAAGTACTCCCCCTGAATTCCTGCAAAAATATTTTATTTCAACTGACAAGGGCTATCAAATTAAAGAATCGGTAAAACGATTAGTCACCTTCCAGCACCAGAACCTCCTAACCGATCGATTTCAAACCGGCTTTGACTTTATTGCCTGTCGAAATGTTGTCATTTATTTTACAGACGAAGCCAAGGAAATGCTCTATAAAAAGTTCACAGATGCTCTTAAACCAGGAGGAATCCTTTTTACCGGCAGTACTGAACATCTCTTTGGTATGCAACACCTCGGTTTAAAAGCCGTTTCTTCCTTCTTTTATCAAAAAGGATAAATATTAAGAGGAGCTATTCTCGTAAAGCCAAGAGAAAAGCTCCTCTTCATTATTTCATCTTTAGAAAATTCCAATTAAGCAGTAGGACAGATCCTCTCGTATTGCTGGATAAACTCCTCTAAGGGATAGGTAACACCTTTGCCGTGAACCTCAAGGGATACTTGCTGATCCTTTGAATTATACCCAATAAACTTCATTCCTAGTAACTTGGCCATTTTGGATAACTCGATCCGTGCTCCGCGCCCAAAATCTTTGAATTGCATCCAACACACGCCCCTTTTTTTAGTCTAAAGACTTTTTTAAGTTCTAGGGTTTAGATTATCTTATCCTATTCATATTTTTCTTGCAACTTTCGTTTTCGACAACATTTGCTCTATTTCGCCTCGCCACAGCCCTTTTATTCTCAAAATCTACACGGATCTTCCGTTGTCAGCAGCTTACAACTGTGCTTTAAAGCTCTCTTTAAAGCTCTCTTTAAAGCTCTCTTTAAAGCTATGTCGCCCACAAGCCCAGAACACTAATCCCCGCCAAAATAAGAATGCTGCCCATAATTTTGGGAAATGAAAGATTTTCATGCAGAATCAATGTACCATAAAAGATGGCGATTACATACCCTAGAGCAACTAGAGGATAGGCATAACTTAATTCCCAGCGTGATATAACCACAAGCCATAGAAACGAGCTTAACCCAAAACACATAAATCCTAAAAAAATAGCCGGAGTAAAAATAATCGCTCCCAGTTGCCGCCAAATCCCCGTAACTGTAACTTTTCCATATGTCAGCATGCCTAAGCGAAATAGAAATTGTCCCGTGGCCCCCAGCATAATTGAACCTAAGGCCACGGCCATTGGAGAAAGTTCTGAATTAAGACCCATTAGAAAGAGTACTCCTTGTCTTTTTTCCTTTATAGCCTCTCTTACTTCTCCCCCTAAAAAGATAAACACAAAGTTTGTATTTTTAACCTAAGTTTTCGCAGCATCTCTAAAATTTATACCTGCTTTCTCATTCGGATTGATTGAATTCTAATCGTTTAATAAAACGAGTTAAGTCTTGCAGTAAATCGACATACATGGTTTGTTTGAAATATTGTCCTTCTTGATCATATAAAAGACGAAGGAGTGGCCGAGTCGGCATGTTCAGCGGTATATTGCTGCCACAACTCCAATTTCGCCAGTATTTAAGGTGACTAGGGAACCTTCTGGGTAGAGAATCAGGGATTCCTGAAAGGCTTTAACGATAAGAGGATTAAAATCAATTCCAGAACCGCCAATGACCATTTCCAAAGCCTGGTATGGAGGAAGACCTTTACGATAAGGCCTGTCAGCCGTGAGAGCTTCATAGACATCTGCCACCGCTACAATCTGGGCATCTTGATAAATCTCCTGACCTTTCAAACCAAAGGGATATCCTCTGCCATTCCAGCGTTCATGATGTTCTTTAATCGTAGCGAGCACTGAAGATCTCAGACGGGCATCTTTCAACATTTCTTCTCCCAAAAGAGGATGCTGCTTAATAACATCTCGCTCTTCCTCCGTCAAAATTCCAGGCTTGTTTAAAATTTCCTTAGGCACTTGTAATTTCCCTAAGTCATGAAGCAGGGCTCCCAAAATTAAATTCTTAAGCTTATTTTCATTGTAACCCAGCTGTAGCCCAATAATTGCAGACAATAAAGCCACATTCAAAACATGCATATAGGTCCCAAAATCATGTTGTTTATACCTTTCAAGATTAATTCGATTACCTTCCAAATCCAAGAACGTATCTTTCGTCCGTATTTCTTCCATAATTACTTGAACCAAAGTAAGCATTTTTTCAATATGCTGTGGCTGTAAGAGTTTGGCCTCATGATAGATTCTCCATAAACAGCCAACAAGTTTTACATAAACGTCCTTAGAAAACTCCTTAATTGTCTTAGAAGCCTTGATTAATGCTCTTTTTTCATTTCGAGTTTCCATCTTATATACTTCTTGTCGCTTAAGCTTCGCCAAGACATTAGAGGTAATTAAGCTTCCCTTTGCAAGCAATAACCTACCCTTTGAATCAAATAAGTCTAAAGGTGTTCTTTGCTCTTTTATTGAATTTGGGCTTAACTTTTTCAATACCAAATCCACGACCATTGATCCCCGCTTTCTTTACCTTAAGAAACAAATATTTGAGCTATTATCGTATAAAATAAGTTCAATCTATCAAATTGCTAATATGTATATATAATAAGTCAAATTATTGCACAAACCAACATCTTTCTTTCAACATATTTCGACTTTTTGCACTTCGAATTTATACCATATGTTATACTTTGAGTTTATACCTTAGTTCTTAAAATCCCCCAATGTTTTTTGAAAACCATTCTAATCAGATAAGGGTTTAAAGAACTTCTCTTTTTAGTGAACTCGTTCAGCTAAAGCTGAACATCGAGACTTCGGCGGGGGACCCACTCCCACTTAAAGAAGTGGGAGTCTTACGCTTGGATAAATGTCTATCATTAAGATCAGAAAAGGGAGAATCAAATCCATTGATTCTCCCTTTTCTGATCTTAATAAAACTGAAGGGAAACGGCTATGTATCATTATACATGAGCAGTTTCCCATAAGAATGGCGAAGTGAACCTATAAGCCGAGTTCTGTCTCTCCTTGCGGAGGTGATGATCATCTATCTCGAACTGCCGTTACCGACAGCCTCCAGCGACCTTACCCGGGAACAAAAACGGGCCGTTCATCGTTCCCCTATTCGGTCTTGCTCCAGGTGGGGTTTACATGGCCAGCCAGTCACCTGACTGCCGGTGAGCTCTTACCTCGCCTTTCCACCCTTACCTATCCGGAAGTCAGTCATCGGAATCCAGATGTCAGAAACAGAACTAATTATATCTGACTTCCATCCTCTGATGACTGGTCTCTGGATAGGCGGTATATCTCTGTTGCACTTTCCTTGGGGTTACCCCCACTGGGCGTTACCCAGCACCTTGCCCTATGGAGCTCGGACTTTCCTCAGGAGCGACTTTTCAGTCCCTGCTCCCGCGATCATCTAGCTTACTTCGCTCAGTTATTTTACTAAAAAAATCAGTTTTGGTCAAATGGAGAGTTTTGGTTCTTTTCCATTTCTTCCATTTCATCGTCAATGTCCATCAAGGCTGCTAACCATTTTGCCCGATTTGCATTATCTTCTTTAAAATTGGTTAAAACTTTTTCGCGTTCCATGCGGAGAACTTCTGCTCGATTCATGATGCTATCAACTCCTTCAGTTATTTTACTAAAAATTTCAGACCAAAAACAATTCAAAATTAACAACTATATTTTGGCCTTAATTTTATTTTCTGATTATTTTCTATATACATACAATAACATGATTCCTCATTCAGTGTCAAGTATTAATTATCACTTTCACAAACTTTTTGATTAATTCTTAACTACAATTTACTTTTTATAGCTGAGGAACCTCTGACGCAAGCGGCAGGTTAGTAAAAAAAATCCCCTAGCTTATAGCCAAGGGGATACATTTTTTGAACTAACTTTAAATTCTATACCTTGCAGCGACCTTTCAGAAGACAGGTAATAGTATAATGCCTGAAGCATAGGTGCTTCGCTTAGAAAATGGCCAAGGTCACCCACAGCCATTCCTCCTTCAAGGGCATCAAGGACCGCATGATGATCCACATCTCCTGTGATTAGTAAATCCGCACCTTTAAACAGTGCCTTCGGCACAAACCGACCCCCGCTGCCATTGACAATTGCCACCTTGCGTACATCTTTTTTTAGTGACCCGGCTAAACGTACTCCCGTCAAATTATAAGGATGGGCATAACAATTTGACTGCAGCAAACCTTCCAAAAAGTTCTCCCAGACAACTTCCAATGGTTCCGGGCGCTCCAAGTAACCAATAACTCCATATCCACGAAGTTCCTCTGTGGAATTTGCTGAACTTAAGTTGGCTTGGCGGCTATAGTTACTGCTATTACTTTGCTCTTCAAGAAGCTTTAGTTCTTTTAGGCCCAAAATCTCTCCTAATGTAATGCTGGATGACAGCCTCGACTGGTCAAGATTTGTATGTGCCGCATAGTATCCGATCTGATAGTTGAACAATGTTAAGGGAATCTTTGCCGCAGGATTATCCGACCTCAAATTTTTCAATGGCCGAAACATAAGCGGATGATGGGCAACAATAAGCTGCGCCCCAAAGTCTTTAGCCTCCTCAATTACCTCTAAAGTTCCATCTAAAGCAATCAAAATGCGCTCAACGGGCGCAGAACCAGATCCAACTAACAGACCAACATTGTCCCACTCTTCGGCCCAGCATTTCGGGGCAAGTTTTTCAATATGTTGTGCCACAAGACCTATGGATACTGCCATTTTTTGATTCCCTCCACGAAAACCAACTCCTCAGATACATCTCTGATTTTTTCAAGAGTTTCCGATTTATTGGATAGCTTCATTTGTTCTAATTGTCGCCTAAGCATCTCGCTGTAATCATCCAGATATTCTCTCAGAAGGTCTGCGGCTTCCTCTAAAATCAAAGGGCCAAAATACCAGACTAGCTTATCAACGATCATTGAGTGCCCTAAAAACTTGTTATCCTCCGGCTTTTGAGGGCTTAGTCGTTGGAGCCAGACATCCTTTTGGCAGGATAATTCAGCCATAGTTTGGCCTTCATCTCTGGAAAAAGCCATAACTGTATAGATGCGCTCATCTTCTTTTACCAATTGTTCTGTTTTTAATCGCCACCCACTGTTTAAAAGAGACAAACGTAAAGTCCTTTCCCCTCCTTGAGGCTGTACAATTAAATCCGTCACCGCTTGTAATACCTTTGGTCGAGCAGCGAAGATCTCTAACATGGTCTTTCCACCCATCCCGGCAAGGGTTAAGACATTTACTTCCCCTGCTGCAAGAGGCTTCAGCCCATCTCCCAATCTTACATCAATAACCGGTTCTAGCTGCCGTATTTTAACCGCATTTAAGGCGGATTTAAAAGGCCCTTCATGAACATCAACGGCAACGGCTTTGGCAATTCTTTGGGCTTCTACAAGCGCAATCGGTAAATAAGCATGATCTGTCCCAATATCCCCAAGGCTGGCGTTTAAAGGAACAAGGGATGCAACCAACTGAAGACGCGGACCCAATGTCATTGAAAAGGTCATAGGTCACCTCATAAAAATATTCCTTATTTAAAATTAGATTCTAAAGTATTATATCCAAATACGCATCAGAGAAACAAGAAGGATTAAATTAAAAATGGACTCTGGCATAGCTGCCACAGTCCATCATTTGCTTTATTGGTGGGCGATATTGGTCTCGAACCAATGACCTCATCCGTGTGAAGGATGCGCTCTACCGCTGAGCTAATCGCCCGAATCGATATTTGATATTCATTGTTTGTGGTTCAATCCATTCAAACAAGAACTTTGCGCTTCACATTATTAATCTAATTCACCGTTCGAACTACGAACCTCGTATCTCCAACTACGAATGTGGTGGGCCCACTAGGATTCGAACCTAGGACCAACCCGTTATGAGCGGGGGGCTCTACCGCTGAGCTATGGGCCCTAAAAAGAAAAATAAATTGGCTCCCCGAGTAGGACTCGAACCTACAACCTACCGGTTAACAGCCGGTTGCTCCACCATTGAGCTATCGAGGAATGCCCTTTGCACGGATTATTATAGTTAATCTTTCCGAAATAGTCAAGCTTTTATTTTAAAAATCTTAAATCTTGATATTATTTAACTACTCCAAGTAATCCTTTAACTTCTTACTTCGACTCGGATGACGCAATTTCCTTAAAGCCTTGGCCTCAATTTGCCGAATTCTTTCTCGTGTTACGCCGAATTCCTGCCCAACTTCTTCCAGGGTACGAGTCCTGCCATCGTCAAGTCCGAAACGAAGCCGAAGGACCTTCTCCTCACGTGGCGTCAGCGTTTCCAAAACTTCCTCCAATTGCTCTTTCAGGAGAATGAAAGAAGCTGCCTCAGCTGGAGCGGGAGCATCATCATCGGGGATAAAATCTCCCAAGTGAGAGTCTTCTTCTTCCCCGATGGGAGTTTCTAAAGAGACCGGTTCTTGAGCAATTTTCATAATTTCCCGCACACGTTCAACGGGAATATCCATCACTTTGGCAATTTCTTCGGGAGCAGGTTCACGTCCCAGCTCTTGTAAGAGCTGCCTGGAAACCCGGATGAGTTTGTTAATCGTTTCAACCATGTGCACAGGAATCCGAATCGTACGAGCTTGATCGGCAATTGCACGTGTAATAGCTTGGCGAATCCACCAAGTTGCATAGGTACTGAACTTGTACCCCTTGGTATAGTCGAATTTTTCTACGGCCTTAATTAAGCCCAGATTGCCTTCCTGGATTAAGTCCAAGAAGAGCATACCCCGGCCAACATAACGTTTAGCAATGCTGACTACCAGCCGTAGG
Organism: Desulfosporosinus acididurans; assembly: GCF_001029285.1. GTDB lineage: Bacteria > Bacillota > Desulfitobacteriia > Desulfitobacteriales > Desulfitobacteriaceae > Desulfosporosinus > Desulfosporosinus acididurans. The sequence continues at coordinate 35,302 of NZ_LDZY01000006.1, forward strand.
TTAGCCTCCGCAAGACGGCGTTTTGATTCTTCATCTCCCGCCTCCATGCCTTTGGCGAGCTCAATCTCATCTTCAGCTGATAAAAGAGGAACCCGGCCAATCTCTTTCAAATACATGCGGACAGGATCATCAATACCTACCCCTTCTGGAACGGAAAGATCGACTTCTGTCTCTTCTTCGATATCATCCGGATCATCCACGAGGTCATCATCATCGTCAACTTTGCCCTTTTTTAAGACTTCCTGTTCAACATCCTCAGGCCCAGGCACAACGTCTATTCCCATTTGAGCAAGTTGTTGGTAAATATCATCGATTTGATCCGCAGAAAGCTCAATCCCTTGAAGAGCATCCATAATCTCTCCGTAGGTTAGGGAACCTTTCTTTTTGCCATTTTGTATAAGAGCCTGAACGTTGTCCATTTGCTGCTCTTGTTTCAATTGTCCCCTGTCCTCCTTAGGATCTTTCATTTGAGTGCCTTTAACCTTACTATTTGCCACGTTTCAACCGCTCTCCTATCTCTTTCAACAGAGCCATGGCCCCTGCCATGTCACCGGATTTTTCTAAGGCAACCATACGAGCCTGCAGATCTTCAACGGTCTCCTCTGTTTGAGCAGAGAGAATACCTTGAATGCAATCTTCAAGCAACCGCTCAGTTTGGGATGTATCAAACTCTTCCAGGAGTAGGCTTGCCAAACGACTTTGAACCGTTTCATTGCTACGGTTAGGTAAACTGCCTTCCTGATCGAGATAATCAAAAATTTGTTGATGCGTGGAAACTCTCCAAAAAGAGGTTCCTAATTGCTCCTTAATTTTTTTTATTAAGGAGATATCTTCTAATAACAAGCGCAAAAGTGTCCGTTCCGCTCTATATACCCCCAGATCAACGGTCGGCTGAGGGGCTTCCGAATCGCTCTTACATATAATGGCATTACTAATATTATCCCTATTTTTCTCAGAACTAATCGGATTTTGTGGCGAATATTCACCAGAACGTTCTTTTTTACTTTTTTTCTGTCGCAGGCTTTTAATCTCACGCTGTACCGCTTCTAATGTAAGCCCCAGCTCTAAACTTAAGAACCGTTCGTACCCTTCTCTTTCAACTGGGCTGACCACCTTAAGGATATCAGGAGCAAGCTTATGCACAAGCTCAGCTTTCTCTAAAATGTTCTGCGGAGGTTGGTTGTGAGTCAATGTTTGATATTTGAACTCAACATACGTCACTGCCTGTTTAACAAGTTTGTCAAAATCCTCACGGCTGTGATTTTTTAAAAACTCATCGGGATCTTTTGCTCCTTTCAAGATTACGACCTCAACCTGAAGTCCTGTATCGCGAAGGATCTCTCCTCCGCGTATGGCAGCATTGAGACCTGCATCATCAGAGTCATACAGAAGAACGACGCGCCCTGCATACCTTTTCAGGAGATTAGCCTGTTCCCGTGTTAGAGCAGTCCCTAAGGATGCTACGGCATTAGGATACCCTGCATTCTGAAGCGCAATAACATCCATATAACCCTCAGCCAAAAGTGCATAACCTTTTTCTCGAATTCCTTGATGAGCTCGATGCATTCCGTAAAGATGATGCCTCTTATTAAAAAAAGTCGTTTCAGGTGAGTTTAAATATTTCGGAACAGAATCATCTAAAACACGTCCACCGAAAGCAATCGGTATATTGCGGTGATCAAGAATACTAAATAGTACTCGATTGCGAAAACGATCGTAAAACTTCCTTCCATTCTTGTCTGACTTTCCTCTTTCCAAGGCCAACCCAGCTTCAGCGACTTCCGGAGGCTGTACTCCGCGTGTTTGCAAATACTCAAGTAAACCGTCCCACCGATCTGGAGCATACCCTAAACGGAATTTATTCATTGTCTCGGAATCTATACCGCGCTTTTTAAAATAACTTCGCCCGGGCTCCCCTTCGGGTGACTTTAACAGAAGATCATGATAGTAGTTGGCTGCCCATTCATTAATTTCTTCAAAGCGACGTCGGAGCCGAGCCTTTTCTCGCTCTTGAGTCGACATTTCTTTTTCCGGGAGCACAACACCGCACCTCTGCGCTAACCTTTGAACACTTTCTAAAAACGTCCAATTTTCCTTTTTCATAAGAAAAGAGAAAACATTTCCCCCCGTATGGCAACCGAAACAATAAAACATTTGTTTTTCTGGAGTCACCGTAAAACTTGGTGTTTTCTCAGCATGAAATGGGCAAAGGCCTAAGAAATTTTTGCCTTTGCGCTGTAAGCTGACATATTCAGATATGACCTCAACGATTTCAGTACGCATACGCACTTCTTCGATCACTTCGTCTGGAATTAATTCCTCATGAACCCTGTTTTCCACGTTCTTCGCCCTTCGATTTGCTTTCACAATTCAGATGGTTTGTCAACCCTATCTCTATAACAATTCTTCGCCGAAAATTCACGGAATCCTCTTTTTTAAACCCCTTATCAAGAATTAGTTTTAAGAAGGATGCAATTCTCAGTTCAAGATCTATTTAATTCTCTCTTTTAGTCCATAATCCCTCTTTTCTTCGACAAATATTTGCCGCATAACTATGACTTTTCTTCTTCAAAAAAGCCCTTAAGGGACTATATGTTATGGAATAATTTCCCATACCCTTTAACATTATCAAAAAGCATGTTAGAATAAGCAATAAACTAAATTTGTTGTGGGCATCGTTCTTTATAGGCCTGTTAAAACAGCACGATTTTGAGGAAGGAGAAATTATGACTAAAGGTATTCATAAAGTACATAGTTTCATGTTAATAGCCTTATTACTTATCGTCACAGTTTTGGCGGGATGTAACTCAGCAAAAACTCAGCAAACCCAGTCGTCATCAGATAACCAAACAACTACTACACCATTAACCCCCTCCTCACCTTCAACAAGTGAACCGGAAAGTTCTGCAACGCAAGCAGAAACAGTAAAACTAACACTTTACTTTCCTAATGCCGATGGGAGCGCTTTAGTTCCTGCTCAACGAACTGTTGAAGTTTCAAATCAAGAAATTATTAAAGCAATGTTTAAAGAGCTGTCATCTCCTCCTTCAGGTTTAGAACCTCCCCTTCCTAAAGGAACGATCTTGAGGAGTGCTGTTGTTAAAGACGGTGTTGCTACCCTTAGTCTTTCGAGTCAATTTCGAACGAATTTTGGCGGCGGATCGGACGCTGAATTAATGACTATCTACAGTATCGTAGACAGCATAACGAACTTGCCTGGTGTTCAAAGCGTTCAGTTCCTTTTAGAAGGGCAAAAACAAGATGCTATTCTTGGAAGCCTAGATACAAGTGTTCCGCTAAAGAGTAACCCAAGTTTGATTCGCAAATAATTACGTAAGTAGTAAGTAGGTCATGTAAATTATAGGTTGTGATTTCAGACTTTTGCCCAAACCTTAGTTTGGTTCTCTTTTCTAAAACTTATACCCTTGTATAAAAACAATCCTATATTATTGACAATTGCTAAGAGAAAGGTTATAGCAAACGAATTTCAGTTTCTATAGTCTTTCTTTTTTGCACCCTGCTTTACCCCTGCCGGTCTTAGCGCGGGATAAATAAAGTTGTAAAGAGATCAATGGCATAATTATCAGTCAATCCGGAAATATAGTCGACTACAGCTTGAGTTTTATCGCCTTCGGCCCAAGCTAAATAATTGCTCGGCAATTTTTCAATATTATTTATATAATAGTCAAACAGAGCTTGGACAATGTACTGTCCTTTACGACGTTCCTCCCGCAAGGCAGCACTGTTATATACTTTTACAAACATAAACTGTCTAAACTCGTTCATTGCCCCCCCAACTTCAAGAGTCTGGCGAATCTGAGATTTTCCCTTCGACGCTTCGATCATATCAACGACCATATTCGAAATCATAACACTGGGCTTTTCTCCCAATATCTTCTTCACGTTTTGCGGCAAATCGTCTTGGGATAATAACCCTGCCCGTAAAGCGTCATCATAATCATGGCAGAGATAGGCAATACGATCACCGGTTTTGACAATTTGACCTTCAAGGGTAAACGGAATTCCCTCTCCAGTATGGTTCAAGATCCCGTCAAGAACAGGCTTTGTTAAATTTAAACCTAAGCCGTCACGTGCCAGTACCTTCATAATTCGAATCGATTGTTCATTATGTTCAAAGCGCCCAATGATCTTCTGCAAGGCCTCTTCACCAACATGTCCAAAGGGAGTGTGGCCGACATCATGCCCTAAAGCAATCGCCTCAATAAGATCTTCATTTAATTGTAAACCTCGTCCAATGGTGCGGCAGATTTGTGAAACCTCAAGACTATGTGTCATTCGCGTACGATAATGATCCCCTGAAGGGGCGATGTAAACCTGAGTCTTATGCTTTAAACGCCGAAAGGGTTTGCTGTGTAAAATCCGATCCCGATCCCGCTGAAATTTTGTACGGATGGGGCATTCTTCTTCCATACGTTCTCGAAGGGCCGTTTTACTCTTAGCAGCATAAACCGATAGTCGTTCTTCATTTTTTTCTGTTCGTTCACGTATAGTTAAGCGAGTATCTAAGTTGGAAGAATCTTCCTTCAAAGGCTCAATTCTGTCACACATAGACATATCTCCTCACTTTCCAGACAAGCTAAGTTTCCATCTTGTCTTTATAAGTCATTTCTATTTTAACATATTATTTTGATCTTTTATTGTTCCCCATTTACACGTTCCGCAGAGGAACTCCACCCGCTCAGCTCTATCATCCGTCGACAATATACCTTTCCTCTGCAATAAAAAAGCCATAACCTCATTGTTGCTCCTTGATTATGGCTTAAATTTCTATGTTATTAGAGTAAGATTTTTTTTAAAGTTAATTGGTCATAAACATTACGCCAAGTGTATTAGGTCCGCAATGAGAAGAAATCGTACAGCCGGCCTTTGCAATTATGATTTCCTTAAAACCCATGATTTCTTCAACATTTTTCCGAACAAGGTTGATATATTCGGAGGATATACCGGAATGAACTATAAATACCCTATCTAAATTAATATCGGGATAGGCATGTAACTTATCTATTGTATAGGATTTCAGAACCTTATCGAAGGCACCTCGATATTTTTTGCCGACCTTCATTTTCCCGCTGCTATTGTCCACTTCAATACAAGGTTTAATACTAAGGACGTTAGCCCCGAAGACAGCAAGAGCAGAGCATCTGCCCCCTTCATAAAGATAAGTTAAGTTATCCAGGACAAAGCTCGCCTGAACCTTGCTCCTTAAAGCTTTAACCTCCTCAAAGATTTTCTCAGCCGACATTCCCTTTGCTAGACGTTCAGCCGCCTCAATTACAAGAAGACCTATTCCTGTTGAGAGATTGCCTGAATCGATCGGATAGACACCTTTTAATTCCTGTGCAGCTATACAACAATTCTGGTAAGAAGACGAAAGTCCTGATCCCAAGCTCAAATGGATAACCTCATATCCTTCATCCGTCCACCTTTTAAAATAATTGATGTATTCTGCAGGATTCGGAGCTGCTGTTTTAGGCAAGATATGTCTTTTTTGATAAGTATCAAAAATGTCATCTGGTGTAATGTCAATTCCATCCCGAAAATCATTTTCTTCTAAAAGAATATGTAATGGACAACAATTCAGCTCATATCGTTCTTTTAGTTTATCGTCAAAATCACAGGTACTATCTGCACTTAGAATAATTTTTTTCATTTTCTCACTCATCCTTTGAAACATCCATTTGAAAATCTATTGTCTACTATGCAGGCCTTATACATAGGGAAGAATTTATGAAGCTAATGGATTCTGGAGCATATATCTTTCTTATTGTAATCTATATTGCTCCATAAACAAAGCAGAAAACTGTCCTGTCAAAATCCTCAATGACATCTCAATTGAATTATTCCTTTGGCGTGCAACATCGTTTAGTTGAAACAGCATTGCAAATCATAGGATCTGTATGAAATATGGAAAAATTAATTATTGAAAAAAAATTATAGATATGATATTTTCAACTCATATCTATGCAAAATTGATGCTAAGGAACTCGCGTTATAATCCATAACATGAGTATTGACACTCCCACGGCTAAAGCCGATGGGATTCTTGGGTGATTAAACCGAAGTACATTTCTGCTATCGGAGTATGACCCCAAGTTCAGGGCTATGCCATTAGCCCGTCCTAGAGCAGTACACAATGGTACTCTAGGCTGATAGCCTGTTACCAGCTACCACAGTTTCTTTGAAAGCGATCGTTTTAACGTCTTTTTTCTTGACGACACATAGAGTTTTACCTGATAGACGCATTAGCTATCAGAACCTCTTACTCTATCCAGTTTTCAAAGATCAAACTAATACTAGTTTATCATAGTGCTAAGACATTTACATTTACATGAAATTACGAAGCCGCCTTCATCCCACGATTAAAACTGTGGGCTTTTGGCTACGTTTCTGTAATCGAATTAATGTATTCATATAATGAAACGACGTATCACAATAAGAAACGCGCTCTTTTGCGCCTATTTAAGATGAGGAAATGCCCCTCTGGAACCGCCTTACTTGGCTAATCTTATCTGGGAGGGATTCGTATGAACAATAAACGTGATTTAGATCAACTCAATCTCGCCCTAATTGCCAGCTATCCAAAACTATCTGAGGTCTTTGAAAAAACAGTAAAACGCGAAGGCATAAACTATATCAATGTATTTGCTGCCTTCGAGGAAGCTGCAAATCTTGCGCAGAAAATCGAACCTAAAGTAGATGCAATTTTGAGCCGAGGAGGTACTGCCGAGTATATTAGGCGGGTGGTAGACATCCCTGTTATTTCCGTTCCGATTACCCAGTTTAATATCGTTCGATCTATGTATCAAGTTCCAAAAGAAGTAAATGACATCGCCTTCTTCAACTATGGGCGAAACATATATGGTATACGAGATATTGAAGCGATGTTCAACAAAACTCTCCATGAATATATATATTTAAATAAACAAGATATTATACAGGCTGTAAGCGATGTTAAAAAGCGTGGCCTAAAAGTAATTATCGGCGGCAATGTTGCCATTCAGTTAGCTCAAGAAGAAGGTTTAGAAGGAATTGAGATATGTTCCGGAGAAGAAACTGTTTACCGTTCGATCCTGGAAACGAAACACGTCGTTCAAGTCCATCAACTCGTCAGAAATCAAGCCATTCGCTTAAATGCAGTCTTGAATTCCATAGCTGAGGGAATTATTGTCACGGATGAACAAAATCGAATTGTCACCTTCAACCCCTCAGCGGAACGGATTTTCCGTTTGCCGAAAGAAGATGCCCTGGGAAAACAGGTTTTAGACATCGTTCCCAATACCGGAATTCCTAATGTCTATAAGAATGGCGAACCGGAAATCGCTTATCTTCAAAAGATCAATGGGGGGATAATAACTGCTACTCGTCAACCCATTTTTCTCAATGACAAACCGGTCGGTGTCGTGAGTACATTTCAAGACGTTACAAAAGTCCAGAACTTGGAGCAACAAATTCGTAAGCGGATTTATCATAAAGGATTTATAGCTAAGCATCATTTTGAAGATATTCTGACAAACAACGCCAACATGCTTGAACTTAAAGAAATGGCTGCTTTGTATGCGACCACCCAATCTTCTGTCTTGATCGAAGGCGAATCCGGAACCGGTAAGGAACTATTCGCTCAGAGTATTCATAATTCAAGCCAACGTGCTAACGGGCCTTTTATTGCCGTGAATTGTGCTGCTATTCCTGAACATTTACTGGAAAGTGAATTATTTGGTTATGAAGGCGGCGCCTTTACAGGCGCTAAAAAAGAAGGGAAGCTGGGTTTATTTGAACTGGCTCACAACGGAACAATCTTTTTGGACGAAATCGGCGAAATACCGAAATCATTGCAAGCCAGGTTATTGAGAGTCTTGCAGGAAAAAGAAATCATGCATATTGGCGGCGATAAAATTATACCTGTGGATATTCGAATAATCAGTGCCACAAATAAGAACCTCGAAGAAAAGGTCAAACACGAAGAATTTCGAAATGATTTATATTATCGTTTGAAGGTCTTTGGCATCAAACTTCCCCCCTTACGAGAGCGCAAAGAAGATATTCCCTTACTAACGAAAGTTTTCTTCCAGAAATTCGGCAAAGAGCTCGATGTCAAAACCGAAAACGAATTGCTGCCATTATTGCTCGAATATACTTGGCCGGGAAATATCCGGGAACTGCGTAACGTGATCGAGCAGTTATCGTTATTAGTTGATCATTTTAAAAACATACCCAGCTGGATTGGAATCTTAAACAAAGTATTAAATAAAGAGATTAAAAAAAATAACAAAATGTTTTCACTACAAGTCAATCTTGAAAATGGCCTTAAAGATGCTTTAGATCAAGCTGAAAAACAAATTCTTGATTCGATGTTAGCACAGTATGAGAACGACCGAAATCTGGTAGCCCAAAAGTTAGGTATTGGACGTACCACTCTTTGGAGAAAACGTAATGAATTAAAAGACTAGTTGTTATTTGTTCCAAAGATGAAATGACAAATTTCATCTTTGGAACATTTCTTTTTGTTGCAAGCATAACTAAGATCATTTTAAGCTATCTGAATTTCCCTGAAAAATTATGTCTAATTAAACTTTGACTCATCGATTTAGCTGCAACCTACCAATATCAAAGGATTTTAAGCTGCCCAATTAGAACAAAGGATACCAATAGGTTTTTTTAGGAGAGTCCCTTTAAAAATTGGCATCAGAATTGCAATTCTTAAGCAGCAGTAATTTAAATGAGTTATTCACTTATTAATACCCCAGAAGGAGGGATAAAGAAAATGAACTTCGAGGGTTTCTGTCTTCAATGTCTATGTGCAAGTTGTGCAGACAGAGGTACCTGCGAAATCCTTCATCCAAGTACGGAAGATTTTTGCATGTATTATTGTCAGGGTGGTGAATTCTCGGTCATCTCATGTGTCCATTACAAAGAAAAAACAGCGAGTCCACCTCCAGAAGAATCATAGTATGGACAATCTTTAAAACGTCGTTTCACTTCGACACTATTATTACTTTGATAAATCATTATTACTTCGATTTACTATTATTACTTTAATAAATGTTAGTTACTATTCAGTTTACAAAAAACATTTCGTTCAGTGATTTCATGAAAGCTCCAATATTGTTCACTTATTAACAGTCAAGGATATTGACATCGGAACATCAAAAATCAAAATTTTACGTTTTGGAGGAGAAATTATGGCAAGATTCTTAGAGTATCAAGGTAAGGAATGGCTTTCTAAAGCCGGTATACCTGTTCCCAAAGGCCGTTCAGCTGCTACGCCCGAAGAGGCAAAGCAAGCTGCCGAATGGATTGGCGGTCCTGTTGCCGTCAAAGGCCAAGTCCAGGCAGGCGGACGCGGCAAAGCAGGGATCGTAAAATTAGTGAATACTCCGGAAGAAGCAGCAAGTGCCGCCGCAGAAATCTTGGCTAAGACGGTCAAAGGATTACCGGTGCGTCAGGTACTAGTTGAAGAAAAACTTGATATCAAAAAGGAATTTTACGTCTCACTCGTGATTAATGGGGCAAGAGAAGCTCGATCCCCCATGGTCATGTTTAGTACTGAGGGCGGCATGGATATTGAAAGTGTACTCGAAGAAAAGATTATCAAAATGTTTGTCAACCCAGTAAACGGACTGCAAACCTATGATGGAGTTGATTTAGCAAGTCAAGCGGGAATACCGGCCAAAGACTTGAGTAAATTTGCTTCCTTCTTTGCCAAACTTTCGCAAACGTATAAAAAATACGATTGTCAGACTCTCGAAATCAATCCTTTAATTATGACAGGAAACGGTGAACTTATTTGCGCTGATTGCAAGATGGAAATCGACAATAGTTCCGTTAGCCGGCACCCGGAATTCGGGATTAAGATTGCCCGAGATCTTCCCGGAGAGCCGACAGAGCTTGATTATATTGGCTGGAGTATCGAAGAGACAGATGCCCGGGGAACAGGATTTCTGATGAATATGGGGTATGACGAAGTTAGTCCTTACCATATCGGTTATCACCCCATTGGCGGCGGTTCCGCCATGATGGGTCTTGATGTCTTGAATCAAGTTGGCTTAAAACCTGCGAACTATGCTGATACCAGTGGAAATCCCGTGGGTTCAAAGATATACCGGGTGGCAAAATGCGTCCTCTCGCAGCCAAATATTGACGGTTATCTCCTTGGAGGTTTCATGATGGCCAATCAAGAGCAATGGCATCATGCTCATGCCATTGTCAAAGTTCTCCGCGAGATTTTGCCGACTCAAAAACCGGGTCTCCCCTGTGTTCTTCTTCTCTGCGGCAATCGGGAAGACGAGTCCTTGGAAATCCTCAGGACCGGCCTGGCAGATTTAATGACCCCGGATGGACCCGGAAAAAGAATCGAAATATACGGAAAAGAACACGTTACGGATACGAAATTTATCGGAGAACGACTCTTAGCCTTAAGCCAAGAATATCGGGCAGAGAAAGATGCCAGGAAGGTAGGATAAAATCATGATGGAATTTGCTGAGAAAAGCTGTACGATTAAAATTGACACCAGTAAGTGCCCAAGTTGTGAAACAAAGGCCTGTGCCGAAGCTTGTAAGAAATTTGCCAGAGGTATATTGGAAATCGATAGCGAAGGCAAACCTTCTGTTGCCCATCGCAGTCAGGAAGAGATTTTACGGCTGGGTACGGAATGCTTGGCCTGCGAGTTTGCCTGTCAGTTCAAAGGCAAGGACGCAATTCGAATTGAGGTTCCGATTAACGGATTCGATGAATATCTTCAAAAGCGTCAGCAAGCCTAAGTGAACTCAAATTTTTTAGGAAAATGAGGGATAAAATATGGGCATTTTGATAAGTAAAGGGACAAAAGTCATAGTCCAAGGGATTACCGGACGAGAAGGATCAGTTCGTACAAACTATATGAAAGAGTATGGAACTAAACTGATTGGCGGAACGAGCCCCGGCAAAGCGGGTGAAGAAATCCATGGCGTTCCCGTCTATAATACGGTCAAAGAGATTGCGCGTGAACACGGAGAGATAGACTTCAGCGTACTCTTTGTCCCGGGAAGGGGGCTAAAAACGGCTGTCATGGAGGCGGCAGATGCTGGAGTTAAATACATCATTCCTTGTGTGGAAGGAACGCCAATTCACGATATTATGGAAATGATTGCTTATGCTCAAATGAAGGGCTCGCGCGTTATTGGACCGGGGTCTATCGGGATCATTACTCCTGGAGAGGCGGTTGTCGGTTGGCTCGGAGGTAACGTCGATTGGGCGAATAAATTTTTCCAACGAGGCAATATTGGAGTATTTTCCCGCAGTGGAGGACAGTCAGGGACCATTCCCTGGGTTTTGCGGGAAGGCGGTTTTGGCGTCAGTACCGTCGTCCATACCGGTACGGAACCGGTACTTGGAACATCCATGGCAGATCTTCTTCCCTACTTTGAAGCTGATCCAGAAACAGCAGGAGTTGCTGTTTATGCTGAAATCGGGGGATCACAGGAAGAGGAATGTGCTGAAGTAATTGCCTCAGGCCGGTTTACTAAGCCCTTCGTTATCTATGTCGCCGGCGCCTGGGCTCCGGAGGGACAGCGCTTTTCTCACGCCTCCAATATTGTCGAACGAGGACGAGGTTCGGCCAAAAGTAAGATCGATGCGATTAAAAAAGCAGGAGGCTATGTTGCTGAAACTCCAACGGATATTCCGAAAATCTTAAGGGAGAAGATTAAGGTATAGCGCAATCCTTATCCTTAAATCTCAAAAAATCAGCCACAAGTTAAATTCCTGATTTGTAAACCTTAAATAGTTACTCTCATCAGAGATGATGGGAGTTTTTTTTATCCAATCGTAAGACTCCCGCTTAAAGTGGAAGTTATTCCAGTATTTAAAATAATATGAGGACGCCGAGGCGTCCTTTAAATAGTTGTGATTGAGTATTTAAGCTCTCTTATACCCCTAAAAAAATGAATATACTTTCATTTAGTTCGATTACTGCCTTAAAATCTTTGCTTTGCTAACTTTGCTTGCATTTTTCTACAAATTCAATAGGATGTTGAATGATTTTCGACGTCTCTTCAATGGAGCAGCCCTTAGCAAGATAACGTCTGGCAATAACCTCCATGGACTCACCGATTTCAATCATGTGATAGTCGGGATCATATATACGAACTACTCTTTGCTGCCATTCATATTTCTTCGGCAGATGAACGTATTCAATTGACTCATAGGCACTAAGCTTAGCAATAAACGCCTCAAAATCCTCAACCTCAAAATACAATTCCATATTATTTGATTTTTTAATAACTGATCCTGACGATAAGTTCGTCAACCAGGCAAAATCCTCTTGAATAGCGAAACCACCGCTAAAGGTTACATTTTTGCCCAAATCAAGAACAACTTCTTGATTAAATACCTCTTTATAAAACTGCTTAGATTTTTCAACATCTTTTACTGCTAGAAGAGCTAACTTAAACTCCATCCCTAACACTCCTAACCTTCAATCTGATTTTAACCATTCTCAGACGCTAGATATTTTGCCATTGATGCAAGTTGCTAATATATTAGTAAAATTGTACATTTTTGTCAAAGCTCCTGATTTGCTTATTCCCTTTCCAGAGCATCGCGTCCAATTCATGAAGCTCAGAATTTAGGCGAATTATACCTTTTTACTAAAAAAGAGTGAGCTATGGTTTAATTTAAAATAAATCTGTTGTATAATACTAGCAAAACTGTTGGGTTATTATATGATCATTCGGCAAACTTTGTAAAGATATAGGAGGATGGTAGGAATGAATGTACCCATGATTATTGTAGCACTTTATATCGTTGCCTTATTCGCAATTAGTGCTTATGCCCGCAAACTTGCGGCAAAGGGGAAGGACGGTTATTTACTGGCGGGACGTCAGTTGACAACTCTTCTTGTGGCTGTATCGATTACTGGTCTCGCCATTGGGGGAGCATCAACGATTGGTGTTTCCGAACAAGCTTACTCAGTGGGATTAGCTGCAGGTTGGTACAATGTTGCTTGGGGACTCGGGGCAATTATTATGGGATTTGTAGCGGCGGGACATTATCGCAGGCTTAATATTACTACAGTTCCCGAAATGTTTGAGCGTTTCTATGATGCTAAAGGCAGAGTCATTAGTGTAGCGAGCCAAATCACCATTCAACTCGTCATCACTTCACTCCAATACCTTGCCGGAGGAGCGATTCTTGCCTCCATGTTACCCTCAATCTTTACCCTGAAAAGTGGCATGATTATGAGTGCCATCGTGTTTATCGGCATTACCTTTGTTGGTGGAATGTGGTCTGCGGGGTTAGCTAATATTTTAAATGTACTCCTCATATATATCGGAATTACAGTTGCTGCGATTTTTACCGTAATTAGTCAAGGAGGAATTCATCAGATTGCCCTGAAACTTCCCCATAATGTGCCCTATTTTCATCCGGTTGCAGGCTTAGGTTGGGGTATTATTGTTGGCTGGCTTGCTGTAATGATTACCATGGGGATGTCAACCCAAAGTATCGTTCAAATCTCTTGTGGGGCTAAGGATATAAAAACTGCACGCCGAGGCTTTGTTATCGGCGGAATGCTGATGATTCCAATTGGCTTTTTATCCGCGCTTATTGGAATGGCTGCCAGAGTTGCCTATCCTTCGATGAGCGCTACTTTAGCGATGCCTAAAATTATTATGAGTTTAAACCCTCTTCTCGCTGGGATCACTCTTGCAGCATTATGGGCGGCCGATGTATCAACGGCGGGAAGCTTGTTGCTTGGTTCGGCAACCTTGTTCTCACAGGATATCTATAAACGTTTTATCAACCCCAATGTCAGTGAAAAACAATATGCAGCGATCACAAAAGCATCGGTCATCATCCTTGGGCTCCTAACCTTTTTGTTAGCCATGAATGTCGCAGGAATCTTAAAAACCCTCATGGTTGGTCTTAGCCTGACAACAGCCTTTACTGTGGTTTTCTTATTTACTATTTTTGCCCCAGGGCTTGCACGTAAGAATTCAGCTTTCTTTACTACCTTAGTTGGGATCATTGTCATAGTCCTATGGCAGCTGGTTCCTGCCATTCGTGTTGTTTCCAATGTCATTTATTTTGAATGGATTGCCTGTGTCGCTGCCTATTTACTTACGGCCTTCATCGATTCCAAGTCAGCAAATATTACCCCGGAATCCTTAGTCAAAACTTCAGAAATGTAGCTAAAAGACTTAGCTAGAAGATGTTATAATAGAGTAAAACAGGCCGGCAGCGAAAACTGTCGGCCTGTTTATGTAAACAGAGTATCACTAAACCCGCAACGGTCTAAACGTTTGCTATCAAAGGAACAACTCCAATTATTGCAATGAGTATTCTTCTACTCTTCATACTCAAATGGTCAAACATTAAGAAAAGTTGCTAGTTAATTAAAATTCAAGTGTTTTGTACCGAACCTCAGCACTAAATTACAACGTCATAACCATAATAAGCTGCCTTATATACTTGAATCAAATCTTCGACGCTGGGCTGACGTGGATTAGTTCCGGTGCAGGGATCTTCCAAAGCGGCCTTAGCAAAAGTTTCTACGTTTTCTAAGAAGGAACTTTCGTCCATCCCTAGTTCCTTAAGACTTGCCGGTATTCCGAGTGAAGAATTTAAATTTTTAATAGTTATGACTAAAGAACTGATCAATTCTTCATTAGAAGAACCTGGTAATTCCAGATATTTAGCAATTTGAGCATAGCGCTGACCGGCAACCTTAGAATTGTACTGGATGACAGCAGGCATTAGAATCGTATTACAACGTCCATGGGTAGTATTAATTGTCGAGATTTTATGCGACAAGCTATGGTCTATACCTAAGATTGCATTGGAAAATGACATACCGGCATAGTTTTGGGCAATATGCATTTTAGTTCTGGCTGTGATATCCGATCCATCTTTAAATGCTTTGGGAAGCCATTCAAAGATTGTCTTAATAGACTCTAGAGCTAAGGTATCAGTATAGTCATTAGCCATAGTTGATACGTACGCTTCAAGTGCATGAGACAAGGCATCAACTCCGGTATCAGCAGTAACATTAGGAGGCATCGAAAGACAAATTTCGGGGTCTAAGATTGCAATATCCGGAGTGATTTCATAGGAAGCCAGAGGATGTTTTATCCCGCCCTGTTCAGTAATTACTGCTACGCAGGTTACTTCCGTTCCCGTGCCGCTGGTAGAGGGGATAGCAATAAATTTAGCCTTATTTCTGAGCGGAGGAATACTAAACGGCGCTTTGATATCTTCAAACCGCTTATCGGGATATTCATAAAATACCCACATTGCTTTAGCTGCATCAATTGCGGAGCATCCGCCTAAGCCCAAAATTAAATCGGGCGCAAATGCTTTCATTTTCTCTGCGCCGCGATAAACAGTCTCAACAGAGGGATCGCCCTCAACTCCGTCAAAGATTGTATAGTCGATATTTGCTTCTTTGAGATATCCTGTTACCTTATCCAGTACGCCATTTGCTCTCATTGAATTTTTGCCCATGCATATAAATGCTTTTGAACCCTGAACTTGCTTTAGATACTCTAAGGTACCTGCACCGAACACTACATCTCTTGGTACTCTAAACCATTTCAAATCCAATCTTCTCTCTCCTTCACAATCATCCTTTTCGAGTCGACAGTCTCTAATCACCGCCAAAAAAGACTATGTGTAGCTGCTTAAATTTAGAACCATATTCTGCTAAAAAAATTGAGAGAGTTAGGATTGCCACGAATCCCTTAATCGCTCCAAAAAATATATAAATTGCTACTCACTTGATTTCCGTAAAATGATTTCCACGTCCTTAATGCCAAATTGAGAGAGTGTTAGCCGTAAAGCCTCTTTCATACTTTCGAACTGAGATTGTTCTACGTTTTCCGACTTAAGTGTCACAATTCCAGTCATTTCACGGAATTGAATCAATTCTAAAGTTGTTCCCTGGGGAAATGGGTTACTGAAACCTTCTATTGAAGCTTTTATGAGTAACGTAACCGCAGTGATACGGGGTGCTTTGATCGAGGTGCGATTCTTATAATTGACTTCCGTTGGTGAGAACTCCCCATTTTTCGGAAGATAAAGGACATACTTTTCTACCGTCTCTTCATTTCCTGCCAATTCCGGCATTAAATCTATCTCCTGTTCATTTATCTTTTCTAGGGTATCTATAACAATGTCTGTTTCATGAAAACCTTCCAGACGATAGAGCTCTCTGCCATTTTCATCAACAAAAAGTATCGTGGGATTTGTTTTAATTCGGTATTGATTGGCT
The DNA here is from genome assembly GCF_001029285.1 of Desulfosporosinus acididurans. Lineage (GTDB taxonomy): Bacteria > Bacillota > Desulfitobacteriia > Desulfitobacteriales > Desulfitobacteriaceae > Desulfosporosinus > Desulfosporosinus acididurans. Next base: position 51,567 of record NZ_LDZY01000006.1, read on the forward strand.
TCATCCACTTGAATTTCTACATATACTCTTTCAACCTTTATAACAGGAAATAATGCCGCCACTTCATGTAATACGGTCCCCATTGATCTTCCCATCGGACAAGCATTTAACGTAAAAAGGATGATCTTCTTAGTTAAGAAACCATTCATTGCCTATTTCTCCTCTCTTTGATTTGCTAATTGAACTGAAAACCAGAAAGAATGTTCATGTTGGTTATGTCCGGCGATTACGTGAAGAGTCTAAACGATAAAAACGCTCAAACACCTGATCCGCTCATAACTTGATATTGCTTAGTGAGCAAACAAGCCCTTAGTAGGCAACAAAACGATACCCCATTCCCCTGACCGTTTCAATGATTTCATGGTTACCATCATATCTAAGTTTTTCCCGTAATTTACCGACATGCACATCGACTGTTCTTTCTGTAACGATTTTTTCCTGATGAGGATAAAGTTCGTCGACAATTTGTTCTCTGGTTAAGATCTGGTCGGGATGACTCATAAAAAAATACAATAAGCGAAATTCATGGTGCGTTAATGCAAGGGTTTCTCCGTTGTAATGAATTTCTCCCTTTAATGGTTTCAAGGTAAGTCCTCTGTAATTTATTTTCCTGCAGTTCTGTACGGTTCGCCGCAAAATGACCTCGACTCTTGTCACCAATTCTTGTGGACTGAAGGGCTTGGTGACATAATCATCCGCGCCCATTTTTAAGCCCTGAATACGTTCAGCCTCTTCAACTTTGGCTGATAACATAATAATTGGCACAGTGCTTCTCAATTCTGTTCGGATTATTATACAAACTTCTTCTCCGCTTAATTTGGGCAACATAAGATCGAGAATCAGCAAACAGGGATCGAATTGTTTAAACATTTTCAAAGCCTCTTCACCGTCTTCTGCTTCCAAGGCTTCATACCCTTCTCTTTCCAAGTATACTTTGACCAGTCGGCGGATTTTAGCATCGTCTTCAACAACGAGTACAGATTTCCCCTTGGGTGTCATGAACACGCCTCCATCCGTTTAACAGTGAATCATAACCACGATATCTTATCTTCCACACGGCTGCCTTATTTTAGGTTACCCAACATTTCTTGCATAGACTCATTGGTCATAGGTCCGACAATTTTATCACGAATTATTCCCTGAGAATCCAGGATGAAGCTGGCAGGGATTGACGATATATTATATAACCGAGCTGCATCTCCATTTTTATCCAGAAGAACCGGGAATGTAATACCATCAGCCTTCATAAATGAGGTAACCTCGGCCTGACTCTTTTCTGCTGTCGTTAAATTAACGGCCAGAATTTCAACCCCGGTGTTTCTATTCTTGGTATAATAGTTTTCCATTTCCGGCATCTCCAAGCGGCAGGGCGGACACCAACTTGCCCAGAAGTTGACAATAACCTTCTTCCCTCTCAAGCTGGAGAGCTTCACAGTTTCTCCATTTACACTCTGCAGTTCAAAATCCGGTGCCAAGTTTCCATTTTCCAGGCCGACAGTCACCGGCTGTCCTTGATCTGTATTTGTTGACGCTCCCGCAGAAGTTGAGGCGGACTTTGTGTTCTGCACACTGGCTGAATTGGCTGCAGTATCCGGGCTCTTACTCTTATTCCCCCCCACATCATACATCCCCCAAATCACTAAACCAATCAAAGCTGCAATCGCTAAATACTTTTTCATTGCTCAATCTTCCTTTCGTGCTAATATGTAAGATAGCTTAAACTGAACAGCCAGGCACTAATCTTTGGCAGCTGATCTGTATATAACAATAAACCCATACCAATGAGAATCCAGCCGTTAATTGTAGAGAGCAGACCCAAACTCCGATTGATTTTCTTTACAAATCCTAAAGAATAGGTAATGATCACCGAAATCGCCAGAAAGGGAATACCTAAACCCAACGAATAAACAAAAAGCATCATCATCCCACTATAAACCGTCTTGGCTGATCCAGCCAAAAGGAGGATCGAGGACAAGGCTAACCCAACACAAGGGGTCCAGCCGGCTCCAAAAGACATACCCAATATAACGGAACGCCAAATATTCTTTTCCCCTGTTTGTTTAGCTTCCCAGCGTTTTTCCATCATCAGAAAGCGTAGTTTTAGGATTCCCGCCATTTGTAATCCAAAAATAATAATCAAAAGTCCGCTTATCTTTTGAATAATATCCCGGTTATGGCTGAAAATCTGTCCCAAGGCGCTGGCCGAAGCCCCCATCATCACGAAGATTATACTAAATCCCAGAATAAAACTGAAAGAACGGGCCAGCAACAATCGCTTGGATACCTCAATCTTATTGTTTCCAAATGTTGAACCGGTAAGATTAGCAACATATGCCGGAATCAGCGGAAATACACAAGGCGATAAAAACGATAACATCCCTGCCGTAAAAGCAAATAGCACCGAAACATTCTCCACAAAACTTCACCCCCATGCTAGTATTACTTCGCAGTAACATTTTCTAATCTTAAGATAAGTTACTAATTCATTATGGTCAATCGTATAAACTATACCATCCAATTTTAAAGATTGTATAAAGATTGAAAATCAGAAAAGCAACCGAAGTCTAGTTAAAACTCGGTTGCTTAGTCAATTTTAGGATCTTAATCTCAAGAGAAATATAATCGTTTACTTTGCAGCTTTCACCAATTTTACAACACTGTTCTTACCGTTAGCATCTTTATACATAAGCTTAAACCAATCAACCTTATCAAAGCTCGAAACTTCGAAGGTCATTGAAACCACAGCTTTGTTATTGACCGTAGACATATCTGCCATCCCAGAGCTTTTATAACTATTGCCCTTCGAATCCACTAATTGAACCCTGGATATAATAGTTTCATCATTAGGATTTGGAGTAGCAAGAGAAAATTTAACATTGAACCCGGTCGGCAATAATTCAGCAGAGTCAATACTAAACACTTCATTATTATTCGCTGCAGTATAGGTTATACCTTTAGTGTTCGCGAACTGCTTGTCTAAGGAAACCTTCTGCTCCCAAGGCCCCTTGATAACTTTAAGGGGTTTATCTGCTCTGCCTTTAGCATATAAGGCAATACTCTTAATTTCCACGTTTAGTTGGTCGGTTTGCGGGATACTAGATGACGGAGATTGAAATAAAACATTATATCTTAAACTTCCGCTATTCTTGTTGGTATCATCTGTTATGGAATCAAATCCTCCTACCGGCTGATTCGGATAACCATCGCCTGAAATAACGTTTCCCTGACTATCGGTTATGAGCATATCCAAATTCATTGATTCCACGTTTTTTAGCGCCTTTAAATCATCAAATTTTACATCAACTGAGAGACCAAGTCTTGATTTGTCAATAACGACGTTGGTAACCTTAGTCTCTACTCCCTGAGATTTTACCGAAGCAGTTTGCAGTTCCTGCCCATATCCATTTTCGACGGCCCTTTCAACGCCGGTATGATTCCCCCAAAATGTTGCTTTTATAGCTGCAATTACCGGCTGATTGAACGTTAAGCCTAAGAAGAGCACAACTGCTGCTGCGGCCATCCAGCGTTCTTTAAAAGACACAAATTTTTTGGCAGACCTTTGTTTTCTTTGGTTGCGAATTTCATTAAAGGCTCCTTCAGCCTTATCAAGAACACTTTGAGGAATTTCAACATTACGACTTAAGGAACTTTTTAATCGCTGCTCAAAATCTCTTTCCATATTACTCTACCTCCAATAGTCCGGTACAGCTCAATTTTAACTGTGCTCTGGCCCGAGATAATCTTGATTTTATAGTTCCTTCCTTCTCATTAAGGATTTCGCTGATTTCTCTGGTATTAAAGCCATTGACATAATAGAGAACAATAACTGTGCGGTAGTCAATACTTAATCCCATCAGAATTCGCTTGAAGTCCATATCACCCTCTAGATAATCATGATTAACAGCTTCGGTTAACTTGTCCGCTTCTTCATAAGAGCCAATGCACATTACTCTGCTGTTTTGCTTGATAATATCATTGCATTTGTTAATGAGGATCTTAATAAGCCATGCCTTAAAACTGCCGGGATTTTTCAAGGACTGCAAACTTTTAAACGCTAAGAGAATGGTTTCCTGAATTGCATCTCCAATGTCCTCTTCAGCGGCAAGCCTAGTTCTTGCCACTTTATACAACATCGGCATGTAGGAGGTTAAAGCTCGAATAAAAGCTTCCTCATCACCTTTTTGAGCCTTTTTTATTAGAAATTCCATATTGCACCTCATTTATGGCATTCCGGAATGCACATATCAATTTGTCTTTCTATCTATAAGACTCAGTACCTTAGCAAATAGTTGCATGATGCTCAAATATTTTAGTGCCAACAATATATAAATTTACAAACAGCCTGCTTCGACGCTGCTTATAGTCCAAAACCCAGCAGTTCTCTTCTCGAATATCTCAGCACCATAACGAATTGAAGCGCCGCTAAGCCTAACCCGATGAGCAGACTGTAGCCGGCAGCCTGCCAGCCATAGCCATAAAATTCATTAACCGCGTAGCCATAAAGACTCCCCATAAACAGACCGGCGATTACTTGAGGCATAAAGTAATAGATGTTTTTATGACGTATCATTGTCAACATTTCCTCTGCAGTTACACCCAGCCGGCAGAGGCCGGATAATAGTCTCTGTTCTTCTTCCCCTTCGGCCTTAATCTTAAAATGAATCATGATATTGGCGGCAGCACAGAATAAAACCTCAACAAAAAACATCACAAACAGCAAAAATTCTGCCGACTGTTGGGCCAAGGTGTAAGATTCAACCCTCGATGTTGCCCAGTAATAACGTTGCTGTACCGGCTTGTCAACTCGATTCTTTTCTAATAAATAGTTCTGGACAGCAGCAATTCCTTTGCCCGAATTCTGCCACTGCTTAAACGAGTACAATTTGAGGATCCCCGCCCAAAAATCGGAGCTCTGCCCGGCTATTTTCCGATAATCAGCATCATTCAAAACCAAATTACGATCAGCCAAAGTCGGATTTCGATTGAATAAGATACGTACATCACTTCCTGCGGACTTTAATTCCATTGTCTCCTGACCGCAATCAAAACCGACCGTTGACGGTGAAGTCAGATCATGCCGGTATCCATCCTGAAAGTCAAACTGAAAAACCGTCAAAAACTCACCTTGGGGAATTTGATAGCTAGTGCCAAATTCCTTATTTACTTCGGAAAGCGGAAGCAAATTATAGACCCCGTTGCGCAAATAATCCACCTGCTTGACCCCTTGAACGGTTACCCCATTTTGAGCCAATAGGTTAACGATATTCCTGTCAGCCACCTGATTTTTACCGAAAATCTGTGAATACACCAAATCATAGGGAGAATTGCTGATAGCATCCTTGGTAAGAGCCTGATACATAATCCCGGTCGATCCGGCAAAAAAAACGCAAAATCCAACCAGCCAGGCAGCTATTATGCCAATCCTGCTTCTTGACCCGGCATGCTGCCTGTTAAAAGCAATCCCGAGAAAATGATGATCCCGAAACCCCGGAATTATTTTAGCCCAAACGTTATCCAACGTCTCCACCTGGGCCAAAATAAAACCGGAGCCTGCCAAGATAACGCCAAAACTAATTTCCAGCCAAAGCACTGAATTAGCCTGAACATAACCAATAAGCATCATCGGAACAGAAACGGAGACTAAGATCACGCCAAAGATTAATTGTCCCCTGCTTGATTTTCTTTTCCTTTCGCCTCGAAATTTTTCTTTGATCAGATCGATAAGTTCCATCTTTTTGAATCCTATGACACTCATTACCAGGGTAAAAAGGATCGTCAAGCCATAGAGCAAAGCCGTCCATTGATAAGACTCGACGTTAAAATACCAATGCAATCCGGATACCCCAATCACGTGTTGAATGACGAAATAAAAGACAAAGGCTATCAATGTGCCCAGGAGCAACCCAGCGAGCAGCGATATCCCAGCAATCAGGCACTGCTCTAAGAGCATATTGGTTAGGACTTCTGTTTCACTCATTCCCATGGTCATTAAAATACCATAGTCATGTTGGCGGAGTTTCATAAATTGCTGATAGGAATAGGGAATAAAGAGAACGAAAAAAATGCCGACAAATAGGCTTGGGGCATAAATATTGCTGGAAATATAGCTGTTTACGCTTTTAGGGTTCATAAACGCCTGATTCGTAAATATGGCGGCAAAGCTATAAAACAGGACAAGAGAAAAGACATTGCCTAAAAAATACAACCGGTAACGCCGAAAGTTAGCCCTTAACATTTTTCGGGAAATATCAAAAAAGGTCATCCTGCTCACCTCCCATCAAGGTCAGCATTTCTGTCAGAGAATCCAGAAATTCCTTACGGCCGCCTGTCCGCTGTTCTTCGGCCACAAATTCACCGTCTTTTAACAAAACGGTTCTGTGACAATGGCTGGCAGCAAAGGTATCATGAGTGACCATTAAAAGAGTCGTGCCAAATTCGCGATTAATCCGCAGAAAATAGTTCATCACTTCCCGAGTGTGCTTAGAGTCCAGATTTCCCGTCGGTTCATCAGCCAAAATAAGAGCAGGATTGTTGATAAGCGCCCTGCCAATAGCTGTCCGCTGTCTCTCTCCGCCGGATATTTCCGTGATACTTTGATCCCGGATATCTTCGATGCCCAGAATCTTGAGGATTTTTTCTGCTTGTTCTTCCTGTTCCTCCGCCGGCTTTTTCTCCAGGATCATCGGCAGCAGGATATTTTCTTTCACGGAAAGGCTTTCAATCAGATTAAAGTCCTGAAAGACCATTCCTAAACTTCTCCTGCGGAATAAGGCTGTTTCCGCTTTATTCATCTCTGCCAGATACTGACCGTCAATCCAAACGCTTCCCTGATCAGAACAGTCCACGCCGCTGATAATATTTAAGAAAGTTGTCTTGCCGCTTCCCGACGGTCCCATGACAGCAACCATTTCCCCTTGTTTTACCTGCAAATTAAGGCCTTTTAAGATTGTATTTTTTTGGCCATTCCTAGTTTGATAATATTTCCATACATCTCGCATTTCTAAACTGATCATACCCTTATCCCCAATCTTTTAATAAATCCGCACACTAAAATAAAGCCGGAAGATCCGGCTTAAAAAACTGTTATGATTGGGCAGGGTTCATTCGTCCATACGAACGCACAAAGATACAAGGGTATCGTTTCTTCTCCAGAGCAATTTGCTCTGGTTTTTCCAAATAAGACATAGTAATGGCAAATGCAAAAGGATATCAACTCTACCATCAGATCCAATACCCTTGATATTGTCTCTGCTATAGGTATCCTTAATCTTTTCCCAGCCATATGTATCCGTTAACATAGTATGATTTAATACGATTGACTGATTGCTTGAAATTCCTTCGTGATCGCCACTATTAGAAGTAGTCCCGCTTGAGACAGTCAGGTTTACAGCCAAGAAAAGAATAAAAACCAACGGAATCAAGGCGATTCTCGTTATACATTTTTTACTTCTGTAGATTAATGTCATCCTATCAAAATCCTTTAACTAAAACGTACATTCATTTACACCTATTATGAAGTCTGATTCCGCATTTATTATATCATAAGCAAAAAATTTCAGTTCAAAAATACGTAATCGCTGCACGATGCTATTTTAATACCTTTCTTGATACATGTTTATCCTTAGCTGCACAATTATAAAAATTGTCAATTATTAATACCGAAAGGTACGTCCAACAAATTGAAATTGTTGAGACCAATACAAACCGACCTTCCTTAACCAAAACAATATTCAGCTTGCAGCCAATATAATAAATTATATATAGCAAGATTATCACTAAGGCTTTCCAAATCCCTTTAAGTCGCAAAAAATGAATCAGCATAACTGAACCCGATAACAAAAAGAAATGTCCCAAGGCTCCATAAAGGCGACTAACTTCCGGATCAGAAATTAAAGTTGTGTTGAAATCCTGAAGTCTAGATAACATCAGTAAGCCCCATACCAAAGTAATAACATTACATGTATAAAGAGCCAAAAAGATATAACCATAATAAAATACAGGCTCAATACCCTGTATTGCTTTTACATACATTTTTTTAACTACCCAGAAAAAAAGCGGAATACCCATGACAGTCATCCAAGTTTCGTACCAGTTATGGCGATAAATACCCAAACTTAAAAACAATTCCTCAATAAGACCATATATCAAGCCAACTATAATAAACCAATAAAATTTTAAATTTAGAACTACAACTAATAAGGCTGAAGCCCCTACAGAAAATTGAGAAAATAAATTACCCGCCAGTACATCGTCAAACGGGCGTGGGGGATTTTTCAGTATCATAGGATAATAGACATATGCTTTTAGAAAAAACAGGACCATCGTTTCAAATACAAGAGCAATCCCTGTTATCGTCAGGTAAAATGCAATTGTCATTTTACGGCGGTTTTTGGCCTTATTCACTGTAAAAATTAATTCTATAATAGTTGAGAGACCTAAAAGTATGTACCATATTGTATTAGTCCAAAATGTATTGTCATGCATACGACCACCAGAAAAATACAAGCAGCACGTTTAATTCCTCCCAAAGTCATTTTTCATAGCTTGCCCAATATTTTCAGAAAAGCACAATGGGCAATCAATATTATCCTTGATTTTAAAGTTTACGATTTTTCACCCCATAAAATAGGGTATTGTCTCTTAAGATCATAAAAGACAATACCCTTTCTCAAGTTTATAGATAGGAATAATCCCTGATTATCACACTCCGACGTCTCTTTTCTCTCATTGCGCCTGCGATAACATCAGAATTGACAATTCTTAAAGCATCTGTCGGACACACTTCCATACAGGCCGGTCCGCCTTCTCTTCCTAAGCATAAGTCGCATTTATTCGCAACCATTTTCTCTTTAAAGCAGAGCTTGCCGCCGTCATCACATTTTAATCCCGCTTGCTGTTTTTTCTCTCCGCCTTCATAGCTTGCAGCCATCTCTATAGCACCAAAAGGACATGCCAAGATACAGGTTTTACAGCCGATACAAGTCCTCTGATTGATATAGATAACACCCTCCTTATTCACAATGCACCCTTCGGAACAAGCATTGGCACAAGGAGCATCTTCACAGTGCCGGCACTGGATGGGAGCGCTGACAGCTGCAGTTTTTACGACACTCAGCCTTGGATTAAATTCAATTTCCCGCTTTGTTGAGGTAAATATATTCTCACTCGAATGCGCCACAACACAGGCTACTTCACAAGTTCTGCAGCCGATGCACTTATTGGGAGCTGCGACAACGAAGCTATTCATTAGTTTTGCCCCTTTCTGGCAACATATTCCGTATGCAATAGATGGTGAGATTGATGTCCCAAAGGTTCCCCCAAGAATTCCTCATACAGTTTTTGAATATCCGGATTTTCATGGGACTTCCTTATTTTCAGCCGGGAATCATGTTCATAAATTGAAGCTTTTCTGCTTCTTACCGCCTCTTCTCTGTACTCAGGTAAAAGAAATTTCGGCTGTCCTCCGCCATTGATACATCCTCCCGGACAAGTCATTACCTCAATAAAGTGGTATTGGCATCTTCCTGCTTTCACATCTTCAAGGATCTTAGCAGCATTCTTTAAGCCCGAAACTACAGCAACCCTAAGTTCCAGCTCACCCGCCCGTACCATTGCGGTCTTGATTCCCTCTCCGCTCCTTACAAAATTCAGTTCTATCCTGGGGGCCTTCTCTTTGGTTATTAATTCATAACACGTTCTCAAGGCTGCCTCCATGACTCCGCCGGTTGTACCGAAGATAGCACCTGCTCCTGAATAGTTTCCTAACGGTAAATCAAAGGCTTCATCCGGCAGATTGGCAAAGTCAATTCCTTTGTCCTTGATCAGCTGTGCTAACTCCCTTGTTGTTAAAACAACATCCACATCCCTATAGCCGCTGTCTGCCATCTCTTCTCGCGTACATTCAAATTGTTTGCAGGTACAAGGCATTATTGCGGCACTCAAGATTTTAGCGGGATCCATAGTATCAATCTTGGCCCCATAAGTCTTGAAAATAACTCCGGACATCTGCTGAGGCGATTTACAGCTTGATAAATGATGAAGCAATTCCGGATATTCCTGTTCAGCATAGTTTACCCACGCGGGACAGCAGGAGGTAAACATCGGCAGATCCTTACCCTCGGTTATCCGTTTTACAAGCTCATTGCCCTCCTCCATAATCGTTAAATCAGCTCCGAAATTTGTATCATATACACGATCAAAACCTAATCTGCGCAGTGCCGCAGCCATCTTACCGGGCGTGAGTGAACCATAAGGAAAGCCGAATTCTTCTGCCAAAGAAACTCTCACAGCCGGTGCACATTGCACAACCTTATACAGCTCGGAAGAGGCCAACGCCTCCTTTACTTGTAGAGCATGTCCAACGTTGTAAGCTGCAAAAAGGGGCTCTTTGACAGTTTCCAGCATTCCCCTTTCCCTAAGTTTAATGGCTCTTGGTGTCAAGCTTTCGTCAAAGGCCGAAGCATAAGCACTGCATATCTGCACACATTGGCCGCATAAGACACAGCGTTCCGAATTGATGAATTGCGGGGCGTCTTGTTCCCCTTCAATAGCGTTCAAAGGACAAACTTCTGCACAGCGTCTGCATCCTGTACATAATTCACAATCTATATTCATTAAATAATTTCTGCTGACCATCGTTATTTTTCCCTTCCCTTAGCTGCAATTATCGTTTCCGGTTAACCCTGTTAGTTTAAGGCTGACAGAAGATTTACAGCAGCCTGACGATTTCGCCGCTTTTTTTCTTCCGCAGGAATTACCAGAGTTAAGGCTTGCTGCGGACAGGCAGTAACACACGCCGGTTCACCATGGTCTTGACATAAATCACACTTATAGGCGATGGTTTTAACCTTTTCTTCCAGACCGAATTCGCTTTCTTCTTTCAGGTTGGCCTGTATTACAGCTTCACCATCCTTAAACTGCGGCAGTAAATCTATAGCGCCAAAAGGACAAGCGAGCAGACATGTTTTGCAGCCGATACAATCATTCTCGTCAATTACAATCCTCTTGTCCTCCTGCTTAATTGCTCCAATGCGGCAGGAATTGGCACAGGGTGCATCTTCACAGTGCCGGCATTGAATCGGCATTGTAAAGGTTTCACCCCTCACCAGGTATAATCTTGGAATGACCGGGGCTGCTATAGTTCCCACAGACATCGCCACTTGATTATTCTTGTTATGAACTGCAAAGCAAACTATTTCACAAACTTTGCAGCCAATACATTGATTCGGGTTTGCCACTACAAATGAATTTAAAGTTCCACTCATCTTGCCTCGACCTTTCCTCTGCCATCTTTAACCTTTTATCCAACGTAAGACTCACACGTTTACACCCATCTGTTTCCTTAATTTAGCGTACTCGTCTCTTACGTGCTGCTCCGCCCCTGCCTGGTCCTTAATTCTTTCCACTTTAACTGCGCAATACTTAAATTCGGGGGTTTTGGTAATTGGATCAACATGATCACTGGTCAATTCGTTGCATGCCCCAATCCACCACTGATACGTCATATAGGTTGCACCTTTTTTCACTCTTTCAGTGACAAGAGCCCTGGCCATAACGCTTCCCCTTCGTGAACTGATGCTTATCAGCTCCTGGTCTCTGATATGAAGTTCTTCAGCGTCTTCGACACTCAGCTGTACATATCCGGGCTCATCTGCAAGCTGCTGCAGAGCACGGCAGTTTCCCGTCATCGTTCTGACAGAGTAATGCCCGACTTCCCGTACCGTTGACAGGCTCAGGGGAAATTCCTCATCTACCCGTTCCAGAGGAGGTCTCCAGTCACAGGCAAATAATTGTCCTTTCCCATTGGGCGTTGAAAATTTATTTCCTTCATATAAATAGGGAGTTCCGGTATGCTCCTCCGTCGGACATGGCCATTGAATGCTTCCCAATTCATCCAAGCGCTTATAGCTTGCTCCTGCAAAACTTGGACAGAGACCTCTCATCTCATCCCATATTTCCTCCGTATCCTCATACTTCATCTCATACCCCATAGCCGTAGCAATTTCACATATAATCTGCCAATCGGGCTTGCAGTCTCCCTTGGGTTCCACGGCTTTTTTGAATCTTTGGAAGCCGCGGTCAGCAGAGGAATATACCCCTTCATGCTCTCCCCAGGAGGTCGCCGGCAGTATAACATCGGCGTGAAGTGCCGTCTTGTTCATAAAAATATCCTGAACAATGACCAGCTCCATCTTATCAAGAACTTCTCTTACCTCACCGGCGTTAGGATCACTCTGCACAGGGTCCTCTCCCATGATGTAATAGGCTTTAACCTTATCCTCTTGGAGCACCAAATGAGGAATTTCCGTAAGCTTATAGCCGATCCGCCCGGATAATTTCACTCCCCAGGCCTTCTCAAATTTCCTCCGTGCTTTTGCATCCGTCACCGCTTGGTAACCCGGAAAGACATCAGGAAGCGTTCCCATGTCACAAGTTCCCTGAACGTTATTTTGCCCTCTTACCGGGCCAATTCCCACATTCGCCCTGCCCAAATTACCGGTCAGCAGTACCAGGGAAGCCAGCCCTCTCACAACATCGACGGCCTGAGAAAATTGGCAAACGCCCATTCCATAGAGAATCATAGCGTTTTTCGCCCCGGCATAGTCTCTCATCGCTTTTCTTATATCATCTGCCTTGACCCCGGTGATTGCCTCAGCATATTCAGGAGTGTACTTAGCCACCGCAGTTTTATAGTCTTCAAGGCCTTCCACATACTTACCCACATATTCCTTGTGATACAGCGCTTCGTTAATCAGGACATTACCGCAGGCATTAACTAAGGCCATATTGGTGCCTCCTTTTAACGGAAGCCACAAATCGGCAATCCTCACGGATTCAGTTATTCTTGGATCCACTACGATAATCTTGGCTCCTTTTTCCTTGGCCTTGATGATTCGCCGGGCAACAATAGGATGAGAGTCCGCCCCGTTGTACCCAAATATCAGCAGTAAATCCGCATTTTCTATCTCAGGGATAGAATTGGACATTGCACCGTTTCCTAATGACTGGGCCAGACCGGCCACAGAAGGAGCGTGTCAAACACGGGCGCAGTGATCGATATTATTGGTGCCAATCACAGCCCGCATAAATTTCTGCATGACATAATTGGCTTCGTTTCCGGCTCCTCGTGCCGAACCGGTACCCATAATAGCGTCCGGACCGTATTTCTTTTTAATTTCAGTGAGCTTCCCTGCAACAAAACCGATGGCTTCCTGCCAGGAAACTTCTTCCAATTTCCCATTTTTTCTGATGAGTGGTTTTTTTAGCCTCGCGGTCAAGATTTGAGGATCATTTAAGAAATCCCATCCATAATAACCCTTTAAACAAAGATTTCCTTCATTGGTTCTTCCATCGGCAGCCTCAGCTCTGATTACTTGCCCATCCTCAACGACAAGATACAACTTACACCCTGTACCACAATAAGGGCAGACTGTTAATACTTTTTTCTCCATGTTTTCTTCTCCTTTTATATAGTTATCAAAGCCCGGCTAGATATAATTGCTGCTCGGACCTTGAGTGAAAACAAAAAACCAGTACACAGCGTTTTAAAACGCCATTGTACTGGTTTATTAAAAGCTAAAAAGTTCTAGTTCAAACCTTTTTCTTTTCAATCGAACCATCGCCTATGAACTTTAAAAATAAAACAATCGTTCTGTCGGAACTTTCAAGATGATTAATTTGCCAACTATATTCAAAGTTCCTGCCTATTAATTCATAAACCTCTTCTGCATATTGATTTTCCAGATAAGGCCTCAAGGTTTTCCAATATTCTTTGACCCGCTCAACGTCGCCCTCTTCGACTAAGATTTCGGACAGATTGGAAAGAATCCCTTTAATAGTTATGGTTATCAATTCATCGTCTATTTTTACTATAACATACTCGGGACCCTTTCCTCTATAGTGTTTCACTATTTTTACGGCTAATTTTCTTATTTTCTCCTGCATTTCAGGACTTTTGTCAAACATTACGATGACACCTCAACTAGCAACCCCGGTAAAGATTGATAAACAAATTTCCTAAAGAACGCACTTATTAGGTTGGCTACTCGTATTACAATATTCTACACCATACAATAGAGTTCGACAAGTTGCTAGGTATAAGACAACGCCACTTGATATCCCTTCTTGCTATTTTCTTTTATAATTCGTTTCGCCACTGAAAATCACTTGGATTAATTTAAATCCAATTTAAGTCTAATCTATTGTTTTATACTGGTTATGGATTTTTTTAACGTTATTTGTGTTCTCTAACACAATGGTATCGGCATTCTCAAAGAAGAAGCCCCTTACACGTGCCTAAGAGCGTCAATCGGATTTTTAACCTACTCGCTTTTCTCGCAGGAGCTATGCCGAAGATAATTCCCACGACTGCCGCAATTGTACAACATTTTAGCCATTGTTCATGTCCTCGTTACACAGAGCGCTGTTAGAAATCACCTCATGGATTCAGCTATTTTTATTAATGTGTTTCGATCAGCGCCGCTGCAAAAAATTCTGAACCAATACTTACCATCAGACCAATTGATGAAAAGAGGTAACGAAGTTTTTGCTTGCATAACTATTATTCCATCATTTTTACCAATTTTTACGTTATCTACAGTATAACCTTGGTCAGGAGTAGCCATAGTTACGTCAGTTGCACTTGTTTCCCTGATATCCAGTAGCTCAGACTCTACAGAAACTACTTTTCCTCTGCCATCAGGAGTTAGGAATTTTTGGGTAACCCTAATCGCAATCGTTTCAGCCGAGCCGACGCGTCCAACAAGAGTAGGGGTATTATCGTTAATCGTAATTCCTTGCGGAAGGTAAGTTGGAAGTTTGATTGGAATTTTCGCGATTTGTCTAGCATGGGAAAGTGTTGTTGGCACAAACAAATCAGGGATTATTTCTGCTACCTTCTCTCCAGTGTTTTGCACAAATGTTAGTGTAAAAGCACCCACCCCATTTCTTAGAAGCCAAGATTTCACGACACTATCTGCAAACGCAGAAGTTATCGAACCAAGTGCTATACTAACAGCTAACACTATCACCGTGGCCGCTAACCCGGCTCTACGTAGATATAGTCGTCTATTACGTCTAAATACATGCTTTTTTTGTATGCTCGGCCACAAATATTGTGGTACCTCAATCCCGTCGGCTGCCCTATGAAGCCCTGCTCTTAGAAAGTTCTCAGTCATGATAGACACCTCCTAATAGTTCCACTGTTTGAGGGAAAATTCTTCGCAATCCTTCCCGCCCTCTATTCAAGCGAGATTTTACAGTGCCCAACGGAATATGTAGCGTTTTGGCAATTTCAGCTTCACTTAGGTCTGCATAATACCGAAGCACTAAGGGTACTCGCAATTTAGGCGGAAGTCGTTGTACTGATCCCCAAATTTCAATGCACTGTTCTTTACTTACAGCTGCAGTTTCTGGATTGTTTTGTGAAGGCGACCATTTTTCAGGAATTATGTCCGTTGGGATTGGCCATTTTATCATCCTTCGCGTCAAGCGCATTGCTTCATTAATAAGTATGCGATAAAACCATGCCCGAAATGGTTCACCGTCTCGAAAACGTCGGATATTCTTAAATACCTTTAGAAAGGCTTCTTGGCACACTTCCGTAGCCACGTTCGAGTTTTTCACTAAAATGAGTACTGTTCCATAGGCGAATTGAATGTGTTGTTGATAGAGTTTCTCAAATGCCGCCTCATCATGGCTTTTACATCTCTGAATTAATTCTATCTCTTCACTGTGCATTTATGAACGACTCCCCCTTGTTTAAGGATCCACTAATAATACACTTTCCAAGTGAATTTAGTTCCAATCTCTAAGAAATATTTTAAAACTTTATTTATCAATGTTTGAAATCCATTATTCCAATCGATTAGGAACTTACTTCAGTATTTACATTTCGAAACTAAGGTCTTGAGTTTCCTGCCTTCAAGAAATAAATATGACAGATCAAGCGGCAATATAAATAGGGCACTGTCCTCAAAAATTGGTGACAGTACCCTTACATAATATTAATATAACTACTCAGCTAGTTAAGCCTTATTCGATTGGTCTTGAATCTGTCAATTAGTCAGATTGATTCTCATCAAATCTAAAATTTTCTCCACGGCCACTCAGGCTCATTAAATAATCTTAAACGCAAGATTTTCCAAATCTCTTTGAAACCTTCTTGAATACTTTCCGCACTATGGCCCAAGGCCCGTAAACAATATGTCTGTCTATTAATTTCAGTTCCGGCGATTAAAATCTTATAGCGTTCAGTGATCTGTTCCAAAAAACCGTCTTCATCTTCCGTGCGGCGCTGCAAAAGTTCAGACATTACCCATGGCAGATGCTGATCAATGGCCCAAAAGGTGCCGTAATGGGTATAGCCATGCATTGGGCCAAGGGGACTCTTCCAAGTGTGTGAAAATGGAGGTGCCTTTTGCGGCTCCAGCCGAAACCGGTCACAGCTAATTAATTCACGATCCAGAAAAATTTGGGTCTGCTGATCCAGTAAATTATATTTAAAAAGCTCTTGGCGGGCAACCCGTCCAGGAGCCGTAATTTCCCAAAAAAAGGCTGATGCTTGACTTGAAATCCAGAGATTAGTGCGACTATATAAACATGCTTCGGCAAAAGGTATGACCACTTCCGGCATATATTCGAGTCTTGCCCCTTGCTCGACAATCAAGGTTGTAAATTGCCTGGAAAGATCTCCTTGCGGTGAGCGAAAGACCTTGGTCGCCCCTTGACCAAAAACAACGGCCTGCGCGTCCCTCTTTACCCTTACGGATATACTGTGCTGATCTCCTTGCAGAAGGCCGGCAGCAGGATTCATAATAAAGAAAAAAGCCGCTCCCTGATCATTGGAATAAAGAGGGGCTGAAGCCCGCAGCGGCATTCTTTGCCGCAAAGAGCTGATATAACTCTTACCACCTTTTTGCTGAACTTCAAGTTGCAGAACACCGTGTTTTAAGGGTGCAATCATCAAACAATATCCTCCATGATCACGTTTTTCCTTATCCACATTAAAACTTGATCTAAACCTTCTTCAGTTTTCAGATTGGTAAACAGGAAAGAGCGTTCACCGCGCATGCGCAGCGAATCTTGAGCCATCACTTCCAGACTGGCCCCAACATATGGAGCAAGATCTGTTTTATTGATGATCAAAAGATCGGAGCGCGTAATTCCCGGACCCCCTTTGCGGGGAATTTTTTCTCCCTGTGCCACATCAATAATATAAATCGCGACATCGACTAATTCCGGACTAAAGGTCGCCGCTAAATTATCCCCGCCGCTTTCCACAAAAATAAGTTTTACATCTGGAAATCTCTCTTTAAGTATCTCAATCGCTTCCAAATTCATTGAGGCGTCTTCCCTTATGGCTGTATGAGGACATCCTCCCGTTTCCACGCCAATGATTCGATCCTCCGGCAAAACCCCATTGCGGCAAAGGAATTTCGCATCTTCTTTAGTAAATATGTCATTGGTTATTACAGCAACACTATAATCCGCTGCCAAATAGCGGGTCAGTTTCTCTACAAGGGCAGTTTTGCCTGATCCCACAGGGCCCCCTACTCCAATGCGAATCGGCCACATAGCGAAATCCTCCTTTTATCAAGTTTTTTATGAAGCTCTCAAAAAGCTCTGTAAGGGCCTAAGACAGCCTAAGACATAAAGATCCGGGAATATAATTGTTCATGGGCCATAGCGGCCCAATCGAAGGCCGGTGCACTGCCGCCCCAATCCTTTTCCGTAGCGGCAACTGCCCATTGGATGCAAGTATTGAGCAAGGGTTGAAGCTGCGCAAGCACCTGCTGCCCGCTTGTTTGTCCCAACGGGACAGCCCGCACACCGTTGGCAATCAGAGATGCAGTACTCATATGCGCAAAAGCAGCCAGCAGCAAGGGTAATTCGATTTTAGCGCTGGCACCATAATGTCCCAGAATAATAGCATGATGACCAAAGGGGAAACTTACGTCAACAGTATAATCAGCATCAATTTCCATAAGTAATTGGCGCAGCCTCTTCCCCATCTTGTGACTGCCCGCACGGCTTTCCGAGGGCAATTTTAGAGCATTTAATCGTCTGTCCAATAAAGCAAGCCGCTGCCCATCAGATTGCCGGGCAGCATCCCAAGCAAGTTTTACGGCGAGTAAATCCGTAGGCCGCCAAGTGTAATAGAGAAACGTCTGCATAAAGCGGTTTAATTCTTCCTTGCTATTAATGTCCCCGCGCTGAATTATAGTTTCCAATCCGAAAGATTGGGTAAAGCCTCCTGAAGGAAAGGAGGAATCTGCCAGCTGCATCAAGCGCAGTCCCTTTTCCAAAGAAAACTTTTCCATCATGGTGCGAAAGCCCGGTCCTCTTTTACTGGGGATAAACCCAGCTTGGTCAGCTGTTCAACGAGTACCGAATTATAAGGAGTCAGCAAAGAATCGCTCTTCACCTCGATAGGCGCATGCATATTGCCGATGGCATGGGCAGCCAAACCCATTTCCTTCATATTCCGGACCGGAACAAGCAAGACCGCTTCTTCCTTTACCCTTACGACAATGACGTGGCCATCTTCCCGGTAAAGAATATCCCCAGGATGCAGATGCCCGCTCCCCAGTTGGATTCCAATATCCCGGCCCACATCTGATGTCTTGCGCAGGATTCTCTTCTGAAGTTCATCCCAGGAAAGGAAGACCTGTTCAACAGTTAAAGCTTCTTTTCCATGCTGATGATCTTCTTCCAAGTCTCTCAGTTTACCTACCACTTTCGTAACTATCATAGCTTAGAACTCCTCCCATGCTAAAACATAAAGTAACGCTGAGCCAAAGGCAGGACTTCTAGCGGCTCACAAGTCAGGTTCTCTCCATCGGCAGTCACTTGATAGGTTTCAGGGTCCACTGAAATCTGCGGTGTCGCCGAGTTATGCTTCATGTCGGCCTTCCCAATATTGCGGCAGTTTTTCACCGGAACAAGTTGTTTTGCCAGCTTTAACTCCCTGGCCAGTTTTTCCGAATCCGCTGCCTGAGATATAAACGTTAAGGAACAGGCGGCGATTGCTTGCCCAAAGGAAGCAAACATCGGTCGTTGGATCACCGGCTGAGGTGTGGGAATGGAAGCATTAGCATCACCCATGGCGGCATACATAATAAACCCTCCCTTGATCACCATACTTGGTTTTACCCCGAAAAACTTCGGATTCCAAAGTACCAGGTCCGCTAATTTACCCTTTTCAACCGAACCAACTGTATGACTGATTCCGTGGGTGAGCGCAGGATTAATAGTATATTTGCTAATATAGCGCTTAATCCGGTTATTATCGTTCTCTCCGCTCTCAGATTCTAAGAAACCCCTCTGCAGCTTCATCTTATGGGCCGTTTGCCAGGTTCTGATGATCACTTCGCCAACCCGCCCCATGGCCTGAGAATCCGAAGACATCATGGAAATAACGCCCAAATCATGTAAAATATCCTCAGCAGCAATGGTTTCCGGCCGGATGCGGGAATCAGCAAAAGCAATATCTTCCGGAACTCGTTTATCGAGATGATGGCATACCATGAGCATATCAAGATGTTCTTCCAGGGTATTCACCGTAAACGGCCGGGTAGGATTCGTTGAAGATGGCAGGACATTAGGCAATGAGGCTACTTTAATGATATCCGGAGCATGGCCTCCTCCCGCTCCCTCGGTATGAAAGGTATGAATCGTCCGCCCGCCAATGGCAGCAATGGTATCTTCGACAAATCCTGCTTCATTCAGGGTATCCGTATGGATGGCGACCTGAATATCATATTCGTCGGCAACCTTGAGGCAGCAATCAATAGCGGCAGGAGTCGATCCCCAATCCTCATGCAGTTTAAGACCCATGGCCCCGGCTTTTACTTGGGCTATCAAAGGTTCGGGCAGCGAATTATTCCCTTTTCCGAAAAAGCCCATATTAATTGGAAAGGCTTCAGCAGCCTGCAGCATCCGGTACATATTCCATTCCCCCGGCGTACAGGTGGTAGCATTCGTTCCGGCTGCCGGGCCGGTTCCGCCTCCAAGCATAGTTGTAACGCCGGAAGCAATGGCCGTCTCAACTTGCTGCGGAGAAATAAAATGAATATGGCTGTCAATTCCGCCTGCCGTAACGATAGAGTTCTCTCCGGCAATCACCTCGGTCCCAGCTCCAATCGGAAGGTTAACTCCAGCCATTGTCTTAGGATTTCCTGCTCGGCCCAGGCCATAAATCCGACCTTCCTTGATCCCAATGTCAGCCTTGATAATACCCCAATGGTCGATAATTACGGCATTGGTGATCACTGTATCCATAGCTTCGTTCAAAGCTTGAGGGTCCTGGCCCATCCCATCGCGAATAACCTTGCCACCGCCAAATTTGGCTTCATCACCAGGGCTGGTCATATCATCTTCTACTTCCAACCATAATTCCGTATCTGCCAAACGAATTTTATCGCCAGTGGTTGGTCCATACATATCGGCATGCTGACGACGGGACATATTCAATGTCACAGTTCCATTCCTCCTCATATTCTCTCGTCGGGACATGTCGGCAAAATGATCCGCACGGATGATTTTGTTGACAAGCCCGGGAGAAGGCTCTCATCCTTGCTGGGATTGCCTAAATTCCGATTTGGCTAAACCCTTGCTCTCGAGCCCGCTCTATACATGCCGACTTGTCCATACAGCCGGAACTTAAGTTATTGGCTCCCAACCAAGGCCCTTTGCCCGAAAATTGAACAAGGTTTACCTTGCGGCTTTCCCCAGGTTCAAAGCGAACTGCGGTCCCTGAGGGAATATTTAAACGCATGCCCCAGGCTAAAGCCCGCGCAAAAATTAAATACCTGTTCACTTCAAAAAAATGAAAATGGGATCCCACCTGGATGGGCCGGTCCCCGGCATTCTCAACAACTAAGGTTTCTGTTTTTAGCCCTTGATTGGCCTCGATAATGCCTTCAGCCAATTTAACCTCTCCCGGTATCATTAACGTTTACCTCCTTTAACAAAAAACCTATTCTTATCTCCAAACCCAAACCTGAATCTAAAGGATCGGATGATGAACGGTCACCAATTTCGTCCCGTCGGGAAAGGTTCCCTCAACCTGAATTTCCTCAATCATTTCCGGGACCCCTTCCATAACCTGGTCACGCCTTAAGATCTTTAGCCCCAGTTCCATGAGCTGGGCAACGCTGTAACCCTCCCGAATTCGTTCCAAGAGTTCGGCGCTGATCAAGGACACGGCTTCCGGATAATTCAATTTTAGGCCCCGGTTTAAGCGGTCACGCGCCACCTGTCCTGCAGTATAAATTAATAATTTATCTTTTTCGGCCGGACTAAGATGCATCCCCTACCCCCCCTTTCTGATCTGAATTTAAATGGCCAGGAGTTTCTGAATTTCCTCTTTATTGATTTCCCGAGTGAAACCTTTGGCCTCTATGCGCCCTTTTTCCATGACATAATAATAGTCGGAAACCTCCACGGCAAAGTCCAGATACTGTTCAACAATCAGGATCGTTAAGCCCTCTGCCTGTCTCAATTGTTTAATGACCCGGCCGATTTCTTGAATCACAGAAGGCTGAATTCCTTCCGTTGGTTCATCGAGGATCAGTAATTTTGGCTTAGCTACCAAGGCCCTGGCAATCGCCAGCTGCTGCTGCTGCCCCCCGCTTAAGTCTCCCCCTTTTCGTTGCAGCATGGTTTTTAAAACCGGAAACAGGTCGTAAACCGTTTCATCAATACTTCCCTTACCGCCAAGGGCCTCAAGGCCAAGCAATAGATTTTCCTGAACCGATAACTGGGGAAAAATATCCCTCCCTTGAGGGACATAACTAATCCCTTGCCGAGCCCTAAAATACGTAGGTTCCGCAATGATTTCCCGGCCGTTAAATTTAATGCTTCCTTTAGGGGTACGAACCAAGCCCATAATACTTTTTAAGAAAGTCGTCTTGCCCACCCCGTTACGTCCGAGAAGACAGACCACCTGCCCTTTAGAAACCTGCAAATTGACATTATTTAGAATGATGCTTTCTTCATAATTGGCCTCAAGTTTTGTTACATCAAGCATTCGCCTTCCCCACCCCGTCCAAGGTATACATCGATTACCTTTTGATTGCTCTGAACCTCAGAGACACTTCCCTCATCCAATATCGCTCCTTCATGCAGGACCGTAACCTTCGTGGCATAATCTTTGACAAATTCCATATCGTGTTCCACCACGATGATGGTACAATTTCGAGCTATTTTTTCCAAAAGTTTTCCGGTGACATCCGTTTCGGAACGGCCCATACCGGCAACGGGTTCATCCAAGAGCATAAGCTTAGGCTCCTGGGCCAGAAGCATGCCAATCTCCAGCCACTGTTTTTCCCCGTGAGATAAGGCTTTGGGGGTGTTCAAGCGTTTTTCATATAAGCCGATCGTCACTAAGATATCTTCAATTCTCTCCCGTTGCTCATTGTTCAGTTTGTGAAAAATTGACGAATATAATGACCTATCTTTGACCACCGCAAGTTCCATATTTTCATAAACACTCATGTGCGCAAACACGGATGGCACTTGAAACTTTCGCCCTATACCGATATTGACAATCTCGTGTTCCGAATAGCGAGTGACATCCAGATTACCGGAAAACAGCACTTGTCCGGATTGAGGCTTAACCCGCCCGCAAATTGCATCGAGCAACGTTGTTTTGCCGGCACCGTTGGGTCCGATAAAAAAACGAATCTCACCTTTCTCAATCTCTGTCTTAACATGATTTACAGCCCTGAATCCGTTAAAACTGACCGTTAAATTATCAATTTGCAAAATGGAATCCATGTCCCCACCGCCTTTCAATTCTGTTGTTCTGCGGGTTAAGCCGCTTTATCCGTGCTTAAGTGCTCGGTATGGTTAGGGGGTTGCTTAAATCTCCGAGCCATTTCTTTGACCAATCCGACAATCCCCTGGGGCATTAACAAGACAACAAAGACAAAAGCTAAACCAATAAAGTATGACCAGACATCCGGAAAACTGTCACTGATTCCGCTTTTTAAAGCATTGACCAAAATTGCCCCAATCACAGCGCCAATCAATGTTCCGCGACCGCCAATCGCCACCCAGATAACCATTTCAATCGAAGGCACTATGCCCATTTCCGCCGGGGAAATAATACCGACTTGAGGCACAAAGACAGCGCCGGCAAGACCGGCAATAGCCGCAGACAAACAATAGACAAAAATTTTATAGGTTGCCGGATTATACCCCGAGAACCTTACCCGGTTTTCCCCGTCCCGGATGGCGACAAGGATCCTGCCGATTCTTCGTTTAACTAAAAAGTTGCAGAAGAGATAAGTCACAACAAGAAGAGCTAAGGAAATGTAATATAAAGTAAGCTTTGTGGTATCACTTGACAAAGAGAAACCCATGATGCTCCTGTAGTTTGTCAGACCGTTTGTTCCGCCGGTGTAAGCCTGTTGACCAACAAAAAGCACACTAAAAATAATAGCCAAGGCTTGAGATAAGATAGAGAAATAAACTCCTCGAATACGATTCTTAAAGGTAAAAAAACCAATTACGAAGGCCAACCCAGTTGGAATCAAGATGGCCATGACGATGGCCAAAGCGCTGTTCGTAAAGGGTTTCCAAAACCAGGGGAGAGATTCCAAGCCGCTCCAGGACATAAAATCCGGCAGTTTCCCTTGGGCGGCTTCTAATTTGAGGTACATGGCCATACAATATGCTCCAAGTCCAAAGAAAACGCCATGCCCAAGACTAAGAATACCGGTAAATCCCCAAATCAAATCTAATCCAATTGCCAAAATGGCATACGCTATAAATTTTCCCAGTAGATTGACTCTAAAAATTGATAAAAATAAGGGAGCGAATACTAAAAGTAAAATAAGGAAAGCGAACACAAGCAACTCTTTCGATTTTGTTAAACGCCGAAGATCAAATCGCGAATTTCGAACATTGGCCTCAGTCATTGTCATCCCCCTTTCCATCATCAGCATCCTTAGTCATCTAAAGAACGACTGCTGATATTGAACAACCCATTAGGCCTCCACTGCAATAAGGTAATAATTAAGATAAAGACCAGGACCTTACCCAGAGAAGCATTAGTCAAAAATTCAAGGGTCGTGTTTGCCGTCCCGATTAAAAGCCCCCCCGCCGCTGTTCCCACGAGGGTTCCTACTCCGCCCAGAACAACAACCATAAAGGTATCAACAATATAATTCGTCCCTAAGGTAGAGCCGATTGAACCAAGTAAGGTTAAAGCACAGCCGGCAATTCCGGCGAACCCTGAACCAATAGCAAAAGTGTAAGCGTCTACTCTGCGGGTATTGATCCCCATGCTCTCGGCCATTTCCCGGTTCTGCATGACTGCCCGGATTCTTCGTCCAGTTTTGCTTTTGTAAAGCAGGAGAAACATACTGAGCAGACAAACAATGACCAGAGCGATAATAAACAGCCGCTTATAAGGCAATTGCAGCCCTTGGCTTAGAACAAGTCCACCGTCCAGCCAGCCCGGGCTTTTCACATCAACATTCGGTGCGCCAAAAATATTGCGAGCCAGCTGCTGAAGTACTAAGCTAACACCCCAGGTTGCCAGCAAGCTGTCCAGCGGTCTATTGTAAAGGTGCCGTATAACCGTACGTTCCAGGACAAAGCCGACAAGCCCGGAAACGATAAACGACGCAGGAATAGCCAAAAGAAAGTAGAGTCCGAATAAGCTTTTAGGCAAATGCAGGAATTGATTCTGCATGAGATAAGTTACATAGGCACCTATCATAATGAACTCACCATGGGCCATGTTGATGATTTTCATCAAACCAAACGTAATGGCTAGACCCAATGCGGCTAATATAAGAATAGAGCTAACGCTGATTCCATTAAAAATTTGCAAGAGATAAGTTCCCATTCTTCCACCACCTTCTTCATACTTTTAGAAGTATAAGTGCAACTAGACGTTCACCCTCACCAGAGACTCACAAGCGCGAAGGCAGTGTCTTCGGACGCCTGCCAAGTTTTCTTATAAGGTTGGGGTTTAACGGCGGAGGACGATAAGCCTGCACCGTTAAACCAACATTTAAGAGAATGAATTCTTCTAATTGCTGAGCCCTTTAGCCCAAGGATAGGATTTCAGATAAGGATCCGGTTTGACCGCCTTGCCGGTGCTCCAAATCTCTTTAATCGAGCCGTCGGCGGCAACCTCACCTATTCTTACAGTTTTCCATAGATGTTGATTTTCGCCCTCGATTTTAACCTGGCCTTCCGGTGCCTGGAATTCAATTCCTTTGGCAGCCTGCCGCACCTTATCCACATCGGTGGAGCCTGCTTTCTTGACAGCCGCAGCCCATAAATACACGGCATCATAAGCTGCTTCAATCGGATCATCAGTTACACGGTCAGCCCCATATTTGGCTTGGTATTTCTTCACGAATTCTTTATTCTCCGGGGTATCGGTTGTTTGATAGTAGTTCCAGGAAACCAGTTGCCCAGCCATATTGGCGGCGCCAATACCACGGACTTCTTCCTCAGCGACACTTACTGAAAGGGTTGTCAGGTCTTTAGAAGTGATCCCCGCATCCTTAAGCTGCTTGAAGAACGCAACGTTGCTGTCGCCATTCAAAGTATTGAAAACAACATCTGGTTTTGTGGCTTTAATTTTGTTAATGATGGTACTATAGTCGGTGAACCCAAGTGGTGTGTATTCTTCATCAACCACTTCGCCGCCTAAATCTTTAAGCTGGGCTTTAATAATCTTGTTAGCGGTTCTGGGGAATACATAATCCGATCCCAGCAGGAAGAATTTCTTGCCTTTATTTTTGAACAGCCACTCTACCGCCGGAACGATCTGCTGATTAGGCGCAGCTCCGGTATAGAAAATGTTGGGAGATGATTCCATTCCTTCATATTGAACAGGATACCAAAGTAAGCCATTGTTTTCTTCGAATACAGGCAATACTGCTTTGCGGCTGGCTGAGGTCCAGCAGCCGAAGACAGTCGCCACCTTATCTTGCTGCAACAGTTTCTTGGCCTTTTCAGCGAAAGTAGGCCAGTCTGAAGCGCCGTCTTCCACCACCGGCTCGATTTTTTTGCCTAATACTCCACCCGCCGCGTTAATCTCGTCAATCGCCATCATTTCCGCATCTTTGACCGACACTTCACTAATAGCCATCGTTCCGCTTAAGGAATGAAGAATTCCAACTTTAATTGTGTTACCTGAAGTGTTCCCTGAACTTGTAGTTGCCGCCGGTTGACTAGTTTGAGCGGCTCCACAGCCTGTTAGCAGTAATCCGGCAACAAGTGTCAGGGAAATTACTCCCGTTAGGCGTTTTTTTAGTTGCGTCGCTAAAATCTTTTTCATATCTTCCATCCTCCCCTTGAGCTAAGACAGCATGATTGGCCTTGATCAATGCTGATGAGTTGCGATAGCGCTATCGAACCAAGCAAAAAGGCGCTGTAAAAAATGTCTTCTCTACCTCGTAAGGTACAGAACATTTTTCTCAGCGCCTTTGCCAGTTAAACTATATTCATTTTTGCATTTATCCAAGAGAAATCAAACCTTACAAAACAGCTTTTTTCACCCTAAAAAAGCGGTAAAAAAATTTCACCCTCCCAGCTTTCGAAACTGTAAAGGAGTAAAACCGGTGTGATTCTTAAATAGTCGGCAAAAATAATCCGGACTGCTGTAGCCAAGTTTTTCACTCACTTCATAATTCTTATACTTGCCGGTTCCAAGCAAGTGCTTGGCATATTCCATTTTGACCTTTGTAGAGTAATCATTAAAGTTCACTCCGATTTTTTGTTTAAAAACCTTCCCTAGATAGTCTTTGCTCACGTGGACCTCATGGGCAATTGACTCAAGGGTAAGATCATCGCCTAGATGGTCAATTAAGTATTGGCAGGCTTTTCTGAGCATACTGTCTCTCTGATGAAGCTCATATTTCTTTATCACATTGACCAACTCTTTAATGCGGTCCAGAAACTCCGATTTCAGCGCACTCAAAGAATGGGTATCCTGAAGGACATGGTCAAGAGCCTCGTTTTCAACCTTCTGGAGCCAGGAATATTCCTGGAGTATGGTTCCGGTTAAGTTTAAAAGCATGATCTCCAGTAACTTTGCCGTTTTAAACAGGTCTTGATCCAGTAACTTACTTAAATCCGCAAAAGCCATTTCCGCTTCAGTCAATGCTCCCCAATTTCCTTGGAGGATAAAATCTGCAATTCGCTCTTCTCGATTTTTAGGGTAAAAAAGAGTCAGGCTTTCTTCAATCAGCCTGTGTTCTTCCTCAGCCCTTATTCTTTGTTGGTTTCTTTCCTCCAAATAGTCTTTCGTTCTTTGTAAAGCCTCGCTGAGAATCTCATCCTCCAGAGGTTTAGTCATATAATCAAAGGCCCCTAAGCGTATTCCTTGTTTGGCATATTCAAAATCGCTGTGCGTACTCAGCAAAATGGTGCAAATATCCCATTTCCGCTCCCGCAGTTCGCTGAGAAACTCTATCCCGTCCATCCCCGGCATCCTTATATCGGTTATGACAAGATCAATTTGACAATTTTCTAGTTTTCGCAAGGCTTCTTTACCGTCACAAGCCTCTTCTTGCATTTGAAATCCATAATCCGCCCAATTTTTATATCTCCTTAACATGTACCTTACGGCTTTATCATCATCAACAATTAAGACTTTAAACACTTGCCTGACCTCCTTGTCTAGGCTGTCGGGGCCGCACTATTTTGAGTTAAAACTTTCTTTAGCAGAACTGCGGCCTCTTCAAAATTATACGTGAAAATTGCTTCACTCAGTTGGTTATAGTCCTGGCTACTCAACTCTGACTTCAGAAAAGACCGACAAACTGTAAACATAGTTGTCGCTTCAGCGTCCCCCTCTTCCAGAAGCTTAAGGAGTCTAGCCGGCTCGTTATAAGCAGTTTTATCGCCTACAGATCTTACAGAAAACCCCTCTCCTTCCGGAGGAGAGTCGGCAACAAATTGGGCAGCAGCTTTCAGAGTTGCCGCCAAGACTTTGGCAAACCGACTTATTTCTTGAGCCATCATCTCTTCATTCTGACTGCCTAGGACATTTTCCAAACCCAGGGATACTTCCTTCAGTTTATTCGCTCCAATCGTTGCGGAAATCCCTTTAAGTGTGTGGAGCAACAGCTCGGCTCCAGCAACATCACCCTTTGTCAAAAGCAGATTGAATTGATCATGGTCATTTTTATGGTTAGCCAGGAATCTCTCCAGGATATGCTTATAGCCTTCCCACTTGCCTTGTAAGCGCGACAGAGCACTTTTAAAATCTATCCATGTATTCGAATTATCTTCTTCTATTACGGCTTGTTCCGTCAATCCGCTCGATTCAATCGATTCAGTTGATCCTTGGTACAGAAAGTTTCTTAACTCTTCAATCAGTTTCCCAGGGTTTAGGGGCTTCGTTAAGTAGCCGCTCATTCCTGCCGATTTGGCCCTTTCAGCAACCCCCTCAACAGCATCTGCCGATAAGGCGATAACCGGCGGAGCATCTATACCCTTAAGTTCTAAGATACGCCGGGCCGTTTCATAGCCATCCATTTCGGGCATTCGAATATCCATCAAAATGACATCATAACGGGTTCTTGCGACCAGGGATACTGCATCAAAACCGCTCTGAGCTGTGTCAACTTCAAACCCAAGGTTTTCGAGAATCTCTTGGGTCATTTGTAAATTTATCTGATTATCCTCCGTCAAAAGAAGTTTTTTAGCAGCAAAAAGCCGCGAGTTTAGTTTTTCGCTTTGAGAAGATGCCGCTACATAACCGGCGATTTCTAATTTTGCCGTAAACCAAAAGGTTGATCCTTTTCCCGTTCTACTATGGACACTAATTTCCCCCTCCATGAGGCTGACAATTTTTTTGCATATAGCCAGCCCTAAGCCGGTTCCCCCATACTTTCGGGAAGTAGAGGCATCCCCTTGGGTAAATACCTCAAACAAATGCTTCATTTGTTCCTCAGGTATGCCTACTCCAGTGTCTGAAATACTAAAACGAAGGTAAACCTGGCTGCCGCCGCTTTTTATACCTTCAACTAAAACTTCCAATTTTCCCTTGTCCGTAAACTTAATTCCATTGGATAAGAGATTTAAAAGAACTTGCTTGAGTCTTGTCACATCCCCTTTTACATAGCGCGGAACATCCCCTTGTATTTCACAGTGAAAACTTAAGCCTTTGTGCTGAGCTTCAAGTTCAAACAAACTGCATATCTCCCTGACTGTCTCGTATAGGTTGAATTCCACAACTTCGAGAATCATCCGACCGGCTTCAATCTTAGAAAAATCAAGAATTTCATTAATAATCCCCAATAGGCTCTTAGCTGCCATATTTACATTTTGCAGATATTGTTTCTGTTTGAGCGTAAATTCGGTATGATCAAGTAAATAGAGATAGCCGATAATTGTATTCAGCGGCGTCCTTATCTCATGACTCATATTGGCCAAAAATTCACTTTTAGCATTATTAGCTTTTTCGGCTTCTTCTTTAGCAGTTTTCATTTTTTCTTCGGCGTGTTTTCGCTTGACTAATTCCTCCTGAAAGGACCGGTATAAGTCATTAAAGGTATTGGCAAGCAATCTGAGTTCCAGGGAGCCTTCCGCCAACAAGCTGAAGTTTTCCTTGTTAAAGGAAAATACTTTTAACAATTCGGTATAATTCCTGATGGGAAACGTCACCTGTGTAAAGAGAATTCGCAGCAATACCGCGACCGCACCAATAATAATAACTGCCAAGATTGCCTGCAGGATCGCTGCCCTTTGGGTGGCATTCCGGGCACTTTCCAATTCTGCTTCCAAGCGGGTATTCATAATCTGCTGAAATTTGTCGATGGGGTCCATAATGCTCCGCTTGTCGGCATCGTATTTAGCATCAAACATGATGTCCCGTGCCTTAGCCAGCTTTTCCTCAGCACTCAGCTTTTGATCTTCGGCGCTTAAACTGTAGGAAACCACTTCTGGCGGCATTTGCGTCTCCGGTTCCTGCAAAGCATTAAGTACAAGCCGCATGGAATGTCTTTCCGTGTTCACCAGGGCATCTGAATTCTTTTTCGCCTCAGCCAACAAGGCCATTTCTTCACTGGGAGAGTGTAGTTCCGCCAGCCGAGAGATTACATGATCCCGTGTTTTGGTAACGTTGATCTCCTCCCAGTATTTGTTCATATGAGTCTTATCATTGGTTACCGCATACTTACGCGCTTCATCCGTTAAATAATCCGAAGCATTGGCTAAATCAATGCCCAGTTGTTTAAATTCTGTTCTTCTTTTTTCGGCATTCTGTTCATCTTTAATGCTTGAACTCATGTAAACAACACTGCTTCCCAGCAAGATCGCAATAAGAAAAAAGATTCCTACCATTAAGGCACTAATTGTCGATTGTTTGATGATAATTTTCGATGGCATTTGACTCATCTCCAATAAAAAAAGCAACGAAGCGAGTTTGATCCTTCAAACAGGCTCCGTTGCCTTAATACCCAATAGATTAAATGTATTATATAATAGAATTAAACCCTAAGCAAGGGCCGCTTTAGCCTCTAACTTGTTTTACCCGCTCGAACTTGCCTTATTCGTTATCACTTGTTTTAGCAGAACCCTTCCTTTAGAATTTTACTATGAAATCAATTGGAGCTGGTCTTTTTGAATTTTA
Organism: Desulfosporosinus acididurans; assembly: GCF_001029285.1. Lineage (GTDB taxonomy): Bacteria > Bacillota > Desulfitobacteriia > Desulfitobacteriales > Desulfitobacteriaceae > Desulfosporosinus > Desulfosporosinus acididurans. The sequence goes on from NZ_LDZY01000006.1 coordinate 82,177, forward strand.
CCCAAGCAATGAATCAACCAGAAATCCTCCTGGTGGACGATACACCGGAACATATTGAAACGGCTGTAATGATGCTGCGGGAAAGCAACTTTAAAGTGCGCATCGCTACCAAAGGGAGTACTGCTTTTAAGTTAATTGAGCAGCATCCTCCGGATCTTATCCTCTTAGATGTCTATATGCCGGAAATGGATGGCTTCGACATCTGCCGAATTCTTAAAACCGAAAGTGATTTTAACTATATTCCCATTATTTTTCTGACATCCAGCAATGATGCGGAAAGTATTAAAAAAGGATTTGAACTCGGTGCCCAGGATTATGTCGTTAAGCCTTTTAATACTTCAGAACTTCTTGCTCGAGTCCATACCCATATCAAGCTTAAAAAGCAAACAGAATCCTTGCTCAAATCAAATCAAGAACTGGATAGTTTTTGCTATACCGTTGCTCATGACTTAAAAGCTCCGCTGCTCTCCCTCAGAAAACTCACAGAATACCTGGCTTTAGACTACTCAACTCTACTGGATAACGATGGCCTGGAACTAATTGATACCATTCAGCAAAAGTCGCAGGAAGTTGTCAAACTTGTTGACCATTTACTTGAGCTCTCAAGAATGAGTGAAATGCCGATGAACATCGAACCTATTAATTTAGAGCAATTATTCAGGAAAGTTTACGACGAGCTCATCAATCTTGAGCCTCCAAGAAATGTAAATCTTAGGATTAATTATATCCCCTTCATTCAAGGTGACCCAGTCATGATCAAACTTCTCGTTATCAATATTCTCTCCAATGCTTTAAAATACACTCGCATTCGCAAAGATGCTTGTATTGATATCTCATCTTCAGAAAATGAGACTGAATATATCATCTCTGTCAGAGACAATGGTGCGGGCTTTGATATGCGTTATGCTTCACGGTTATTTAGCGTCTTTCAGAGACTCCATTCGCAAAATGAATTCGAAGGCTCCGGTGTCGGTCTGGCCATCGTCCAAAAAATTCTTAAGAGACATCATGGTTTAGCCTGGATGACAGGAAAGGTTGATGAAGGCGCAACGTTTTACTTCAGTTTGCCCAAAACCTAAGTGAACTCGCTTACGCTAAAGCTGAACATTGGGGCTTCAGATACAATAATGTCCAATGGACATTATTGCCGAGCGGCCTTTCCCAATAGGAATACTTAACGGCGAAGGAGGACTCTATCCCACCTGAAGTTTTCGAAGGCCCCACCCCCACTTGTAGCCTCAAGCTTGACCGCCGTATTTGCTGCCCATAAAATTCATATTACAAAATTTGATGTTGTTATTATCTCTTTCTCTAAAACAATGACATATTCTTACACATTCCGGACATCGGAAATACATATAGGTACTACCGTCGTGAAACGTATGAACGCCTTTCAGCTCAGAATTGCTAATCTTAATTTTATTGTTACAATGTTGACACTTGATTTCATAAATAACTTCCATACCTTTACTCCTATCTTTGACTGGCATACCCTGTTTCCCAGTTCAAAAGGATAGCAAATTCAATTCGATCTGCATTTCTCAATGGCTGACTCTAAGATTTGCAATCCGCTTTCGAGCTGAGCATCAGTAACAACCAGTGGACACAAAAATCTTATGACATTTGCATAAATTCCCGCACTTTCTATGATCAAGCCGTTTGATGCCGCACACTTCACAATATCCGAAACCAATTTGGGATTAGGATTTTTACTCTTTTTATCGGTAACGAATTCAATGCCCATCATACAACCTATACCTCTTACGTCGCCAACCTCTTCATATTGCTCTTGCCACAGGTTAAATTTTTCCTTACATTTTTCAGCAATATCCAAAGCACGTTCACACAGGTTATCCCGCTCAATTATTTCTATAACTTTTAGGGCAGAGGCGCAGGCAAGAGGGTTTCCGCCGAAAGTACCTCCGATAATACTGCTCTTAACACCGTCAAAAATTTGGGCACTGGCTGTAACGGCGCTAAGTGGAATTCCGCCGGCAATAGATTTTGCAGTTGTAATAATGTCTGGAGCATAACCAGCCTCAGCCCAGTAGTTTGAAACAAACATCTTACCCGAACGAGCAAAGCCCGTTTGAACTTCATCGGCAATCATTAGTATGCCGTTTTCATCACATAGTTTTCTGATCGCCTTGACCCACTCTAAAGGTGCAGGAATAAAGCCACCCTCTCCCTGCACAGGCTCGATAACAACTGCAGCCACATATTCCGGCGGTGATGCTTCTTCAAATACTTTTTTAAATTTATCCGCATAATAAGCAATCTTCTCTTCTTCTGTATATCCTTGCGGTCCTCTAAAGAGATAGGGGAATTCTGCACGGTATACCCCATCTGGGAATGGACCAATACCGGAGGAATAAGCCTTTTTGGAAGTCATAGCAGAAGCAAGCAGAGTCCTGCCATGAAAAGCGCCCGAAAATACGATAATATTAGGCCGCTTTGTATAAGACTTAGCAATTTTAACGGCATTTTCAACAGCTTCTGCGCCGGAGTTTACAAACATTGTCTTTCTCTTTTCACCTTTGACGGGGATAATTTGGTTCATTTTTTCTGCCAGCTTAATATATCCTTCATGAGTCACTATGTTCATCATAGCATGGAAATATTTATCGGATTGTTCTTTGACAGCCTCAATTAATTCAGGATGACTGTACCCTATATTCAGTACACCTACTCCTCCCACCCAATCAAGAAAAATATTACCATCCACATCTTCCAACATTGCACCTTCTCCTCTGCTGATTACGCAGGGATAAACACAGTTTATGGCATTTGGAACGGCTTTCCCTCTCCTTTCGATGATTGCTTGGGCCTTCGGGCCCGGCAAAGGTGTATTTATTGTTGGCAAAGCATTTCTAAGCATATAAATTATCTCCTTAACTATAAAATTTAGAAATATGAAAAAGGAACATTTTCTTTATATGGCTTTCCGGTATATCCGTTTGATATCTTCCAAACTAAAGACAACCGGATGATTGGCGATACCGGCTGCAGAAACTTTCAGGCAATTTTCCGCCATCCAATCCACATCTTCCAGAGTAATTCCTTGCTCGCCCAGGGTCGTTGCTAAATCAATTTTAGTAAGAAATTCTCTAATTTTCGGTACACAGTCCTTTTCATCCTTGCCACCTAAAAGTTTGGAAATGATAGCAAATTTCTCAGGTGCACCACTGATTGATTCTTCAAAAATTACTGGGGCAAGGGCTGCTAGCCCCCTGCCATGAACAATATTTTTTAGACCGCTGGCAGGATGTTCCATTCCATGGGGTGCTGTAACTCCTGCTGTATTAATAACCATTCCGCCTAGTGTACTGGCGAAACACAGCTGCTCCCAGCTGTCAAGATCTGACGGATCATCATATACTTTACCCAGACTATGGGCACTGAGACGGATGCCTTCCAAAGCCTGCATTCTGGTCAACGGCTGCGCTAGAGAGGACAACCATCCTTCCATACTGTGACAAAGGGCATCAAAACCAACGCCAGCCAGGATGGATTTTGGCAGAGTAGTCATAAGCAGCGGATCAATTATGGAACAGGCAGGCACAATGGCCTTACAGCGCAAAGATTTTTTATCCATAGTTTCCGGATTGGTCATTACGGCAAAACCGTTTCCTTCACTTCCCGTACCGCAAGTGGTCGGTATGGCAATCACAGGCAGGGCTTGATCACTGAATTTCCGGTCAAAAACATAGTCATTGATATCACCGCTGTTAACGGTTTGAAAGGCGATACCCTTCGCAGCGTCAATACTGCTGCCTCCACCTACGCCGATGATAACGTCGCAACCCTCCGCAGCTGCCAGTGCTGCCCCTTCGTAGATTGTGGTAGTCAAAGGATTCGGGGTGACCTTGTCAAATAAACAAAAGGAAACCTTGTTCTCTTGCAAAAGTGTTTCAATCTTATGCAAAAGGCCGGAGCGTTTGGTGCTGCTTCCGCCAGTGACGATCAGAGCACGCTTGCCCAGTGCGACCGCCTTTTTGCCTATGGTATCTGATTTTCCGCAGCCGAACACGAAATTAACCGGCAAATGGTATTGAAATTCCAACATAATTGATCCTCCAAAAGTGCGGGGAGAGAAGCTCAGCATCTCTCCCCATGATATTTCTGGTTTTGGTGCAAATCTGCTAAGATGTTCTCTTTCTCACATCGACCAAACCTTCCCTAAGATGATCGCACTTGCCTTAGGGGAGCGTAGACTATTAGAGCGAATCAATCTGCTTATCCGCTTCAGCAACTGCCTGCTCAAAGCGTTCGACAACGATGTCGAAATCCTTGTAAGAAGTGGTCGCTGCAGGCTCAAAGCGGATTACCTTAGAATTGTTGAGAGTTCCGGCTGTCATGACACGTCGTGCGAACATGCCTTTGGCCACGATATAGCCGATCTCTGATTTGGGGAACTCAACCCCAATCATCAAGCCAATACCGCGGATTTCAGTTAGAACGCGCGGATACTTGGCTTGGACTTCCTTTAGCTTTCTTATCAGATATTGACCTTTTTCTTTTGCCTGCTGCGGTATGTCATATTTGAGCATGAAGTTTATCGTGGCAATTGCCGCGGCGCAGGCCAGGGGATTGCCGCCGAAAGTTGGTGAACCAAGTATCCAAGGATTATCCTGGAGTTCCTGAGTCCACAGATGAGGGCGGGCTATAATGCCTGTGATGGGCATGATGCCTCCGCCGAAGGCCTTACCATAGGTCATGATATCAGGGGTTACCCCTTCTTCCTCGCAGCGAAACATAGAACCCGTCCGCCCCATGCCGGTCTGGATTTCATCAAAGATTAAACAGACCCCATATTCGTCACAGATCTGGCGAACCTCCCGAAGATAGCCTTGAGGCGGGAGGATAACACCGGCTTCGCCCTGGATCGGTTCAAGGATGACAGCCGCAACGTTCTCTCCCACAGCTGTGAGGTTTTTGATTGCTTTACGGATATCCGCTGCCACTCCATATTCCACGTGCTGCACCTGCTGCACTATCGGCAGATAGGGAATGCGGTAAGTACCCTTCCCCCCCATTGACAGAGCCCCCATTGATTTACCGTGGAAACCTCCGATGGTGGAGATATACCAGCGGCCGCCCGTGGCAATACGAGCGAGTTTAAGCGCCATCTCAACTGCTTCGGCACCGCCATTAGTGAAAAAGCAGTATTGCAAGTCGCCAGGGGTTATTTCCGCCATGGCTTTGGCAAGATAACCGCGCAGCGGATCAAGCAGTTCTTGGCTGTGCAATGCTTGCCGGTGAAGCTGTGCCTCCACCGCCTCTAAGATTTCCGGATTTCTATGACCGCACATATAAATACCAAACCCGCCTAAGCAATCAATGAATTCCTCACCGTAAACATCGTAGAAATAAGAGTCGTGATCCATCCACTCAACAAAGGCGGCATTCGTAGAAACCGATTTGCGGTATTTAAGCCAGCCGGGATTAACATAGTTGTTATAGTTTTCTATTGCATCTTCGACGATTCTTCCCTTATCTTCTTTACTGAGCTCGTGGCCGGTAATATAACCGAGTGCCCTGTCAAGTTCTTTTAGTGCCTGCTCTTTACTCATTCTAAACTCCTCTTTCCTTACCTCATGAATTTCTTATCGTTCTTTAAACCAACCGAGGGGAGACGGTTCGAGATTGATGTTAATCTGTTTCACCTCGGTATATTCCTCAAAACCAAAGGTGCCAAGTTCGCGACCCAAACCGCTCTGTTTGTAACCCCCCCATGGAGCTTCGTTATACGTTGGATTGTAAGCGTTGATCCAGGTAATACCTGCCCGCAGCTTTTTAATGACACGGAGTCCTTTAGCGCCATCTTGCGTAAAGACCCCGCCTGCCAGTCCATAAATCGTGTTGTTGGCCATGGAGATGGCTTCTTGTTCATCTTTGAATTTTTGGACAACCAACACCGGTCCGAAAATCTCCTCTTGAACAATGCGCATTTCTGGTGAGGTGTCGGTAAAAATCGTAGGTTCTACGAAGTATCCCTTTTCTAAACTGCTATCCAGAATTCGGTTTCCACCGCACACCAGCCTGGCACCTTCTTTTTTTCCCAGTTCTATGTAATCAAGTACCCGGTTTAGGTGCGTTTCACTGATCAAGGGACCCATTTCGACATCCTCCTCCAGCCCCGGCCCAACCTTGATTTGGTTGGTCCGCTCGACAAGCCTCTCCAGGAATTTGTCATGGATGCTCTCTTCAATTAGGAGCCTGGAGCCTGCGCTGCAAACCTCACCTTGGTTTACAAAGATGGCAAAAAGAGTCCAATCCACAGCTGCCTCCAGATCGGCATCAGCAAAAATGATATTCGGCGATTTACCGCCCAGTTCGAGGGAGATATTCTTAATGTTGCCTGTTGCAGCCATCATAATCGAACGTCCTGTCTTAGTACCGCCTGTAAAGGCGACTTTATCAATATCGCAATTGGCAGCAATCTCGTGCCCTACTGTATCCCCGGCACCCAGCACCAGGTTAGCAACCCCCTTGGGATAACCCACTGCGTCAATAAGTTCAAAAAGCCTGATAACTGTTAATGGTGTTAGCTCTGAAGGCTTAAAGACAACTGTGTTGCCTGCCGCGAGGGCCGGTGCTAATTTCCAGGCAGCCATCAACAGCGGATAATTCCAAGGAACGATCTGTCCGCAGACACCGATGGGCTCGCGAACAACCAAAGTCTGCATCGGGTCAGCTACATCGAAAGTCTGACCATGGGGCTTGGTGGCAAGACCGGCGTAATACCTAAAGCAAGCCACCGCGTCACTGACATCGCACTGAGCTTCACGCAAGGCTTTGCCGTTGTTCTGAGTTTCCAGCTTGGCAAATTCTTCCGTCCTCTTTTCCAGGGCGTCGGCGAGGGCAAACATAAATCTGGCGCGTTCACTTGGAGACGTCGCCATCCAGCCATCTTCATAAAAAGCCCTCTTTGCTGCAGCGACGGCAAGCTTCACATCTTCCGCAGCGCCTTCGGCTACGGTTGCCAGAACACTGGCGTCGGCTGGATTGATAACGTCTCGGGTCTTACCGTCAAGCGCCGGCACCCATTGACCGTCAATATACATTCTTTCGAAACTTTCCATGCATAAGCTCCTCTCTCGAAATTAATTTGCAGTTTATAATTATGTTTCTGGGATCATTAAATCTAGACGACTGCTGCACAACATATCGGGAAAGCATTTTGTCATCCAACCTGACCCTTTTTGGAAGTTTTGGCCTCGAAGGTTCGCATAAACACAAGTATTAAGAGCGTGATAAGGATAATCACAGTGACTAAGGCATTGATATCCGGCGAGACTCCGGTTTTGACCTTGTTGAAAATATAGATGGGCAGTGTCATGCTGTCCACACCGGTGGTAAAAAAGCTGACAATCACATCATCGAGGGATAGCGTAAGTGCCAGCATAGCACCGGCGAGAATTCCTGGGGCGATGATCGGCAGAGTAATGCGTAAAAGAGTATGCAGACGGGTAGCACCCAGGTCCATCGCAGCCTCTTCCACAGACATGTCGTAGCCGGCAATACGTGAACGCACCGTAACAACAACATAAGGCATCGAGAAGGTGACATGGGCAATAATCAGCGTCGTAATACCCAGACTAATATTTAGAATGTGGTAAAAGGCGAGCAAAGAGATGCCCATGACGATCTCGGGGATAACAATGGGGATATAGAGAAAGGAGTCGACAATACTTTTACCCCGAAATTCATAGCGAAACATTCCTATGGCGGCAAGAGTGCCAATAAAAACCGAGATGACGACGGTAGCGACGGCAACGATCGCTGTGTTTTCTAAGGCCGACATAAGATCCGTGTTCTGCAGCATAATGCCGTACCACTGGAGTGTGAATCCCTGAAAAACAATATTGAGCTTAGACGAATTAAACGAGAAAAAAACAATGATCGCAATGGGTAGATAGAGAAAGATATAGATCAGGGTCACAAAGGCCGCCGCCAGGAGCTTGGTTAATTGTTTGTTGCTTTGCTTCATAACCTTACCCCCTTACGTTATATTTTCGAGACTACCGCCGAAGTGCTTGTAGACTCTCATCAAGACGATAGTGAAGACAATCAGGAGAATCGATAGAGCTGCGCCAAAGGGCCAATCTCTCGCCGCAAGAAATTGGTTTCTAATAAGATTGCCAACGAGGACGGAATTGCCGCCGCCTAATAAGTCACTAATGAAGAAGTAACCAAGCGTCGGGATAAAGACTTGGATACAGCCGGCAAAAACACCCGGAACGGTGAGCGGGAGCGTCACCCGCCAAAAGGCTCGCCGCGGCTTGGCACCGAGATCGTTGGCGGCTTCCAGTAAAGAACGATCAAGTTTCTCGATTGAGCTGTAAAGCGGCAATACCATAAACGGAAACAGGGTATAGACCATTCCGACCATCACAGCTCCGTTTGTATAAAGCATCTGGAGTGGCTGAGAAATCAAGTGCGTTGATAGCAGCAGGGTGTTAAAGGTACCGTTCGTCCGCAGCAGAATTATCCAGCCATAGGTACGAATGAGTGAGTTAGTCCAAAAGGGCAGCATAATTAGGGAAAGCAGAATACTTTTGTTGCGGTCACTGGCTCTGGCAATGATATAAGCGAAAGGATAGCCTATTACCAGGCAGAGTACCGTGGTTGCCAGAGCAATGACAATGGAAACAAAAAAGATCTTCAGGTAAAGGGGATCATAGATCCGCAGGTAGTTTTCAAAATTGAAACTCGCAACGACTCCCCCATAAGTACCCTTTTTCATAAAGCTGATTACAAGGATATATACCAGGGGAGCGGCGACGAAAATTAGAAGCCAGAGGATAACCGGACCAACCATCAGGAAAAGGGGAATGCTTCGGGAAAAAGCCCTTCGCTTCTTAGGTGCGACTGTATTCATACACTCACCTCGATTTTCGGGACCTGCTCTATGAGATTATAGAGCGTTTCCTCATGGGTATGGAGAACAACGGTACTGTCCTTTTCCCAATAGACCCAAACGACCTCGCCTGGGGAAATCAGCGGTGTGCCAGCCAGCAGGCTCATTTTAAGTTCCTGACCATTAGGCAGTTCAATGATTGTCTTGATAATCGAACCTACATAGATATGCTCTTTGACAGTGCCCCTGATGTTGAAACCGGGCACAACGGCAGCTGAACATTTGAGCTTTTCAGGGCGTACTGAGATATAGACCATCTCGTCATGGCTGAACCCTGCTGCGCTGACCTCGGCGCTGCCAGTTTCAAAGATAACGTTGAGGTTGTCGCCGTCGACACTTCCAACCGAAGCCTCAAAAATATTCGATTCACCAATAAAATCTGCGACGAATTTCGTTGCCGGTTGATTATAGATCTTATCAGGCGGGCCGATCTGCTCCAAGATACCGCTGTTCATGACTGCGATGCGATCGCTCATGGTTAAGGACTCTTCCTGATCGTGGGTAACATAAACAAAGGTAATGCCCAGTTGGCGTTGGAGGTGCTTGAGTTCAACTTGCATCTGTTTGCGCAGTTTAAGATCCAACGCACCCAGTGGCTCATCAAGCAACAAAACCTTAGGTCGATTGACAAGTGCTCTGGCAATAGCCACACGCTGTTTCTGTCCGCCTGACAACTGGGAAGGCATCCGCTTCTCGTAGCCATCCATCTGCACTAAGGAAAGCATCTCGCCAACCCGCTGTCGGATTTCCTCTTTCTTGACTTTTTTCTCGGTTAGCCCAAAAGCAATATTGTCATAGATGTTCATATGAGGGAACAAGGCATAATTCTGGAACACAGTGTTGACATTACGCTGGTAGGGTGCCTTGTTCCCAACATCTTCACCTTCGATGATCACAGCGCCTGAGGTCACGGCTTCAAATCCGGCAATCATTCGCAAGGTTGTCGTCTTGCCACAGCCGGAAGGCCCGAGCATCGTTAAAAACTCACCCTCCCGTATCTGAAGGTTTAGGTTTTTGACGACCTTGTTAGCACCATAAAATTTATCCACATTGCGCAGTTCAACCATGACCTTATCAGATACTTGTGCCATGCGGGCACCTCCTTATTGCTTGTGTCGGTTTACAGAGTTTTCTCTCCTCTCTCTCCGGTTCGTATACGCATGACATCGCGGACATCGGAAATAAACACTTTGCCGTCTCCTACGTTACCCGTCGAGATTGTTTCGTGGAGCTCAGTAAGAATCTCCTCAACATCCTCATCTAAAACGACCGTCATCACCTGAACTTTAGGCAGTAAGTTTATCTCGAGGTTAAGTCCTTCAAACTCCTTGATTCTGCCCTTTTGGTGACCACAGCCCATAACGGCTGTAACTGTAAGGCCGATATAGTCGTGCTTAGCAAGGATTTTCTTTACATCGACGAGTTTCTCCGAACGAGTGATTATTTCAAGTTTTACCATCTTGTTTCCACTCCCTTTTCTGGTTTCGCTGTACCCGGTTGATTCATCAGCCCTTAAATTCTGTCCAGATTCTATCAAATTGGCTCAACGAGGCCCCTACATCGTTAAGAAGTTCGCTGCTTTTAATCTTGTCGAAGGGAATATTGCTGGCTGGGTTGTCAAGATAACTTTTCGCTAACAATGAATGGGCAGCTTTGTTGGGATTGGTATAGGGGTACTCGGCGGAAATTAATTTACTAACTTTCGGATCAAGGATGTAGTTAATGAACATCTCTGCTTCCTTTTCATGCTTGGTACCTTTAACGATACAGAGGTTATCAATAGTAAGCCCGGAAATTCCCTCTTTAGGCCAAACAATTTTGATATCCGGGTTCGATTTGATGGCCAGAGCAGCTTCGCCATTGTAGATGAGGCCAATAGAGCATTCTCCTGAAATCAAAGAGGTTTTAGGGCTGTCACTGTCAAATACCTTAATATTCGGTCTGAGCTTCTTTAACCAACGTTCAGCTTCTTGAAGATCATTTTCGTTGGTATCGTTGAGCGAGTGGCCTGTTGCGAGCAAGGCGGCTCCGATAATGGGCCGCTCATCGTCAACAACGACGATCTGGTTTTTGAACGAGGGATCAAGCAAATCGTTATAGCTGGTGATGGTCTTCGTCACCTTTTTAGTGTTGACCGCCAGAACAACCGGACTGGAAAGGTACGGAACTGTGTATTTATTTCCCGGGTCGTAATCACGGTTGAGAAAGCTGTCATCTATGTTTTGGAAATTCGGGATATTATCTTTGTTAATCGGCTGAATAAGATTTTGGGCTATCATGCCTTTAACAGCGTAATTACTGGGTACGACGACATCATACTGTGAGAGTCCGCCCGCTTGTAATTTAGCGATCATTTCCTCGTTAGAAGAGAAGTTGCTCATCTTGACTGTGATGCCATACTTCTTTTTGAAGGAATCGAGCACTGACTGCGGGGTATACTCAGTCCATTGAAAAAAATTAAGTTCTTTAGTATCGCTGCCGTCACTCGTAGTTTTACTGGAACCGCAGCCGCCGAGAGATACCACTCCAAACGTCAAGAGCACCACCATAACCAAGGATAAGATACGTTTCATGAAAATTCCTCCTTACTTTAATTTAAAATAATAGTTGTGTTAGTTGTCTCTTTATAAAAACTTAACAATAAAAACGGTTGTTAAGCCAACACCTATGTCAGGATAAAGAAAACTTAGCTGGCGCTAAGCCTCTGGCGAAAGCGGCAGGTTAGTTGCACTTATGCTAGAGGAAAGTATTTAACCGAAGGTTATACTTTCTGATAGTACAAGAAAAGAGGGTTGTCTCGCCTATAGCGAAACAACCCCATTGTTGTTTGTTGCATAATTTTTTGAGATCCTATTATTTCAAATTGAATCTCTTCCTTATAATTTCTACGAGCACATCACAGGTTCCCTCGACTCCCAGCAGACTGGAATCCAGCATTACATGCTTGAAGTCTTTATCTGACATAGAGTAGCCACAGTAGTGTTTGTGATATGCGTCCCTGGCTTTGTCTACAGCAGCAATCATTTTCTTTGCCTCGGCGGGTTGCATATCGAGCATCTCCACACAATTACAAAGTCTTGCGGTATACGGTGCATAGATAAATACATTAATAATCTCCGTACAATCTTTGAGAATATAATCTGAACACCGACCGACAATAATACACGGCCCTTTTTCCGCAAAATCCGTAATGATTTTTCGCTGAACAGCAAATATTTGATCCTGAATTTCGTTAGTCCCCATACCCAACGGGTAACTCATGTTGAAAAATGCAGAGTTTGCACTTTCTTCTTCATCACTTATGGTTGAAACCGGAAGATTCAGCTTCTTTGAAGTAAATTCCACGATCTCTCTGTCGTAATATTCGATGCCCAACGTTTCACTGACTTTGCGGGCAATTGGCCGACCTAGACTGCCAAACTGTCGTGCTATAGTAACCACAAATTTTTGTCCCGTAGTTAATCATCCCTTTGGAGAAATCTTGTTGTGTTTATGTTAGTATTTTAGCACAAATAAATTAAAATCCAATGGCTCCATGCTACAAATATTTCGTCTTCTTTTGTATTCCAAGTACAATTCATTAGCCCTTTGGGTAATCCTCTAGCATTTTGGGGAGACATTGGGCAGTATTCTATCTGAAGCCCCGATGTTCAGCTTTTGCGAAAGCGAGTTCGCTCTTTAATTAGTAATATTAGTATGATATACTCTAAAAAATCTGCCAAGGAGGTAAACCCTATGCGGACACAAGTAAAAACGTTATATGAGTCTGCAAGAACAAAATACATGCTGACCATCCTTGGTGGGCAAAACGGATTGAACAATGCTACTTCCTGGGTATATGTCACCGAAGATATTCAAACCGTTTCATTTTTAAAGGGTGGAGAGCTGGTTATTACCACAGGGCTTTTTACGCAAAACAACATTAATCTGTATCGCTTCATCCGTACGATCGCTTTGCACAATTGCAGCGGCATCGTGCTTAATGTAGGCAAGTATATTCATAAGGAAGATATTACTCCAGAAATTATTGAGTTTTGCAATATCAACGGATTTCCGCTCTTCACTATGCCTTGGGAGATACATTTAGTGGACATTTTACAGGATTTCTGCAAACTCCTTCTCTATGACAACAATTGGGAAAATCAACTCAGTGCAACTTTTCAGAACGCCATTAATCAGATGCCTGTACAAGACAATACTCTCCGCGCTCTAAATCAGTTTGGGTTCGAAACTACAGGAGATTACAGGGTTCTCGTAATCCGTAATTTAGCAGATACAACCATAATTACTTCACCGCTAAACAGCTACAGTCTGAAATATCACCTGTTCCAATATGACAATATGCACATTCTTGTCTATAATACGACGCAGAAACAGCTTTCCTTGGAAAGGGTTATTACACTGATTTGTTATTGTGACAGTATTATCCTGGGTATCAGTGACACGACACATTCCCTTGCCCAAATTAGTTTAAGCTACAAACGCGCTCGTTTTTCTCTGTCTGCTGCAGAATTCTACAAACGGCAGTGTGTGCGTTTTGATGAGCTTGGACTGCTTCAGATATTTTTCGGTTTATCTGATCCGAGTTTGCTGGAAACACTTTTTCTGCAGCATCTGGGGAAATTGGAAGAATACGATCGCGACCACGATTCAGATTACATGCACACGCTTCATATTTACCTCTTATCAGATTGCAGCCTGCTCGATACGGCATCCCGGCTGCACACGCATCGAAATACGATCGTCTACCGCCTTCGAAAAATTAAAGAAATCCTTAATATTGAGCTGGACAATTCTTCAATTAAATTTAATCTTATGACGTCCTTTTGTATTAAAGAATATTTTTCTATGTTGTAATTTATTGTTTATACCTTACTTTGATTAAGCCTTGGTCGCTAATTTTTAAGGATGGACTAACAGGAAGGGTGAGAGTGCTCAGCGACATAATTTCATTATGATGCATATAACCTAATTTCTTTAGAGCTTGTCTAACATCTTTTAACGTTTGGGCTAATATCTCTAGTGATTCTTCAGACAAAATACCACCGACCGGCAGTTCCAAGGCCGCAATGATTTCACCCTGTCAAACAAGATTATTATTCTATCCACAAAGATCTTATTTTTAAGAAGGTATCTTAAAGGCAATGATATATCTGATCCGCTACCGTTTACTCTAATAGAACTTGTGTTAGCCCTGCTAGTCCAGGTGAACAAAGTTGAGGCAACAATACCGGCGTGAGAAAGCTCAGTAGGTAACAAATTCAACAGTAATGTCTTGAACGTCATCAGAAAAAATGATATGCTCTTCGTAGAAAAAAGCCTTACAATTTCATAGAGGGAGCTTAAGGAAGTAAGCTGAGAGGGCAGTTGGTACCACTGCCGACCTTTGAACCTGATCTGGGTAATGCCAGCGGAGGGAAGTGATCTATTTTAATCGGTAATTAATCCGCTCATTTTCCTAATGGGCGGTTTTTTGTTTATTGAGCACAAGTATCTATTCACCAAATCATTAAAGAGGAAGAGTCATGAACCTGCCTCTAAGAAAGGAAGACTATAATATGATCAATCAAGAGGACATTAAAAGCCAAATCATTCAGGCAGTTGAAACTGTAAGGCAGACAAATCCGATGGCAGGGTCGGTCACCAACACAGTAACGATCAATTTTGTGGCTAATGCCCAGCTTGCCGTCGGGGGATCTGCAGCGATGGTTTATCTGCCTGATGAGGGTGAATTTTTGGCAAACGTCGGCGGAGCCACTTATATAAACATGGGTACGCTTCTGCCGATTTATGAAGAGACTTTACCTCAAATAGCAAAGGTTTCGCATGATACGGGGAAACCCTGGGTCCTGGATCCTGTCGCAATCGGTATTGGTTCCCTTAGAAATCAGCTGCTGCGGGAGTTTAAACAGTATAAACCCTCTGTGATCAGAGGTAATGCATCGGAAATTATTGCCTTGGCTGGCTTGTGGGAATTAGACGGCGGAACGGATGTATCCAATGCCCGCGGCGTTGATTCGACGGATTCGGTCAGCGACGCCAAAGCTGCTGCTATTGCCCTGGCCAAGTGGACAGGCGGGGCTGTTGCTGTATCGGGTAAAACAGATTTAATAACTGACGGTTCAGTCATCGCCTTCTCTTATGGAGGATCACACTTTATGGAGAAAATCACCGGGGCAGGCTGTTCCCTGGGTGGAGTCGTTGCAGTTTATGCAACAGTCGCCTCGCCGTTTATTGCGGCACTTACTGCTGCTGCGGTTTATAATTTGGCTGGAAGCCGCGCTGAAAATAAGGTAGACGGTCCGGGAAGTTTTCAGATACAGTTCCTCGATGAACTGTATAAAGCAAGCGCAGCGGATATTGCTTCCAATTCATTAGAAATTAAGGAGGTTTAGGAACATAAAATGAGCATAAGAGAAAAACTTGATATATCAGCATACTTAGTTGTGGGCCCTGAGAATACGGCAGGTCGGCCTGTTGTGACAATCATTAACGATGCGCTTGAGGCCGGGTTTACCTGTGTGCAAATTCGTTCAAAGGTTGCCTCTGCCCGCGAACTGATTGAGTTAACCCGGCAGGCCTCTGAGGTCATCGCGCAAGCAGGTAAGTCGGATGACGTCGCTTTGCTCGTGGACGACCGACTTGACGTGATCCTGGCTGCCAGAAAACAAGGGATAAAGGTTGATGGAATTCACGTGGGGCAATCGGATATCCCAGTGGAAGTTTGCCGGGAATACTTAGGCGAAGATTCAATCGTTGGCTTATCAGCCAGAACCTATGAATTATTCGAATATATCCAAACGGCAGATGTCACTCAGGTTGACTATTTTGGGGCCGGACCGCTGCATGAAACACAGACGAAGCCGGACTGTGGGCTCGACCGGGATGGAAAAATGGTCACTAGAAGTTTTGCCGATATTTCTAAGCTTGCTGAACTCAGTCCGATTCCGGTGGTCGTCGGCGGCGGCGTTAAGCTGGTGGATATACCTCCCCTTGCCCAAACCGGAGTCCATGGTTTCTTCGTCGTTACCGCTGTGTCTGAGGCTGATAATCCAAAGTTGGCAGCTACCGACCTCGTTAAAGCCTGGAAGCTCTCTAAACATAAAGAAACAACCGAAAAATGGTGAAGGAATGAAAATTTAAAAACTCTTCGTAATATCTTTACTTATCCTTTCTATAAGTCAATTAGTTGAACCCCTGATTAAATATTACTTTTATAATTGTACCCTTTCCAAGGTCACTTTCCATTTCTATTTTAGCATCATGAATCTCAGCTATTTCTGCACAAAGAGAAAGTCCAAGTCCTACCCCATTGTTAGCTCTTGATCTGGACTTATCAACCATAAAGAACGGCTCAAACACTTTTGGTATCTCCATTTTAGGAATACCGATCCCCATATCCTTAACTTCAAGTATTATCTTCGCTTCATCATTTTTGAATGCCTTAACTGATATTTTGTCGCCGCTCTTTGATGCCTTAAGCGCATTATCAACAAGGTTGGTCAATAAAACCTTTATCAAATCACAATCCATTTTCATTTTTAGGACTTCCGAGAATATTTCCAAAGTAATACCTTTAGCCGCCAATTTAGGCGCTAAAGTGTCCTTCACCTCAAGAAGGAGCTCTCGGAGGTCTTCTTCTTTCATTTTAAAGTCTTTATTTCGAAGAACGATTAAATCCATGAGCTTAAAAGCAAGCTTCTCTAATCTTTTTCCCTCTTGAAATATATAAGTTAAGGAACTAATAAACGATTCTTCATCATATTTCGTGGTTCTGAGAAAATCTGCGTAACCTATGATAGAAGTCAAAGGAGTCCTAAGTTCATGCGCAAGGTTATCAATAAATCTTTGCTTATCTGCTGAAATTTTTTCTAATTGAGTTATTTTATCTTCAACTACAGCAGCCATACGATTAAAGTTTTCTGATAGCACTCCAATTTCGTCATCAGTTACAATTTTTACTCTTTCGCTGAAATTCCCCTCGGTAATTGTCTGAGTTGACCTAATCAATTTATTAACAGGCCTTAATAAAACCTTGCTTAATATTAAAGTAACAACAATCAAAATTAAGGATAGCCCAATATTTAAGCGAATCAGAATATCCAACAAATATTGTCGATTGATATATATCTTAGATATATCCTTGACACACGTAACTTTATAGTAATGGCTATCTAAATCAACTCTTTGCGTTATAAACAAATATTCCTTTTGATTAACTTCTCGTATTATGTAATTTATTTTGTTTGAAATAGTATTCAATTCATCTCGTTTTGCAGAGATATTCATTTCTAAATTACTAAATATAATCTGGTCGTCTTGATCGATAATTTCATAATAGATATCTTGCTCTCTAATATTACTTAGATATGTGCTGATCATTGAATCAATGCTCTCTTTATCCACTGTTACATTGTGACCACCAGCCGTCTTTTGAATCTTAAGCAAGTAAAAATTGGTTTCTATTGAAGAACAAAATCGGCTTTGTTCGCTTATCCCAGAATTGATTTCCGTATTTAGGTTTATATTAAAACTGTTATTAATCAGATAGATAGATGCAGAAATAAATAAGATTTCAATCACGAATAAGTTACACAAGAAGACCTTTTGCCAAAATTTCATGATTCCTCCAACCTGTAGCCCAATTTAAAAACCGTTTTTATATTGTCGTACAAGTCTAATTTTCTTCTTAATTTCTGAATATGATTATCTACTGTTCTTGTTTCACCAAAATAATCAAATCCCCATATCTTTTCAATTAATCTCTCCCTTGTCAAAACCACATTTAAATTTTGAACTAAGAACGCCAACAGCTCAAACTCCTTTAAGGTAAGTTCCACGACTTCTCCTCTTTTTATTACCTTCATCTCTGCCAAATCAATCTCTAAATCCTTGAAAATCACGCGGTTAGATTTTTTATTGTAATGCCGCAAAACATTTTCAATTCTGGCTAATAATTCGATACCTTCAAAGGGTTTTGAGATATAGTCATCCGCTCCTGCTCTCAATCCATATACTTTGTCTGTAACAGAACTTTTAGCGGTTATAAAAATCACAGGAATACCTAAAGGTTTAATCTTCTCAAGCAAGGTATATCCATCCATCTTAGGGAGCATCACGTCTAAAAGAATAAGATCAAAACGATCATCTTCAATCATCTTTAGGGCATCTTCCCCGTTATAAACAGTCACAGCATTATAATTTGCCACATTCAAATTAAGTTTAATTAAATTAGAAATAGGCAAGTCATCTTCAACTACCAAAATAGTAATCACATTTAATTACCCCAATCCAATGAAATGGCAATAAGATGGGTTTATTTACCAAACCCATCTTACTGCAAAAATGTTACTTGAAACCAGTCTTACTTTAATTATTTCACTTGCACATTTCTATAATTATCTTGGTAGTCTTTTTCCACAGAAGGTAAGGTAATCAGATTATTATAGTTTACTGCATAGCTCATTACTGAATAGTCTTTCCCATTCAGCGACATAGTAACATCTCGTCCATCTGCCAATTTACCTATTACGTTCATAGTCCCAGAAGTCATAGTCTTGCTGACTTTTAAAGTATTATCCTGAACCTTTTCATGCAGGTTACTCAAAAAATCAGTGACCCCAGTTTTAACTCTGTTATCGTCAATTGTCCCTGTTAAACTTTGGTCTAAATTTTTCATAGCTGTTATTGAAACAATTTCCCCTGATGCTTCATTAATAACAACTAAATCCCTGGACGGCATCGGACTTTTCAGGTCATCCGCAGAGATGAACTGCACATCGATAACGTCAGCAGTTGGTTTTTGTAAATTTTCTTGCAAAACTTGTGCGTCTTTTTCTGGATATAGGTTTTTAAAGAATTCCATGTCGTCTTTTTCATTTGATCTGGTCACATGAGCTTCACCAAAATAGTTCGCGTTGATTCCCATAAGATCCTTCATCGCTTTTGTAGCAATAGTTACCGCTTCTTCATCACTAATTTTTCCTTGAACAACTGTATTCCCGCCATTTTCAGCTTCATAGTTGTTGGCTACTGTTACAACTTTGTTTTTAGTAGCGTTGACAGAGCTTTGACTTGCATAAACAGCTGCTGTGCTGCTGCCCACCATTGTTATTGCCAGGGCAAAAACCAAGATACTTTTTTTATTCATAGTAACCTCCAAATATTTCTTTGTTTGTGCACAAACCTTTACTACGAATTTAGTTTAAAACACAAATATATAAAAACTATCTTTAAGTTGTCTCCAAATTGTAAAATTAACGGATAAATTTTGTGCTTTTCATGTTTTCGGTTAAAATTATATAAAAGCAAAGCCTTGTAGCAGGGAAGGAAAATTATGAAAAGAGCAGATTACCATATCCACTCCCAGTTTTCACCGGATGCGACCCTTACGATAGATAAAGCCTGTGAAAAAGCGATACAACTTGGTATTGACGAATTATGTTTTACCGATCACCTTGAATTTGCTGAAAATCACTTGGTAAACTATGATAACTATCGAGATGCGATTGAAGCTGCAAAAGCAAAGTATGAGAAAGTGTTATCTATTAAAATCGGGATGGAAGTTGGCTTTGATAAGTGGAAACAGCAACAAATCAAGGATTACTTGGAGAATAAAGAGTTTGACTTTCTGATCGGCTCCATGCACCGGATTAATGGCCTGAACTTATTCAACGGGGATTTTTTTGCTGGGAAAAAGCTGGATTTTGCATTTGGAGAGTACTTCGAAGCTTTATATGAAGCAGTTTTAGATTTTGATTTTTCAGTGCTGGGGCATATTACTTTAATTAAACGCTTTTTTAGGCGGTTTAACGTTAACCCTTCAGATTTTGTCTGGATCAAATATGATGATATCATAAAAGCTGTTCTGCAAAAATTAATCACTCATGGAAAAGGAATTGAACTAAATTTACGTGTACCCCTCATTGATCTTGACTTTAGAATTCTCAAATTCTATAAAGAACTAGGGGGAGAGATTATTACATTGGGAACAGATTCTCATCATGAACAAAATATGCACACTCCAGAAGAAGGTATCCAAGCACTGCGGGATGTAGGCTTAAGGTATTACAGCATTTTTGAAAAACGCAAACCTTTATTTATTCCAATTAAGTAACCCTTTCCTTTCATAACTCTTTTTAAAAGCGATATCCTAGTAGCTTTCCAACAAAACAGGGTACTGACCCAAAACTTTATGTGTCAGTACCCTTGTTCTATTTTTACAGAAGTTCCTCAAAATCTTAGCCCAAAAGTTAGATGTGCTTTACTCATATTAATTTATGCCTTACTTCGATTGATCTATATTGCTACCAGCCGCCTGAGCTGCAGCTATCATAAAGGACCAATCTTAATTTTTATTATTAGGGAACACTGTAAGCTGCCTCTACATTTTATTTATCTTTATTCCTTGAGTATTAAAGATGGTCCCATTGTCACTGACATTTTTGAATTGATAACCATAAGTATACAAGAGCTTAGTTGTACCATTCTTTGTGATCGAAATGTCCCCTTTGACTGGAAGACCGCTGCTAGGATCAAGGTAGACATTTTCTGAATAGACAGTGCCCTCTTCACCCGGCATCGTCGATTTATCCTCCCTGGCCAACTTATGCAGTGATTTTCCATCCGCAGTTTGGACAAGGCCCTCATCCTTCCAACCCGCTCTTCTTGTCCCTTGTTGATATTCATTAATATAATCTTGCTTCGTTGCGGTTAAACTGTTGGTTAAATTATGATTTTGAGATTTCATTTCATAACCTGTCAGCTTCCCCTGAGCATCCTCTGAGAATTTAATATAATCATTCCCGTTCTCCAAAACATAAGCTCCGGCAACAATTTTTTTGGCAAGGTCGTGATAACTTACTTTTTCATTATGGTTGGCAGGATTGGCCCAAGTTTCGTCAATGGCAGCAATGCTGCCATCAGGATTGTAAAGTGTTTTTTTCGCATATTCGATGTTGCCTTCCTGTTGATTACTTGTGGTTGCCGAAGCCACAATGTGTCCTGTCGGTTGAATATTACCGGTCTTAGCCGTCGCAGCCAAAACTGATGTTGAGGTAACAGCCAAGGTAGCGACAATAGCGGTTGCAGCGAGAACAGTTGTCATTGATTTTTTCTTCATGGTAAGAATCTCTCCTTTTTAATATCCATTTGCTTAATTTAATGAGGTACATTGCTTGATGTACTTCATGCTTTAATTATAGATTGGAGATTTTTCTTACCTTAGAGCACTTGTTGCCAAATTGTAAATTTTAATTTGCCTATCTGTTAATCTTACAAGTTTTTGAATAATATCCTGCCCAAAATTGCACTGTCCGCGCTGTTTTGAAGGTAATACAGCACACTGCTGTCTTTTGTCCACATCATATTTTGGATAACCTTAGAATCCTGATAAACAATTTCATCATCGGTAACCTGTTTATTGTTTAGTGAGGCAACATGGATTTGATTGACACCATTCATTCCTATGACACTATAGGCAATTTTCCTGTTGTCCGGGGATAGACAAAATTCCGTAAACTTTTGCTGATCATTTGGGACATTAATTAGTTGGGACAACTTATTACTTGAAAAATCATAGGTGAATAATCCATATTCACCCTTTTCAATTCCGATATAGGCAATAGAATTATCTCCTATAGGGAAAGAATCATAAAAACTTAAAATCCCTTGAGCTCGATACGTTTTTTGACGTTTAGTTTTAAGATTAAAGAGAATAACCTTAGAATTCCCCTGACTCATATTTCCTGTAAGACATATAGTATCTCCGCTGTTTAAGATATTTAAATTGAGGGAGTATTTGCTTGGGTTTAGATTATAGTCCGAAATTTTGTAAAGATTTTCTCTTTGACCCGTCGCAATATCATAAATAAATAAATAATCATCAACCCCCACAAACTTTTGGCCATCCGGGAGCCATTTACTGATAAGCACATTGTCTAGAATATCAAGATTCTTTTTGTGGACAATGTCGCCAACGTATAGCTTGCCAAATTCTTTCCCCGTTCCATAAAACGAAGTCAACATCGTTTTTCCATCAGGAGATACTTGAATTGTACCTTCAAAGGATCTCTCTTCTTGCAGTAATCCATCCTTGAAAGATCCCTTGGCCAAATCATAAATCCCCGTTTGCAGGAGAGAGGACGAATCATCTTGCGTCTGCCTGAACATCAAGGCAGCGGTGTTCAAATCCAAAAGATCATACGCTTTGACAGAATAGGGAATTGTAAACCTAACGATTTTATCGACACTGAAGGAGCCTGACTCCGTATTAGACGTTTTATCTTGAAAAAGCGCTTTATCCAAGACGATCGCAGAGCAATCTTTGGCTCTGAAGGAATACAGATTGGTTATAGTCAGCAGCGCAAAAATACCTGAGGCCAAGATTATTATAGGGATAATTAAATTTCTATTGACTTCAAAATGAAACGTTCCTTTCATAAAACCCCGCTTTCAAACCGCAGAATGACCTCTGTCCCTTCTCCGGGTATGCTCTTGATATCAATACAGCCCTTGTGCTTTTCCATGATTTCTTTGACAATTGTCAGCCCTAGACCAGTGCTGCCTAATTCGCGTGAGGTTTTTTTCGAAACTCGGAAAAAAGGATCAAACACCTTTTGCCTCAGTTCCTCCGGAATTCCGGGCCCTTGATCCTTAATACCAACCCAAACAACATTTTTCTCACGACAGGCATTTATTTGAATGACAGAATTGACATTACCATATTTAATCGCATTATCGATAAGGTTAATCAGAACTTCTTTTAACCTGTCCCGATCTCCTTTGAGCCGGAGATCTTGTTCTATTGAACAGCTAAGGACAATATTATACTTTTTAGCTTTTATCATCATCTCATCGCTGGTTTCTTCAATTAACTCACTCAAATTTAGATCAGTAAACTCATAGCTGAACTTATTGGAAGACGCCTTGGAAAGCTCGATTAATTCTATCACCATATGATTTAAGCGGCTGCTCTCGTTAATAATACTTTGCAGACCTTTGCGGGTGAATTCATCCTCTTTGATTCCTAAATCCTCAATTGCCTGCGCATAGCCGGCAATGGTGGTGATCGGTGTCTTGAGTTCATGAGTCACATTGTCAAAGAATTTTTTATTTTCTTTCTGGACTTGTTCCAGTACATCCCGGTCCTGCTGAATGATTTCAATCTGCTCCCTGATTTTAGCCATCATAAGTTGAAACCTAGAGGCTAAATAGCCGATTTCATCATTCAAATGAATATTTAATTTCAAGTCATAATTTCCTTGAGAAACCTCTTCGGCAGCTTTGGCCAGTTTCTTTATGGGTTTGGTGATTTGTGTGGAGAATATGTAGGAGGCAATAAAGATAACAAAAAAGATTATTGCTGCGAAAAGACAAATCATATCCATGAATTTTTGATTATCGCCGTACAGTTGAGTGTAGTCTTTAAAGTAACGCAGAATACCGACAGCGGGCCGACCAATAGGATAAGAGAGGCTAACCATCACCTGATTTGCTCGAAAGTTAGTGGTATAGGCTATTTCCCCCTTCATCGCTTTGGTTAAATCCTCAGTTTTATCCAGGTCATCTGCCGGAGCAGAACCATAAGAAAGCTTTTCTCCCTGCAGGCTGTAAATATCTACATTGCTCCCGATTTGAGTACTTAACTGCCTGGAAATAGCCTCTGCCTCGGAAGGAAGGGTAGCAGCGCTTAAGTCCATATTAGAGACTAACCGATATTGGCTTAAATATAGATCGATATTTTTTTTGGCCGCAATCATATCGCCCTTGATAATCCGCTGCGAATTTTGCCAGGTGGTATTATAAACGGCAAAAGTAAGTAAAGAAAAGCCGATCAAGAGAATAATTGACAAGTAAAGGAGAATTTTTAACTGGATAGAATATTTCATGCTAAGTACCCGCTTAAACTAGTTTATAGCCAACGCCAAAAACTGTTTCAATAATGGATGAATTCTTGTTTTCATCCAGTTTTTTTCTAACCCGGCGCACATGGATATCTACTGTCCGACAATCACCGGTAAACTCATATCCCCAGACCTTATCCAAAAGTTCCTCTCGGGTAATAGCCTTTCCCGGACGTTCAGCCAGATATACTAAAAGATCATATTCCTTATTCGTAAATTCAATCTTTTGACCATGTTGGTGAATTTCATGCCTGTCCTTAAAAATTTCTATCTCCCGCTTGAGTTTTATCACTTTCTCGTTCTGATCTGCCGTCGCCACAGCAATCAAGTCAATCCGGCGGAAAATAGTCTTGATCCTCACAATAACTTCCCTCATATTGAAAGGCTTGGTGATATAATCATCAGCCCCAAGCTCCATGCCCAGTATTTTATCAACGTCATCAGATCTGGCAGTGATTATTATTACCGGGATAATAGAAGCAGCCGCAATCCGTTTACAAACTTCAAAACCGCTTAAATCGGGGAGCATAATGTCTAGCAAAACAAGGTCCGGCTCATATTCCCTAACAGATTCCAATCCCTGCTGTCCGCAGTTAGCGACAATCGTCCTAAAGCCTTCATTCTCCAGATAATGAGAAAGAATGTCAGATATATTGTCTTCATCTTCGATGATGAGTATCGTCTTCTTCTCCAAGCAGATTCCTCCAGATTTTTTCTTTGTCTATCCGTTTAGTATAGCACAAGATTATTTCATCCTTTCGCTAGGTTGTTTCCAAATTGTAACACAGCATAACTGTGATAAATAAAGCCAGGGATCAGCATTTTTGAAAAACGCAAACCTTTATTTATTCCAATTAAATAACCCTTTCATGACTCTTTTTATAAACGATATCCTTTGGACCGAGAAAATATGTATAATATGTATAATTTTAAGCATATTTTGTTTTATTCAAATGAAAAGGGGAATAAGAATAGCCGACCGAGGTGAATACCTATTACTCACCCTAGTCGGCTATTACTCATATCAATTTATGCCTTACTTCGATTGATCTATATTGCTACCAGCCGCCTGAGCAGCCGCAATCAAAAGAGACCTTTCGTATTTTTAGCATTATGGAACACTTCTTGTAGCCGTTAACTCCAGCCACATTCTGAACAAGTTACTACGAACAAGAAGAAAGTAGTTTGTGCTTCCGATAGCTGTTTAAATAGACCCGCAGGTTCCTCGACTTCAGGACAAGTTCTATAAAGTTCTAAAGGATCAAGATCTAAACACTCTGATTCGTACCCTTTTTTAAATTTCAAAGCCTTTAAAACCAACCCCGTATTTCACTATTACGAAACACTTTTAGCAGTAGAATTTAATATCGTTTACTTTAAAATGATTCTTCCACTCTGCGCAAATCATCAAATATTGGGCAGCGATAATATCCGATAACTCATTCAACTCTTTTTGAGGTATCCTGCTTCCATTATTAGCAATGATACATCCACCGGAGGCTGTTAGCCATATCTTAGTAGCATTAGCACTCAGCTTTCCTTTTCCGACATGAACATGAATCGCCTCATTATTTTCATACGACTAAAAATATACCAGATATTCGCCAATACGAAACAAACTAGGCAATCTGGATACCTCCCGCAGCAGCATACTTATACAAGAGATGAGCATTGCTATGCAGGAATTGGCTAAAGTTCTCAATCTCTTTATCTGAAAATCCGTCTCTCTTTATCCAGGTATAAGAAGGTAACGCACATCTGGCCACATCAAATCCGCCTTCTTTCGGACGCTCGAAATGAACTTCCAAACACTGCATACCATCTTCTTCAATGAGGTGAGAATGTGTTATTTCGGTTTCATCCGCCAAAGTTATATAGGGATACATCATGGCCACTAACCTCCTTACTTTTCGCGCCTATATTATACCACAAATTGGATTTTTTTGTTCATTGGAGCAAGTATGCTCCTTTGAAAATTGTCTTATTCTAGGGGTTTCAAGCTTATCCTCAAGGAGCCTTTTAAACATAGTATTCTGCTCTTCACTTTTTGCCCGAGGATGAACTAAACAGAGTAAATCCTTAAGCTTCACAGCACTGTCTCGGTTGTACTTGGCAAGTTGGTACTCATCAAAGCCAAGCAGTTTATCGGCCACTCCCTTTTTTAAAGAGTTGGGGATCGGCTTGCCATAAGTATTTATATAATAAGCGAGTACCTCTGTCAGATCATCCACTCTTTCAATGGATCTGTCCATAACTTTCCTCACATAGAGCTTGCCGTAATTAGCTTTTGGGCTGTTTTGACTATTTCCCTTGAATTATCTCCATAATATTTATCTTCATTAAAAAGGCTGGTAAGCACCTGGATGACCAGTTTTTCCTTATCCGCCATTCCATATGCTTCATGCCCTGATATGTTCACTGTTTTCATGGGAACTCTGGAATTGAATTTTGACATTAACATCACCTTCTTTATTAAATTTTAGCCCGGGAGAAAAGTGGAAGTGTATTCGCAGATTTGAACTGCAGATATAAAATATCCCTACCAAGAAGTAACACTTTCCTGCACTGCCCGGGGTTTTTAGAAGTAGTAAACTTGTTCAGCTAAGCTAAACATCGAAGCTTCAGATACAATAATGTCCAGTGGACATTATTGCCGAGCCGCCTTTCCCAATAGGAATACTTAGCGGCGAAGAAGGACTCTACCCCACCTGAAGTTTACAAAGGACCCGCCTCCACTTAAAGAAGTGAGGTTCTTAAAGACTGGATAATAGGGAGAAAAACTATTCGAGTATATAGTGCTCTACCAACTGAGCTATTCACTCTTTCGAAAAGTGAAACCGGATTCGAACCGGTGACATCCCGGTTAACAGCCGAAGTACCTCAAATATACACTGCCCTATATCCCTAAGGGAGAAAAGCGGAAGTGCGCTGCAGTAGTCAACTGCAAGTTTTGGAGACTTTCAAAGTAACACTTTCCTGCACTGCCCTCATCTCTAGATAAATTATAAGTCTACTGTCTCCTGACTTACAGACAAAAACCTTGCAACATTTAATGATCTTACCCAAACACAAAGGAGTCGGATTTTCGCCCAACTCCCCAATTATTTTCATATGCCAGCTTTAAAATTGTAAATAGGTTTAATTAGCTTCAATATCTTTACTGCATCTTGGATATTATCAATAATCTCCCCCATGGGTTTATAGGCCATGGGCGCTTCATCGAGAGTAGATTCATTTACAGACGTACTAAATATGCCTTCCATAGACTTTTCATAGTCTTCGAGAGTCAGACTTTCCTTGGCTTTACTCCTGCTCATTAGCCTTCCTGCCCCATGGGGAGCAGAATAGTTCCAGTCGGGATTTCCCAAGCCAACAGCCAGTATGCTCCCATCCCTCATGTTTATTGGAATTAGCACTCTCTCCCCTTCATAGGCAGAGATACTTCCTTTTCTTATTATGTTGTCCTTGAAGTTGATATAGTTGTGAATAGTGTTAAAGTAGCTAAAGTCCTCTAACTTTTTATCCAGAAATTTTTCTAAGATCATGTTTGCCATGGTTTGTCTGTTCAGGACTGCGTATTCCTGACAGATATTCATATCATGCAAATATTTTTCCTTGTAAGCCCCCGTTAAGAAGCACAAGTCCCTTGGATATTCTGGCATCAAGGCATCATACTTTTTCTTTAATTCCTTCAGGGCTCCCTGGATGAGTTGTCTCTTGCCTTCCTTTTTATACGCTGAAATTATTTTATCTCTCAGCTCATAATATTCTGCTTTTCCCGAGCACAGATCAATAGCAAGGTTTTGATAGTATTCTGCGACCTGCTTTCCCAGGTTCCGGCTGCCCGAGTGGATAACAAGATAAAGATTGCTATCATCGTCCCTATCCACTTCAATAAAATGATTCCCTCCTCCTAAAGTCCCGATGCTTCTTTCAATTCTTCTTGTATCCTTTAGCGCTCTATAGCAATGCAGTTCCTGAAGCTTTGGAAACTTTGCTATCCTGCCTTCATGGACATTCATACCTGATGGTATCCATTGGCGGATAACGTCATCCATCTGCCTCAAATCCAAATCAACTTTGCCAAGTTCAACCGTTGTCATGCCGCAGCCGATATCTACCCCCACAATATTCGGTATAACCTTATCACCTAAATCTGCGGTAAATCCTATAACACAGCCCTTTCCTGCATGGGTATCGGGCATTATGGCAATCTTGCTGTCCTTGCAGAATTCCTGGTTGCATAATTCCATGACCTGGGCAGCAACTTCAGGCTCTAACTTATCAGTATAAACTTTTGCACTGTTGTATTTGCCGTTTAACTCTATCATTTTCCTTCCCTCCTCGGGGTATAGATTACAATTATTTAAATCGAGTGCACGTCTTATTCTTTTAACGACCTCATCAATAACCCTTGGCGGCGAAACCACCTTAACATAAGGGCCAAGGGCAAGTATTTTCCTTATAATCTCCTCTTCCTCAAAGGTGTAATAAAAAAGCTTCATTTCGTATTGATCTTCTCCTATGCACCTTGAGTAGCGCTCCATTGCTGAAAAACTCATAAAACATCGTTCCATAGCCGCCTTCTTATCTGTAACCTCTATGACTATGGGTTCTTGGGAATACCTATGTTTATGTATAAGCCTGATTGCACCTCTCCTGTCAATGACCTTTTCATCGTTTTCCTCAATTTCAATCTTACTCAGGGAAAATACGTTTGCCATCACAGGCCTCTCCTCATCCAAGGAGTACATAGAAACCCTAAAGCGGCCATCCTTAAGAGAATATTCCATTCTTATAGGAAGAGCTCTTTTTTCACAATATTCATTACCAAATCTGTCAACATTAGAATATTTTATTGACTTCTCTCTCTGAATTGCTGCTAATAAAATCTTGAGGTTGTATTTATACGTTTCAAGATCTTCAATTTCCGGAAGAGTCGATTGGTTTGTGATATCAATAATTCTGCCTGTATCGGGATAACCGGCACTCTGTAATGCGTCTTTAAGCTTTGCTCTAGTAGTATCACTTAATAGAAGCTTTAACGTCTCCTCGTTCAGTAAACTATTTAGCCATGCCTTTTCGATACTTGTAAGTCTTACAGGTACAGGCGGCCTCTTATCTCCCATGACGGCCGGGTAGTATGCTTCATTCTTTAATTGAAGCAGATTAAGATTTTTTCTCCCATCATATTGATTTAAGAGAAGTCCTGCAAACGTCTGAAAATCCTTGCCTACAACCTTTTCCTGAAATTCCTCTTCATCAACAATTTTTATAATGTCCTTCCTTGAGAGACCCTTCTCGCACTCATTGAGGACCTTAAATACAATATGAAAATATCTGTTTTTCACTTCATCAAATAGCTCCATAATTGTCAAGCATCTCCTTCCAGTCCTCAGTGATTTTGTTCAAAAGACCTCTCCCCTGAATAACCTTGATATATCCAGAATAGCTTCTAATCCAAGGCACCATCTCATTGCTGTCATTAACGAACACGTGGAGATGATAGCATCCCTCTGATATCCTCTCGATAGTTCCTTCCGGAACCTCACTTCTAATCTTCTCAATGATATAGTTTTCTCGAGGCCGATCTATGGTAATTTCCAAACAAATCTTCTCCGGCTTATGTCCTGCAGCCAAAGGCACGCTAGACCAGCTGTACTTAATGCTTCGTCTATAAAACTCTTCAAGATATCCCTTTTCGAATGTATTCTTGCAAACTTCTATAGACTCTATTCTGTCAAGCCTGGATATGATGCACCTATTCTGCAAATCATAGGACACTAGATAAAGTCTCCCGCAGCTTATGTCATACCGGATTTTATACGGTTTCAGCAACGGTCTATTATCAACGTTCGTTTTGGCTGCCGGAAGAATATAATCTAGTCTCACATATCTTCTTTCATGGATTGCCTTTAATATTTGGCAGAGTACCTGCTCCTCGATGACAGGATGAAAATGTAGATTTTTGTATTGAAAATCATCCCTTAATGCCAGAACCATTCTTCTCTCATACCTTGCATAGTCCTTTAAGCTTTGTTCCATGTAGTACCCTGCAGTTACTGGAAACACTATGTTTTTAAGCAAAGACACTGCGGTAAGCAAATCCTCAATCTCTTTATTGTCCAATTCTTTAAGAATATCCTCAGCCACGTTATAATACTTTGTCCTCTTAATGGTTTGGCATTTCAATATGCCTTTCTCCTTGCACATCTCATGAAGTTTACGTTCTACGGTCTTACTGCTGATATTGTCATAAGATATCAATCCTTCTCCTATTAGATATTCCTCTATCTCCTGAAAACTCAAGTCTTTATCCTCAGCGTTTAAAATCAGCAGAAGGCTGAAATATAAGATTAAATCGGAATGGGTAAAGCTTTTTGTCATGTATGTTTTGACTAAAAAGTTTTCCGTAGTTCTTATAGAGTCAGAGGTCAGAGCTAAAAGCTTGTTTCTCCCATCTCTATCTGTCTTTATAAATTCAGTTTCAACATACTGCTGTATTCGTCTGATTTCATAACTTATCTTCCTTGAACTAAGCTTTCTCTTTTCTCCTAAATCTTCCCTTGAAAAACATCCATAAAGGAAGACATCTCTGAGTATTGACCTTATAATGTTATAGTGCTTAATAAAATCGTTAAACAATAAGAGCCCTCCTTAGGATGAATTAACATGAATGCAACAGGGATAAACCTATAGTAAGAGTGTAAACTAAATCAATAATGTTTTACAGACAAAAAGCTTGCTATCATTAGAATTTCAATCTCTCGCAGTAACTTACAATTTGACACGAATTTTGATTCTTTTATTCCATCTTAATATAAGCAAATTAACCCACTTACTAAGAACATCTTCGACCTCAGCAGAACCTTTTCTTCTCAACAAAATAGATAACTTATTCCTCTAAACCACCGTTCACATATAAAAGAGATAAACTCAAGCCCATTAGAGCTTGAGTTTATCTCTTTTATATAGAATATCCATCCAATTTGACTTGAAGAATTAGGTCCCCGGCCTTACTTCGATTGATCTTTTTTGATCACAGCGGCCTGAGCAGCAGCCAAACGAGCTATCGGAACCCGGAACGGCGAACAGGAAACATAATTCAAACCTACGAGATGGCAGAATTCCACAGAATTCGGCTCCCCGCCGTGTTCACCGCAAATTCCCAAACTGAGATCCTGATTGGAACCTCGTCCGAGTTTCACAGCCATATCAATCAACTTCCCAACTCCGTCGCGGTCAAGCACGACGAAAGGATCTGATTTCAGGAGGTTCTTTTCCAGATAAACAGGCAGGAACTTACCTTGAGCATCATCACGGGATAAGCCCATAGTCATCTGAGTTAAGTCATTCGTACCAAAGGAGAAGAAGTCGGCCACTTTACCGATTTCATCTGCCAGAAGGGCAGCCCGCGGTACCTCAATCATAGTTCCTACATGATATTTAAGTTGAACATTTTGTTCACTCATAACCGCTTGGGCCGTATCGTCAACCAGTTTGCGCATCATCACAAACTCTTCTTTGCCCATAGTCAGCGGGATCATAACCTCCGGATGAATATCACAGCCTTCTTTCACTAAGCGGGCACTAGCTTGGAAAATAGCTCTTGCCTGCATCACTGTAATTTCAGGGAAAGAAACTCCCAGACGGCAGCCGCGATGGCCTAACATCGGGTTAAGCTCGGATAGAGCGCGTACTTTGCGTAACAAACTTTCTTTTTCATTTAAAGCTTGCGGATCGCTCTTAGACATACGAAGTTTCGTAATCTCAACAATCAGCTCTTCAGAATGCGGCAAAAACTCATGCAAAGGCGGATCCAAGAGACGAATGGTTACTGGGAAGCCTTCCATCGCTTTTAAAATCCCATAGAAGTCTTCTTCTTGCATCGGCAGTAACTTAGCCAGAGCAACTTCTCGTTCTTCCAAAGTTTGAGCCAGAATCATTTCCTGAACAATAGGAATCCGTTCAGGATCCATAAACATATGCTCGGTTCGCGTAAGGCCGATTCCTACAGCGCCAAAATTCCGGGCATTGGTTGCTTCAGTCGGAGTATCGGCATTGGCCATAACTTTCAAGCGGGAAATTTCATCAGCCCAACCCAAGAACTCTTTAAACCCTTCACTTAATTCAGGATCAACCATCTTGACTTCGCCTTTAATAACTCGGCCTGTTGCCCCATCAATTGAGAAAAGAGTTCCTTCCGGATATTCAACACCGTCGATAGCGACCAGCTTTTGCGCATAGTCGATTTTTAAAGCATCACAGCCGCAGACAGCCGGTTTTCCCATGTGACGGGATACCACCGCTGCATGACTGGTCATACCGCCGCGGCTGGTTAAAATTCCTTGAGCCGCCAAAATCCCACGGATATCGTCAGGGGTTGTTTCCGTACGGACAAGTATAACCTTTTCGCCTAATTGTCCTAAACGTTCTGCCTCTTCAGCGCTAAAAACGATTTTGCCGGAAGCGGCACCTGGGGAAGCCGGAAGACCCTTGGCCAGAATTTGGAGTTTTGCTTCTCCATCCATCCGGCGATGAAGCAGGTGATCCAGTTGCTGAGGTTCGATGCGCATGACTGCTTCTTCTTTACTAATCATACCCTCATGGTAAAGATCGACGGCCACTCGGATAGCTGCCGAAGCCGTTCTTTTCCCATTGCGAGTTTGCAGCATATACAGCTTGCCCCGTTCAATGGTAAATTCAATATCCTGCATATCCCGGTAATGTGCCTCGAGGCGTTGGGAATTTTCTACAAACTGTTTATAGATATTTTCATTTTCTTGGGCTAAGGTAGCGATAGGCTGGGGCGTACGTATCCCTGCTACCACATCTTCACCCTGGGCATTCATCAGGTATTCTCCGTAAAGTGCTTTCTCACCGGTCGAAGGATTGCGGGTGAAAGCGACCCCGGTTCCTGAATCTGATCCCATATTGCCAAAGACCATGGACTGTACGTTGACAGCCGTACCAATATCGTGGGGAATATTATTAATAATGCGATATACATTGGCCCGGTCGTTATTCCAGCTTCGGAAAACGGCTAACACGGCCAGCTGCAGCTGTTCTTTCGGATCCATAGGAAAGGGCTTTCCTGTACTGCGTTGAATTTGTTTTTTGTACTCGCCAACCATCCATTTCAGGCTTTCGGGGGAAAGCTCCGAATCAAAACGAACTCCCTGCTTATCTTTTGCCTTCTCTAAGATCTGTTCAAATAAATAATGTTCAATCTCAAGCACCACATCGCCGAACATTTGAATAAAACGGCGGTAGCAATCCCAAGCGAAGCGCTCATTTTGTGTGTTAACTGCTAAGGCTTCCACAGTATCATCATTCAAACCAAGGTTAAGTACGGTATCCATCATGCCCGGCATGGAGAATTTTGCTCCAGACCTTACCGAAACAAGAAGTGGATTTTTCTTATCTCCGAAGAGCTTTCCGGTCGCTGCTTCAACCTCAGCTAAAGCCGGCCAAACTTGATCCCAAGTCCCATCCGGAACATTTTCTCCGTTGACATAATATGCGTTGCAGGCCTCCGTGGTAATTGTAAATCCTGGAGGCACAGGCAGCCCAATTTGGGTCATCTCCGCCAAGTTAGCTCCTTTTCCTCCCAGCAAGTCACGCATAGATGCTTTCCCTTCACGGAATAAATAAACATACTTCTTAGCCATTTCGCTCCCCCTTAAACAATATTTCTAACACAATGCTCGCAGTTTCTTCAACTGCTTTGCCTGTTGCATCAACGACTGGACATCCTATGCGCTTCATAATTCCACGCGCATATTCTAATTCTTGCATGATCCGTTCTAAGTTCGCGTAATCTGCCGAGGCGCCTAACCCGAGAGTTTTCAAGCGCTCAGTACGAATTTGATTCAAAAGCTCAGGCCGCAAAGTCAGACCGATTATTTTTCGTGGTGAAATTGCATAAAGCTCATCCGGAGGAATTACCTCCGGGACCAAGGGAATATTCGCTGCTTTAAGTCCTTTATGAGCAAGATACATACTCAAAGGGGTCTTGGAAGTTCGAGAAACCCCAATCAATACAACATCCGCATAAAGAACTCCGCGGGGATCTTTCCCGTCATCATATTTGACAGCGAATTCAATAGCCTCAACCTTCCGGAAATACTGCTCATCCAAACGGTGAATAATGTTAGGGGTATGGGTAGGTTCCATACCCGTCTGCTTAGAAAGAGCCTCAATCACAGGGCCTAAAATATCCACCGTTTTCAGGCCTCTCTCAGCAGCTCTTCGCTCTAAATAATCTCTAAGGCCTTTCAATACCAGGGTATAGACTAAAATTGCCTGTTCAGCCACAGCCTCTTCCAGGATCTCCTCCAGATGCGCCTCATCCCGTACATAGGGAACCCTTCGGATTCGAGTTTTTATACCGACAAATTGTGCTGCAGCCGCTCGGCCTACAAACTCGGCCGTTTCACCGAGGGCATCTGAAATTACATATAATACAGGCATTGGGCCCGTTACGTCCACACGACTACACCTCCGTCTTATTCCTAATTCTCATAAAGCCCCTGCCTGCTCCTGACCTCTAAATATGTAGCGCAAGCCAAGCCCTCAATTCCTAAAAGAGCAAATAACCGATCTCAGCCCATTTTGATTGCTTAAAGTCATTGCAAAAATGCTCTTGTCTCAGCAAT
Organism: Desulfosporosinus acididurans; assembly: GCF_001029285.1. Lineage (GTDB taxonomy): Bacteria > Bacillota > Desulfitobacteriia > Desulfitobacteriales > Desulfitobacteriaceae > Desulfosporosinus > Desulfosporosinus acididurans. The sequence goes on from NZ_LDZY01000006.1 coordinate 116,661, forward strand.
CTGCACAAAGAGTTTCGTTACATTAGTCTTTGTGAAACGCCCTACAACCTCATAACATTCTTCCCCGTTTTCGTCAATGAAACTTTCAACAACCGGCAAGCTGTCAACCTGATGTTGAACAAGCTTTTTAGCTGCGCTATACACAGGTTCATCCGGAGTCGTCATGAAAATATTGGGCATCCTTGTCATAATAACCCCGACAGGAACTTGCTGAAGGTCTCCCTTGCCGAGAGATGCTTTCATAATATCTTTACGTGAAATCATTCCCAAGAGCACCCGCTCCGACCCAACGACCGCTAGGCTTCCAACGTTTTGTGTAAACATCGTCACAGCTGCTTCATAGATACTTGCACTTTCCGGTATAGTTACCGCCATCGACTTAAAAGAACAAACTCTTAATTGAAGCAGCCTTTCCATCATCGGGGATGGTCCAAGATCATCTCGGTACGAATACCCGACACGCGGTCTGGCCACTAAGACCCCGGACATCGTCAAAATAGTTAAATCCGGGCGGAGGGTGGCTCGCGTCAAATCCAGCTTTTCCGCAATCTTTTCACCAGTTATGGATCCTGCTTCTTTAACGATCTCCACAATTCGCTGTTGACGATCCGTCCATTCCAACCCATTTCACCTCTTAATGATTCTTTCTACCCTTAATGTGACATACTAAATGAGGTTTATGCGTACAATTATACCACATTATATTATCTATTTACTAGATAGTGTTTATATTTTATTGCCATAACTACCTAACATGTATAATTGGAATATCCTTTTATATTATTTAAAAAGCTTAAAGCAAAATAGATTAATCATGTATTTGCGCTTTAATTAAAGCTAAGGATGGAGCGACGAGCCCCATCCCTAAGTCCTTAATTCAAAGGAAACTGCCTTTACCGAGTCGTAGCAAAAGCAAAGCCTTTGATTGCACTTATAACATTAATCCTTAAGCTAAAATGCTCAATTCACCTAAGCACCCTAACATTTTAACGCACTCTCCCAACAAGGCGAGTCGATTGTTCTTCAAGTTCACATCCTCAACCATTATCATGACTGCTTGGAAGAGAGCTTCAATCAAGGGAACAAGCTCTCCGGCCAATTGGTATGCTTCCTCGAAGCTGCCATCATTCAGGGCTTTGGCAAAACGTTCTCGGCGCTGAGCAATCCCTTTTTCTAAAGCCGCTTCGCTCGCATCAACTAATAAATCAGGGTTTAGTTTTTGTTCAGATTCTTTTTTCGTCAGATTGAAGCACCGGGTATAGGCCTGAAGATAAGATACAAAGCCTTCCTCTTCACGTTTTTCCGCAAGTACCCGTGCTTTTTGCAGAACACGGTTTAATTGGTCTCCGCCTTGCGCTAAAACGGAATCCACCGTATCATAACGCAGTCCCTGTTCCTGGAGCACAAACCTTAACCGTTGTTGGAAGAAGTCCTGCAGGAGTTTCCTAATCTCCTCCAGCGGCAGCAGCGAAGTCCCCTGTTCCCCAAAGGAACGATATGCTTCCTGCAGAAGCTCGGTCAAAGAAAGGTTCCAGCCGGACTCTAAGAGTATTGCCACAATCCCTTGGGCTTGACGTCTTAAAGCATAAGGATCCTGGGAACCCGTCGGCTGAATTCCAATCCCAAAGGCTCCAACGATAGCATCCAGTTTATCCGCGATACTGACAACGCGGCCTGCTTCAGATACCGGCAAACTATCACCGGCAAAGCGGGGCTGATAATGTTCGAAAATTCCCTGACATACCACTGGATTCTCACCGTTCGCCCTTGCATAATCCGAACCCATAATTCCCTGCAATTCAGGAAAATCACTGACCATTAAGGTAACAAGGTCGGCCTTTGCCAAATAGGCTGTGCGGTCAATATCCTCTGTGAGGGATTTGGCATAGCCTAATCTTTCAGCGATAAAACGTGACAGCCTGCGCAAACGTTCTACCCTTTGCTCGACGGTACCCAGTTTTTCATGATAGACAACTTTTTTAAGCTTAGAAACAAGCTCACTCAGCGGCACTTTCTGATCTTCACGATAATAAAAAGCGGCATCCTCCAAACGAGCTTTTAAAACCTTTTCATTACCGGCCTTAACGACATCCAAAGCAAAAGCATCACCATTGCGCACTGTAATAAAGTAAGGCAATAGTTTCCCTTCTTTAGACCGAACAGGAAAATAACGCTGATGTTCGCGCATTGGCGTTGTAATGACTGCTTCAGGCAAATGCATGTAACGATCTGCAACTTCGCCCAACAAAGCGGTAGGATATTCTACGATATGGATGACTTCCTCAAGAAGTTCTTCATCATCGGGAACCTCCCCGCCCACTTTCTCCGCAAGAGCTTTAATTTGTGTTTGTATTGTCTCTTTACGTTCTTCAGGATTTACCATGACATAAGCCTTGCGCAAAACGTCGCCGTAATCTGAAGCATTCTCTATTAGAACAGAGTCTTTTGCTAAAGTGCGATGTCCCCGTGTACTGCGGCCGGACTCCAAACCCACAAATTCAAAATTAACGACGTCGGTGCCATAAAGAGCCACGATCCAGCGTATCGGACGTGCAAAACGGAAATCCAAGTCTCCCCAGCGCATAGGTTTCGGAAAATGCAGGGCATGAATCATGTCTTGAGCTATTTGAGGCAAAAGTGTCGCGGTTTCCACACCTATTTCAGATTTGCGGGCAAATACATAAGGCACACCGTTAACCTCTTGGACAAATAAATCTTCCACCGTTACACCCTGGCCTTTAGCAAAACCTTGAGCAGCCTTTGTGGGAACACCCTTGGCATCATAGGCCGCTTTGACAGCAGGGCCTTTAACCTCTGTCAACAAATCTTCCTGCTTATCCTGAAGCTCCCTTGCTAAAAGGGCCAGCCGCCTCGGTGTGGCATAAATCTCCAGTTTGCTATAGCTCAAGCGAAGTTCCTCAAAACGCTTACTTGCTTGTTCCTCCAATTGCTTCATGGCACCCGGGGAAAATTTAGCCGGGATTTCTTCTGTTCCGATTTCCAGCAAAAAGTCCTTTGCCACCTTATTTCACCTCTTTCTGGGAATTATTCTTGAGCAAAGGGAAACCCAGTTTTTCTCGCTGTTCCACATAAGCCTGTGCACAAAGACGGGCAAGGGCTCTTACCCGCCCGATATAGCTGGTGCGCTCAGTAACACTGATGGCTCCGCGGGCATCTAAAAGATTAAAAGTATGCGAACATTTCAAGACATAGTCATAGGCAGGCAGAACCAGCCCTTTCTCCACGACTCTCTTAGCTTCACGTTCATACATATCAAACCAAGTCTGTAACGCTTCAATATCCGCCACTTCAAAATTGTAATGGGAGTAGTCAATCTCATTCTGCAAATAAATATCTCCATAGGTTACGTCCCCGACCCATTCGATATCGTAGACACTGTCTTTATCCTGGATATAGGTAGCCAGCCGCTCTAAGCCATAGGTGATTTCAGCACAGACAGGTTTACAGTCAATCCCTCCGCACTGCTGAAAATAGGTAAATTGGGACACTTCCATGCCGTCAAGCCAGACTTCCCAGCCCAGGCCCCAAGCACCCATAGTTGGCGATTCCCAGTTGTCCTCCACGAAACGGATATCATGTTCCTTGGGATTAACACCAATACGTTCCAGACTATTCAGGTATAACTCTTGAACATTGTCCGGCGAAGGTTTGAGAATAACTTGGTATTGAAAATAGTGCTGCAAACGATTTGGATTTTCGCCATAGCGTCCGTCCGTCGGCCGACGGGATGGCTCAACATAGGCCACATTCCAGGGTTCAGGCCCAAGGGCGCGTAAGAAAGTAGAAGGATTCATCGTACCAGCCCCTTTTTCCACATCATAGGGCTGAGCAATAATGCAACCTTGTTCCCCCCAGAACTGATTAAGGGTCAGGATTAAATCTTGAAATTTCATAGTCCAGCCTCCTAGGTTAAGAATAAAGTTGTTAAGCTGAAGGAATTTCGGCAAATAAAAAAGCACTCACTCCCGCAGCCATAACGGCTACAGGGACGAGAGCTTGTTCCCGCGGTTCCACCCTGTTTGACCCAAGCAAAGGGTCCTCTTAATTTTCTAACGCTCAGAGCTGCCCCATTTGCCATCTCATTCGGCTTCCACCATTCCCGAACTCTCTAAGGAGATTTCCGCAAACTTCCTGCCCATCATTGCATTCTCAGGTTAATTAATCATAATTATATGCTGTAAATAAAATTGTGTCAAACATTTATGGTATTTTTTTCCTAAAGATTTCAATCCTCACTTGCTGCGAAATTATAGCCGTCATCAGTATAGATCGAGGGCTTATCAACAGTATCAATTTCTAAATGAAAATGATTTAAAGCCGCTCCGACAGCTCCAACAAGAGCCACCATCCGCAAGCTGGGTTTTCTCCAAACCGAGTAGGCTAAAGCCACTCCCAAGGGAGCCGAAAGACTTAAAACCGTCGTATCATTTCTCTTCAGATTAATCTTTGTTCGATTAAACTCCTTCATTTTAGCTTTAAGACTGTCCCACAATTCCTGTCCACGATCAGGAATCTCCTCACATATCTTTATCCTATCATGTTCATGTCGATCTCTCTCTAAACAATCCAAGGCCTTTATCACATCACCCTGAGCTGAATTCAAAGCAGCACGGGCTTCCTCGTATCCGATGCCCATGCGTTCCCGCAAAATATCCATCTTCTCAAGTTCCGACCACAACGCTTCACTCAAATTCTTTTCCTTCCTTTCCGTTCAAAGATCGGATATGACGTTCTAAGCCATCACTAATAGTGTTTCCCAATCTCCAGGATTTAAGAGGTCTTTCAAACTTATGCTCCAAATAATGCCGCAATGTCTCCAAAACTTCCTCTCTCATCCACGCAGCCCAACGCAGCCGGTCAAGCTTAGAAAGATCAGCCTGAATCAACTGACGCATAAAAGCAATACTGCCCGCCCGGACCATCCGTCCGGAATAACTCTCCCTGCACCGTCCACAAAGCGTACCACCTGCTTCAGAGCTAAAAAACAAGCGTTCACCTTGTAACCTCTCCCCGCACTCCACACAATCACCCAAATGAGGCCGATATCCTAAAATGACCATCAAACGCAAAGCATAGGCACTAAGCAAAAGAGACGTCTCATACTGTTCAAGAAGAAATAAGCAAGTCAGCGTCAGGGTAAAAAGTTCGGCATTAGGCTGCCCCGAAATCGTCGAAATATCTAAAAGCTCCGCCATAGCCGAAGCTGCCAAAGAACGATCCAGATCTGACCAAAGGTAAGAAAAACTTTCCTTCGGACTACACTGGCTCACCGTATCTAAGCTCTTTCCCTTATGAATTAAAAAATCCCCATATGTAAACAACTGCGCCCCAGCCCTTTGACGACTCTTAGGTTTTCTCACTCCCTTAGCAACAGCCTGAATCTTCCCCATTTCCCGGGAAAAAAGCGTGAGCACCCGATCCGATTCTCCATATTCTCGGCTCCGAATCACCAACGCGTCCGCATGATAAACGGCCACGCCCTCAACCCTTTCTATTCTTTGTTATCTCTAAGCCAACTATACATGAACACGTGAACACGGGGGAGAACACGGGGGACGGTCCTTTTAACACACTTTAGCCGACACCAATTGCAAAACATGCCAGGGAAGAATCAGAATGAACATAACTACCTTTACAAACTGAAGGCACCTCACCTCCAACAGTACTCGGGGAGCAGTTATCACAATACTCCCATCTGTCCTCTGACCCAGCCCAAGATACTGCATGACGGGAGAACCATCCGGTAAATCCCCGATTCAGACGGTGCACACATGATGTGCCGTCTCCCTAACATCCCCGTCGTTCCCCCGACCCTAAAGCCCAGGACGCAGTATGACAAGAGAACCCTCCAGAAAATTCCCAATTCAGATGGTGCACACATGATGTGCTGTCTCCCTAACATCCCCGTCGTTCCCCCGACCTTAAAGCCCAGGACGCAGTATGACAAGAGAACCATCCGGTAAATCCCCAATTCAGACGGTGCACACATGATGTGCCGTCTCCCTAACATCCCCGTCGTTCCCCCGACCCTAAAGCCCAGGACGCAGTATGACAAGAGCGTGAAGTCTTTACGTAAGCAGTTAGCAAACTCCGTTCAAGCGACTGACCCCCGACACGGGGCGGCGCACAGGACGTGCGCCGCCACCATAGCGCCACGGAGGGCGCTTATGGTGGGAACCCCGCTCCCCAAAGCAGTCGCTTGAACGGCTAGTTTGCTCTGCGTCGTATGACTGAGCGCTCTGTCATACAAGTCCCTCACTCAAGGACCGCGCTAGTCCCCAGCCTCTCCGCGCCGGCCTCTACCAACTGAAGAGCAAACTCCCTCGTCCTTATCCCCCCGGAGGCCTTCACCTTAACATTTTCTCCAACCCATTTTTTGAGGTTTCGCACATCCTCAACAGATGCTCCCCCACCTGCAAACCCCGTCGAAGTCTTAATAAAATCAGCACCAGACCGTTTAACAATCTCCGCCGCCGTTTTTTTCTCATCTTCCGTCAATAAACAAGTCTCAATAATAACCTTGATTAAAAGTCCGCAACCATGGGCGGCTTCGACAACCCGGACAATATCCCGTTCGACCGCGTCCCACTTACCGGACTTGGCCCAGCCGACATTAATGACCATATCGACTTCTTTGCCCCCATGAGCTTTAACCATATAAACTTCCGATACTTTTGCTTCTGTAAAGGTAGCCCCCAGAGGAAAGCCTACAACAGCAGCCACACCAATTCCAGTACCAAACAAAAGCTTAGCCGCTGTCTGAACATAGGAAGGGTTCACACAAACCGTTGCAAACTTATGCTCCTGCGCTTCAAGACATAAAGCAACAATATCCTTTTCAGCAGCCTGCGGCTTTAAAAGCGTGTGATCAGTCATACCTGCTAAATTAATACCATTCATTTTATTCATCTCGATCCTTCCCATACCCATAATTACGCAAACTATCAACCCGATTACGCCAATCCTTTTTCACTTTAACCCAAAGCTCCAGAAAGACAGGACTTCCCAGTAAAGCCTCAATGTCTTGACGGGCTAAACTTCCAATCTCCTTCAGTTGTTTTCCCTTAGCCCCGATAATAATGCCTTTTTGAGATTCACGCTCAACAACGATCAAACCCCGAATCTTAACTAAAGTCTTCTTCTCATGAACCTCTTCGATCACCACAGCAATCGAATGAGGAATTTCATCACGAGTCAACTGTAAAACCTTTTCTCGAATCAATTCCGCCATAATAAACCGCTCCGGCTGATCCGTGACTTCATCCTCAGGATAATACATCGGCCCCTTAGGCAAAAGATTAAAAATAACTTTCAGCAGCTCATCCGTATTCTCCCCAGTTTTCGCTGAAATAGGAACGATCGCCTTAAACTCAGCCAAAGACGAAAACTGCTGGATTTTTTGCAGCAATTGCTCCTTATCCAACAAATCGACCTTATTCAAAACCAGTACAACCGGGGTCTTAGTATGCTTAAGCATCTCAATAATGTACTCTTCCCCAGAACCGAATTCCGAGGAAAGATCAACCATATACAAAATAGCATCCACTTCGCGCATCGATTCCTTCGCTGCGCCGACCATATATTCCCCTAACTTATGCTTAGGCTTATGTATCCCGGGAGTATCCAGAAAAACAATTTGCCCCCGTTCCTCCGTTAAAATACATTGAATACGATTGCGTGTCGTCTGAGGCTTATCAGACATAATCAGCACCTTTTGCCCTAACAAATGATTAAGCAATGTAGATTTTCCCGCATTCGGCCTGCCAATTACTGAGACGAAACCGGAACGGAATTCTTTCGAAGTTATTGAAACCAACGGTGAAGTCACTTCCCTATTCTTAAACTTTAGTTCTTTCTTCTATACTTACCATAACCCTTAGATGTAGCATCTATTCAATTCGTTCTTTGCAATCACAAATTAAAAAGCATGAGGTCTTTTTGTAAGCAGCCTGGCAAAACCTTCTAATAATTGACCAACTTCCTCATCTGAAAAAAATCTCATTTCAGACGGTGCACATGAAATGTGCCGTCTCCCAAGCGCCCCCCCGTTCCCAAGCCCAGGACGCAGAGTGACACAAGCGCGAGGTCTTTACGTAAGCAGCCCAGCAAACTTCGTGAAAGCGACTGGAGGACCCCAGACACGGGGCGGCGCATAGGACGTGCGCCGCCGCCATAGCGCCACGGAGGGCGCTTATGGTGGGAACCCCGCTCCCCAAAGCCAGTCGCTTGAACGTTAGTTTGCTCTGCGCACGTACGACCGAGCGCTGTGTCACTCAAGTCCCGTCCCGCTTAAAAAATCCGGCCCAAACGACTCCGGCAGCAGCCTCCCTAAGGTCGTCCATCGCGTCTCCCTCCGGCCATTAACCAAAATCACCAGGCAATCCTTGGCGAATTCGCGAATTACCTGCCGGCAAGCACCACAGGGAGATGGGAACTCATCAGTCGGAACTGCAACAACGATCGCCTTCAGCTCACGCTCCCCTTGAGCCACAGCTTGAAAAACAGCATTTCTCTCAGCGCAGATTGTCAAACCATAACTGGCATTCTCAACATTACAACCGCTGAAAATCTTTCCTGAGGAAAACAGTGCCGCCGCACCAACGGGATAATGTGAATAAGGAACATAGGCTTGTTTATAGGCCGCTACAGCCTTACTGATAAGCTCTTCTCTTACTTGAGGCGAGATGCCTGATTCCAGAATTACTGACGGCTGAGATTCAAATTGATTCAAAGTCATTAACAGCTCCTCAAAAAAAGTCCGAAGCAAGGTATGGGGACCACTTCCACTTGTAGAAGTTGAAATCTTACGATTGAATAAATGCCAAGGTAAAAAATCCCTATCCTAGACTTGTAGAAACTTTAAAAGAAATGGTTTACCATACGAAAAAAACGCGGGCAAAAAACAATTGCCCCAATAGCAATTGCTTGAATTGCCGTCACAAGGACAGCGCCCGCAGCTACATCCTTGGCCATACCGGCAAGAGGATCAAAATTAGGCTGAACCAAATCCACAACAATTTCCAGCGCAGAATTCATAACTTCTGCGCTGATAACGCTGCCAATGGCAAAAATAAGCATCATCCACTCCGAACGGGAAACCTCTATCCACCAAGCTAAGCACAAAACAGAGATTCCGGCTGCGATATGAAACTGCATGTGCCCCTGTGTTTTACATGTGTACCATATCCCACGTTTCGCTTGATTTAAACTCCGCCAAAACCCCGATCTTTGATATCTCCCCATGCTTCCCTCCGTCTTTTAAGCAAGCATTTCAAATGTCTATCGTTCTAAACCTATAGCAGCCATTACTTCTTCTTCTTTGGCTCGCATTTCTTGCTTGTCCGCATCATTTTCATGATCATAACCTAATAAATGCAACGTACCGTGGACCGCTAAATAAACAATTTCCCGCTTCAAGGAATGCCCGTATTCTGTCGCTTGTTCTCGTGCCCTTTCAACTGAGATAACAATATCTCCAAGCATATCGTCTTCGAACTCTGAATCGGGCTCCTCATCTGTTTCCTCTTGAAGAGCAAAAGAGAGAACATCTGTTGGGCGATCAACTCCCCGATAGTCCCGATTCAATTCGTGAATCCGTTGGTTATCAACCAATATCAAACTAACCTCAGCCTCTTCCGGTCCTGCGGCGGAACGTATTCCTTCCTGAATTGCCCGTTCTAACAACTCAGTTAATTCATCTCGTAATTCAATACTAACAGTGTCTTCTTCCCAGGAAATATCTAAAATCACATTTAACGGGCATCACTCAATAAGTCAGAGTCATAATGCCCTTACCTCCCTCCATGAAATAACGTTTGCTACGAATTCTGCCCAGGATGCTCTGGAGTTGCCTGCTGTTCTGTCTGTTGTTCTGATCCTGCTTTATCCTTAGCGGCAGTTTTCTCCGAACTCTCATGTGGTTCTGGAGAAACTCCATCTTCATTACCTTTTCCGGCTGCTTTACTGGCATCGGTCACAAGCTTCTTGGAAGAGTGATCTTTCCCCGACGGCAGTTCCGGATACTCCACCCGAGAATGGAAGATTCCGCTGAGAACCCTAACGAAGGCCATAGCGATTCGATCCAGATCCTGAAAGGTTAAATCACATTGATCAAGCTGCCCGTCATTAAGCTTTTCCTTAATTATTTTCCTGACAAAACCTTCAACTCGTCCCGGTGTAGGATGTTTCATAGAACGCACAGCCGCTTCTATCGTATCGGCAAGGCTGACCAGAGCCGATTCTTTCGTTTGTGGTCTCGGACCTTCATAATGAAAGGCTTCCTCAGGCACATCGTCTTTTTCCTCAAGAGCCTTATGATAGAAAAAGCTGACTAAACCATCCCCATGGTGCTGAGCTATAATATCCTGAATCTGCTGCGGAAGTTTATTTTCCTTTGCTAATTCCAGTCCGTCCTTAATATGGGAAATGATAATCAGCGCACTTAGAGTCGGCGCAATCTTATCATGAGGATTGTCTTGGGTAAACTGATTTTCAATAAAGAAATAAGGACGTTTTAGTTTCCCAATGTCATGATACAACGCTGCTACCCTGACCAACGTGGCATCGGCATTGACTGCCTCTGCGGCAGCTTCAGCCAGATTTCCCACAAGTATACTGTGATGATAAGTTCCTGGTGCCTCCATTAATAAACGTTTCAACAGCGGACGATTTGGATTCGATAATTCCAAAAGCCGAACCGAAGATGTAATATGAAATCCCGATTCAAACCAATGCAAAGCGCCGACAGTCAAGAATGATGACGCCAAGCCGTTGACAATGCCCAAGATTAACCCCACAATCCAAACAGCTAAGCTTGATCCAGTAGTCAAAGCTATGGAACTCACCATTAAAGCGTTAGCTGCTGAAACGAAAAGTCCGGCGCGAGCCAAATCGGACCGCTGGCTTAGATGGGACACACTGTAGACTCCCACCACCCCTCCAAAAAGAGCTACGAGTCCCATTTGAAGGCCAATTGCCGTGGATAGAGTCGGATCAACTAAAATAGTTACAAAAACCGCTAAAACTACGGAAACAAGCAAGGCGACATCGGCATCAATTAAAATTGCCACTGACATGGTCGCCCAGGCAACAGGGATCAGGATTCCAGCCATTACATTGAAATCACTTCCGCCTAAATTAATGGAAACAACGCCTCTGCCCATCACCAGCACTAAAACCATCGTGAGCCCAATCAGAACCAAGCGGTTTGTTAAACGTAAAACATCCCGCTTATATTGATATAAATACCCTATAATCGTTCCCAAGCCAAAAATTACTAATAAAGCTATCCCTGCGACAGCCTCCCAAGTATTGCGGCTGTTAATCAATCCGTACTGAGATAATACATTGTAAATATCCTTGGTAACAATGTCACCGGGGCCCACAATTTTTTGATTAGCCTTATACTGAGTAATTTCCCGTTTAACAGACGCACGGGCAGCATTACGCAGCTTTTGTGTTGTTTGCCCATCCACAACCAGAGTCGGGCGAGTTAATTCCTGATCGATAAAGGCTTTGAAAAAAGCTTTAGCGTCATCATGCAAAGCAGACTGATCAATATCCGATTTTGTTCGTTCGCGCAGCGGAGCAACATCTGCATCCGTACGAGCTCCGGTAACCACATTGCGGGCTCTCGTTAAAATAAGATCCCCGCCGACTTGTTCTTCTGTGTCCAAAGCATCGGAGGACGTTTTGAGCAAAGATAATAAGATCCCTTGGGATAACGTATTAAAGGGCTGCGTTTGCTTTAATTTTGCAACACGAGTGCTATCATCCCCTGTAACAGCCGCGGCATTATGCAGAGCCGTAAAGTCATCTCCCAAATCTCTGGTCAGACTATTGAAGAAGTCTTCATCCGGTTTGTAAACCGGTTGAACAGCATTCGCTGCGGCATCCTGGTCCTGAGTATACTTGTCAGTATCTTCAATATCTTTGGTCCATGGAGCGACAATAAGCTGGGGACTTGGTTCACCAACCTCCAGATGAAGCTTGGAAACAAATAAATTTGAAGATAACAAAACTGTAAACACCAGAAAATACATCACCGCAATAATGGCACGCAGCCAAAACGTGTGATGTCTAAACCAATCCAGACGCTTGGAAATCTCCCCCCAAGTCTTTTTGAATCTTTTAATCTTCAAAAACCATCATCCTTACTTTTCAGTCCAACTAGGCATCAAAAAACTGAAAAATCTTATTCTGGTCACTCTTAAGGATTTGCATAAACGGCAAGATCCTCGTAAGTTTCTACCTCCACCCTGACTCGTTCAACTCCGGGATTACTGGGAAGAACTTTCACAGTTTCTTCAATTATCTGAGCACCAGGTGAGATTTTCTTCATGACTTCACTCCGAGCAGTCTCTTCCGCTAATTGACGCGCTTCTGAAACCGATCGTTGAATATGAACGTTTTGCAGTTCCTTATAGTTGACCTGTATAACTTCGACAGGAAAACGCCAATTCCTCCAGACCCTGATAGAATGGCTTAGGACTTCTCTATGCGCTTGTTCAAAGGGGGAATTTTGCATTGTTACCATTATGACGCGAGATCCAAATTTTATACCCCATCCTTTTGCAACTCTTCCACTTTCTTGATTTTTATCTTCAACCAGAGGCATTTGCTGCTCAGCGCTATACCATACACGCCCTCGTACAAATCCTTTGGCAGCAGATGCCGGAAGATCCGGAGTAGTGCTCTTAGCAGGATTTGGCTCGGCCTTGGAAACAATTGGTGTCGTAGGCACACCAAGGGTTGGAGCCTTGGCTATCAGAACTTGTCCGGCTCGTACGAGTTCTCCTTCATGAACTTGAGGAACCCCTTGTATTACCATGATTTCCTTAACAAGTCCGGCATGGCTGGCAACCAAATTGCCGGCCTCTTTAGGAATCGACGGCCTGATCTTTTCCGAAATCTTAATTACAATCTCAGTTCCATTGCGTTCCAATCCAACCCATGCTGCATCCGGCAATTCCTCCTGCAAGGTTTTAGCAATCTTATTTAAGTCTAATCCTTTCGAATAGGTCCAAGTTCTTAAGCCTAGTTTTTCTGCTCGCTGTATAATTTCCGAAGTCTCAACAGTACGATTGCCTGTTACAGAGATGACAAGAACAAGCTGGGATAAAACTGTCAGTCCCACAGCGATAACAGCTATCCCGGCTATTAGTCCTTTTCTTCTCCACCAACGTGCTGCTACAAAAGGCCAGCCATATTTGGCAATAATATGCACCCTCGTATGAGTTCTCCGGGCGGCCCTTTTCAAACGCCGAAAATCATCAAGCCGGACTTGAGCCCGCATTCCCCGCTCAGAGCGCTGCGTATGATAAAGAGCCACGCCCTCTTGCAAGACGTAGTTGAGAAAGTGCGGCAATTGTTCGCCCCGAGCTATAAAAAAAACTCTTCCTTGCCAAAATGTTCTCAACCGGTCAAACATTTTTTTCTACCCCTTCCTCAAAGCTTAAAGCGTTTAGTTCCCCTTCAATCCGCAGCTCCGTGGCCAAAATAGTTTTGAGGACAAACCCCTTGCCCCTGAGGAAAACTTCTCCATCGGCTGTTTCCAGACGAATTTCTTCCTCCGAAAAATTAATAATGCTTTGGTAATTCTCAATTAAAATTTGTTGTCTTCCCGTTATCGTAATTTTCGGACCCTCTCCAGCAACATCCGGCGGAAAATCCAAAATATCTCCGACACTTGTTTGAATTTTTTTAAACACAAAAAGCTCCTCCCCTCTGTAAAAATCTATGAGGGAAAGAGCCAGAATAGTCCAAGCCCACGATCTAATTCTTGCTGATTATGTAGAGAAAACTTTAACGTCGCCTTGATAAGGCAAAAAGACCCAGAGGCTTACGCCACCGAGTCTTTTCTCATCTTCAAATATTATGCCCCGAGCATTTCGCGTACAATAAGATTGACAACTTTGCCATCTGCCCGACCTTTAGTCTTCGGTGACAAAGCACCCATGACTTTGCCGAGATCCTTAGGGGTCTGTGCCCCCACTGCGGCAATGGTCTCTTGTACGAGTTGGCGAATTTCCCCTTCGGAAAGCTGTTGAGGAAGGTATTCCTTCAGGATGGCAATTTCCTCTTCCAAAGCATTTACCTTTTCAGGGCGATCCGCTTTACCAAATACTTCCAATGCATCTCGACGCAATTTTAATTCTCGTGCCAAAACTTCAATAACCTGGTCATCATTGAATTCGATGTGCTTCTCAATCTCAGCATTTTTTATAGCAGCCCTGACCATTCGGATGACGGAAAGTCTTACCTTCCCCTCCTCTTTGGCCTTCATGGCAACCTTCATATCCTCAACGAGGCGATCTTTCAGGGACAATTCAAGACACTCCTTACTTGAACTTGCGTTTACGTGCAGCTTCAGACTTTTTCTTTCTTTTCACGCTCGGCTTTTCGTAGGCCTCATGTTTACGAGCTTCTGCACTGACCCCTGCCTTTTGACAAGAACGCTTGAACCTGCGGAGTGCGGCATCAAGGGATTCGTTTTTACCAACTCTGACTTCACTCATTGTCTTATCCCTCCCTCCACTGGATCATCACAATATACTTTATAATTATAATGGAATAATCGAGTTGCGTCAAGCTGACTTGTTAATCATAATAACAGTATCATGATATCGTGGTATTCACGTGCCAGCAAGCCATCTAGCCGATTTTGGCCTCAAGCGCCTGCCCGCCGAGTAAATGAAAATGAAGATGTCCCACAACTTGGCCCCCATCAGCTCCAGTATTGGTCACAACTCTGTAGCCCGTCTCTGCCACTCCGAACTCTTGAGCTAAACGTCGTATTACCCCGAAAAGATGACCAATCAGGCCCTCATACTCAGAGGTAACCTCATTAACGCTGCTCAGATGATTCTTGGGTATTACCAACAAGTGCACAGGCGCTAAAGGCTGAATATCTTTAAAAGCCACCACTTGATCATCTTCATAAATTATGTCACTGGATATTTTGCGTTGGGCAATTTTGCAGAAAATACAATCGTCACTATACATTTTCTTTGCCTCCTTATCATAATCCAAACTATCCTTTTGCATACTTACCAAACGACGACATGTTTTAACATTAAAGGTTAAGATTTACCTTGGAATATAATCCTCTTCCAAAACAACTTGAACAAATTGACGCGAAAACCAGAGCTTATTCTGCTGTCTCGGCAAATGAACTTCAATATAATGGGGCGTATGTCCAACAGCATTGCCCTCAGGATCAACCCGTTCCACCAGTACTTCTACCCGTTTCCCAATAAATCTGCGCATAAACGCTTCCTGACTTTCACGCGCAGCCGCCATTAACTCCTTAACCCGTTGATCCTTAACTTTCTTGAGAATTTGATCCGGATAATCAGCGGCAGGAGTACCTTGACGTTTGGAATAAGGAAACACGTGCACACCCGCAAAACCACATTCCCTCACAAAATTCAACGTCGAAGCATGATCCTCCTCTGTCTCCCCCGGAAAGCCGACAATAATATCCGTCGTAACCGCAAGTTCAGGTATCCTTTGTCGTAAGCGAAGCAATAACTCCCGATAATCCTGTAATGTATAAGGACGGTGCATACGAACTAATACCCTATCACTGCCGCTTTGCAATGGCATATGTACATGAGGACAAACAATAGCCGAAGAAGCAATACAATCAATCAGCTCAGGCGTATATTCCATCGGCTCGATCGAACTCAGCCGCAAACGGCGCAGCCCCGGAATTTCAACCAGCTCACGAATCAAACGCGCTAAATTCCAACCCGAGTTCAAATCCTGACCATAAAACCCCGTATGAATCCCTGTCAGAACAATTTCCGGGTAACCCTCCTCCACCAACCTCCTAGCCTCAGCAAGAGCCTTATCCGGCTGACGGCTTCGTAAAGGACCCCGCGCGTAAGGAATAATACAATATGTACAAAACTGATTGCACCCCTCTTGGATCTTCAGAAACGCCCTCGTCCTATTTTCCTCATTGAGCTGAGGAAGCTCCTCAAACTCACCCGCATCCTCAATCCCACGCACAGCATTCTGCGGCCTGCGCTCCTGCTTAACCCGCTCTATCCACTCTAAGATTTTCCCACGATCCTGAGTCCCAAGAACCAGGTCCACTCCTTCAATATCAAGAACATCCCCAGGAGCAGTTTGAGCATAACATCCCGTCACCACAACAATACTCTCCGGATGAACCTTAATCATCCTGCGAATCGCCTGACGCGACTTACTGCCTCCAGTATTCGTCACAGTACAAGTATTAACAACCACAACATCCGCTTCCTCTGAAGCACTTACCACATCATAATCAGCCTCACGAAAAAGCTGAGCCAACGCTTCACTTTCCGCTTGGTTCACTTTACAGCCAAGGGTCAGAAAACAAACGGCAGATCGTGGTTCATTGTTCGGAGTTCGTGATTCGAACTCAACAGCGGTTGTTTTAACTTGTCCAATTTCTATAGCCATTAATACTCACCTTTTTCGTGGCTTATGATTCCTAGTTCCGATCATATTTAGAATTCCCACGTTCTTCTAATTCGCAGCATATCACGAATTAACACAAATAGGCAACAGACGGTGCACATGAAATGTGCCGTCTCTCAAGAAAAGCCCCAACTTTCCACGAAGCCCAGCGTGTCGGGGGGACGGTCCTCTTGACACACCCCCGACACGCTAATCACTCACTACAGACGGTGCACGTGAAATGTGCCGTCTCCCAAGAAAAGGCCCAAAATGGAACTTACCTTCTATCCAAAGAACAGCCCCAACATCCCCTGAAGCCCAGGACGCAGCGTGACACAGGCCCGAGGGCTTTACGGGAGCAGCCCAGCAAACTTCCGTTCTAGAGAGACGACCCCAGGCGCGGAGCGTCGCACAAGACGTGCGCCGCCGCCATAGCGCCATGGACGACGGCACCGGATGTGCCCAGCGTGTCAAAAGGACCGTCCCCCCGACACGACCCGAGGGCTGGGTCACCCTACGTCCCCGAAATGCCCCAGCACCAGCGTCAGCGCCGCCAAGGCTGCCGTTTCCGCCCGTAAAATCCGCGGTCCCAGCGAAACGCTTTGCGCCCCCAGGTCTTCACTGGCCCTGGCCACCTCAGCTGCCTCAAACCCGCCCTCCGGTCCGATCAAAACAGCAATCGGCAGATTCGGATCAAAGGTACTCAGCACCGTAGTCAAACGCCGGGTTTTCTCTTCCTCATAAGGAATCAGCCATTGAGTTCCCTCAGGCAGCTTGTCCTTCAGGTCTCCCCAATTGCAAACCTCCCCAATCTGGGGTTCCTTTACCCGGTGAGACTGCTTGGAAGCTTCCGCAGCAATTTTTTGCCAGCGGGCGACACGTTCCTGAGCTTTACTCCCCTCGAGCTGCATCACAGAGCGTTTTGCCCGCAGGGGAAAAAGGCCATCCATACCAATCTCTGTTCCTTTTTGAATAACCCATTCCATTTTTTCCCCTTTGGAAAGTCCGGCCACCAGAAAAACTGAGGTATGGGCCTCCACGTCCGGATGATCAGTGCTGAGAATCCGACAAGTCACACTTTTTTCTTCGATTTTCAAAATCACACCCGTATATTCCATGCCGCTGTTATCATAGCCCAAAACCTTATCGCCCGGAGTCAAGCGCAGCACACGAACCAGATGATCTCGTTCCGTTCCTCGCAGCCAAAAAGCGTTTTTACCAAGTTCCGTAATCTTAAACCGATGCATTAATTAGCCCACCTTGCTCGAAATAGAATCCAGCCAGAATCTTCAACTCGTTCTAAGATTTCCAAACCGGCCTTTTTCATACCTTCCTCAACATCAGAAGCCCGGTGTTCAATAATTCCGGAGGCCAGAAATTCTCCTTCCGGACTTAAGATTCTTTTGAGATCCTCGAGCAGCATAAGAATAACATCTGCAATGATGTTGGCGATAACAACCTGAGCTTGTCCTCTAAGTACTGTCCCCAGGTCCCCTCGCGAGACACGAACTTTGTCACTTACATGATTTAAATCTACGTTTTCTTGAGCGACCCGGACAGCTACTGAATCCAGATCTACAGCCTCAACCTCAGCCCCCAGCTTGGCTGCAGCAATGGCCAAAATTCCCGAACCAGTCCCTAAATCAAAAACCTTCTGGCCTGGTTTAACAATGTTCTCCAATGTTTTTAGGCAAAGAGTCGTTGTCGGATGAGTTCCGGTCCCAAAAGCCATACCCGGATCAAGTTCGAGTATGATATCTTCCGGCGCCGGATTTACGTGCTCCCAGCTCGGCTTAATTAAAAACCGCTTGCCAATTCGGGCAGGTTTAAAATAAGCCTTCCAAGCCGTCGCCCAATCTTCTTCTTTTAACGAAATTCCTTTGACTTGAACGACCCAGTTTGGAAAACGCTCCAACAGGTCCCGAATTCCCTGATCGAGTCTTTGCACTTTGGCAGAAAGTTCATTGTCCTCAGGGAAATAGCCTTTAATCACTATAGTTCCCGTTGCTTCAACTTCGCCAAAATCGTGGAAATCCCAAGACCCTGATTCTATGTATCCTCGTAAAATTTCCGGATCATCGACACTGACACCCGGACATCCTAACTGATAAAAAAGATCGGCAACAATTTCTTCCCCTTCTGCCGAAATTGTCACCGCCACTTCACGCCAATCCATGTTATGCTCCTTTTATCTCTATTAACCTAAATTTTTAACCCATTGCATCCCGGAGGTTTTCTTTAAATTTCTCAAACAAGGATTTCTTACCCATTTGTTGATGATCAGGAGTAGCCTCACCAAATTGACGCAGAAGTTGTTTTTGCTTCTCATTCAACTTTGTCGGTGTAGTCAAAATTACCCGCACATGCTGATCTCCTCGACCGCTGCCGCGGCGATAGGGAACGCCATGCCCTTTAAGACGAAAGACCGTTGAAGTCTGAGTACCCTCAGGCACCTTCATCTTCACAACTCCATCCAGGGTCGGCACATCTATTTCCGCGCCCAAAGCGGCCTGAATAAAGGTAATCGGAATTTCACAATAGACATCATTACCTTCGCGATCAAAGAATTTATGCGGTTTAACCTGCAGAACGATATAAAGGTCTCCCGCAGGTCCGCCCTTAGCTCCGGCTTCGCCGTCTCCGCTCAGCCTTAAATTCAGGCCGTCTTCCGAACCAGCAGGAACATTGATTTTAATCGTTTTAACCTTACGAACTTTTCCTTTTCCATGGCAAGTGGAACAGGGAGTACTAATTGTTCGGCCTTCTCCTTGACAAGTCGGACAGGTTCGGGCCGTCTGTATCTGCCCAAAGGGCGTGCGTTGGGTCATTTTAACTTGCCCGCTGCCATGACACTGAGAGCAAGTCGTCGGTTGCGTACCCGGAGCTGCACCGGAGCCCTGACATTCCGTACATGTCTCGTCTCTCGGAATCTGTATTTCCTTTTCCGCACCAAAAACAGCCTCTTCAAAGGTTAAAGACATGGCATAACGCAAATCAGCGCCTCGCTGCGGGCCATTGCGCCGCTGTCCGCCGCCGCCTCCAAAGAACATATCAAAAATATCACCAAAACCTCCCATGTCCCCAAAGCCTCCGCCGCCCTGGCTGGGATCAAATCCGGCATGCCCAAATTGGTCATACCGCGCTTTTTTGTCGGGATCATTTAAAACATCATAGGCCTCAGCAACTTCCTTAAACTTTTCCTCGGCAGTTTTATCACCCGGGTTAGCATCAGGATGATACTGACGGGCTAATTTTCGATAGGCCTTCTTAATTTCCTGGTCACTGGCCGATCGCTCAACCCCGAGCACCTCATAGTAATCGCGTTTCATGGTTTCCTCCATCACTCCTATAGCCATTCGCACTTTCCAACATTTTAACCTGTTTAAGAGTTTCATTAATCTTAGGTTTCTAAATTAACCTGTTAAAGGTATAAATCACCTTAAGGCCTTTACAGGACACCATAAAGAAAAGATTTGCCCATATTAAGGATAGTAAGCTTAAAATAAAGTCCTCTAGTATTATATGATCCTTCGTGTTTAAGCACAAGGTAATATCCTTATCTTAGAAAATCTAAATTTATCCAAAACAAACAAAAGGCGGGCACAAAAGTCCGGAAAACCCTTGCACCCAATTTTTTTTGCGCAGCGAACCATTCGGCTCGGCAGCCTCTTAGTCCGCTGCGCATCTATTATAAGGGGGCTGCTCGGCAATGGCTTACCTAGGATCTTGCCGCGTACCCCTCGGCTCCCTATTTATCCTTATCAACCTCTGTAAATTCAGCATCTACAACATCATCGTCTTTCTTGGCAGAACCTTCTCCGCCGGGCTGAGCTCCAGCATTTTGTGCATTAGCAGCTTGCTGTTGATACATTTTCTCAACATAGGGATGCAGCACTTTGGTCAAAGCCTCTGATTTAGCATTAATTTCAGCAACATCGTCCGTAGCGGCTGCGGTCTTAAGTTCTTCAAGGGCTTTCTTGATACTATCAAGTTCTCCCGCATCACCCTTACCTTCGAAATCCTTCAGGGTTTTTTCGGTTTGATAAACCATTGAATCGGCTTGGTTCTTAGCATCAATTAATTCTTTACGTTTTTTGTCCTCATCAGCATGAAGTTCGGCATCTTGTTTCATTTTTTCAATATCATCTTTGGAGAGACCTGTAGAAGACGTAATCGTAACTTTCTGCTCGTTGCCTGTAGCCATGTCTTTGGCGGAAACGTGCACGATCCCATTTGCGTCAATATCAAATTTAACTTCAATTTGAGGAATACCGCGAGGTGCAGCTGGAATACCTGTGAGTTGGAAACGGCCTAAAGTTTTGTTATAACTGGCCATCTCACGTTCCCCTTGCAGTACATGAATATCAACTGAAGTCTGATTATCCGCTGCAGTGGAGAAGATTTGGGATTTTGTCGTCGGAATGGTCGTGTTACGATCAATAATTCTGGTGAATACTCCGCCAAGGGTCTCAATTCCCAAGGACAGCGGGGTAACATCCAATAAGATCATGTCTTTAACTTCACCGCTGAGTACGCCGCCTTGAATAGAAGCACCCATAGCAACAACTTCGTCCGGGTTAACACCTTTGTGAGGTTCTTTACCGCTTAATTTGCGAATGGCCTCTTGGACAGAAGGAATCCGTGTTGAACCACCGACTAAAATAATTTGATCAATGTCTTTCCAACTGAGTTTGGCATCTTCAATGGCTTGGCGAGTAGGTCCAAGTGTTGCTTCGACCAAATCAGCGATAATCTCTTCGAATTTAGCTCGAGAAATGTTCATATCTAAGTGCTGCGGACCTTGCTCCGTCATTGTGATAAAGGGAAGATTAACGTTAGAGCTTGTAACACCGGAAAGCTCAATTTTTGCTTTTTCAGCTGCTTCTTTTAAACGCTGCAGGGCAACACGGTCATTCGCTAAATCAACGCCGTTGCTCTTCTTGTACTCGGCCACCATATAATCGATGAGACGTTGGTCGAAGTCGTCACCGCCTAAGTGGTTGTTACCGCTGGTTGCTTTAACTTCTACCATACCTTGACTTAATTCGAGGATTGAAACATCGAAAGTTCCGCCGCCAAGGTCATAGACTAAAACGGTTTGATCTTGTTCTTTATCCAAACCATAGGCCAGAGCAGCAGCCGTCGGTTCGTTAATAATCCGTAATACTTCCAGACCGGCAATAGAACCGGCATCTTTTGTTGCTTGACGTTGAGCATCTGTAAAATAGGCCGGGACAGTAATTACTGCTTTATCTACAGTTTGACCTAGGTAAGCTTCAGCATCTGTTTTAAGTTTCTGCAGAATCATTGCCGAAATTTCTTGCGGACTGTAGGGCTTATCATCAATTTTTACTTTATAGTCAGAACCCATATGACGTTTAATAGAAATAACAGTCTTCTCAGGATTGGAGACAGACTGACGTTTAGCAACTTGACCCACCAAACGTTCTCCTGTTTTAGAAAAACCCACTACCGAGGGAGTTGTACGGTTCCCTTCAGCATTTGGAATAACAACAGCCTCTCCGCCTTCCATAACGGATACGCAAGAGTTTGTAGTACCTAAGTCAATACCTATAACTTTACTCATGACTAATTTCCTCCTTCAATTCAATAACTCACTAATTCGAAACTTTAACCATCGAGGGACGCAGTACTTTTTCTTTCAGAAAATAACCTTTTTGCAATTCCTCCACCACGGTATTTTCCGGATGATCTTCAGATTCAACTCTCATAACAGCGTCATGAAGATTAGGATCAAAAGGTTGACCCACAGCTTCCATCGGTTTTAAGCCAACTTTGCTCAAAGCCGTCTGCAGCTGACGAAGAATCATATCGACACCCTGTGAAAAAGCTGTTATATCGGGATTATTTTGGGCAGAACTCGTAGCCCGTTCAAAATTGTCTAAAACCGGCAGCAACTCGCTCACAAGCTGTTCAGAGGCATATTTAACGATTTCCGTCTTTTCTTTTTGAGTTCGTCTCCTATAGTTATCAAACTCAGCCTGCAAACGCAAGAAGCGATCGTAGTATTCATCCGCCTTAGCCTTGACCTGAGTAAGCTCAGCTTCCAGGGCCAAAATTTTCTCGGCAGGAGCCATATCTTTGCTATTTGAATTATCTTCTTGAGTATTAGCTTCTTCAGAACTGCTTGATTCGCTGGCTGTATATTCCTCGTTCACTTCGGACGATTGATCCTTAAGATTTTCTTCTTTTTTTTCCGCCATTCGCAATCACCTCACGTACTCTAAATTTTATATGGAATGAACCAAAAGGTTCAAACATCACTTATATCCGCGCGGTTTACCCCGCGCCAGTACCTCAGTCAAACTTTTTGTCATAAAATCTACAATGGCAATCACCTTACCATAATCCATTCGCGTCGGTCCCAAGACCCCCACAGCACCAATAGTCTTCCCATTCACCTTGTAAGTCGCCGAAATCACACTGCAATCCCGGAATTCCTTCAGAGTATTCTCCCCACCGATGGTAACATTTAGTCCTTCCTGACGAGGGAGCAGAAGTTTCTTCAGAGGCTCATTTTCCTCAAACACCTTGAACAAGCTTTTAACTTTATCTAAATCCCGAAATTCGGGCTGATTTAACATATTAAGCGTTCCGCCCAAATAAATAGGCTCATCTTCTTCACTGCCATCCAAGATAGCATCAAGCATTTCTAAAGCATTATCGATCAGATGCCTTTGCCGGGACAATTCACTATAAATCTCATGCAGCATACTTCGCTTAACTTGACTTAACGAATACCCCTTCATTTTCTGATTAAAAACATCAGCAACCTTCTGAAGATCTTCCGCCGTCAGATTATCACCCACATCAACGATATGATTTTCAACAACCCCATTTTCCTTGACAATCACCATAATAACCTGACCCGGCTGATAAGGCAGAAAATGCATCTTGCCAAAAGCACTTTTTCCCTTTTGCGGACCGAGAACTAAACTAGTCAAGCTCGTTAACTCCGAAAGCAACCTGCTGGTTTGGGAAACAACCTCTTGAATCTCACAAATCTTCTTTGTACTTTCCCGTTCAATAATTTCCTTATCCTCATCACTTAGAGTTTGAGCACCCATTAAACAATCAACAAAATATCGATAACCGGCATCCGAAGGAATTCGTCCCGCCGACGTATAGGGCTGTTCAATAAAGCCCAGCTCCTCCAAATCCGCCATCTCATTGCGAATTGTAGCCGGAGAAACTCCCAAATCAAACTTTCGAGCAATAGTTCGCGAACCAACCGGTTCAGCGGTAGCAATATAATCCTGAACAATCGCTCGAAGTATTTTTCGTTTACGCTCATCCATTTGCATTCATGCTTCCCGCCTTTCACTGTTACCTGGAGTTGTTAGCACTCTCCTCTAATGAGTGCTAACATTTTATGTCTTCACATTACCACGCTCTTATATCTTTGTCAAGAATCATTTTCCCATATAATATGCCCTATTTTAAGAAGCTTTTTAAGCAATTCACAGCCAGAAACGTGTCAAAGGGACGGTCCTACTGACACACCTTGAATCCGTATGCGCCCGTCTCACACCCCCAAAGCCCAGGGCGCAGCGTGACACGAGCACGAGGTCTTTACAGAAGTAGCCCAGCAAACTTCCGTTCCAGCGACCGATCCCCAGATAAATCGTGTCAAAAGGACCGTCCCCCCGACACACCGACACACCCCAACAGGCCCAAGACAGACGACGCACATGAAATGTGCCGTCTCCCAAACTCCCAAGATCTAAAACCTTCACATCCTTCAAAGAATTACACCCACACCCCACACCTCCAGAGCCCAGGGCGCAGTGTGACACGAGCACGAGGTCTTTACGGAAGCAGCCCAGCAAACTTCCGTTCCAGCGACCGACCCCAGATACGGGGCGGCGCACAGGACGTGCGCCGCAGCCATAGCGCCACGGAGGGCGCTTATGGCTGGAACCCCCGCTCCCCAAACCAGTCGCTGGAACGGTTAGTTTGCTCTGCGAGCGTACGACCCGAGGGCTGGGTCACCCTGCGCCCCTGACGAATTCCCGTAATATCCCATTCGCCACAAACGCATACTTCTCATTCAAGCTCAAACGATCACCCCTGATCACAAAACAATCCCTATTACGATAGCGTTCCAAGACATCCCCATAAATATTCCTTAGATCAACGCCAAAATCCTCACGAAACTTCGTAAAGCTAACACCCTCACGCAGCCGCAATCCCAAAATCATCCGTTCAGCCATACAGTCCTCGAGAGACAACATCTCTTTCCCTTCTTCATCAAGAGGTTCCTTCCCTTCATGAAGACTTGCCCAATAAGCCCGCACATTTTCCACATTCTTTTGCCGAATTCGTTTAAGACAAGATACTCCGCCTGGACCTAAGCCCAAATACTCTTCTCCGCGCCAATAACCCAAATTATGCCGGCATTCAAAGCCGGGAAGAGCAAAATTTGACGTTTCATAATGAAGGTAACCGGCCTTCTCCAAGTGTTCCACAGCCCATTCCTGCATGTCCGCTTGAACATCATCGTCAGGCAAACCTTGAGCGCCGGTTGATTCCGCCCCATCTAAGCCTTCTCCAAAGCGGTCATACAACGGAGTCCCTTCCTCCAGCATTAACCCATAGAGAGAAAGATGTTCCGGTCTATACGACAAGGCTTCTTCAACAGACTTCTTCCATAAGCTCATTGATTGCCCGGGAAGTCCAAACATTAAGTCCAAATTTATGTTCGCGAATCCCAGGGTTCTTAAAAGCTGAACGCCATCACGCGCCTGTTGAGCGCTGTGTATCCGTCCGACGTTTCTCAAAAGGTTATCATCAAAGGCTTGAACCCCTAAAGAAAAGCGATTGATTCCGTATTCCCGCAGCAAGATCAGCTTCTCTCGCGTAAGAGTGCCCGGATTTCCTTCTGTCGTCTTCTCCGCCCGCTCAGCAAAAGAGAAATTACGGATAATGAGCTTCAGAAGATGGTCCAAATTTTCAAGGGGCAGCGCTGTCGGAGTGCCTCCTCCAATAAAAAGAGAAGATACTCCCTGCGGAGCATCTTTTTGATGATTGGCCATTTCCATTTCAAGGCCCTCTAAATATAAGGGGATAAGTTCTTTAGAGTAATCTGTTAGTCCATGAGAATAGAAAGCACAATAATCACACTTTTGAATACAAAAAGGAACGTGAACATATAGAGAAGGCATGATTTTTACCTCTCTCCTTCTTAATTTAGCCATTTAATCTTCAATCTTTAATACGGCCATAAAGGCATCCTGGGGAATTTCAACATTTCCAACCTGTTTCATGCGCTTTTTCCCCGCTTTTTGCTTCTCGAGGAGTTTTCGTTTACGGGAAATATCTCCTCCGTAACACTTCGCCAGAACATCTTTGCGCATAGCACGCACCGTTTCGCGGGCAATTACCCGATTGCCAATGACAGACTGAATGGGGATTTCAAACATTTGTCTCGGAATGATCCCTTGCAGCTTTTCCACCAGTTTTCTGCCCCGGTTATAGGATTTCGACCGGTGAACAATAAAGGAAAGAGCATCCACCAACTCGCCATTTAAAAGAACATCAATTTTAACTAAATCCGACTCTTTATAGCCTGCTAACTCATAATCAAGAGAAGCATACCCTTTGGTCCGGGATTTTAATTCATCAAAATAATCGAAGACGATTTCACTAAGGGGAAGTTCGTAGACCAGTCTCACCCGGCTCTTGGACACATAATCCATCGCCAGATAAGTCCCGCGTTTTTCCTGGTTCAGTTCCATGATCGGCCCAACAAAATCAGCGGGAACCAGAATCGTCGCTTTAACTACCGGTTCAGCAATCGTCTCAATTTGATCGACAGGCGGAAGATTGGCAGGGTTGTCAATATCCAGGACTTCTCCAAGAATATTCTTCACTTTATAGATAACACTCGGAGCCGTAGTTATGAGATTCAAATCATATTCTCTCTCTAAACGTTCCTGAATAATCTCCATGTGGAGCAGGCCCAAAAATCCGCAGCGAAAGCCAAAACCCAGAGCAGCTGAGGTTTCCGGTTCAAACACCAAGCTGGCATCATTTAAATGAAGCTTCTCCAAAGAATCCCGCAAGCGGTTATAATCATTGGTTTCCACAGGGTAAAGCCCGCAGAAGACCATCGGGGTGGACTTCCGATATCCCGGCAGTGGTTCGGCCGCAGGACGTTCGGCATCGGTAATTGTATCCCCAACTTGAGTGTCCTTCACATTCTTAATGCTGGCCGCGATAAAACCAACTTGCCCGGCTTTCAGTTCTTCGACGATTTTCATAGCAGGCGTGAATACACCCACTTCTGTTACTTCAAATTCCTTTCCCGTGGACATCATCTTCATGGTTGTCCCTTTGGCTACGCGTCCTTCAACCACCCGTACATAAGAGATTGCTCCTTTATAAGCATCAAACTTCGAGTCAAAAATCAAGGCTTTCAAAGGAGCATCGTCATCTCCTTGCGGAGGTGGAACCATAGTCACGATTCTCTCTAAGATTTCCTCCACACCGGTTCCCACTTTAGCCGAAGCAAGAATAGCATCACTGGCATCCAGGCCGATGACATCTTCGATCTCTTGCTGCACCCGCTCAGGTTCAGCACTGGGAAGATCAATTTTATTAATTACCGGAATAATTTCCAGATTGTTCTCCAACGCCAAATAAACATTGGCCAGGGTTTGAGCTTCAATTCCCTGAACAGCATCAACCACGAGCAAGGCTCCTTCGCAAGCTGCCAGGCTCCTGGATACCTCATAGGTGAAATCGACATGCCCCGGGGTATCAATAAGGTTCAGCTCATAAACCTCACCATCTTTAGCCTGATAACTGAGACGTACCGCCTGAAGCTTAATCGTTATCCCCCGCTCACGCTCCAAGTCCATGGAATCAAGGACCTGTTCCTCCATTTCACGCTTACTTAGAGCTCCCGTATATTCAATTAAGCGATCCGCCAGCGTGGATTTACCGTGATCAATGTGCGCAATAATAGAAAAGTTACGAATACGTTGCGAAGCCTGTGCCAAGGTCTTCCCCCTCATTTCTATATCCAGAAATAATAGTTCAAAATTTCAACTGATCCATCCTAAACATAAAGTATATCAGATAGTAAGGGGACTCCGCAAGAATCGCGTAAAACATCAGTGAACTCGTTCTGTTAAAGCCGAATATTTGGTCTTCAGATACAATAATGTCCAGTGGACATTATTGCCGAGTCGCCTTTCCTAATAGGAGTACTAAGCGGCGAAGGAGGACTTGACCCCACCTGAGTTTACGAAGAACCCACTCCCACTTATAGAGGTAAGGACTTAACAACCGGATAAAAGATCGATGCCGGGAGAATAAATTTGACCATCTATTGCCAAATTAACATTAAACTTATGGGGAGGAAAACAGTT
The DNA here is from genome assembly GCF_001029285.1 of Desulfosporosinus acididurans. Lineage (GTDB taxonomy): Bacteria > Bacillota > Desulfitobacteriia > Desulfitobacteriales > Desulfitobacteriaceae > Desulfosporosinus > Desulfosporosinus acididurans. The sequence continues at coordinate 144,524 of NZ_LDZY01000006.1, forward strand.
TGGACGATTACTTTGACAATCTGGACACCATTGAAGAAAATTTAAAGTATTTCACAACCAACCACGAGCAAATCTATCAGGCTTACGAAACCTATGGCAAGCTAGTCCATGAAACAGGTCCCCTTGATCAAAAAACTTGCTGGTTAATTAAAGTCGCTTTATCCACTGAATGTCAATATCCCTATGCATTGAGGACGCATATCCTCAAAGCGTTAACAGGCGGATGTACGCAAGAAGAAATTGAACATGCCATGATGTTAGTAGCTCCCACGGCTGGGTTTCCTAAAACCATGTTTGGCATGTTAACCTTGAGAGACGTCGTCGACGAGCTTAACAGAAGCGTACAGTAATCAGTAATCTTAGCCTTAGCAGCATCTCAATCTAGAAGAACCAAAGTATTTGCGGATTCCTAAGGTGTGAGGTCGTAGAAGTAATCACTGTCGCTAGAGTGATTACTCGAGTTCATTCTGGCTGGCGGAGAGGGTTAATTATTATAATTGTTCCACTAATAAAGGAAGCAATTATTTTCTCCAGATAGGAAAACAATTGCTTCCTTATATTATTTAAATAGGTCTCTAATTGTTGTTAGGTCAAACTTACTAGTTATAATATATGATTTAGAACGATCCTTAGTTGGGTTATTATAATCAAATATGACTCCGCATGATTTTTATTTGGAAATCGACTTATTTCTTTTAGATCTATTTGAGAAAATAGACTCCTTGAAGCTTTAAAGCTAAACCCATTTCTCAACAGCAGTTAAACTCTATACCAAGGAATTAATCTTTTCCAGAATGTCGCCAAGGCCTAAAAATTCTCCCCAAGTCACCTGCACAAATTCCCCGTCCTGTTTCACAAAAGGCCTTGCAGTGCGCTCAGAATTATACCTGAAATCAGAACCGATTCGGCCCTTCAGGCAAAGAGGGCGGCCATGAGCGGCTGCTTTGGCTGTAACTCCCACCATGTTACCGTTCTTAAAGTTAAGGTTGAATTTGCAGCCTGACTCACAAAACGTACACGTCACTTCTTCTGTTGTTAACTCCCACTCTCTGCCTTTACCGATCATGCTCCTATCCATAAGAGCCCCCACGGGGCAGACAGAGACGCACCTGTTACAATAGACACAAGCCGAATCTTTTAAATCCGTATCCATGAATGTAGCGACCTTAGTCTTAAATCCCCGATAGGCGAACCCGATCACACTGCGCTCAGATACCGCCTCACAGGTGGCAATACATTTTCCGCAGAGGATGCATTTATTCAAGTCCCGTAAAATGTAGGGATTGGTGTCGTCAATGGGAAGGTCGTGTTTTTCACCCTGAAAGACGTTCCCTTTAACACCATATTCATAAGCATACTTCGCCAAGAGACAGCTGCCGAGCTTTTGACAAGTCATGCAATCCAAGGGATGACTGGCAACTAACAATTCCAAAATCATTTTACGTGCATTTCTTACCTTGGGAGTCTGAGTTTCCACCTTCATCCCCTGGGTAACTTGTGTAGCACATGCCGGGGGAAGATTGCGCATTCCTTCAATTTGAACCACACACAAACGACAGGAACCGGAAGGCGTTAGTTCCGGATTATGACACAAGGTGGGGATCGGAATATTATTCAGGCTACATGCTTCAAGTACTGTTGTCCCCTTGGGAACGCAAACTTCCCGCCCGTCAATCGTTAAGGTAAACCACTCCATGGCTTTCTCGCTCCTTTCAAAATCTCCAAGGTCTAATCTCACTCATCATTTAACTTCTCAAATTATCTTTTCCATGCTGACTCCAATATCAGAGGGTTTTCCGAAATACACCGAAGTAGTGACAAGGCCATTAATTCCCGTACGAGCGTACTCTTCAATATTTCCTTCATTAATACCGCCCGCCCCCAGCAGAGTGATCTGGGGATTAATCTGCCTGATTTGCTCCACAATGGTTTTTAAATCCGAGGCTGGAATTTTATCGAACTGCAATCCGTCAACACCGGCTTCGGCCAGAAGACGGGCATCCTCGATGGTTTCCACCTCAACGATCAGTTTTTTCTCACAAACCTGAGCTTTAATTTCTTTTACTCTTTGCGCTAAATCATTAACATCGCCGAGAAAAACCATATGCTGCTTAAACACCAAAATTGTCTCCGACAATCCTAAGCGATGTGGCAAAGCGCCTCCGGCGATAATCGCCTTGATAGAAAGTTCTTTAGTACCCGGAAATGATTTACGGGTAGCCAAAAGAGCTGCCTTGGGATTAACGGCTTGAATCTTATCCACCATCTTCTTAGTCCTGGTGGCAATACCCGAAGAGTATTCAAGGATATTCAGCGACACTTTCCAAGCCATATGCAGGTTTGAAGCTAATCCTTCGGCTTCAATAAAGACATCCCCTTTATTAACAATAGTGCCCGACGGCAAGGATCGAACCGGCGTAATTCCCAGCTTAGCAAAGATCCTTAATACCTCCTCAACTCCGGATAACACAGTAAATTCTCTCGCTTTAAAAACTATCCTGCCTTTCAAGGCACCAATACCAAGAGACTGCGTCGTTAAATCAAGATAAGGCACATCTTCCCGGAGCCAATGTTCAATCGTTTCATCACTAATATAAAGCATTTCTATCCACCTCAAGATTCCAATTATTTTCCCTTCACAAAACCATGCTTATTAAAAATTTTCATAGCCTCGTCACTCTGCAAATAGGCTAAGAATTTGGCAGCAGCATTGCTGTTTTTAGAAGAGGCGACAATGGCAGCCGGTAAGACGATGGGAGAATGGGAAGCGGCAGGTGCAGTTGCCACAACTTTTACCTTATCCGAAGTGATAGCTATGGTATCCCAGACAAAGCCGGCATCAGCATTTCCCGTTTCGACGTAGGCCATAATTTGCATCAGGTCCTTACCAATGACCATCTTAGGTTTTAATTTATCCCACAATTTGAGACTCGTCAGAGTTTCCTGAGTCGTCTTAGCCGCCGGAACAGTTTTAGCTTCGCCGATGCCGATTTTCTTAACCTCAGGTTTGCTTAAATCTTCAAAGCTTCTAATAGAAGTATTGTCTTTATTGACAATTAAAACCAGTTCATCACTTAACAAATTAAACCTTGAATCTTTCTGAATAAGCCCTTTTTGTTCCAAAGCATCCATCTGGGGCTTACCCTGTGAAATATAAATGTCCGTGCCTGCCCCTTGCTCGATTTGACTCTGCAGTGAGCCTGAGGGCCCGTAATTAAACGTCAAAGCTGCTTGGGGATTTTTAGTCTCATACAGAGTTTTTATTTCATCAAAGGAACCTTTTAGACTAGGGGCTGTAGAAATGACAAGTTTAATTTGCTTGCTTTGACCGGCACCGCTGGCTGCTGTAGTTGAAGCGTCCTTAACACTGCTTGAGCACCCAGAGATGGATACTAACATGAGTAGAATAATGCAGCTAAGCACTCCTAAGATAACTCGACTTCCTTTTGAGTTCTTTATTCCAGAAAACATCCTATTTTCCTCCCCCTCTTCTTAAAAATCAAAAGAATATTTAGAAAATAATCAAGTCTTCGGGAGCTATTCTCAAGCACCAGGGCTGCGGCTGATCTTTCATTGCCAGCCACATTTGCGGAGTCATTTCCCATTCCAGCAGCTGGCTGCCCTGCCCTTGATGGTCTTGCTCTACCGCCAGATAAACCGATATTCTGGATGGCCCTTCGCTTATAAAATTAAGTCGGCAGCGAAATACGTTCTCCTTCATTTCCCCAGCGGCAGCTTCGATCAAATGGGCACGAACACCCACATGGGTAACTTGTCGTGAGAGCCTAATCTCAGTTTTTAAGGTAATGCCCCAAGCTAAGGCTTCCAGCTTAAAAGGTGATATGTAATTGGCAGGGGAAATATTTTTACACCCCGTTAATTGGGCCGCCGCCAGCGACGAGGGAGCTTTAAATACCTCCTCAGTCCCTCCTTTCCCTTCGATTTTCCCTCGTGACAAGAGAATCAAACTTTGGCATACCCGATAGACTTCCTCGATATTATGGCTTACAAACAAAGTCGCCCCGGAATACCCCGCCAAAGTCTCCGTTAATTGTTTGACCATGTGGTTTCTCAAATAATCATCCAGAGCGGAAAAGGGTTCATCTAAAAGCAAGACTTCGGGCTTTGCTGCCAAGGCCCTGGCCAGGGCAACTCGCTGCTGTTGGCCTCCTGAGAGCTGACTGGGATATCTCTTTTCTAAGCCCTCCAACTTGATCATCGTAACCATTTCTTTGATGATCGCCTGGCGATCTTCACGCTTCCGTTCTCCAATTCCGAAGCCAATATTTTCTTCAACCGTCAGATGGGGAAACAACGCGTAATTTTGAAAGACATAGCCGACCTTCCTGCGCCGGCAAGGCAGATTAATGCCTTTTTGAGAATCAAACAAGACGCGGCCGTTAAGGACAATCCGCCCCCGGTCAGGGGATTCTATACCGGCAATACAGCGTAAAGTCATGCTTTTGCCTGAACCGGAAGCCCCTAAAAAACCTAAAACCTCTCCCTGAGTTGCAAAGTTAACCTTGAGTTCAAAACCCGCTAATTCTTTGCGGATATCAACAATCAATCCCATGTTATTCCCTGCCGCCTGCAACAATAGTCTTGCGCTGGTAATCCGACCAATAATTCATAAGAGTCATAACGATCAGCGAAATGATAAAAATTAGGATTACCCATAACAGAGCCTTTTCCATATCTCCTCCGTCGGCGGCAAAAAAGATAGCTGCAGGAATCGTCAGTGTTTCTCCCGGAATATTGCCGCCGACCATCAGCGTCGCGCCAAAATCACCCAAGGCCCTGGCAAAAGCTAATACTGTCCCAGCGGCTACCCCGGGCCAGGCCAAAGGAATGGTTATCTTCCAAAATATCTTCCATTCTGAGACACCCAAAGTACGAGCGGCATAAATAATCGTGGGATCAATTTGCTCAAAAGCACTGCGCACAGTCCGATACATTAAGGGAAATGCCACTACTGAAGCTGCAATGACCGTAGCGGGCCAAGAAAAGATGACCGTCGTGCCAATAGCCAGCAGCAATTTGCCCAAAGGACCGTTTTTGCCCAAAACTAAAAGCAGCAAAAATCCAACGACGGTAGGAGGCAGAACCAGAGGTAAAGTAAGAAGGCCGTCAATTACCCCCTTAAATTTTCCCCGATAAGCTGAAACAAAACTTGCAGCCGCCAGGCCGGAAAAGAAGGTCACAAAGGTTGCCAGTGTTGCTGCTCTGAGAGAAATCCATAAGGGAGAAAAATCAATTCCGCTTAAAATGCTAAACAAAATGTCCCCCTTTCCCTTCTCTCTAAAGATCATTATTTATCCACTAGTCTTGCTTCAAGCCCATAAATAGCTCAAGTTAAATACCATATGCGGCAAGATTTAAGAAAAAGAACACATGGTTTGAACTGATGCTCAAGGAAAGGTGCCGTTTCGCAGCATGGTGACTGAGAGCGTAAATAATGGCTCCCTAAAAAGGGAGCCATTAATAAACCGATAGTCTTACCGGTATTCCATGCTGCTCCTTTTCAAAAACGTGAAGGCATACCCGTTTCCAGGAACACCCTGAGGATAAAAAATCCTGTCCAGCGACCATAGATGCATTCAGTTGTGAAATGTACTCTTTAGATCCTTCTGGCTCGGAGGCAAACTTATTAAATTTCAGGAACATCACCTGCGGATTTCTTCACCTATACCTCTCAGTAAACTTCAAATTATAATCATGCACAATTATATTGATGAACGATAGAGCCGCCTACCGGGCATTATTAAGTCCCCTGACCAATTCTAGCTTTTCCGGTTTTCCCTGTTCCCCCTGTTCCTTGATTATCTCCTGTTGGCCATGATCAATTTTAATGATTTGATCGCCTAACATTTCAGCTTCCTGAAGATCATGAGTCACAAGAACAAAAGGAATCTTCCATTGTGCTTGCAGCTTAAGCAGCTCTTGCTGGAGGGTGCTGCGGGTGTTTTGATCAAGAGCCGAGAGAGGTTCATCGAGCAGCAACAATTCCGGTTCCGTCATTAAAGCTCGAGCAAGGGCAACCCTTTGTTTCTCTCCCCCTGAAATCTGACTAGGATAACGATTCCGAAGATGTCCAATTTTGAGCATCTCCAGCACATCTCCGGCGGTAAGAACTTGTTCGGACGCACTCCCTTTTTTCGGTTTGCCATACAGGACATTTTTCTCAACCGTCATATGGGGAAATAAAGCATAATCTTGAAAAAGATACCCGATACGCCGTTTACGAATAGGAACATTTGTCCCTAATTCGGAAGAGAAGACTGGTTTGTTGGAAATCGCGATTTCTCCCCAAGATGGGGTCTGGAGGCCTGCCACACATTGCAGAATCGTCGTTTTACCGGCACCGGAATGCCCGACGAGAGCGAGAATACCGTTACTTATGGAAACATCAACCTCCAGCTCAAAGGAGGGTAATTTCTTTTTAAAATGTGCCTTAAGCATTTGTCCCGCCTCCCCGCGAATCTCGTCGTGCTCCTTTCCCCCAGCGATTCAAGCCATAAATTACCAGAAAGCTGAAGGAGGTCATGATCATAACCAAGATACTCGCCGTACGCATATCTCCCGATTCATTGGCAAAGTAGATAGCCAAAGGCATGGTTTGAGTTCTGCCGGGGATATTTCCGGCGATCATCAAGGTCGCTCCGAATTCCCCCAAGGACCGAGCGAAAGCCAGAACCAAACCGGCAATAATACCATTCCAAGCCAGCGGCAAAGTAATGGTGAAAAACACCCTTATTTCCCTCGCTCCTAAGGTGCGGGCAGCCCTTTCCAGGTTTTGGTCAACATTTTCCATGGCAACCCTTACAGATTGATACATCAGCGGGAAGGAAACCACAACTGCCGCAATCACTGCTCCCTCGATAGTAAAAACAACTCTCGTATGAAAGAACTGTTCAAGAAACACGCCTAAGGGACCGTTCTTTCCGAAGACAACAAGCAGCATAAAACCGATAACAGAAGGCGGAAGTACTAAGGGTAAGGTAATAATTGACTCCACAACATCTTTGCCCCAGAACTCCCGCCGTGCCATGAGTCCTGCTATGGGTATGGAAAAACAGGTAACAATGATAACAGATGCCAAAGCAACTTTCAGAGATAATATAATCGGCACAAAACTTAAATCCATAGGGCTCACCCGGCTATTAATTATTTTGCTAAGGTTTTAAAGCCATACTTTTGGAAGACTTTTTGGGCATCGGAACTTTGTAAATATTTAAGGAAATCTTCAGTGACCTGTTGATTTTTCGTTGCGGCAATAATCGCTGCCGGATAAACAATCGGATTGTGGGTGCTATCGGGGACAACAGTTACAACTTTTACTTTCTTCGATTGTTGAGCATCCGACTGATAAACAAAACCTGCATCCGCATTCCCTGTTTCAACATAATTAAGTACCTGAGTCACATCTTTGGCTTCTACCAGTTTGGGCTGTATAGCATTCCAGAGTTTGAGGTTTTTCAAAGATTCCTGGGCATATTTGCCTGCAGGCACTGATTCAGGGGTACCGATACTAACCTGGCTAACACCCGCTTTTGTTAAATCTTGAAGAGAAGTAACCTTACTGTTATCTTTCCCGGCAACAAGAACTAAATCATTGCCGAGTAAATTAACTCTGCTGTTTTTAAGCAGTAAGTTCTTTTTCCCCAGAGTATCCATCTGACTCTTTCCGGCAGAAATAAATAAGTCCACGGAAGCGCCCTGTTCAATTTGCTGCTGAAGAGTACCAGAAGCCGCAAAATTAAAGGTTAGTTTTACATCGGGTTTTACTTTTGTATAATCGCTTTGAAGTTCAGTCAAAGAATCTTTCAAACTTGCAGCGGCTGAGATCATGATTTCAGTGGGTTTCGCTTGGGCTTGTGAAGTATTTGTAGTTTTTCCTGAGGATTGGGTAGTATTTCCTGTGCCGCAACCCACTATAGTGAAAATTAAGAGCAGACTGGATACCAATAAAACGATCTTTTTCACATTTACTCCCCCTCTATGTAACTCTTGTTTTTGTTTGTTTAAGCTAGTTTGTATTCGGCCATTTCGCAGAAACGCATCACTACAACTACCTAAAACTAACAAAACTTAACTAAAGCCATTATACTATGCCCTAAGTAAATTGCAAGACAGCAGGGAATTTTATACTTCATACAATTTCCTTACCACATTGCCCTCCAAGCGCAGCACAGCAAAGTACCCCAAGACCTCTGAGTATTCCCCCGTAAACAGTGAACTCGTTTAAGGCCCCCACTTCTATAAGTGGGGGTGGGCCCTTCGTTAACTTCAGGTGGTGTAGAGTCCTCCTTCGCCGCTAAGTATTCCTATTGGGAAAGGGGGCTCGGCAATAATGTCCACGGACATTATTGTATCTGAAACCCCGATGTTCAGCTTTAGCTGAAAACTGAATAAATTAGGGACTAATGTGAATTTACGCATTTAGCCCCTAATTTTAAACAAAACCCTGCATAAATTATGGTTTGAATCTTTTTATATGCAGGGTTTATTTATTAAAGCGGATAGCTATTCATTATGCAACGGCCCCGGGTCCTTCGTTAACTTCAAGTGGGAGTAGAGTCCCCCACCGAAGCCCCGATGTTCAGCTTTAGCTGAACATCAATACTCCAAAAACGCTGGTCATTGTTCTGGCATCCTGCTCTCCATTGTCTAATAAAGCCCAACTTTGTCCTCACTCAGGCTGATAAAGATATTCTTCATCTGAGTGTAATGATCAAGGATCACTTTATGAGTTTCACGGCCGATGCCGGACTTTTTGTAACCGCCAAAGGGCGCATGGGCAGGCAGATTGTTATAGTTGTTAATCCACATACGGCCGGTCTGGATGCTGTTAGCCACGCGGAAGGCGCGATTAATGTCTTTGGTCCATACCGCTCCGCCCAGGCCAAACTCGCTGTCATTAGCCATAGCAATGACTTCTTCTTCGGTCTTAAATTTGATCACCACGGCCACAGGGCCGAAGATTTCCTCCTGAGCAACCCGCATCTTATTGTTAACATCAACGAGAAGCGTTGGAGCCATAAAGCACCCTTTATCCAAGCCCTTGTCTTTAATTCTGTAGCCGCCGCAGGCAACTTTAGCCCCTTCCTTCTTGCCAATCTCAATATAGTTTAAGACGTCCTGCAAATGGGATTCATAGATCAAGGAGCCTAATTGCGTATCCTTTTCCCAAGGCAAACCAACCTTCACCTTATTAAAGGCCTTGATGGCTTCGGCTACAAACTTGTCATAAATATCTTCATGGACAAAAACACGAGAACCGGCGCAGCAGACTTGACCCTGATTAAACAAAATGCCGATTTGCAAGCCTTCGATAGCTTTCTCCCAGGGACAATCAGAGAAATAGATATTGGCAGATTTTCCGCCCAATTCCAGCGTGGAGGGGATTAACTTTTTGGCCGCAGCATCAGCAATCGTATAACCAACCTCAGTGGAACCGGTAAAGGCCAGCTTACGGAAGCCCTGATTCTCCAACATATAATTACCGGCTCCTGAACCTCGGCCCGTAATCACATTCACCACTCCGGGAGGAAGAACCTGATCAAAAATTTTAGCCAGTTCTAAGAGACTCAAAGAAGTACTGCTTGACGGCTTAATAACGGTACAGCAGCCGGCCGCTAAGACAGGCGCAATTTTCCAGGCTCCCATGAGCAAGGGGAAATTCCAGGGAATAATCTGTCCGACGACACCGATAGGTTCTCTGAGAATAAGACTCATGGTATTTTTGTCGATCATCACGGCTTCGCCTTCTTCTGTCCGAATGGCAGAAGCAAAATAGCGAAAATGATCTGAAGACAGAGGAACATCAATTCCCGCAGTTTCCCGGATCGGCTTGCCATTATCAAGAGTTTCAATCATCGCCAATCGCTCAGCGTTTTGGTCAATTAAATCGGCAATTTTCAATAACATAGCGGCTCGATCCTGAGGACTGATATCTTTCCAAGTCTCCCAAGCCTTCCAAGCTGCCTTAACCGCTTTATCGACATCGTCTTTGCTGGCATCAGCACAAGTAGCCAAAACTTCACCATTGGCAGGGCAAATACATTTAAAGCGTTTTCCATCTTGAGATTCAACCCATTGACCATCGATATAAAGTTTGTACTCCTGATCGGCTATATTTTTCATCATAAATTCCACTCCTCTTTAGCGAACTCGTTCAGATTTAGCTGAACATCAGGGCTTCGGTGACGAAAGCGACTAGCCGATAACAAATGCTATCGCTTAAGGTACCCCTACCGAAGCAGAGAACGGTGCCCACTCTCTTCATAACAATTTTTTATCCGTGTGTTTTACAATCCCCCCTCATTATTAGATAATCTTAAATTTTCTAAATACTAAGATTGCATTTTCTATGCCAAATGACTACGATATAACTAAAAGAAACTTAGCCGGCGCAGAAAGACACTGTCTTCGCTCTTGCTAGCTGTGGCGAAAGTGACAGGCAGCAGCCGATCTTAGGCCATGAGAAAGTATACGCCCGAAGATTATCCTTTTTCAGAACATAATTGAAACAAACGCCAACTGAATTAAGAGCTGTTTCCTTCTTAGTGATCTCCAAAAATACATGCCACCCTTCTGTAACCTATTTGTCATCCTACTGTTCAAGCATCAGGGTGACAATTCGTAAACACTCCCCCATTCTGCAGGCTGACTATATAAAGGAGGTGCTGTAAAAATCTAAAGCATGACCTGTAAAAAAAATTTCTTTAGAGATCTTTTGAGCAGCTTAGTCAGAACGATTGTCTGAATTCTATGGTAACAAGATGTTAGGAAATAATTATTCTTTCCAAAGAAGGAAGGCTTAAGTATGACCAAAGATATCGCTCCGGAAATTACCCAGGCATGGAATAGATTTGTCTCGGGTGCCGCCATCGATGACGGTATTGTGCGCGCAGAGGTAGCCGCCTCATGGCAGCGCTGTTCCGCAGCCAGTGTTAATCCTTATCACAACGGCGTCAGTCACCTGCTTTTAGACCAGCGGCAATTGGAAGATTTACGGGCCAAAAAAAGAAGCCTGCTGCAAATTGCCAGACTTTTTATGACCAACCTTTACCGATTCGTTGCCGGATCAGGTTTTATAGTCATGCTCTCCGATGAACATGGCTATATCATGGAAGTCATCGGGGACCGTGAAACAATGACCGTTGCTACGCAGCTCAATTTAAGCCAAGGGGCCAGCTGGGTTGAAGAAGAAGTCGGCACAAACGGCATTGGCACGGCTCTGGCAACTCAGAAACCTGTCCAGATCTCCGGCGCGGAACATTATTGCCAGAAAGTTCATTTCTGGACTTGTTCCGCCGCTCCTATTTTGGATTCTCAGGGGAAGATCATGGGCATATTACAAATGTCCGGACCTAACTGGAAAACACACGAACACACCTTGGGCATGGTCGTAGCTGCGGTAGAGGCCATTAAAAATCAACTCCGGCTGCACCTTAGAAATAGAGATTTAAGTTTGCTCAACAATCGCTTGAAGAATGTTATCCTAACAGTTTCAGAAGGAATCATTGTGATCGATAAGAGAGGAATGATTGAACAAATAAATCCGATAGCCGAAACAATATTTTGCCAACCTGAAGCGAAAATCAAGGGAAATTCCATCGAGGACTACCTCGGTGAGTCAGTATCTGTGCGAGAAATGCTGGCAAGGGGGAAATCCTTTAAAGATTCTGAAGTCGTAACCTATACTTCCAAGGGCAACACCAATTGTCTTTCTTCCGGAAAGCCGATTAGAGACGATAAAGGAGACTTCTCGGGAGGCGTTATATTTATCAACCCCATTCCCCAAAACAAACATTGTGTAAATCGCGGCAGCGGAGAACCGGCAGCCTTTGAATTTGCAGCGATCATTGGCGAGAGCAAAGAACTCCAGAAAGGCATTAAATTGGCCAAAATCGCCGCCGCCAGCAAAAGCCATGTCCTGCTCCAAGGAGAAAGCGGCACAGGCAAGGAGGTATTTGCTCAAGCTATTCATAATTCCAGCAGCCGCAGGAATGGACCCTTCGTGGCCATCAACTGCGGTGCCATACCACGTGAATTAATTGGCAGCGAGCTTTTTGGTTATGAAGGCGGTTCTTTTACCGGAGCCAAGTCCGGCGGCAGAGCGGGTAAATTCGAGCTGGCCTCAGGAGGAACTCTCTTTCTGGATGAAATCGGCGATATGCCCTTGGAACAACAAGTATCCCTCCTCAGGGTACTGCAGGACAAGCATGTCATGAGAATTGGCGGTTATCAATCAGTTCCGGTGGACGTGCGCATCATCTGTGCTACAAATAAAAACCTCCGCGAAGAAGTCAGGAAAGGAACTTTCCGGCAAGACCTCTTCTTTCGGCTCAATGTTATTACTATCTTCCTGCCTCCTTTGCGGGAACGACGGGAAGACATCCCTTTATTATTCAGATCATTTTATAAAGAAATATGCACCAAGCTGGATGTTAATCCCCTGCCCGTTGATTCGCGGGTTGTCACCTATTTGAGCCAATACCATTGGCCGGGAAATGTTCGCGAATTGCAAAACGTTATTGAGAGAATGGTGAATCTGGCTCAGGGACAAGGTATACGCCCCGAACACCTTCCGGATGAAATTCTCTTTCCCGATCCATCTGTTTCACAACCGGAAAGGGAATGTTTCTCAGATTCCGCCATAAGCTTAAAGGTGTTACACAAGGTAAATACATTGAGCACTGATCAAGATAAACTCTCCATTAAAATGCTCTTAGCCAGGAATGAGCGGCAAGAAATAATCAACAAACTGTTAGCATGTCAGGGCAATATCAGCCATACAGCCAAGGAAATGGGGATTTCTCGTAATTCCCTTTACAAAAAGCTGAAAAAACTAAACATAACACTAAGCTGAACTTCTTCCCCCTTTCCGCAAGCAGATTAGCCTCGTGGTTTTCCAATTCATTTTTTGATAAAAAGCCAAAGCCGGGGTGTTGTTGCGATCCGCTAAGAGCTGTAAGCGAGAAGCCCCTTTCTCCTGGGCCCAAGCTTCTATTGACGACAACAATTCTCTTCCCAAGCCCTGCTCTCTCCAGGTTTCTTCAACAACTACGTCTTCAATCAAGGCCACAATTCCACCCTCGGCTGTCGAAACCAACATCTGGGCCGAACACATTCCTATGATTTGCTGCAGCGATTCTGCCACCATGACGCAGCGAACCCCAGTATCGCCCAGCATCATCTCCAATCCCCGCTGCTGAGCCAACTCATCAAAGGAAAAATCACTTTCCAGGGAAAATAAGAGCTTGAGGAGATTAACCATTCCCCCGATATCCCCTTGATTTGCCCTTCTTATCTTATAGCGAGGACTCCGATCCGTCATATTCTTACCACTTCCGATCTTCTTGGGATATCTGTCCACTTCCGTTCTGTCATGATCTTACTACTCCTGCTTATACTAAAGGCCTTCTTTGAGCTAGCCGCAGCAAAGAAGGCCTTAGTCTTTGATTTCCCATCTAACATGAGCTCACGACAATTTCCATAATATCATCTTCTCTCAACACCCTCTTGATTTCGCAGGCCCGCCGCAAAATTTTGGCCAGAAGCTTATCAATGGTTTCCTGATCGAGTTCTATCCCTTTAGTCTTCAACAAGCGCAGGATGCTCTTGCGGCCGGAGTATTTGCCAAAAGACGTCGTATGTTGTCTGCCTACTGTTTCGGGAGGAAAGGTTTGATAGTTGTGAAAATCCTTTTTGAGGCCGTCGATATGAATTGACGAGGTATGAGTAAAGACGTCTTGACCGATGATTGGTTTCGCTCTGGGAATTGGCCGGCCCGTGGCTAAACTTACCAGGGAAGCAATCGTATTCAAGCACTTTAAATCAATGTCTATTTCCTCAGACAGGGCGTACCTCAGGGCAACTGCCACTTCTTCCAAGGGGGCATTCCCTGCCCGCTCACCCAAGCCCCCGACCGTCACGCTGACAGCCTTAAACCCAGCCTGAACAGCAGCAAGGGAATTAGCCACAGCCATACCCAGGTCATTATGCGCATGGAATTCCAAAGGAATGCCGGACATCCTGACCAGATCCTGGAGAGTAAAAAATACTTTTAAAGGCTCTAAAATACCGACGGTATCGGCAAAACGAACTCGCTTAACACCAAGTCTTTCTGCTTCAGCCAAAATTTCCGCCAGGAAGATAAAATCTGCTCGACTGGCATCCTCCAAACCCAAAACAATATAATCGACTTCTTTTCTGGCATTTAAAATGCATTGTCCCATTTGTTCGAGAACCCAAGCCCGATCTTTTCTCAATTTGTTGCGGATCTGCTGTTCTGAAGCAGGAATAGAGATAGCGACTCCTTCAACCCCCGTACGATAACTTGCTTGCAGGTCTGTCAGCACTGCCCGGTTCCAGGTTATGAGACGAACCGGTAAATGCAGCGCTGCCAGCCGGGAAATCGTCTTAATTTCCGATTCCCCAACCGCCGGTACTCCCACTTCCAGTTCATCGATGCCGGCGTCTGCCAAAGCCCGGGCAATCATTTCCTTCTCCCGGAACCCTAAGGCGACGCCAGGGGCTTGCTCACCATCCCTTAAGGTAGTATCACATAACATAATCCTTTCCATAGCTAACACCCCTTTTCTTTCTTAAAGTATACCAATGGCGTCTGCACGACATTGCTGACAATGCTGCATTTGCGGAAGAATTCCGCTCATACTGCTCCGGCAGCCGGCAATCATTTCCTTGGAGGGAGCTTTGATATGAGACAGTTTGGCCTGGGGAATCAAAGGAACAATATTATGAATGTGGGCACCTCGCTTTTTAATTTCTTGAGCTAAGCTATAAAGCAGCTTGTCATTAATCCCCGGGATAATCACCGTGTTGATCTTTACCGTCATACCGGCCTGGGCTGCCATTTGCAGCCCTGAAAGCTGATTTTCCAGCAAAACCCTTGCTCCCTTGGGCCCTATGAGAGTTTTCCCTTTCCAGCGTACATAACTGTAAATCTTAGCTCCCACGTCCTCATCAAGGGTATTAATCGTAATCGTGATGTGGGATACTCCAATCTCTGTTAACTCTTCAATTTTTTCCGGCAGAAGCAGTCCATTGCTGCTTAAACAAAGAATCATGTCCGGAAATTCCCGTTTTACCCCTCGGAAGGTCGCAAACGTTGCACTGTTGGCTAAAGGTTCTCCGGGACCGGCAATTCCCACGACCCTATACTTCAGTCCCATCTCCGAACCCTTCACTTTACGGACAGTTTCCAGAGCTTCCTCAGGCGTTTGCACCTTGCTGGTTACTCCCGGCCGGGATTCATTAGCACAATCGAATTTACGGACGCAATAATTGCAGGAGATATTACACCCCGGCGCCACGGCAAGATGAATACGTCCTGTTTTACCATGTCCGTGAGTGGCAAAACAGGGGTGCCCCAGATTCAAATGGGAAGCTGTTTGATTTCTTTGTAAACATTCAATTTGCATCTTAATCCCTCCTATTACGTTTCTTTAAAGATCAAAACCGTAGAATATGAAATATATGCTCTCTATATCAGTATCATCCAATGGGAGATATGGTATCTATTGTCCGAAGCCCTTTTTCACGGATGAAAGATTTATTGACTTCTTAATTCAGGCAGATTTCGCCTTAAAAGTGTGGGCTTTCCGGACACAGACACTGCCGCAGGATTGACAGCCAATGCACTGATCCTTGCTGACAATGACAGCAACATGGCGTTCTGTCCCCTCATCATCCTCGAAGCTTTCCAGCCCTAAACATTTTTGCACACACAATTTAACACATCTCCCACAACCAAAGCACTTGTCTTTATCAATGGTTTCTACATATAAAGGGGTCCAGGAAAATCCCCCAAATGTCCTGCAGTCAATCACTGTTCGTTCCCCTCTTTTCTTGAGCGAGTTTCTTTCTTAACCAAGGCGGCAGTTTGCCGGAATTAAATAATTGCACCAGTTTACCCAATTCGTCGTAAATTTTTGTCCCTTCCGGCACCTTTAAGGGATGAATACCGCTCTGAACGAGGCGGGCTGCCGCCGGTCCGCCGATCTGAGTGCAATAGATAATGGCGCATTCTTTTAATTGCTTGATCCGAGCATCAACTTTATCTTCAGCCTCGTCTCCGCCGGCGGCCCGTTCCGTAAGAACTTGCGCAGAATGGACAAAACCCCGGCTTTTGCCTCCGAACTCAAAGACTTCAAAGGAAGGCGAAGAAGCAAAATGTGAATCTATAGATTCTCCATTGCTGCTGGCAAAGGCTATTAACATTCCAATACCCCCTCACATACTAATTTTTGATCCTACTTACTTTGTGAGTTTAACGTATCAAAGAGAAACTGTTGGGTCCCTTCATAACCGATCCAGCATTTTTGCGGATAACCAACCCGGTCAAACACCGGCAATCCCGCTCTTAAATGGGGCTTCTTCAGCATATCTGCAGCTTGACGGCCATTGGAATTAGCAATGATCAACGTACTGGTCTGAGCCCCCTCTTCAAGAGCCTCTAAGTCTCCCACTTCAATGGGAACAGGCAGTGAGAGCCGGTGAATTCCCGCTGGGGAGGCCGCTAAGGCCAAGGTGATTTCCGCACCCACCTCAGCCAGGCAGGACGATAAACTATACAAAAGATCCATTTCCAAAGCAACAGCAACTCTGAGCTTGCCTAATTGATCATGAAAATCAACCAGAGTATCCAACAACCGATCTCTTTGGCGCAGGACCTTTTCGGGGATCGGTCTGCCTGTTAGCCGAGCCAGAGTCAAAATAAAGGAGTCCGCTGCCGCCAGGCCGGTCAGGGAAGGAAAGTTAGTATGGGGAATCCCATACGTGCGTTTTAAAAAATCTCCGGCTTTTTCCATACTTAAACCAAAGGAAAAACAAGCTCTGCACTTGGCCAAACGCCGAAAATCTTCCAGCAGTGTCCCGCCCTGTACCAAAGGAGCTGCTTCCAGCTCGGCATGCCCGTCCAGAGAGATCGACAAATCAGGAATCGTAATCGCCTGAAAACCGAATAAACTGACAATCTCTTTTAGTTCATCCACATCCCCCGGTGTTAGATGACATCCAGGCAGTAAGACAACGGCAGGGAGAGATTCAGACTGACCTCTGGCCTTACTATCTTCCTCAGCCTTGGAGCTGCCGGAAACTTCCTCAGCAATTTCAGAATTAGCTGTCAAAGTAGTCAGCAGCGACTCCACCGTCCGCTGATAACCTTCTTGCATAGAGCCGATATAATCCGGAGTACTGGCTAAAACAACCGGCAGATCCAGTAAGTCCGTCCGTTCCGAGCGAAGGCTGGACAGGGCACTCACCATATCATCGCCAAAGGTTTCCGTCAGACCGGTACTCATTACCCCGATGATTTGCGGTTTGTACTTATCGGCTGCCACGGCAATCCCTTTTTTGAGATATTCCCAACCGCCAAAGATCGCCGAATCTTCTAAAAGAGCGGTGGAATTCAAGGGAATCGGTTCTCTAAAATGGCGGGACAGCTGCAGACGGATAAAGGAAGAACATCCCTGCGAACCATGGAGTAAGGCTAAAAGTCCATTCACTCCGAGAAAAGCCAAGGTCGCTCCCAAGGCTGGACTATTTTTTTGAGGATTACCCTGATACGATCTTGCATTCATCATGCTCTTACCCTCCCACCGGGGGAAATTCTGCTCTTAAATACCCCCAAACCGGACTAAAGACAGTTCGTGTTAAAGACTCGGCAAAGGTGACCATTCCCTCATAACCGGCATAAGGAAGTTTTCGGCCATGGTTAATATCGAGAAAGGGCGTTCGCGTTTTATGCGCCAAATACTTTGTCTTGCCTCCGGCAACAATCAGATCCGGTTTTTTCTCGGCAATAATCTTTAAAAATCCCGCTGAGCTGGTGTCTTCGATAATCTGAGCCGTGGGATCCATAAGTTCTTTCATCCGTTGAAAATCCTCCGGAGTGGAGTTTTGCGTCCCTCCCGCCAGAATATTGATCCCTAATTCCGCCAGAGTAGAAACCATCGACCAGGTCTTAACACCTCCGGTAAACAAAATAGCCTGTTTATTCTCCAAGCGCTTTTTATGATGAGCGATGATTGCCCGCGTTTCCCTTTCCCGCTTCTGCACATAGGCCTGAGTTCTCACTAATAAGTCAGGGTCCTGAAGGGCTTTAGCGATAGCAATCAAAGTTGCGGAAGTATCATGAATTCCATAAAAAGAGCCTTCAATGAATGGTATCCCATAGCGAATTTCCATTTTCCGCACTAAGTTGGTCAGGCTCTTGGAACATATCAAGACATTCAGGCAGGCTCGGTGGGCCGAGCGCAGATCATCAAACTTGGCGTCTCCCGTAATGGCCGTTTGCAGTGTAATCCCCAGGTTTTTTAAGTCAGGCAGGATTCCCCAAAGGTCACCGGCGATGTTATATTCGCCAATCAGATTAATGGACAAGGGAATTTTCTCCGCCGAAACATCGCCGCTACCGATAACCCGTTCAAACAAAACTTCGCCGGCAATGCGATTCCCGATATTCTTATCACCCAAAAAGCCCGGGGCATTGACAGGAATAACAGGAATGGGCAGTTCCGCCTCAGCCTCGGCACAAATTTTGCTCATATCATCGCCGATCAGGGCAGAAACACAGGTCGCGTAGACAAAGATTGCTTTGGGCTGATGCTTGGCGGCAATTTCCAGGATAGCTTCTTTCAGCTTCAACTCCCCGCCGTAAATCACGTCGTTTTCCAGGAGATCAGTAGTCAACCCTCGGCGGTAGAGCTGGGAACCGGAGGAGCGAGCTCCTCGGTTATCCCATGAGTTCCCCGCACAGGCAATGGGACCGTGAACAAGATGAGCAGCATCCGTAATGGGCATCAGCACAACTCTGGCTCCATCATAAGCACAACTCCGCTCTGCGCCTTCGCCGGGCAGGGCCTTCATGCACAATTTCGGCGAACCGGCCTCCGCCAGGGAAGGTTTATCTTTGAGGTCCAATTTTGTCAGGTTGGTAAACATGAATGACCCCTCCGTTCTCAACGCATCTAACGCATTAATTCAAAATAGGTGTCTGTGGAATTCCTGTCCTTTTCCTCCAGAAAGGTATTGACAATCATGGTAATCAAATTAATAACCCCGTTATAACCAATGATCGGATAGCGGTGGAGATTCACCCGGTCGTAAATAGGCAGGCCGATGCGAATTAAGGGAATATCGGCATCGCGGGCAGCATATTTGCCGTGGCCGTCGCCGATCAACATGTCAACCGGTTCCGTCACCAACAAAGACCGCAGGTGCCAGAGATCTTTGCCGGGATAGAGTGTCGCGCCTTGACCGTAAGGACTGGAGGCAAGCAGCTTCTCCATCGCTTTCTTAAAGGCGGGGGTGGAGTTGGTACAAACGATATGAACAGGCTCACCGCCCATTTCCAAGAGGAAGGAGACGACGCCGATCAGAATATCCGGATCGCCAAAAAGAGCAAACCTCTTGCCATGAATATATTGATGAGCATCTGTCATAGCATCAACGGCCCGTCCCCGCTCACGGGTGATTTCCTCGGGAACATCCTGGCCTGTGAATTTGGCGATGGCTTCAATGAATCTGTCCGTTCCCCCCACGCCGATGGGCATAGGAATTGTTTCCACAGGGACTCCTTTGCCTTCCAGGTACTTACCGGTTGCCGGAGTGGAATAGGACTGTAAGCATAAATAGCTCTTGGCATTTAGGGATTCCTTCATTTCCTGAATGGGGGTTCCGCCGGGGAAGAGCTCATAGGTGCCTAAATTCGGGGAATCTAAGACCTCACTGTGATCAGGAATAAGGGTGAAGGGAGCGCCCATGATTTTGAGATAGCGCTTATATTCCCGAAGATTCGAGGGATAAGTATCAAATCCAGGGACAACATAGAGCCTGTCGTTAAGTTTATCCTCCTCTCTCGGCTCGCCTAAACAGTCAATAAGACCTTTAAGCATGGAGTCATAACCCATAATGTGCGACCCCTTAAAGCTCGGTGTATTGGCTAAAGCAACAGGGAAATCGTTAGGAATTGAACCTTGTTTTTTGGCGTTCCCTAAATAAGCCTTAATATCATCGCCAATAACTTCCGCCATACAGCTGGTGAAAACCGCGATCAGCTGGGGCTTGTAAACGGTATAAGCATTCTTCAACCCTTCATGAAAGTTATTCTGTCCGCCAAAAACGGCCGAGTCCTCAGTCATGGAATCGGATACCGCCGCTACAGGCTCGCGGAAATGCCGGGCCAAGGTGCTGCGGAAATAAGCAGCACACCCTTGAGAACCATGGACAAAAGGCAGACATCCTTCAATTCCCAAAGAACAAAGCAGGGCACCGAGGGGTTGACAGGCTTTAGCCGGATTAATGACCAATTTTTCACGGGCAAAATTCTTTTCCCGATATTCCATCGTATTAAGCCAATCTTTTGTGACCTTAGTACAAGTCTCCATATGCGACATCCTTTCTGCCCAACTTATTTAGCCCAAGGAGCTTTAATTGATTTCCAGGTAGGGCTGTTAATGGCCATATCCATATCCCGCGCGAAAATGGGGAACCCTTGGTAACCATGATAAGGCCCTGAATAATCCCAGGAATGCATTTGCCGGAAAGGCAGACCCATCTTCTCAAAAACATATTTCTCTTTGATCCCTGACCCGACAAGATCTGGCTTTAGTTTGTTGACGAATTCTTCAAGTTCATAGGCTGTCACATCATCGTAAATAAGGGTCCCATCTTTAATATTGGCCATAGTTTTGTCATAATCTTCGCCGTGGGCAAATTCGTAACCCGTCCCGATTACCTCCATGCCTAAGTCCTCATAGGCCCCCACTACGTGCCGGGGTCTGAGTCCTCCTACATAAAGCATCACCTTTTTACCCTCAAGACGCGGGCGATAAATCTCAATAACCTTTTGCATTTCTGCTTCATACTTTTCTAGAACCGCATGAGCTTTTTCCATAATGACATCATCAAACATAGCGGCAATTTTAAGAACCGATTCTCTGATCTTCGTCGGACCAAAGAAGTTGAACTCCAGCCAAGGAGTGCCGTAAGTTTCCTCCATATGACGGGCCATGTAATTCATACTGCGATAACAGTGAATTAAATTCAGCTTGACAAGATGCCCGTTTTGCAGCATTTCCACAGTTGAATCCCCGGTCCAGATATTAACAACATTTAAGCCCATTTCTTCCAGAATTTTTTTGCTGGCCCAAGCATCGCCGCCAATATTGTAATCCCCGATAATCCCGACATCATAGGGACCGACGTCCCGTTTTGGGCCTTTGCCGATAAGGTGATCGCGGATGGCGTCATTGGCAATATGATGACCCAAAGACTGACTGATGCCCCGAAATCCCTCACAGCGAACGGGAATGACCGGCAGCTTCAGCTTCTCAGTCATACGCCGCGCCACGCTCTCAATATCATCACCGATCAACCCTACAGGACATTCCGAGAGGACAGAAACCCCTTTGGTATTGGGAAACAGCTCCACAACCTCTTCAATAACTTTCTCCAGCTTTTTGTCTCCGCCATAGATGATATCGCTCTCCTGAAAGTCTGTGGTGAATAAAAAAGGGACAAAGTTATCAACACCGATCTCACCCTCAGCCAGATTCCTGCGGTTAGCCCAGGAGTAAAACCCGCAGCCCACGGGTCCATGGGAAATATGGGTAACGTCTTTTACCGGCCCCCAAACAACTCCTTTAGCTCCCGCATAGGCACACCCCCTGGCAGTCATCAGCCCCGGAACTGTTTTAGCGTTTGATTTGACAGCACAGCTGGAACACTCATTATTTTCTTTGACGGTGATATGTTTTCTCCGATTCTTCTTGGCCTTCTCCGGATAAAGCTCTAATACTTCTTCCACAACCTGTTTCCGGAAATCCGTTGTCTCTAATACACTCATAAGGCTGTCCTCCCTCATTTCCATCGCTGCCCGTTATTACATTTCCATAATGCCGAATTCCATCATTAAGGCTTCTAATTCATCCATACTGAGCGGAGTCGGGATGGTCAGCTCTGTATTATTCTCGATTTTTCGGGCCAATTCTCGATATTGATCTGCCTGAGGATGGCTGGGATTATATTGAATGACCGTTTGTTTGCGCACTTCAGCTCGCTGAACCTCATTATCCCGGGGCATAAAGTGAATCATTTGCGTATTTAACGCTTTAGCCAAGGCCTCAATCAGTTCCTGTTCTTTATCTACAACACGGCTGTTACAGATTAAACCACCTAAACGCACCGTTCCGGTCAGGGCATATTTGAGAATCCCCTTCGAAATATTGTTGGCCGCATACATCGCCATCATCTCGCCGGAAGTTACAATATAAATCTCCTTAGCCTTATTTTCACGGATCGGCATAGCAAACCCGCCGCAAACAACGTCCCCTAAAACATCATAAAAAACATAATCGGTATCCGAGGTATAGGCTCCGTTTTCCTCCAGGAAGTTAATCGCCGTGATAACTCCTCGTCCTGCACAGCCTACCCCTGGTTCCGGCCCCCCTGATTCCGAACAGCGAATACCTAAAAAGCCTTCAACTAGAACATCTTCCAGTTCCAAATCTTCCACAGTCCCCCGCTCCCGGGCTAGGTCCATCACTGTCGTTTGAGCCTTGCTGTTGAGAATCAAGCGCGTGGAATCCGCTTTAGGGTCACAACCCACGACCGTGACTTTTCTTCCCATTTCAGCCAGAGCGACCACTGTATTTTGGGTGGTCGTTGATTTGCCGATACCACCTTTTCCATAAATTGCGATTTGCCTCATGACAATACATCTCCTTTTATCGCTAACCTTCTAACAGGAAATTTGCATTTACCATCCTAATCGTTATCTTTCACCCTTCTCCAGGGACTATTTAACTCTTAACTTCTACTCTTAACACTTGACTCTTACTCTTAACTCTTAACTTTCAACTCTTAACTTTCAACTCTTAACTTTCGACTCTCAACTTTCAACTCTTAACTTTCGACTCTTAACTTTCGACTCTTAATACTTAAACGACAGCTTCGCCTCCGGTTTCTCCGGTACGCACCCGGACGACTTCTTTCAGCGGACAGACAAAGATTTTCCCGTCTCCCATATGCCCCGTCTGGTTTGCTTTAATAATTAAATCCACAACCTCCTGAACTTGATCATCCTGCACCACGATAGTTAACAGCCGTTTGGGAATCCAGTGGAATTGGGACTCATCCGGGTGTACCTGATCAATCACGGTATTCAATTCCGGATCAACCTCAGCGGCCCATCCTCCAATTCCACCTTGTTTGCCGCGGCCCTCGACGCTTTGAATGGTAAGGGCGGGAAATCCGGCATCTTCGAAGACTTTCTTAGTGGCGGGAACTTGATGCCGCCGTATAAATGTCATAATTTCTTTCATAAATTACAACCCCTTTGTTCCAGAACTTACGGTATAAGCCTCTTCCACTTCCGTCACAAAAATTTTCCCATCCCCCATGGTTCCCGTTTTCGCTTTTTCGAGGATAAGGGAAACGGCCTCTTCCAGTTTGTAATCTTCAATCACTAAGAGCAGAAGCGTCTTGGGAAACTCATCGTAAACAACGTCGCCAATTCTGATTCCTTTCGTTCTGCCGCGCCCAAAGACATGCATTTTCGTTAAGGAAGGCATCCCTGCCTGAGCCAAGGACTCAGCGACCTCCTCCGTTTTATCAGGCCTGACAATTGCTCTAATCATTTTCATAGAAACCATCCTCC
Source organism: Desulfosporosinus acididurans (assembly GCF_001029285.1). GTDB lineage: Bacteria > Bacillota > Desulfitobacteriia > Desulfitobacteriales > Desulfitobacteriaceae > Desulfosporosinus > Desulfosporosinus acididurans. The sequence continues at coordinate 168,213 of NZ_LDZY01000006.1, forward strand.
TTCAAGTTTTAGCGCCTATAATTTTTTGTTTAAATCCGCTGGAACCTAGGTAAACGATCAATCGCATCACCTCCTGCAGTGAACTGAAGTTTTCGAATGTCCACCACCACTTATAGAAGGGCGGTAACCAAATGCCCTTGAGAAAAGTCCTGAGAAAAAGACAAAGAGAGCCCTAATTTCTAAAATTAAGGGCTCTCTAAAACACTTTACCGCTCCAAACCATTCTTTGGTTTGGTGCCCGGTTATTCAATTATCCCAATAGGCTCTAACAAAATCACTGTTTCTCTTCAACACTGTTACACAACTATACGTTTTTACAAGACTCTTTTTACAAAACTAATCTTTCGCAACTACACATTTTACACTACTGTTAAATGCAGGATGTCTAATCAGCCTTTTAATCGGCCTTAAGATTTCAGTTTCCCCTGTTTAAACCCATCTTCAATACAATCTCAAACTCTAATGCCGAATTCTTTTCAGCCAGGAACCCCTATGAAATCAAAGATGCATAAATCCCAAACCGACACGAGAATGTTCCAAAAGAGGGTGTAAGGAGGACCGACCAAAAATTGCTACCGCAATCCACTCTGTATCCGTTGTTAAACCGATTTTTAGAGCAAAACTGGCATTGCTGTTCGTATGAATAAAAATACTGTTGCTGGCTTCCAGTGTTGCATGGATCAGAGCGTGAATTTTGCGCCCTTCCTTGGGAATTACTCCCGTGTTAAAAGCAGCTGAGATCACGGAATTGGTTAGTTTCCCCGTATGCTGCAGAGTCGAGACCGTTCCCCCAAGTTCTGTCACCCCGCAGCGAATAGCTGCAGATTCCTGAAGAGCTTTCTTGAGCCTTTCTTCTTCCTCTCTCGTTTCAGTCATAGCCAAAAGGATTGCGGAACGTTCCAAGGAAGGCTTCGCTTTAACTTTCACAGAACATCCCCTTCCCTTTAACGACAAAAAAAGCCGCCAGATATCATTTAGATATCTCGACGGCTTCATTGCCTATTGGTTAACTAATAATAGATATAATACCTAAGAATTGGGTTTTTGTCACAACTGATATGTTTCCATTTTCCAGGAAATAACGTTATTTAACCAACGTTTCATGATAGCAACGTCTAAATCCATCGATTTACTAAAAATTTCGTTCAACAAGCGAACTCGTTCAGCTAATGCTGAGCATCGGGGCTTCAAATACAATAATGTCCAGTGGACATTATTGCCGAGCCGCCTTTCCCAATAGGAATACTTAGCGGCGAAGGAGGACTCTACCCCACCTGAAGTTAACGAAGGACCCACCCCCACTTATAGAAGCGGGGGCCTTAAAAACTAGTTCAAATCGTAGTCTTAATGGGCCTTTTTAAACCTCCGCTGCAGTAAACCAACGGTTTGCTCGAACTCTTCCATTTTCAAGAACTTTGCCGACAGGCCAAAGACTAAAGCTCCAAGAACCGTGCCGGAAATCAGGACAATAAGCGAGGAAATAGTTTTTACCCCTAAAAACCTCGTCACCCACTGGCTCCAGATCCAAATGACAAAGGCCATCAGCAGAGAAGAAAGCAGAGTCTTTAAGCCGGTTATCAACATATTTTTCCCATCCATTTTGCCCAATTTTTTACGCAGGACATAGAACAATAACAACATATTGACAACGGCTGAGACTGTATCAGCCAGGGCAAGTCCCCCGGCAGCCAGAGGATGAACCAGCAAAAACATACATAATATATCAATGGCCATGGAGATTAGTCCCAAAATCACCGGCGTCCAAGTATCCTGCAGGGCATAGAAAGCCCGAGGCAAAATCTGAATCACCGACTGAGCAGAAATTCCCAAACAGAAATAGAAGAGAGGGACTGTTGTCTGCAGCGTATCTTCAGCCGTAAAATGCCCATGTTGAAAGAGAGTACGTATGAGAGGAAAACGGAGAACAATCATGCCCACAGAAACAGGAAGGGTGATAAAAACGACCATCCGTATGGTGCGGGAAATTGTTTCACGAAGTCCATCCCATTGTTTTAAAGCAGCCTGCTCTGTCATCGTTGGAAAAGAGGCTACAGCAATTGCTAAAGCAAAGATCCCGACAGGCATTTGGAAAAGACGAGATGAATTCCAAATAGCAGAAATACTCCCTGGGAAAAACGGGCTCGACCCAAAATAGCTTATGTTTATTTACAGCAATCTGAATTTGATTTAGAGAATAACTCAAAATAATCGGCACTGCCAAAGCAGCAATCCGGCGTACACCGGGATGACGCCAATCTATAATAGCGTGATAACGTATTCCAACCTTGCGCAGAGCAGGGATTTGAACCGCAAAATTAACCAAAGCACCCACAACTACTCCCACAGCAAACCCAGAAATACTCTCCGGCTTCGTAGGGTTCGCCAGGATCGTCCCAAAAAAAATAACACATGCATTATAGAGCACAGTCCCCAAAGCAGACGGCCAAAAGATTTTATAAGAGTTCAAAACTCCCATGGTCAACCCGCTAAAAGCCATAAATAAGGGCTGCATCAGCAGAATTCGCGTCAACTGAGTTGTGAGAGCTATATTCTTAGCTTGGAACCCGGGAACCATAAGCTTTAAAAACTCCGGCGTGAAAAAAAGTCCAAATACTACGAATACCGCAAGCACCATGAAAATTATATTTACAACGGAACTTACTACTCGCCAGCCTTCATCTTCATTTCCTTGAGCAATATATTTGGAGAAGACAGGAATAAAAGCAGCACTTAAAACTCCACCCACCAATAGCCAATAGAGCAGGTCAGGGAGAATAAACGCTGTATTATAGGCATCCGTAACGCTACTTTGCCCAAAAAATCCTGCAATTAATGTTGTGCGTAAAAAACCCAGGAGTCGCGAAGCCATTTGCGCTGCCATTAAAAATCCGGCGGCTTTTAAAAGTGTACGGTTGGTTGATGACATTTCTAACCTCTTCTCCCCATCATCCTAGTCTCACCTTCCGCATTATAGCATTTTTCACGAGATAAAGAAAACTTAGCTGACGCTCGATGCGAAGACACTGTCTTCGCACGTATTAGTTCTTCTTGCAGTATTCAGCCAAAAGCCATACTTTCTGATAGTACCGTAAAACTTAGTGATTCTTCCTTCTTATCCATTATGTTATCTATTAGACGTTCCTTTAAGATAATCCGCCAAAATATTGGCGACGGCTTCCGCCGCACCGTTAGCTTCCTCTAAAGTATTGAGCTGACTTCCAAATTCCAGCAATATGCCGCCGTTAGAAAGATGTTGATTGTAGCGGGCATCGTCGGCGTAACTAATATTGGCCACAAAAAGACCGGGATACTTCTTATTCCCCAATGCAATAAGTTTCCTTGCCAAAGCATCATTGATTTGCCAATGAGGGTTTTTCTTACCAATGACAACCATTACCGGGCTAACATCTTTACCCTTAACACTGACAGTCTCCTTGGACACCCCCGGCGGAAATCCATCCCGATGAAGGTCGATTAAGATTTTAATGGTCGGATAATCTTTAAGAAGTTTGGCTGCCGTATTAATAGAACGGGAATATGCCGTCATGAAATTTTCTCCATCATGGATGGTTAGAGAATGAGCGGCTTCAATGCCATGTTGTTCCAGGGACTTTTTCAAAGTTTCTCCTACCGTAACAACGTCTCCATTTTCCCCTTGCTTGCGGTCCGGACCTCCGTCTCCGGAATAACATTCACTGTTATGCGTATTGTAAATTCCCACAAGAACATCCTTGGAACCGGAAACTGGCGGTGCAGGAGTCGTTGCCGCATTATTACTCACTTTAGGCGGGCTTTCAATAGGTTCAAGTATTGGTCCCTCAAACTCCGGATCTTTAGGATTATAAGCCCACCCTAACCAAGTCGGCCCTTCAGGAGGCGGAGAAAAATAGCTAAGAAAAAACGTGCGCGGATCGGCGACATTAACACCTGTTAATAAATACATTCCAGTAGCTAAACTCTGACTCCTTACCTCATCTAAGCGGGCACGCTGCGGTTGAGAGTAACCCGGAATCCCTTCCAGCAAGACAGCTTCCAAAGGAAAGGATTGCTGAGTTAAAAACTGGACAAATTGGACCGAGCTTTCATTTTTAATTGAATATATAAAGCTTAGCAGGACAAGGCAGCAGACCAGGCCAAAAAACAACCCTCTAATCCATTCTTTAAATTTCCAGGCTTTAATTTTTTTATTATTGTAATGATTATAATGATAATAATTTTCCCGCAACAAAGAACTTGTCCCCCTTTCTCCTATTGAAGAAATATGAGGGACAAGTCTTAAGTAGAACTAAAAAGTAATTTCTGTCTTGATGTTTATCGTTGTTAGCCCCAAAAAATTAACTAACGGAGTTTTGTCGGCACAAAACTATCTACAATTCCAATAACCAGGGAAGCTAATAAAGCCCCAATAATGGAAACTGAAATGGAACCGGGAACGATAAACTGGCTCAAATAAATAACTACAGCTGCAGTTATGAAGCCAATAGAACCTCGTCCCATCCGTGAAACCTTGTTCCCAAAGGCCAATTCAACCAAATATCCTAAAACAGCAATGACCACCGCTGCAATTAGGGCACCTGTGAAACCGGCAACTCGCAGGCCGGGAACAATATAGCTCACTAATAACAAAACCAAAGCAGATACGATAAACCTTACGATCATACCTATCATTGATAGACCCCCCCTTATTTATTTTCTCGCTTTTTTTGAAAGCAATCTTAAACTACGAAACTAGTTTTAACAAAAAACAAGAAATTTATTTATTCCATTCTCATCCTAATTTACCTTGATAATTATAAATCAAAATGTTAAAATATAGTTTGTGTACAACTGAGGATATCGCAACCAAAGGGGGTGACTATAAGTGCCAAACATTAAATCTGCCATCAAAAGAGTCGAGTTGGGCAAAGCTCGCATGATTAAGAATGCTGCTGCGAAATCAGCTTTACGTACGACCATCCGACGTTTTGAAGAGTCAATCAGCACAGATTCTGAGACTGCAGCACTCGCTTTGAAAAAGGCTACTCGTGCTTTGGATAAAGCCTCCTCCAAGGGTTTAATTCATAAGAACCTAGCAGCTCGCAAAAAGTCCCGTCTGACTAAGAGATTTCATACACAATTTTCCAAAGTAGGTTAAGCTTATATTTCTTACGATGACGCAAAAAGAGAGCGACGATTTATCGTCGTTCTCTTTTTGTGCTCATTACTAGGCGAGTTCATCATCTTCAGTAAAAACGAGTTCATCATTTTTGATAATGGACAACGTTTTACATATAGGACTTGTCGATAGAAAAGCCGCGACCGTTTACCTTATTAACTTGGTTAATTATCATAAACGCATTAGGATCTATAGAAAGGGCCAGCTTATTAAGCAAAGGCAGTTCTCTGTTTGAGACTACTGTCAGAAGAACTGGGGTTTTATCGTGGAAGTAACCTGTCTCTGCTTGAATTATGGTGGAACCTCTGTCCAAATGGTGGATAATCATCTGGTTAATTTCCTTGTATTTTTTACTGATGATTTTTACCTGCATACGGGATTGCCCGAGCAAAAGCACTTTATCTAAGACAACGGTATAGATAAGTACCAGCAAGATTCCATAAAGCACTTGCTCCTTGTTGGCAAACAGCATTTGTAATAACAAGATTGTGAAGTCGAAAGCGTACAAAGTGATGGAAACAGAAACCCCAAATTTCTTATTCAATACCAGGGGAGGTATATCCATGCCTCCGGTGGATGCACCTGCTCTAATGACAAGTCCAAGGCTTAAGCCGATCATAAGACCGGCATAGATAGCAGAAAGCAAATGGTCAGAAGTCATGCTCTGCAGAAATGGGAAATTTTGAAAAACGCCAAGAATTAATGGATAGTAAAAGGTGCTTATCAAGGTAGTCAGAGCAAAGGCTCTGCCCAGTACCAGTGCGCCGAGGATAAACATGGCAATATTGAAAAGCGAAACAAAGAGTGTAATAGGGATATTAAACTGATGATAAAAGAATAAGGCTAATCCTGTTGAGCCTCCAGTTATCAATCCGCTAGGGAGAATAAAGGCAGTTACTGCCAAAGCATAAAGAGTATTGCCGAGGAGAATTAAACCAATAGTTTTGAAGATGGACCAATTAATTTTAACCATATAAATCTACTCCTTGTAAATTCTTTCACTAAATGACAGCCTAGGAAAAACCTTATGTTAAGATTTATAATTTTAATTCACTTCAGCCGGATAGAATAACTAGTTTAGCTCATGAGGTCAGAGCTTTAGCTGAACGAGTTCACTATATTGACACTCCCACGGCTGAAGCCGGTGGGATTCTTGGGTGATTAAACCAAAATCTATTTCTAGTATCGGAGTATGACCCCAAGTTCAAGGCTATGCCATTAGCCCGTCCTAGAGCAGTACAAAATGGTACTCTAGGCTGATAGCCTGTTACCAGCTACCACAGTTGCAGAGATTATATTTATCGCCCCAACTCGATCTCGATGAGCCATAAATCCACATTCACATTGATACTTTCTGAATGTTCATCACATAGTTCTTGCAGAATCTCCCTAAACCTTCTATCTACGTCCTTTACTAATATCTTGCGTCTGTAGCGTAGGCAAAAAACAAAATGATAGTTGATTAAAGAAACAGTGGTGGTTGTTCGTCGATATTCTTGTCCCATATCATTATTTTATCCGTTGTTCAATGATACTACAACGGATTATTTAGAAACGAAACGGGAGCCGCCTTCATCCCACGATTGAAACCGTGGGCTTTTGGCTACGTTTCTGTAAAGAAGTGCACATCTAAGTTACTAGGCAAACTTTGTATTTTCCGATCGTAAGCCCCCCACTTCAAGTGGAGGGCTCATATCTTGCTTCGTTGGGGGTAGAGTCAACCCGCTAAGCCATGAAATTGTTACGTAAACCATAAAACATAGAGCAGCTAAGCATTCGGCCTAGCTGCTCCATATTTTATGCGGTTTAATATGCATTTTCCTTTAGGCAAAGCTTTTTATACACTTTAAAATACACCCAGATAGCATTTATCAGCAACAATGCGCTGGATACAAAAAAGACATATTGTATCCCCAAGTAGGCTGCCACCTGCCCGCCTAAAACAGCACCGCCAAATACGCCCAGATACCCCGCAGACATGGTAAATCCAAAAACTGCGCCAGTAAGAGAATCTGGTGTAATTTTCTTAACAAGGGTATTAATTGAAGGATTCAATCCGGCTATTGCTAATCCTAATAAAAAGCGCAGTCCTATCAGTTGCCATGGATTTTTTACAAAAGCTTGGGGTATATAAATAATTCCGGCAGCAATGAGTGCAACTAAAACAACCTTATGCGCACCTATTTTATCGGAAAGTCGGCCCAGCCTGGGAGCTGAAATAATATTTGCCAACCCTGAAGCCGAGAATGCTAATCCGGCCAATATTGCGACATGAGCAGCGGCAGTACCTTGGGTTAAGTGGGTAACGTAAACAGTTACAATAGGTTCTATAGAATATAGTCCTAGAGTTAAAATAAAAAAGGTTACAAGCAGAACAATAGTTAAACTCTTTTCGGGGATTTCTTCCCATGTCTTTTTAATACTCTTTGCCTTTTTATCCTGACGAACAAAAGATTCTTCTACAAACAAAGCGGTCATAATAAATGCAATCAGCAGCAATGCTCCTGTTATGAAAAATACAGGTTGAAAACCAAGGTACTCTTCAATTAAGCCGCCAATAATTGGGCCTAACAAAGAACCTGCAATACTTCCGGTTGAAAGCGTACCCAGCGCATATCCAGCGTGTTCCTTATCCGTTTGAGTTGCAATCAAGGCAGTACAAGCTGTGCTATAACCTGTTATTGCGCCCTGTAATAATCTTAGTCCAATCAGTACATATACATTCGGCGCAAACCCCATGCAGCCGATAATGAGAGCCATACCAAGGCTTGCCCGCAGAATCATAGGCTTTCGCCCAACTTTGTCGGCAATATGACCCCAAATCGGCGAGAAAATAGCGGAAATTATATAGGTAATACCAAAAGCGATTCCGGAAAGTTTGGCAATGGAAGATGCATTATGAACCCCCAAATGCTGAATATAAAGGGGCAATACCGGGGCAATTTGACTCATTCCTATACCTGCTACAAACATTCCAAACCAGCAAACGAATAAATTTCTTTTCCAAATTGGCATAAAAATAAGCCTCCTTTTATAATCCGTTACAATAGCCGAGCGCCTCTTATGGACGAAATCCAAAAAGGCGCTCACTTCGTGATTCCTAAAAAGTTCTTCGGCTTTAATCCAAGGAAGGAATCCAATCGTCAACCATAAGCACGTCCGCTTATCTAAGCATGCATCTGAAAGCACTTTAATGGCATAGTCTTTATCAGCAGCTTCGCGCAATGTTGACAGAACGACACCACTTGTTGACCAACAGGGCAGTTTTATAATGTTTATTTTCCATGTGTTTTACAACTCCTTTGCATTACGATGGCATAAATGGAGAACTCTCCATATATTATAACAGGAGAGTTCTCCACATGTCAACAACGTAAATTAGAGCACTTTACTCGCAAAATTTCACAATCATCACTTCTAATAAAAGCCCCGGATCTCCGCCGCTTGTTTTCAGGGCCAGATCTGTCTTTAAACATTCCTGCAGCCCTCGGGTTAATTTCTCCGTCGAGAGATGGAGGGATTGCTGCCATAACTTTTGAGCTTCAAAGGGTGAAATTCCCAAAGCTGACGGCGCTTCTGAAACGCTTCCGCCCCGCTCTCGTAAAGCATTACAGCCTAAGAGCAGCCGCACTTGACGAACCAGCAACGTTAGTACCTTTAGGGGATGCTCCTTGCGCAGAACTTCATGTAAGGCCGTAATTGCCTCCTTGGCGGAGCGCTTCGCCACCGCATCAAGAAGTTGAAAGACGGTCGCCTCAATAGTTTGGATCGTCACTGCTTTAAAATCGTCTGCCGTGATCGTCTTCCGATCTCCTATATAAATTTCAAGTTTATCTAATTCTCGGTTTAGGACGCCCGTATTATGCCCGGCCCATTCAATAAATTGGGCAACAGTCTGACGGCTCATCGTTTTTCCGCGAAGTTTTACCTCATCTTGAAGCCATTCAAGCCAATCCTGAGGTCGTTTGGGAGAGCGAAACTCCAGAATTTCTCCCGCTCGATCAAGAGCTTTATAAAGCTTCCTCCCTTTGTGGACATTATCCGCCAGAAACAAAAGACAAGTCGAAGGATTAGGATTCGTGAGATATTCCAGTATAGGCTCGAGATCAGCAGTTTGTCCGTCTTGGAAATAAGTAACCTCTTCAACTACAACTAAGCGATTAGCAAAAAAAGACATGGAATTAGCTAATTCACAAATATCGCCAGGAACAACAGACTTCGCTGAAACACGCTCGATCCCGCTTCCTGAAGGATCTGTCTGAAGATAGAAGGACTTAAGAACCTCATAGGCCTCTTGCCTTAAATAATGGTCTTCACCATGCCATAAATAAACGGGTGGAATCTTACCCTTTACAACACTCGCCTTAACTCGTTCAATTTCTTTCATGAAATCCACCCCCCCTTTGCTCATTTTAATCGAGACCTTAAAAAAAAGCCAGATTTTACTCCTCAGACTTGTACGAAAAGAAAAAGCCCTCCACGACTCATGATCGTGAAGGGGCAAAAGAAAGAGGAGGAGAAAAGAGATGTTCCTTGTTATTCTTACCCAATATTTCCTTTTTATACATAAAGGCCTGTCTGAGGAGAACTTTTTTAAGATGCTTGTCTGCCAGGAATAATATCTATCGTTCCGGCTTTAAATAAAACTCTTAACGTACCCTGCTCATCAGTGCGGTATACCGGAATGTGACGATCATTCCAGTACTGCAAAACCTCAGGAGCCGGATGGCCAAACGTATTTTTACCGACTGAAATAATAACCGCACTTGGATTAAGTCTGTCAAGCCAGGGTTTGTCCAGCGAAAAACGGCTTCCATGGTGAGGTTGCTTGAAAATGTCCGTTTCAATAGTCTCTCCCGCAGCTGAGATCTCTTCCATCTCTTCTTGCTCCATATCTGCGGTTAAAAATACCTTCTGGCCTAAATAATTGAGCATCATCACCAGAGAATTATTATTAGGATCCGAATGAGTGTTGGCAAGAACTTCTTGGGGACCAAAAACCTCCAAAAAAGCTCCGGAATCCAGCTCGATACGATCTCCAGTTTGTAATGTCTTTAATACTTCGGATTGGTCAGTCAAACCTGGGGGAAGTCCCGCTTCCCATTCTTCATTCTCCAAACGCTCTCCCACGTTGGGTACCCCAATCCAATCGGTAGGAATCACATCTAAGACGGCTCGAATTCCCCCGATGTGATCCTGATCTTCATGAGTAATCAGTACAGCATCTAAATGGCCGATTCCCCTTTGCAGCAAATAGGGCAAGACGACCCGCTCCCCCGTATCAAAACTCTTACTGCGCGGACCGGCATCAATTAAGAGGGCATGGTTTTCAGGAGTTCGAATTAAGATAGAATCCCCCTGCCCTACATCAAGAAAATCCACTTCCAATTCCTTAGAAAAATCCCAAGGGCTCCAAAGCAGTGCGAACATGAGCAAAAGACCGCTGAAACGCCAATAATAACAGCTGTGCTTTTTAGCTTCTGAACCGCTTGGAAAAACGCCTTCGCTCAAAACCCTTAATCTATGACTAATTGCAGCGCATCGTAACGTTATAAGCTTTGGTGCGGCTGCTTCCAGTCGTCGTTTCAGAGAGAGTAACCCGACATTAAAACTGAAAAACGTCCGCTCTTTTCCCCAGAGAAGAACGCCAATGGTTCCATACCAGACCAAGCCAAAAAGCGGCCCCGGATTAACGATCCAGACATCTGCCCAAGGAACGCCGGCCAGTACCTTCAAAACCTCGTTCGCCCCGCCCAAAAGCCAGAGACTAACTTGGAAAAACGGAGCACACAGACTCCAGGAGAAGGAGGCAATGACGCCCATCAAACCTATCTCCAGCACACTGCCAAGAAGAAAAAGAATCAGCTCATTGGCCAGGAGCCCGATCAGAGACAAACGGTGAAAAGCCGCAATGAGCAGGGGCAGCGCAGCCATCTGAGCCCCTATGGTGCTTGCCAAAACCGTTCGAAATAAAGCAGGAACCCGTTGAAAGCAAGCCGTTGGCAAAAGCCGAGGTACAAGTACAGCCAGCCCCCAAGCCGCGCTAAAAGACAGCTGAAAGCCAAGATCCCGAATCAGCAAAGGATTAAGGATAAATAACCCAGCCCCAGTCAAGAGCAACCAGCGAAGGGCTGCCACCCGTCCCCGGCCAAAACGTCCTAAAAGAACGGCAACTCCTAAGACAGTTGCTCGGACAATCGGAGCATTTCCCCCGCATAAAGCACCATAAAGAATCAGAGCCAGGATCGCCCCTATAATCCGCAGCCGTTTCGGCAGGAAACCCAAAACCAGCCAAGCCAATCCCATGACAAAGGCAACATTTGATCCCGAGGCAGCGAAAACATGCAGAACACCAGTCACCTTATAGCGTTCTTGAATTTCAGACGGAATATGACTGGAATCACCAAAGAAAATTCCTTCGAGAACTCCCGTATCCTGAGGATCCCATGCTTCTAACTGTCTATGAACGTTGTGGCGTATTTTCCAAGTCAAAGACGGCTCTCCAAAAGCTGTCAACTTAGCATCTCCCTGCGCTGTCAACTTTCCGCTAAGCCCCCTGACCGCATTGTACAAACGCAGATCAAAGCCGCCCGGTGTACCCACCGGCTTCGGTCTCTCCAAACGGCCAAAAAATTCAACCCGATCTCCCGGCTGAACCCCTAGCCATTGTCCAGGCACTTTCCCCGCTTTATCCGCATAGACAACTAAGCGATATGACTGACCTCCCAGCTCTTCCCTTAGTTCACCGTCCGCCACCGCCTTTTCAACCAAAAGCACCCCGACGCTCTTATCACTCCCCGCATTCCAATCCCTAAGAACCCCGGTAATTTCAACCCTATTTAGAGTCAACGGTTCCAAAAGCATTCTATCAGCCAAAGCCCCATACATATAACCCAACAAAAGAGTAACGGCCAACAACAAAAACTCCGGCCGATAAACTTTGCCCCAAAAATCACGGGGCCGCCAAAACAAGACCAAGCGCAGCCCCAATAAGCAGAGAACACCAAACACCCAAAAGCGCAGAGACTCAGGCGTCAAAGCAGCGCAAAGTCCCCCGCCTAATAAAGCAGCCGAACGTCCAACCCAGGGATCTCTCATGGCCCAACCGTTACTTGAGCAGCCATTTTCTCATAGGTCTTCGCACCAATACCGGAAACATTCTGCAGATCTTCCGGCTGGGAAAAGAGCCCATGTTCCGTCCGATACTGAACAATCCTCCCGGCCAACGCCGGTCCTACACCAGGCAGCTTGTCCAGCTCAGTAACCCCGGCAGTATTAATATTTATTTTACCCTCAGCAGATCCCGCACTAACCTTTCCCGTACTCATCCCCCCGGCACTTACAGCACCACCACTTCCGGAAACCACACCCGCGCCCTTCGTCACGCTGCCGTTTTCCGTACTGCCTCCCGTCGAGGAAGTTCCGACACCTCCGTTTAACGAAGCCGAAAGATTCTTATAAGGCACCGTAATCTTCTGCCCATCCTTGAGCCGTTCTGCCGGATTCATACTCTCCAGATTAGCCTCTGGCAAAAGATGAACCTGTTTCAAAGCATCATCCAAACGTGCATCCGGCGCTAAATGAACAAGCCCCGGGGCTTCCACGGCTCCGGCAACGTAAACTATAATTTCGCGGTTGGCGGCAGATTTTTGCAAATAAGCATTTGTACCATGAGGCAAAAACAGCTTCCAGATGGCTAAAACCACCAGCACAAAAAGGACAAACCACCAAACCTTACGCAGCTTACGCTCCATACACCGAACCCCCATTCAGGTTACCATTGGTAATCATTCGTTCTTTTCTCGTATCTGCTAAAACGGCATTATTCCCTTTCTAACTTCGCAATCCATTACAAGCCCATATAAATGATAAATCAAAGACATGCAACTCCTATTTAATTTTGATTTCGTTAAATTCCCTTTTTTTCCTGCTGCAAAGTATTTCTTATCCTGTCGAATAAGTTTGCTTGTGGAAACAGTTGAAGATGCTCTCACCAATCCAGTTGTAACAACACAAAGAATGATAGATGCATGCTCTCTCTTATAAATAATTATCCAATTTGTTTCCTTGACAACAAAACTTTAGTACTGTATTTTTGTTGTTAAGGAAACAAAATTTCTACACCAAAAATATGCTGAACGAGTTCACTTAAAACGATAGAAGGAGAAGGATTATTTATGAAACTTATAGCTATATGTGGTAGTGCAAGAAAACAAGGCAATACTGCAAAAATGTTACATCGAGTCATTGAAGGCGCAAATTCAGCAGGCGCTGAAACTGAATTTGTAAATCTTTTTGACCTTAACTATAAAGGCTGTATCAGTTGTTATGCTTGTAAATTGAAAAACAGTAAATCTTTTGCGCATTGTGTACTAAACGATGAACTAAAGCCCTTATTGGAACGTATTGAACAATCAGATGTAATTGTTCTTGGCTCACCTATTTATTATGGAAATCTATCAGGTCAAATGCGTTCATTTACAGATAGATTACTTTTCCAATATCTTGATTATGGTGCTCGAGGTACAGGTCCTAAACCCAAAAACTTCAAAACAGCCCTAATAACAACAATGAATGGGACTGACGAAGATTGTATCGAGAGAGGGGTTAAGGATACCTTAAATGGTTTAGTAGAAATGATTGGCCATACATTGGGTAGTTGTGAGTCACTAAATTTGACCGATACCGTTATGTTTGACGACTATTCCAAGTATGTTTATGAGTTGCCGAATCTAGAAGAAAAATCGAGCCGCGTCGAGAAAATTTCGGCCGAGAATTTAAAGAAGGCATTTGATCTGGGAGTCAGACTTATTCAATCTTAGTTGGCTTGTTAGGAAAGGGTAAAGCAAGGAGTTCCTTTTAAGGTACGGGGCGGCTCACAAAACGTGAGCCGCCGCAGCACCATGGCCCTCTAAAGCAAGCTCGCCGCCCTTGTCGCCAAATCGCTCCGTTCCCCGTGAATCAGCCGCACCTGGCCATAGAACGGCTGCCCCTTCAGCCGGGAGGCAATATACGCCAACCCGTTACTTTCCCTATCCAAATACGGATGATCAATCTGATCCGTATCTCCGCAAAGAACAATTTTTGTCCCCTCTCCGGCACGAGTTATGATCGTCTTAACCTCATGGGCCGTCAGATTCTGGGCCTCATCAATAATCAAAAATTGATTAGGAATACTCCGTCCCCGAATATACGTGAGCACTTCAATTTCCAACTGCTTTTTCTTAATCAGCAGATCAATAGCACTTTCCACAATAGACTCGCCGTTTCGCTCCCGTTCCTTATCCCGCTTTGGCCTTAACAAAAACTCCAAATTGTCATAAATAGGCTGCATATAGGGACGTACCTTTTGTTCCTTTTCTCCGGGGAGAAAACCAATATCTTTGCCAAAAGGAATTATCGGCCGCGCACAAAGCAACCGAACATATTTCTCAGCGTGAACCGTCTGTTCCAAACCACTCGCTAAAGCAAGCAAAGTCTTTCCCGTCCCCGCCGGGCCCATCAGATTGACCAACTTAATTTCCGGATTGTGGAGCATCTCCAAAGCCCAGGACTGCTCCATATTTTTGGGCCGAATATCCCAGGAAGCCCGCCCCTGCCCCAAACAATTAATCAGCTTATTGCCCTCCGGCGACGCGACAAGCGGGAGGACACAATGATCACTCAAAACGGTCTTAATACAGCCATTAGCTGGTAAAGGCTCTTGCCAATAAATAAAGTTATTCCGGTAAAGTTGATCGACTTGCTGATCTTCCAGGGATACAGTCAAAACTTCATCCTTAATCTGAGTCATAGCCACCTTGTCATTATAATAATCCTCCGTCAAAATACCCAAAGCATCAGCTTTAACACGCATAGCGATATCCTTCGTAACCAATATCACACTGCGCTCTTCCTCATGGGCCAAACTTAAGGAAACTGCCAAAATTCTATTATCCGCTAAACCCATATCGGACTTAAGCGGAAGAATTTCCTTGGAATAATGATTAAGTTCAATCCGAATTATTCCCCCGCCAGGTAAAGGGACTCCTTGGGAAAGCTGACCAGAATTCCGCAAACAATCCAGATTTCGAATAGCCTCCCGAGCCGCTCGGCCAACATTATCCTGCTGACGTTTTTTGCTTTCGATTTCCTCTAAAACAACAAACGGAATAATAACCTCATTATCTTGGAATTGAAAGATCGCTCTCGGGTCATGCAATAATACGCTGGAATCGAGCACATAGACCTTTTGCAAACTAACACATCCTTTTTGCCCCTCTTCTAATATGATATTCCATAACTTCCCAAAAATCTTTAGAAATCCATTACTGCATGTAAACTTATCTTATTTAATCTATATTCCATAATGAAATAACCATGACCAGCATACAGAAACCAACAAAAAAAGCCATGCTCTAAAAAAGCATGACAAAATCCTTCTAGTTCAAAACACTTTCCCAAAGTCGACGTGAGGTCTTTTACATAAGAGTCACCAAACTTCATGAATATAGGTTAGTACTTCTTTAATTCCTCACCACGTCTTAGGGATCAGCAAAAAAGACAATTCCCATTGTAAAGATATATATGAAGAATAGAACTTCAAGAGTAACCAGAATTCTTGAGGCATTACTTATTGGCGAGAAATCTCCCATGCTTGCGGTAGCAAACGTTGTAATACTAAAATAGGTAAAAGTAAATAATTCGGAGACGATGTCATTTCCGAAATTGCTTCCTTTAAAACTTCCCGGAACCATGTGATATTCAAGATCATAAGCAACAGCAAAATAAATTAACAAAAGGGTAATAGCCGAGACCGTAGGAATAAATCCACTAAGCAGATGCCCGTTGGTACTTGTCAGCACCTTAAACACATAATAAGAGACTCCCGCCGTTGCGACTATCGAATAAATAACAACTACAGCTGAGCCAACCGGCGTATTTTGCGGCTCCGGATATCCTTCAAAACCCTCATTATCGTTCTCATCATTCCATTGCTTATGGTTTGCCATAAGCAGCAATAAGATCGCAGCCCCAGCCCCAACAGCCGCAGGCAGCAAAGGCCAAATTTCAGCAACTGCAATATCTCGTTCCGATAATCCGCCAGATTCACGCTCAGGTTTTGGGAAAGGTTTAGAATAGGTGAAGGATCCCTCTCCCTTCTCGACGTTTGATGAACTTATAGGGTCTGGATGTGGCGGATACCAAACATGCGGAGGCCATTGACCCTTTAATTTATCCTGCTGACCCATTCCATCACCTCCTCATGTCACCATATTATTCCAGGAGGTTCATTTCTGTGTTACTCCCAAACAAAAAATGTGTTTATTCAGATTCCCAATACAACAAAAAGCGAGAGATATGTAATCATCCGCTTTTCGCTTTTTGTTGTACATATTCTCTTACGAACATTTCATAGGGTTCAAGATAGCGATTAAGACTCCCAGGTCGAAGGGCGAGAGTCCCTAGCACCCCAAAAAGATAAAAACCTGACTGGATTAATAGAAAAATGATTAATTCTTTTTGCCTCAGCCAAAGGGCTTGGATGCTAATACCAAGCCAGACACCGAATAACCCGCCGGTAATGCTACGTAAAATATTGTTAGATAGGCGCCATTCCAACGCTTGAGTGAGCCAATCAATGCTTGCGCCTAAAGGAAGGAGAGCAATCACCCAGTAATCAAAAACAAGGGTTCTCCGTGCAACCAAGAGATAAAGAATAAGTGCGGTATATTGAGCAGTACATCGGGCACAAAGGACAATTTTTCGATTTCCGAACGGAATTTCAAAGGTTCTATCCAGTTGGCATGGCGGATGATGAGCAAAAAAAAGATACCGAAGGCTAAACATCATTCCGGTTTCGGAGCCGAAAGATGAGAGGTTCCACAGATTGGACATCCTTTCTTTTTCATCCAGTAAAACGGAAGGTAGAAAATCCCGCACATAAAGATGAAAACGAGCCAGTTGAATTTCTTAGTGGGTTCTACATTGCGTTTACAAAGTTCACAGTATCTAATTTCAGCCATTTCTTTTCCTCCTATTCTTGAATAACATACTTATTCGACAAGTTGTTATAAACTCCTGCAAAAATCGAGAGGAGGAGGATTTAAGCGACAATCCCCACAAGTCACACTTTCCTGTGGGGATCTATTCTGGGATATCTGTCGCTTGAACGGCTAGTTTGCTCTATTTAACCACCAAATTCACCAATTTTCCAGGCACTGTAATCACCTTAACAACAGTTTTCCCCTGGGTCCATTCAACCACTTTCGGCTGGGAAACAACAATCTTCTCCAACTCCGCAGCCGATATCTCGGCGGGAACCTGAATCCGATCCCGAACTTTCCCATTGACCTGCAGAACAACCGTCACTTCATCCTGAACAAGGGCTTTTTCATCTACCTCCGGCCATGGCTGTTCATGAACACTGTTCGTATGTCCGATACCTTGCCAAAGTTCCTCCGTAATATGCGGTGCAAAAGGAGCCAGAAGAAGGAAAATTCCTTCAATAGCTTCTCTGCCTACTAAAGGATTGGCCGTTGGCTGCTCCTTATAGAGATAGAGAGCGTTGACCCACTCCATGATCGTACTAATGGCCGTGTTGAAGTTATAGCGCGTGCCGACATCCACTGTCACTCTCTGAATCGCCAAGTGAGTTTGCCGTCTCATCTCTTTGCCTGCCGAATCCAGATTAGCCCACTCTTTTTCTAAATCAGCCTTAGACACAGGGACCTTTCTCGTCTCCTTAATGATAGACTCATATTGAGCAACTAGGCGCCAGATCCGATTGAGGAAGCGATAGCACCCTTCAACCCCCTGATCGCTCCATTCCAGATCTCTTTCCGGCGGAGCGGCGAAAAGAATAAATAATCTCGCTGTATCGGCGCCATATTTTCCGATAATAGCTTCCGGGCTGACGATATTCCCCTTCGATTTGGACATCTTCGAACCGTCCATACAAACCATCCCTTGAGTCAGTAAGTTTTGGAACGGTTCGTTAGCCTTCAGATAACCAAAATCCCGCAGAGCTTTGGTAAAGAAACGAGCATATAAAAGGTGAAGAATAGCATGTTCCACCCCGCCCACATACTGATCAACATTCATCCATTGATCCACGGCATCCTTAGTAAAAGGTGATTCTGTATTTCGAGGATCGGTATATCTGAGGAAATACCAGGATGAACAAGCAAACGTGTCCATGGTATCTGTTTCACGATGCGCAGGACCGCCGCACTTCGGACACGTCGTTTCCATAAAGGACTTCGAGGTCGTCAAAGGATTTTCTCCCGTTTTAAACACCACATCTTCAGGAAGCATTACCGGCAGCTGCTCTTCCGGGACAGGAACAGTACCACAAGCTTCACAATATACCATAGGAATCGGTGCGCCCCAATACCGTTGACGGGAGATGAGCCAGTCACGCAAGCGGAAATTGACCTTGCGCTGGCCAACACCACGACGCTCTACTTCATCAGCAATCTTATCCCATCCTTCGTCACTGCTCAGACCGTCAAAGGAACCGGAATTAACCAGAATACCATCGTCCGTATAAGCAGCTTTAAGGGGTTTGTCCTTTTCGCCAGGCTCACTATCGTTAGGCACAATGACCGTTTTAATGGGTAACTGATACTTCGCGGCAAACTCGAAGTCCCGTTCATCGTGGGCAGGAACTCCCATAACCGCACCGGTTCCGTATTCCACAAGAACATAGTTGGCAATCCAAATCGGCAGCTTCTCACCGCTTAAGGGATTAAGGCAATAAGCTCCGATAAACAAGCCTTCTTTTTCAGCTTCTGTCGAAGTTCGAGCGATTTCATTCAGCCCGTTCATTTTATTAATGAAGGCCCTAACATCCTCTTCATACTTCGTTCCCTTCACTAATTCCAGAACAAGGGGATGTTCAGGCGCTAGAACAACATAGCTTACTCCGAACAGAGTATCAACGCGAGTTGTATAAACCGAAAACTTCTCTGGTCGCCCCTCTAAAGCAAATTGGACCTCGACACCTTCCGAACGCCCAATCCAATTGCGCTGCATGGTTTTAACCTTCTCAGGCCAGCCGGGCAGATCATCCAAATCCTGCAGCAGAGTCTCAGCATAATCCGTGATTTTGAAAAACCACTGTTCGAGGTTTTTCTTCGTCACGGGAGTATCACATCGCTCACAGGCCCCGTCGACGACTTGCTCATTTGCTAAAACCGTGGTGCAGGAGGGACACCAATTGACTGCAGCCTTTTTCTTATACACCAAGCCATGCTTATAAAACTCCAAAAACATCCACTGTGTCCACTTGTAATATCCCGGATGGCAAGTTGCTACTTCCCGATCCCAATCATAGGAAAGCCCCATCCCCTTAAGCTGTCGCTGCATATTGGCAATATTTTTCCAAGTCCAATCTGCCGGTGGAGTCTGGTGCTTAATGGCAGCATTTTCTGCGGGCAAGCCAAAAGAGTCCCAGCCAATGGGATGAAGAACATTAAAACCCTGCATCCGTTTAAAACGGGCGATAACATCAGCGATAGAATAGTTTCTCACATGACCCATATGCAAATCCCCGGAGGGATAAGGGAACATGGCTAAAGCATAGTACTTTGGCTTAGCGGAAGATTCCTCTGTCTTATAAGCCTTTTCTTCCAGCCATTTCTTCTGCCACTTGGGTTCAATTTCTATAAACGAATATTTCTCTTGCATTAAAAATCTTCCCCCTTATTATTTTACGGACTATAGCAAAAATCCCCCCGTCCCAAGGGACGAGAGGCCTGCTCCCGTGATACCACCCAAATTCCTAAATACACTCGAAGATTGTAACGGTTCTCACCGATGTTCATTGTTACCTGAACACAGCTCCAGGGCGAGTTCCAGCAATCCCCTTCAACGGCTTTCACCAACCGCCGTTTCTCTAAAGAAGGGTATTGAGTACTATTCCCTATCGCAGCTTTTCATTATAGTAATCGGTTATAATAATCGTTTTTCCAAAATAATAGCTTTTTTAAAGGCCTAAACCAAACTAGCAAAAGAAACCTCCTGAGCATCCTTCCAAAGGCGCTCAAGCTGATAAAACTCACGTTGTTCCGGAGTCATAATATGTATGACCAAATCTCCGCCGCAATCCATCAAAACCCACTTAGCATCAGGCAATCCTTCAACGTGCATTACCGGGATTCCGATCTCTGGCAATTTTTCTTCCAAGTGATTCGTGATCGCTTTCACCTGGATTGCTGAATTTCCCGTCACAATTAAACAATAATCTGTAACCATAGAAATTCCCTTTAGGTTGAGAAGAGTAATGTCACCGCCCTTTTTATCTTCGGCCAGATGAACAACTTCGGTGAGTTTTTCTTGATCAAGTTCCAATAGATATCCTCCTTTTCAAATCATCATAGGTTAGTTGCGTTAAAGGATGAATGGGATGGTTGCTTTCCTTTAAATATAGTAAAGTGCCTTCAACACAGTCAAACGTACCCTTTTCTAAATCATCATACAAGGATTGACGCAACTTGTCCACTTCTGGAAAAGTTCGGCCTGATTCTGTTAAATCAGCGCTATAAATCAGCATCTCTAAAGGAGACATTCCCGGTCTCCCTAGAGTATGACTGGCAATTGCCGCCAACAAGTCTTTATCCTCAACCTTAAAATAATGTTCCAGCCAATAAGCCGAAAGACGGCCGTGCAAAACATAAGGATACTGTTCATCTTCGGGGTATTCCAGCAGATTCCAATAGCGGGCTAAACCCACCTGTACCTTTGCCGGAAGTTCCTTTGCTAAATCATGAGCTAACCCCGCACATCGTGCTTTCACAGGATCAACCCCGTGGCGTTTGGCTAACATTTCCGCCTGATCAGCAACGCCCAAAGTATGCTTGAACCTTGACTCTGAAAGTATATGCTTGGCAAGACTCATTACCTCTTCAACCCGCAGCTCCACGTTCCCGCTCCCCCTTAAACGCCAATTATCTATCTCTTTTGCATTATCTTACATTCTATCAATTTAGGCCATCAACTGCAAAATTTTTTATGAAATAACCTTTAATTTTAGTATTGTCCGTGATCAGTGACTTAAAACACAAACGTACATATTATTGCTAGACAAGAGATACAGGAAATAGATGAAATGGATTTAGTCATTTTAGAAGGGAGACCCCCCCACAAGCATGTCAGAGGGTCTCCCTTCCAGTCGCGGGATATTACATTTGTTTCGGTTTGGCTTCATTCACCGTTAGAGGTCTTCCGCCAAAATCCTTGCCATTTAACTCCTGAGTCATACGTTCAGCGTCCTCTTCGCCAACCTCAATAAATCCAAATCCTCTGGAGCGGCCTGTCTCACGATCGGTAATAATTCGGCTGCTTTCCACATGACCATAGCTAGAGAAGAATTCCCCGAGTTCATCCGCTGTAGTATTCCACGGGAGATTTCCGACGTATAGTGTTGTCATTACAATACTCACCTCTTTGATATTGATTCATTTTTAGTATGGTCAAATCCCCGCAGAGTATGTAATGACAAGTTTACCTATAAAGATTTTTTTGCTCAATAAACAAGCGTACCGCTTCCGGCAGTAAATAGCGAATAGGTTTTTGCTGTTTAACTCGCATTCTAATATCCGTAGAAGAAATCGCCAGAGCCGGGACTTCTAAATAATGAATTTTATCAACGATTTCCGGATGGTCGTGTCGGACACACTGCAAAAAATCCTTAGCATCAAAACCGGGGCGGGCTGCCCCAATAAATTGAATCATGGTCAAAATCTCCTCAGCTTCTCGCCAAGAAAAAATCTCACGCAGGGCATCTGTTCCCGTAATAAAATACAGTTCATGCTCCGGCCAAATTTTGCTCAAAAGGCGCAGTGTCTCCACCGTATAGGAAGGCCCCTGACGCTCAATTTCCATGGCAGAGCATTCAAAAGCAGGATTGTCCTTAATAGCGCGTTCAACCATTTCTAAACGGGATTTCCCCACCGAAATATCGAGCCGGTCTTTGTGAGGCGGTATCCCGGTTGGGATAAATAAGACCTTACTCAGATTAAACTCACTGCGCGCCATTTCTGCAGCAACTAAATGACCATAATGGATGGGGTCGAAGGTTCCACCCATAATTCCGATTTTTTCCATAATTTCCCCTATATCCCATAATCATAATTTATTTGTTTCAGTAAAAACCTTAAGTGATGAATCCTGGGTCCCCTTTTCCCATTAAGTTTTCTATAGATATAACTTTCATCATTAGATAATGACATCGTTATTTTACCTCAAAATACTATAATCGAAAACTCGCTCCACTTAAATGATTATTTAAATTTTTGCCCTTCCTATGGACTTCTTAGTTACAGCCACGGAATATCTAATCAGCATCCTTATTAAATGCAGAATGCTCCCCAGGAAATAATTTGTAGCTTCTGGCATGAAATCGAAAGAAAGATAGGCTCATCAATTCAATCAGGCGCCTCGACTTGCTCATTCAGTTCACCTCAAAATAATAGTGACATGTCTTGTCATAAATATATTCTATACTAGAACTACAACGATTAGAAGAGGAGAATATCATTATGAGTAGAGAACAACGTAAAGTAGTGAATGAAATGCTGCGACGCCCCCAAACTTCCAATTCAAAAACTGTCGAAGAGATGCGTACAGGCTTCGCTGACATGATGGCGACGATGAAAATACCTGAAGGTGTGCGGATCACGCAAACTACCCTCGGTAATCGACCAGGTTTGCTCGTCGAACCCGCACGGGATGTCCATTTAGGAACAATCCTCTATTTTCATGGAGGTGGATATGTGTTCGGTTCTCCCGACACTGCCATGTCCCTCACCGCGAACCTCGTCAGCAAGACCAGTATCCGGGCTGTCTCGCTCGATTATCGTCTTGCTCCGGAACACCCATTCCCAGCGGCACTGGACGATGCGCTCTCGGCCTATCGCTCACTCTTGGAAAGTGGTGTTAAGGCAACTTCTATCGCTTTCGCCGGTGACTCTGCCGGCGGCGGTATCGCTGTCTCTGCGTGCCTCATGGCACGGGATGCTGGTCTGCCGATGCCAGCAGTGAATGGCAGATCGCGCACGGGCAAGCGGCGTGGACGTGATCCTCGACGTTACCGCCGATGTCCCGCACGTTTTCCAAGCGTTCGTTGGTATCCTCGATGAAGCCGATCAAGCCCTAGACCGTGCCTCGTTCTTCATCACGCAGCATCTCCTCTAACAACCTCTAGGAAACACTATTCCTTGGGGTATCTCTAAACTTCCGGTTATTAGCCTTTCCCGAAGTTGGGTATAATCAATTGAACTTGATATTATGCTCATTGTGAGAAGTCGCTCTATAATGATTTTATGTCGTTATAGATTGATTTGTTTTGTTTTGACGACCACAATCCATATTGTTCATTGAAACTTTTAAATAAACAGTCTTCTGAAAAAAACGGATTGTTTTTGCAAGAGCTTTTAAATCTTTTTATTATAGTTAAATAAACGTCTTTATTTCCCTTAATCAATTCGTGGCACTTTTTCTGCCATTCTTGTTTAGTGATCCAACCACTATAAAAATCATTCAACTCAGGTACAATGAAATTAATAATTCCACCTATACTAACTGCTTCGAAGTCGTTTTTTTCTTCTGATGGGTATTCACATATTAACACATGTAGTAGCAAATGTTCCAAATAGTCACAATGAACAATATTTTTTGCTAATTGCCACTCAAATGGATTTAACATGGCAATTTCTTTTTTAGATAGCATTATAGCACAGTTCTCGTACTTATGATGAGCGATCAAGCCTTCTTTTGTTCGAGTACATTTTGGATTTTTGTTCCATGATTTTGTCATATAATCATATTTTCCAATACCATGCTTCTCTTGCAAATAATCGCAGTATTCAACATATGTAAAGTGCTTGATGTTTTCATATTCTGAACAGTTCATTATAATCGCCTCTTCCTATTATATAAATGCCCGTCACTTGAATAAACTCTGGTTCACTTCGC
Organism: Desulfosporosinus acididurans; assembly: GCF_001029285.1. Taxonomy (GTDB): domain Bacteria; phylum Bacillota; class Desulfitobacteriia; order Desulfitobacteriales; family Desulfitobacteriaceae; genus Desulfosporosinus; species Desulfosporosinus acididurans. The sequence continues at coordinate 192,325 of NZ_LDZY01000006.1, forward strand.
ATTTTTAGCCTTTGGAAAAGTTCGGTAAAGGGTCCTTAGCGAAAATCCAGACGAATAGAGTCCTATAATTGGAGGTTACGTTAAGCCCCCTCAATCAAATCAAGGGGGCCTTCAGAGCAATATTCTATACTTTTTTAATGTCCAATCAAATGTCCTAGTTGCTGCTCAATGTCTTTACTGACTACAGCTTCTCCACCGAATAGGGTCGCTCCTGTCAGTTTTGTAGCCTTGAGATAATTTATGACCTGATCGGACAAATTGCCGTCCGCCAGGATAATCGGGGCATCATGATTGGCTGCATAGACGCTTCCGGCCAGGGCATCTGGGAAGTTGTTGCCTGTAGCTATACAGACATTTCCGGTCAACAAATTGAAGTATTGGGCTACTGCTAGGGAGGTTTCGTAGCGATCCGTTCCAGCGATTCTGACTATATTTGATTTTTCAATTGAAGCCATCTGTGCTACTTGGCTTTCCACATCGGCGCTGATGACTCTTTCTCCTCCGATGATATAGACTTTACTGGGTTTAATTGCGGCAATCTCATTCTTGACCACATCACTGAGTCCGTTTTTTTGCACTAACAGGATAGGGTACTGCATTTCTGCCGCAATACTACTGATAGTTAATGCGTCAGGATAGTTTTCTCCATAGGCTATCACAAGTGGTGTTCCGGTCTTAACCTTTAATTTATCTGCAATTTTAGCAGATGTTTCATACCTGTCAGTTCCACCTAGTCTGGTGATATTAGCGAACCCACTCGCGGTTACTTTACCTTCCATGCTACTGCTGACGACTGCTGTACCTCCTAGGATATAGACTCCTCCCGCTGGGTCTAAGTTGGATTTCATGTAGTCCAATACTTTCTCTTGATCGGTATCCGAGCTTCCAACCAATAAGATCGGCGCATTGAGCTTGTAGGCTAGGACGCTTCCGGCTAAGGCATCCGGATAGTTGTCAGCCGTGGCTAAGATGACATTGGAAAGCTTTCCCGTATAGTTTGCTTTAGCGATAGCCAACGCCGTATCAACTCTGCTCTGACCAGCCAGTCTTGTGACTCCAGAGGTTGTCTGATTCATTTTGAAGTCCCATTTGACGATATCTTGTTCCACAGAGATTGTTGGGCTTGTATAGTTGTTGTAACCATCTTTTGTAGCAACGATGTAGTAATCCGTTGTAGGGAATACCATGAAGCCATAAGATCCTGATGCATCACTTATCTGAGGATTCATATTATTGTTGGGCTTAAATCCGTCTATATTCGGTAATGGTACTACTGTATCAGGAGTTTCACCATTTGCCTTGTTTCTATCCGTATCAGCATAATACAAGGTGACATTTACCCCTGCGATAGGCTTACCTGTTGCCGCATCAATGATGATTCCATAGGGATCGATTAAAGTACAGGTTACACTTGTAGCTCCACTGCTCGAAATTTTGACTTCCATGGCTCCAATCGTAATTGTTTGTCCGTTGCCAAGATCATATGTGATATTAAAGTTATTATCTGTTCCTTTTGCTAAGTTCGTCAGATTAATGGTTCCATCAGCAGAAACTCTTACAGACGAACCTGCTGCTGATACGAAAGTTACTTTAGAAAGATCATTTAAAGGGCTCATCGTTCCGTTAGGTTGTTGTAATGTTACAGCTTGGGCAGCATTCATGGAAACTGTGTAATTTCCATTACTATCCTCAGTTACTGTAGCTGTTACGTTGGAAACCTGTATACCATTATCGTCTATTACACTGCCTGTAACGGTAGTAGTTCCTCCACCTGATGGAGTACTTCTTCCGCCTCCGCTGGTAGTATTATTAAGAGTTATATTAACACCCAATGTAGTTGTATCTTCCGTTACGTTTGCGGTTGTACTGCCATTATTGTAGCCCGTTTTGCTTGCAGTTATGGTGTATCCTGTTCCTATGGGTACATTTTGAATGCAATATACTCCGTCTGCCCCTGTTACTGCCGAGTAAACACTTCCGTTCACCGTCAGGCTCACATTGACTGCTGCTACTGGATTCGTTCCGTCCGTTACTATCCCAAGAATGACGCCGGTAGGTGACGGCTCATTAATTACCGTTACGCTGTTAGATTGAAGATTCGCAACATATATTTTGTTGGTAACCGTGTCTACATCCACTCCAATAGGATAACCTCCTACGGATATGTAAGTGTCGGTGGCGTTGGTGGCACCGTCTATAACCCTTATACTGTTGGAACCAGCATTCGCAACATAGACTTTGTTATTGACCGAGTTTACAGCCACCGCACAGGGAATAGAATCCACGGATGTGTTGGAGTCGATGGAATTAGTTGAGCCGTCAATCACCATTACGTTGTGGGAATCAGGACATGTAACATAGATTTTATTGGTGACCGAGTTTACAGCTACCGCTAAAGGATTACGTCCCAGGGATATGGTAGCTCCGATGGTGTTGGTGACACCGTCGATCACCGTTATGCTATTTGTACCAGCATTCGTAACATAGATTTTGTTGGTGACCGAGTTTACAGCTACAGCACTGGGATTGTTTCCTACGAATATGGTACCACTGGTAGCGTTGTTCGAGCCGTCTATCACAGTTACGTTGTTGGAATTATAATTTGCAACATAGATTTTGTTGGTAGCCGAGTTTACAGCCACCGAGCAAGGATTATTCCCTACGGATATGGCTGTGCCGGTTGAATTGGTCGCGCCGTCTATCACTGTTACGGCGTTGGATCTAGGATTAGTAACATAGATTTTATTGGTGACTGAATTAGCTGCCACTGCGCCGGGCATACCTACGGATATGGCGGTACAGCCATTAGGGTTGGTGGCACCATCTATCACCGTTATGCTGTTGGAACTAGCATTAGCAACATAGATTTTGTTGGTGTCCGGGTTTACAGCCACCGCATAAGGCATATTACCTGCGAATATAGTACCGTAGGTTGTATTAGTCGCACCGTCTATCACCGTTACGTTGTTGGAAGCAATATTCGTAACAAAGATTTTGTTAGTAACCGAATCTGTTGCCACCGCAATCGGCAAGGTCCCTACGGATATAGTACCTCCGATGGTGTTGGTGGCGCCGTCTATCACCGTTATGCTGTTGGAAGTAACATTAGCAACATAGATTTTGTTGGTAGCCGGGTTTACTGCTACGGAACTGGGACTATCCCCTAAGGATATGGCTATACCTATAGTGTTGGTGGCTCCGTCTATCACCGTTATGCTGTTGGAACCAAGATTTGCAACATAGATTTTATTTGTGACTGTGTTTACGGATACGGAACTGGGACTATCCCCTAAGGATATGGATGTGCCTATGGTGTTGGTTACACCGTCTATCACCGTTATACTGTTGGAAAGACCACTCGCAACATAGATTTTGTTGGTAACTGTGTTTACGGCCACCGCACTGGGACTATTCCCTAAGGATATGGCTGTACCTGTAGTGTTGGTGGCTCCGTCTATCACCGTTATGCTGTTGGAACCAGGATTTGCAACATAGATTTTATTTGTGACTGTATTTACGGCCACTGAACAGGGAGTATTCCCTACGGATATAGCTTTGTCAATTGTATTAGTAGTGCCGTCTATCACCATTATGCTGTTAGATTCATAATTCGCAACATATATTTTATTAGTAACTGTGTTTACGGCCACCGAACAGGGATAATTCCCTACGGGTACCACAGTGGCTGCGCTTACACGTTTTACATCTACTACCAACGTTGAAGTAATTATAATAAAAGTTAGTAATAGGAATAGCCATTTCTTCTTGAATATTAATTTTAAAAATCCATTTCGTTTCATTTGGTTTACTCTCTCTTTCAAAAAATTAATTAAATAATAACTTCTTAATTTCTGAGCCAGTTTAAAAGCCTCCCGAGCCTTATTGTTTCAAGTCTACTATTCGGGTTCAGTATTATACTGTAGTCATTTCCTAAAACATCCTTAATCTACTAGTTTTCATCGATAACTATTTCTATGAAATAGACCCAATTTCCTCTTTAATACACAAAATTTATCATAAAAGGAGTAATAATCCACTGTAAAATTTGTATAGTGATTATTACTCCTTTATAAACCCATTGAAAATTTTTTGTACCAATTTTATAAACTATTTCATCAAAATATATACAAAAAATTCTTGAGTTTAATCTCGTATTTATTGTTAACCTTAATTATCAAACCAACAATACTCTATATGTGGAAGTGAGACTAAGCTTTACAATGTTTTCACAATCAACTTAACATCAGATAATTTCCTTCTTGACAATACCAAGAAAGTATAGAAATTTTGGTTTGCTAAAGACCCAGATAACATGCAACCCCTTCTACGACTACCCTCTTTCTACCAGGCCGATGATTTTACACTTTCTAAAGTCCTTTACTAGATTTATCTCAACTTCCACTAATAGACAAACTAACGGGGTTATGAATTTTTTTATTCTTTAATTAAAATCTATTAGTATTTACAATAATAGCTTACCACCTGCGGGAATATCTTTTGGATTTTCATCATTTCATAGATTGTTATCTTAGGAATGACTTGATTTCTGTTACGAAAACTACTTCTACACATAACAATAGTACTACTACTAGAACTCCTATCCAACTGGTTCCTCCCAAACGCATAATTTGTGATCTTTGTAAATCCGGATCAGAGGTTTTGGCCATAATCTGATTAAGCTTTTTCTTGGTGAAAATATAATAGAAGCGATTACCTTCAATGCACAAAACTGCAGCTAAGATTATTCCAATAAACTTATCAATATTAACCTTAGTAATAAGGCTGATTATATCTATTAGGAAAAATCCCGTAAAACAGATGAATACATATCTATACATTTTTCTATAACCAAGCCAAAGTACACCTATTAGTAAAGCAGCCCAATTCCATGTTTTTCTTTTTTGGGTTTCACCAGAATCTAACAGGCTCCATTTTGCAAGATAATAGTCAGAATTTTTCTTTACAAAAAAGCGAAGTTCTTGCTCTCCTATTTCCTCGGTATTATGTAATTCGTCCATATTTACCCCCTATTATACTCAAAATAAATATTTGTTGAGGTTTTCAACAGACCAAATATTGCCGGAATTTGAAATTTATTATCTGTTAGCTCGGCACATTAATAATGCAAACATATAAATAGTAATTCAATAAAATAACAAGTATTCCTTCATTTAGGTCAAGAAGGCGATTGGTTTCATCGGATCACTAGAATTTATAGAGAAAAAGGATCAGCTTTTTGCCGATCCCTGCATACAACCAACTTCCAACTATAGACATTTTTCTTTAGTTACCTTAACTGTCGGCCAAGTCGGAGGGATTGCTCACTCTTGTTCAACATAAAGCAATGTCAGCGATTCAAAAATGCAGAACATCACAGTTAGGCGGACATAAGGAGATTTGTGACAATTGTGGGCATACCCGAATTTCTTACAATTCTTGCCGCAACAGACATTGCCCTAAATGCCAAGCTCTTGCCAAAAAACGCTGGATCGAAAACCAGAAAAGTAATCTACTTAATGTTTCCGCATATTCATTGCATAGTACCAGGCGGCGGATTATCCTTATTATCCAAAGTTAAGTAAGTAGATTCTCCACCTGAACCTGCTGTTAAATTACTCAAGCTCTGATTCGAGTTTGAGCTTTTTTACGCCTGACTTCGGATAATTTGCTAGACAAAATCCCTATTGAAGTAAGGTGTTAATAAAATAACTGAAAAACAACATAATCATCTCATAAGATTCTCACAAAGTAAGAGGAATCTTGTCTAATTTAGATAAAAAAGCACTTCTGCATTTACAGCAGAAGGTTTTACTTTCCAATTACTTATTTAACTTATATTACCTAATAGACACAATGACCCTCCAACGTTGAACTTAAATCGGTGGGCCATTGCGTAGGTCTTATAATATAGTTTTGCTAATAAAAATTAATCATAAATATGGGAAAATAGCTACTCACATAATAAAGCAGCCTGTGGAAAGTAGCATAGGCCAAATTTAGGATAAATTAGGGTCGATTGGATTCTCAGAATATAGTTGGGGGCATACTGGAATCTCCATCATTGCCAGCCACCTTACATAACTGCCTTTGGGAGCAATTATTAGGAGGTAATTAATGAGACTTTTCACGATTGTTGTAAAGAATGCCCTTTTCCCTAGATTTATTCCATTAAATAAAAGCAAAGCCGCTAAGTTTACTGCCTGAAAATTCTATTGCTTCCAGAGATATCCGCTTCTCGATAGCGAACACCTTAGCAAATCATCTTGCCGGTGTTGAAATGATACTTAAACGAAAATAGTTTGCACAAGTACCATGTAAATAACTGTACCTACTCCAATGCTCAGAAGCGTATTTTCCTTCCAATAATGAAGCGCAACAATACAAATAATAGCTATAGCCTCTGGGAACCAATATGTAGGAGCTTTAAAACTCACGCTTTTAAGACAATAAATGACCAACAAGCCAATTACAGAATAGGGCAAGACTTGCCCAAGATAACTAATATATGAATTGGATTTAGTGCCTCGAAAAACTACAAACGGCAAAAACCTTGTGATCATGGTACCTATAGTCACCATACAAATAATGATCAACGTTTGCATTGATGTTAAGGTCATTGTGCCCTCCCCTCCATCAGTTCCTTTTTCGCGACGTATTGCTTTCGAGATAGTGTCAATACCAGCAATATAGCAAGCATAGAAGGAATAATGAAATTACTTGGCCCGAAAGCAATCAGACAGATCACAGAACACAAAACACCGATGATGGCTGGTTTGTGTTCTTTCTGAGTTTTCCATTGCCCCACGAATATTACAACAAAAAGAGCAGTCAAAACAAAATCAAGACCCTTTGTATTAAAGCTAACCATAAAACCCAGTATCCCGCCAACAGCTGAGCCTAACACCCAATAGCAGTGGTCAAGCAGGGTAATAAAGAAATAAAACCAGTTCCGGTTTACGCCTGCGGGTGGCTTTGCCGAACAAGTAATCGAGAAAGTCTCATCTGTCAGACCAAAGATCAGATATGGTTTAAACTTACCGGTATCTTTGTACTTCTCCAGCATTGAAATACCGTAAAACAAATGTCGGGCATTAATCATCAACGTCATTAACAAGGCTAATAGCGGATTAAAAATTGATGTCAGAAAAGTAACAGCCAGGTATTGAGCAGAGCCTGCATAGGCAAGTAAACTCATCAAAACGGTCCAACCCATACCATACCCCTTACTACTCATTAAGATTCCATAGGCAATACCTAAAAAAATATACCCTGTAAATACAGGAATAGTAGGCGGAAATGCAGCTTTTAAGGCTTTAATTTCTTCTTTCAATCTCGACACCTCATTAACCTTCTTCTATTGGTACATAGACCGTTCGTTTTTCTATCCCCATAACCATGCTGGTTTCAACACGGCTGATTATTGTATTCTGCATCAAGGAATCAATGATAAAATCCCTGTAACTGTCCATATCTTTGGCTACGATTTTGAGCAAATAATCGTGACTGCCGGTAAGTGAATAACATTCCTGAACTTGCGGGAACCTTTTCACTTCTTCTAAAAAAGAATGAATTGTTTTTCTGTTAAGAGGTGAAAGGTTAACAAGAGCAAAGGCCAGGACTTCCATTCCTAATTTCTTCTCATCAACAATAGTGGCGAATTTTTTGATAATACCCGTTTCTACCAAGTTCTTTGTTCTTGCAAGGCAAGCTGAAGGTGAAAGCCCAATTTTCTTTGATAAGCTGAGGTTCGATATTGAAGCATCTTCCTGCAATTCTCTTAAGATTGCTTTGTCAATATCATCAAGTATAACTGCCATATTACGTTCTCCTTTTCTGAAGAAATTATATTCTGTGCTATATCTATAGTATCATTCAAAATTTCCTAAGTAAATGGTTTTATAGAATAATATTCTTAATAACAAGCAAAGCGCAGAACGTTAGGCAAATTAACTGATTTTTGGTTACTCAGCAGCACATCGATTTATAATATGAACATAAAAATTAATACCATCCTAACTCATATAAACTTTTAGCTTTAAGAAGAGCTTTAACCAATTCTGCGCGTGCAAAGTGAACTCGTTCAGCTAAAGCTGAACATCGAGGCTTCGGTGGGGGACAACTGAGTATAGGAGGGTTTCAATGTCTGACGAAACAATTGGTCTGCTGTTGGCAATCAACTCAGGTATACTGTCCGTAGTTGGTCTTATTACCATCTTTATATCTATGAACAGCCAGCACAGCGTACAGTATAGTCGTGAAATTCTCTGGGGCATTTTTACCTTGCCCTATAAAAAGAACCTGTTTCTTGATAAACAGGCTATCGGCCAGGAAGTCTTTCGGAAATTCATTTTGTATGAACAAATTATCAAGGACAAAAACGCCTTCTTAATAAAGATTATTACCTTTTCCCAAATGGTCTTAACCTTTTCAATAATAATCTGGACGACAATAGTGCTAAATCTTTTAATTAGAAATCCTTCTCTGGCGGACAAAATCATTCTACTCCTCGGTCTAAGTCTGGCCCTTTGTTTTATCTTTTATTTCATCCTTAAAATCTTGGGAGATTTAAAAAGTGTCAGTAAGGTCGGGCAGCTGCCGACAGTTGAAGAATTACTGAACGCTGACTTTCTTGCGAATAACTTGAATGTTATTACCCTCGCGGCTGTTTCAGCGCGCTTGAAAATCCTTGATTCTAACATTTACCTTGGTTTTCCAATTCCCTTTAAGAATCTGAGAGTTAAAATAGCACTCCAACAACCCCAAGAAAATGAAAACCATGATCCAGCAAATTCAAATTTAAATCGGAGCAGCCAAACACTGACAGCTCAATTAAATAGCTTCAGAAAACTTGACCTTAACGACTTTAAATTGCTGGATGATGATTATTGCTATTATTTAATGTCCGATCTCCATTCATTGGGAGTAAGCGGAACTAGTTTTTTGGTGACGGTTGATTTACTAAGCAGGCAAGGTCTAGTCGCTGCTGAGTTTTATTGTGAAAGCCTCACTAATAACCATCATAAATTAATCTTCCCCTATTCGTTTGTCGAACGATTCATTAATCGCCAAAGTGATTTAGATCCCTTCAGCCGATATCAAAAGAACCTCGAAAAGGCTGGCCCAGATCGCCCAGCAGAAAAAACAAATCTGGGACGGAGCCTCATAGAATTAATGGACGCTGACCAATATTAAATAGTTTGCTGAACGAGTTTACATGAATTTAATTATTCTTTAAGGTGAAATTAAGTTTCGGTATATATAATACTGTTTGTGCCTAATTGATATTGGGGAATTTTCCCTAACTAATTGCAATAATTTCAGACCATGGTAATATGAAATAAATAAACATTACCGGGAACGCAAATACTATTAAAAATACTTTAGAATGTAGGATAAAATCAACATGAACGACAAGAAACTATATGATTGCCTTGTGATCGGTTGTGGCATGGCAGGATCAGTTATTGCGCGGGAATTGGCTGAACGAGCAGGTAAAAAAGTATTGATTCTGGAAATGCGCGGTCATATCGGCGGCAATACTTATGATTTTAAGGATAAAAACGGAATTCTTATCCATGGATATGGTCCTCACATCTTTCATACAAACAGTAAACGAGTCTTTGATTATCTCTCACGTTTCACAACTTGGCGAAATTACTCCCACGAGGTAGTCGGCGATATCCACGGACAACTGCTGCCTATTCCTTTTAATCTCAATTCTCTCCATTTAGCCTATGAGCCAAGCAAAGCAGGGAGAATTGAGCAAAAGCTGATCGACACCTTTGGGTTCGGCAGTAAGGTACCTATCTTGGATTTGCGGCAGCAACATGATCCTGAGCTTGTCGAAATCGCAGATTTCATCTACAAGAACGTCTTTTTGTATTACACCCAAAAGCAATGGGGGCTCGCTCCAGAGCAAATCGATTCCTTAGTTACAGCACGCGTGCCTGTGTTTATTTCTCATGACAACCGCTACTTTCAAGATACTTATCAGGGTATCCCTGCTCAAAGCTATACCTCACTCTTTGCAGGCATGCTCGATCATCCTAATATTGAGCTTAGTCTTAATTCTGAAGCTCGCAAGCGGCTCCGTCTCGAATCCGGGAACGTATTCTTTGACGATAATCCTTTTAACGGGACAATCATCTACTCCGGACCGATCGACGAATTGTTTGACTGCCGCTACGGACGCCTGCCCTACCGAACGTTAGATTTTGTTTTCGAGACGCATGAAATGACCTGGTACCAACCCAAAGGAACTGTAAATTATCCAGTTAATCAAGACTATACTCGTATTACGGAATTCAAGCACCTTACGGGGCAGGTTCTGAACGAGCGAACAACGATAGTCAAAGAATATCCCCGGGCATATACGGGAGCTGACAGCGAAACCCCCTATTACCCAATCCAAAATCCTGAAAATTTAACCCTCTATGAACGCTATCGAACGCTAATTGCTGAATTTCCGAATTTTCATGTCTTAGGCAGACTTGCAGAGTACAAATACTATAACATGGACGCCATAGCTGCTAAAGCTTTGGAACTTGCAGATACCCTAATAGGTTGAGGTATTGTATGGAACTACTCCCATTTGTAGAAATGGGAGTCTTACGATTGGATTAACGCAAAACACTGCAGAACGGAGTATTTAGTTTGAGAACAATTTCATTTGCCATCCCCTGTTACAATTCAGCCGCCTATATGGAACGCTGTATCGATCCACTTCTTCCCTTCGGAAATGACGTGGAGATTATTATTGTCGACGACGGCTCTACCGATGACACCGGAAAAATTGCCGATCATTATGCCGAACAATACCCTGATTTTGTACGGGCAATTCATCAAGAAAACGGTGGGCATGGTGAAGCAGTTAATACGGGTATAAAAAACGCTTCCGGTCTTTATTTTAAAGTTGTAGACTCTGATGACTGGATCGACGAACAAGGCTTGACTAAGGTTCTGCAAACCCTCAAAACCTTAGTTGCCGACAACTCTGCTCCAGACATGATGGTCTGTAACTATATCTATGAAAAATTGGCTGAAGGGACCAGGCACGTCATTAACTACAGCAATGTCTTCCCACGTCAGCAGATATTCGCTTGGGATGATATGAAGAGATTTCCCCCCTGGAAGTACCTTTTGATGCATTCGTTAATTTACAAAACACAGCTCTTGCGTGATTGTGGCCTTAAACTGCCCAAACATACATTTTATGTGGACAATATCTTTGCATATCAACCGCTGCCTTTTGTCAAAACTATATATTATCTCGATGTAGATCTTTATCATTACTTTATTGGCCGCCAAGATCAATCGGTCAACGAAAGTGTAATGCTCAAGAGAATTGACCAGCAGCTTCTGGTAACCCGCATCATGATAGGCTGTCACCGCTTGCCTGGAAGTGTTGCCAGCAAAAAGCTTTCCAGTTATATGCTGGGCTATTTGGCGATTATGATGACCATTTGCACTGTGTTTCTGAGAATTTCCGGCACTCAGGAAGACGTCAAGAAGGAAAAAGAACTTTGGTCTTTCCTGATCAGCTGCGACAACGGCCTATACCGGCACACCCTCATAAGATTTTTAAGAATGATCACAACTTTGCCCGGAAATTCCGGCAACAAAATCACCGTCGGCTTATACAACATCGCCCGTAAAGTCTATAAATTTAACTGACCATTGAACGTATCCACCGGACACTTTCGTCACCGAAGCCCCGACGTTCAGCTTTAGCTGAACGAGTTCACTAGAATCTAAGTCAAGGGAGCAAATGAATGCCCAATGCTACAAAACTAAAGCTCATTTCAGGTATGCTGATCACTGTTGTTGTTATATACTACTCTATCGGAGCGATCAAAGATCTGCATGTCGAACAAGTATTCAGTTCAAATATCAGCTGGAGCCTTACATTTCTTTCGATCGCAGTTTATATCTATGCCAACTATATTCGCGGACTTGCCTATACAAGAGGCATAGACCGGGATATGGACAGAATGACCGCTTTACAAATTGTGGGTTTAGGTCACGCCGCTAACATGGTTTTACCTTTCCATGTCGGCGAAGGACTTCGGGCGGCCTTTTTCCCGCCAAGCTACAGTGCCCTGCGGCGGACAAAGCTATTAATCATACCGGCTTTCGCAGATTTCGCCGCAATCATGTTGGTTTCAATTCCTGCAGTTCCCTTTGCAGGATTTAAGGATCAAAACTTGCTCAAAGCCCTCTGGATTCTGACCTTTCTCTGCATTGCCGTCTTTATTGTCTTTGGTATCCTGATCGTTCTTCTGCCGCGGCTGCGCAGTTATTTCGACGAATATTTGAATTTCGATAGCGTCAAAATGATGGCTTGGGTTATTCTTTCCTGGGTTCTGCTGCTGGTATCGACATGGATCGGACTTGTGGCCTTCGGCTTTTCCTGGGGAGCATCAATTCGCATGTCCTTGGCTGTCTTTGCTGCAACCAATATTATTAATTTCATACCGGCTACTCCGGGAGCAATCGGCCTGTTTGAATATGGAACGATTTTAGGCCTCGGGGGCTTAGGAATCGACCAGACGACAGCACTCTCTGCAAGCCTGTTATTGCATCTGATCCAGTACGCCGCACTCCTGCCCTTAGGCATCTTCCTTTACATTGTTGCTCTGCGCGGACAATATGGAGCAGCGCTCAATAGACGCGCAAGTCTCCAAAAAAATCCGAAATAAGCGCGTAATCAAGCACATATAATAAATAAAATGATAATAAGTGGAGATGAACAAAATTAAACGTTTATCAATTGTAGTACCGTCCTATAATTCACAGGATTATCTTCATCTTTGTCTGGACACTGTTGTCCAAGGCGGACCAGAGGTAGAAGTTATCGTAGTTGACGATGGTTCCACAGACAACACGGCGGCCATTGCCCGCGAATACTGTGATCGCTATCCTGATATTGTCCGCCTGGAACAGAAGGAAAACGGAGGACACGGTTCAGCAGTCAACCGCGGCTTAGAGGTTGCCACAGGTGCATATTTCAAAGTTGTTGACAGTGACGACTGGTTAGATCCTGCGGACTACCAGTCGGTGCTTTCCATGCTGCGCAGCAATCCCCACGTGGACCTGCTTATTACCAACTATGTTTACGAATATTCCTATAATGGCAAACATAAAGTCATGCGCTACAATAATGTTTTTCCCGAGGGTAAGGTTATTTCCTGGGATGATATGCGTTCTTTTCGCTTCGACCAATTGATGCTCATGCATTCCATGTTTTACCGCACGGACCTATTACGACAATGCGGCTTAAAACTGCCGGAACACACATTTTACGTGGACAACCTTGTCGCCTATTTACCGCTTCCTTATGTTCAGAGCTTAATATATCTGGATTGTTCTCCCTATCATTATTTAATTGGTCGAGAAGGACAATCCGTTAACACTCAAGTTATGATCAAACGAATCGACCAACAGATCAAAGTAACACGCATGATGATTGAAGCCTACGATGTCTTTAAGGACATCAAATGCAAAAGCCTTAGGCAATACATGCTTTTCTACCTTTCGATGATGGTAGCCACCACCGTGACTCATCTCTACATAGCGGAGGATAAAACACTCAGCAGTAAGGCAGACGAGCTTTGGGACTATATTAAACAAAGTGATAAAAAACTTTATACCGAACTGCGGGGCAGCTTTATCAATCTATGTATAGACCTCGCACAGAAAATCAACCCACGCATTCTAGCGCATAGTCTGAATCTTATTAAGCGTATTTACAAGTTCAGTTAAACTCACAATAGCTCAATAGCTAAAAAAACTCAGCCCCGGCACAATGATTTGCAGTTCAACACGTGCCGTGGGCTGAGTTTTTTTATTCACGGAAAAGTTACGGCAAAGTTACGGTAGAGTTTAATTTTCCTACAGTGCTATTTGCCAGGATATAATCCACTTCCAAGGTAAACGTGTCATCCTTGGCGAAGGTTAGAGTATCCCTATTATTTTCACCGTTTAACTCCGAGATATATAAATCCAAATCAACGGCACCCTTTACAGGAGTTGCTATGTACCCTATATCTCCTTGGGGTAATATCTGACTTCCCTTAGAATCAAAAACTGCCATAGCATAACCATCACTGGGCAGTGAAAGATTTTTATTATAGATCCAACCCCATTTAAACCATTTGCCGAATTTATTGTAACGTATCCAGATCGATTTAAGGCTTATTTGCTGGTTGACAGGAATCGTTATGTGAAAATGTCCATCCTTTTTCCCATCGGGCTTCAAAGCTGATGGACTTAATTTATCCGCGTCTAACCCTTTATAGGAGAAAGCCACAGACGACTGGGTTAAAACATTAACAGCGGGAACTTGTGCTTGGACAGTCTGCCCGGCCGAAAGGCCTTGTGAAGCCTGTGCAGAGGGCACTTGGGATGTCTTAGATTGTGAATTAGATGCCGGTTGCTTATTAAAAGTATTACATCCTGAAAGAGATATCAGCAAGAATAAAAGCAGCGGTAACTTCATTAACTTCATTAACTTCACCTCAATTATTATCTTCTATTATCTTCGCTTATCTGCCTAAAACAATCCTTTTATTATCATATCGTCATAAGGACGAGAATAATCCAGCACATCGTTTTTTGAGCCCAACTACCTTTACAAATGACATTGTCCGATTCACATAGAGCGAATCGGACAATGTCATTTGTATGAAACCATTTCGTGCTCTCAATACTGAAAATACAGCACAAACCTTTAATTATCCTTAAGAAATTGAATACCAGAACATTTTCATTCTCCTTTCAATATATCCACAACACAAGTTTATACTTAGAGTCGTTATGGACGGCACCAGTGTAAAATAGTAAATATAATGCTTGTTACAATTCGTAATTCACTGATTTTAAATTTTCATTATTCATTCTCAGGAAATTCTCAGCTTTGCCTGATAAGCTAACGATGCAATTTAAGTTCCAACTTCTTTCAACTCAAACCCTAAAAGTAAACGCTAATGTAATCAACAGAACTGGGAGGGATAGCCTATAGAATTATTAATTTTACCAGCCATCTTACTTATAGTCTAAATTGAGGAGGAAAATAATGAAGAAGAACATAAAATTAGCCACAGTCATCACCACATGTGCCCTGCTTCTCTTTTCATTTGTCGGAAGCGTCCAAGCTGCTCCAAAATACAATCGTTTTTCCGGGCAAGACCGCTTCCAAACATCCATAGCCATTGCTCGTAAAGAATTTCAGGGACAGCACGTGCAAAATGTTATTCTTGCTTCTGCTTATAGTTTTCCGGATGCTTTGGCTGCCAGTACGCTGGCGGCAAAGCAGCAAGCCCCCATTATCCTGGTAGGCACGACTATGCACGACTCACTAGCCAGTTTGAACTTTATTAAAAGTCATATGACATCCGGAGGGACCGTCACCATTGTTGGCGGCGCCGCAGTTGTTCCGCGTAAAATCGAAAACTGGTTGTTAAATGCCGGATATACTGTGACACGATTGGGCGGCAACGATCGTTTTGCGACAGATGCCCTTATTGTCAAGAGTCTCAATGTTACAACAGGATCTCCGATCGTCATTGCCAGCGGCTATGATTTCCCTGATGCTTTAGGTGTCGCTTCAGTTGCTGCCAGCAAGGGATGGCCAATCCTCTTAAGCGGACCAAACCATCTGTCTCAGAGTGTGAAAGATTTCGTCACCTCAGATCAACCATCCAACATCTATATCGTCGGCGGGACATTTGTCTTACACAATTCCATTCAAACAGAACTTCAAAGCACCGCCCCTAACGCCCAAATTCAAAGATTTGGCGGACAGGATCGCTTTGAAACGTTATCGCAAATCCTGTATAAGTTTTACCCAAATCCAACGCAAATCTATCTAGCTAACGGTTTCGATTTTGCCGATGCCCTTTCCGGCAGTACCTTAGCTGCTCAAAATAATGCGCCGATCCTATTAGTTGATCCTAAAGCGGGTCATCTCCCTGCGTCAATACGGGATTATCTCATAACCCTGCATAATACCGGAGCCGCTCCGCAAGTCAATGTTCTGGGAGGAACTGTCGGTCTGCCGGATTGGGTCGTCGATAGAGTCAATTTACGTTTGGGTACTGGAGATACGAATACGACTCCTCCCACATCAACAACCAGCAGTGCTATACAGCTCCCAATCAGCAACTAACCCACCGTAATCGTTTTTATAAACAAAACCCTGCATATAAGTGGATGATTTAAACCACTATTTATGCAGGGTTTTGTTATTTATAAAGGGACGCTTAATGCATTGTGCGCAGGACAGCCCTTTTGCTCGTCTTCAGTTTAGTCCACAGTATATTTTTACTCTCATTGGAGAAAACGCTTAGCAAAGTCTAAGAAACCGGCTGTTGTAAATACAGTTAAGGGCACGAGCTTTCCGGCCGCTGTGTTATAGCTCTCTTCGCTGCAGCCATTCTCTTGTGAAACAAGATGATAAAAATGTGAAGCTATTTCAACGTTATGTTTAATCCATTGCGTTGGGTGAGTAAATGGTTTATAAATTCCATTTTCCTTGAAAGTAAAGCACTCCAGATTATTTCTTGTCCATCGTTCGAACTCTTGATGCCCGTCAAAGATCACGCCCAGCGCATGATGAGGTACGCACATATCTTGGACGATGTGTAAAGCGGCACCTAAATAGAACATACCTTTCGATATGTTGCGTTGAAACGCAGCAGCAGCTTTGTTGAAATAATATTGACATTCAGCATCAGCTCCCGGCCAGTGCACTTTCCCTTGTTTTTCATGATCATAATAATAATGGCAAATATTTTTCCAGCCCCGATCTGCCCAGGAAAGTCCTTCCTGAAGGTCATCATCATAGGGATGAAAGTAAGCAGCCACCTCTTCTTTACCATCTTGTCTAAGGACATCATAAGCTTGCTGCAAACAGTAACCATGAGTCGGACTCGGCGTATCTAAAAAAATTTGCAATGGACTAACTGGAGCCAGCAAAACTTTTGTTACTCTGTTGAATGTTTGTTCCGACAGTATAGGCAACTATAGCACTCCTATCTCTGTTTAATCTCTATGTTATAATGATAAAATTTTATCCACTAGTTTTTGAATTAGCCATAGTCTTAAGACTATGTTCAACCTTTATCTTCATATTGAAGGATACTATATAAACCTTTAATTAACCTTAAATTTATCTTTAAACTTTGTAAAACAGAAAAAACTTTTGTAAGGATCAAGCTTATCAAAAGGCCAAAAGAAAAATGAACTCTGAAAGTTCTTTCTCCTTTTGGCCTTTTGATATAGTTCACTCTTTAACGATCAGAAGCAACTGCAAGATTTGTAGTTTAACCCTCGGAAAATTGGGAATTCTAATAATGAGTATAATTTTATCTTGGAGGTATTATGGTTTTATGTGTGGTATATGTGGGCTGTTTGGCCCAGCCAAATATATTGACGTTCCCCGGCTCAAGCAGATGACGCGAATTATGAAGCATCGCGGCCCTGATGAAGAAGCCTTTTATGTTTCGCCGACTCTTGCCTTCGGGTTTCGCCGGTTAGCTATTGTGGATATAAAGGGAGGGCACCAACCCCTTACGAACGAGGACAAGCGGATCCGTGTTATTTTTAACGGTGAAATCTATAATTACAAAGAATTGCGGGACGATCTGGTCAGCCGCGGACATTTCCTGCAGCAAGCTGGAGATGGAGAGGTCCTGGCACACCTTTATGAGGAATATGGTTTGGATTTTCCCGCAAAATTAAGGGGGACTTTCGCCATTGCCCTTTGGGATGAACGGCTCCGCCGCTTATTGCTCGTTCGCGATCGTTTAGGTGTGAAGCCATTGTATGTCCGCTATAATTCTGAGAGTTTGGCATTTGCTTCAGAACTCGGGGCCTTGCTTATAGGAACGGAGAAACCGGTTATTAATGTTCAAGCTGTGGATCAATATTTAAGTTATCGGTATGTTCCGGCACCTAACACAATTTTTAAAGGTATCTACAAAGTTCCGCCGGGAACAGCTTTATTGGTAACTTATAAAAAAGGCGAACTGCAAGTTCGAACGAAAACCTTTTGGCTGTTACCAAACGTAAAAAAAGAAATTTCCTTAAAAGAGGCAAGTGAGCTCGTACACACTACCTTAAAAGAAGCCCTGCAAATCCGCTGGCCGGATGAAGTCCAAGCAGCATTTTATTTCAGCGGCGGCTTAGATTCAAGCGGCTTAATAGCTATGCACCAGCTCCTCTGTAATGAACAGGCGCGTACTTACGCCATTGGCTTTGAACGTCCTCATCACACGCGGGATTTTCGTTATTATTCAGAATTAGATCAAGCTCGTAATGCAGCCAAAGCTTTACAGACCCAACATTACGAAAGAGTTGTCCCATTCGCTGAGGTTCAGCAGCGCCTTGGGCAAATTTTAACCGCCATGGATGAGCCAATTGCCGATCCGACGGCAATTCCGCTCTATTTCCTTAGCGAATATGCCTCTTCGCGTGGAGAAAAGGTTGTCTTCTCAGGAGAAGGTGCGGATGAGTTATTTGGCGGGTACAGCACCTATCTTGAGCCGTCAAACTTCCGCCGCTATCATCAGCTTCCGAATTGGACCCGAAACGTCCTGGAACATGTTTTCCCTCAAAAGACAGAACGTTTCTCCCTCTCACTGAGCGAACGTTACTTTGGAGTTGGAGGACTTCTGCGTTTCTCGCAAAAACAATCCCTTTATACGACAAAGATGCTCTCCGCACTGGCAGAAGAAAAATCCTATTTCCTCAATCAACACCTTCTGGAAGATGATCTACTGCCTGAGGAAGAACGAATGCTGCAATTTGACATGTGCTCATGGCTGCCGGAAAATACCCTGATGAAATCGGATAAAATGACCATGCAGCACGGTTTGGAAATACGGCTGCCCTATTTGGATCATGAACTTGTTGAATTGGGCATGAGTTTTCCCCTTCCCTACAAAGTCACTCCCAAAGAAAGCAAGGTTGTCTTACGCAGGGCCTTGGCAGGCTCCTTACCTAAAGAGATGGTAACCCTGCCGAAAAACGGATTTCCGGTACCCCTCACGGCCTGGTTAATGGACGAACTGAAACCGGATGTAAAGAACGTGTTATTAGACCCTGGGGCCCGCCTGCGGGAATTTTTCCAGCCGCAAAAAATCGAAAAAATGCTTCAAGCCGACTCTTCCCATTCATCCCGCCTCATCTGGGCCCTCTACGTGTTGGAAGTGTACTTAACGTTCTGGCAGCAAACACAAAATAACATCTGTTTGAAACCGAGTGCAGAAAAAAATAGAATCCCCAAAATGGGCGGAGGGGCAATTTAGAGTTCCCTTACTCAAGTTAGCACTTCAAAAACCTGTACTTTATTATTATAAAGCGGCAGTTAAGCTGCAGAAAGCATTCATCGAACTCATACTTTCTGACAGCATAACGAAACCTACAGCTAAGATTTATTCACTAATCTTTGACTGTAGGTTTCGTTTTTTTAAACGCGCCGACTGGGGTTCGCACTCTATAAATCAGTTAGAGACCACGCATCTCCTCAATTGCCGGCCGGTGAAATAGACGGTTTGTACCGAAAATTGCGGCTGCCGTGGAAGAAATTGCTGCTGCCGCCAATAATACCAGATAACCCCAAGGTATAGAGAGAACCTCAGGCGGAGGGTCGAAAACTCCCGTCAGCACCTTGACCAACATTTCGGCCACCCCAAGGCCCAATATGACACCCAAAAGGCTGCCCCCCGTTAAGATAACAAGGCCTTCACTCCAAACAAATGCTCCGAGCTGTCTCTTCTTAGCTCCTAAAGCGGCGAGTACAGCCAAGGTCCGCCGCCGTTCAGCCAGACCGAGAGCTAGGATCAGACCCGTTGAGGCTGCGGCCAACAAAACGGCAAATCCCAATTCCAACCGCGTAAGTCCATGCAGATCCACAGCCGTCAAACCGGAACTGATCGTACGTTGAGTGGAATTAATATCAGTCACCTTGGCACCGGCCAATGAACTTACCACAGTTTTTGCCCGGGAAGCAAGGGCCTCAGGATTCCCCTTTGCCCGCATCAAAACAATTTCTGAGGCATCTGATCCGGTTTCCTGCCCAATATAACTCCTATTGGCCACCAAAAATGAGTCTTTCGGTGCCGTGGGAAATTCCCGGACAATCCCGATAAAATGAAACGGTACTACATGATACTGATGATCTTTAATATTCTGGAGACGAAGATTAATCTTATCACCGAGTTTAAGTTGGTAATCTTTTACCGTTTCTTCCGAGACCAAAACTCCGTCCGGTTGTTTGGATAACTTCGCCAAAGTTCCCTGGGCGTTTCCTCCCACAAAATAAGCATTGGCAATATTCGTTGCTTGACCGATAGTTTGCGGATCAATGCCGTACATATCCTGTAAATCGTTGCCTACATAGACCAAACGATGCTGCATCGGCTGGATAGCAGCAACCCCGGGCAACGCTTGTAATTCTCCGAATCGCGTACTGGGGGCGGACATTATTGAACCGGTAACGGTTACATCAGCACCATTCGTCAATTCAGCATCAACATGAGACTGGGCATTGTATGTGGTATTGAAAACCGCCGTCGATACGGCAAAGGATACCGCTAACGCTACTAAGATAATCCCGCGGACAATAAGTAATCTTTGCCGGGATAATGATGATGACACCACTCCGGAAAGCTCACGGGCAACAGGATTAAGCATCCGTGCCAGTATCTTGCGCCCTCCGGACATCCATCCTTCCAGAAAGCGAGTCGAAAATAAAACTGCGCCAAGCCAAAAACACAAGGGAGCCACAAAGGCTTCATAATTCACCGACGTTGTCGTGATCCCTTCCGGAGCCAGAACGACCTGATAACCTGTACTAGCCGTTCGCCAAAACTCAACCCCGGAGATAACCAACAGGAGAATATCCAAATAAACTTTCTGCCATAGAGCTTTGCGCCCTCGGCCTACTGTCGCTTGCGCCGACACTACGGTGGAGTGGTGTATCTCTTTCCAAGCAGGATAGAGAATGGCAGCGATGGCTAAGGCGAAACCCATAAGGGATGCACTTACGGTCCAGAACAAAGCACTTTTGCCTATCAGTTCATTTCCCGGCAGAAACATCCTATGAATCGCAAGGGTCAGAACATTACCGAGTACCACACCTCCAAGCGCCACAATCAGAGCTTCAATAGCCTCCAGCCCTATAATGGTCTGCACAGAGGCTCCTCTTATCCTCAGCAGAGCTTGTTCCTTACGCCGTCGATTCGCTCCTGATGACGCAATAGCCATGGTTAGCAGAACAGCCAGAATAGCCCCCGGCAAACCCAAAAACAAAAAGAGTACGTTGCCATAAGCCGCATCCGCTTGAACACTCCCGAGGCGGGTCGCCAAAATATTCCCTACGATGCCCCGGCCGACGATTCTGGCTTCCAGACTGTGCGCCAATTGCTGCACAAATTGATTGGCGGCAGCGGGATCAGCCGGTAAAACATGGCCAATTCGGACATGAAATTGGGTATGTACAGAATCAGGCCGCACCGCAGCCTGCGGTCCAAAAATTCTTTGCCACTGAGCATCGGGAAGCAGAAGTACATTATCTGGGGGAGCTTGTGGTGCTGCTCCCGCCGGCAAGCCGATGGCTTGAAAGAGGGAATCTGCGTTAGGGAGATCCACAACGCCATCCACAATTACCTCACTGGGAGGCAGCCCGACTCTTTCAATGCTCACCCGATCACCCGGCTTGACATGTAAGTTTGCTGCTGTTTGCTGGGCAACAAGCACGCCCTGATTCGCCCCCACAAGCTGCCGAAATTCCAGGGGAAAGTTGGCGCGGTAGGCTGCACTGATTCCCAGCACTTTGCCTGGCCCCGTTGTTTGCACAGTCCCGCCGGCAGTGGCGATTAATCCTTTGACATCAGCATATCCTACTTGTTCTAAAGCCGTATAGGGCGTTGCCTTACCGACAGCCGCTTTAACGGCCTTGGCATCCGAAGGATGGGAAAGTTGAATTTGCCAGTCTGCAGGAACCTCTTGGACAGCTCGCTGGGTCATCGAAGCACCGGCAGAAGCAATAAAAGCTCCCAAAGAAGCCAGCAAGGCGACGGTAAGCGCAACGCCGCTGATAGAACCCAGCAAACGTCCTGGACGATACGTTAAAATCCCCTTAAACCATGTTCTCAACATGTCACTACCTCCATCACACCGTGCTGCATCTGCCAGATTGTATTCATCCGCTCGGCAATGGCCTGATCATGAGTTGCTACCACCAGGGCCGTTTCAGATCCTTCCAGTGAGTCAAGCAGTACGTCAAACAAATGTTGAGCTGTGGGATGATCCAGCTGACCCGTTGGTTCATCAGCCAAAATAAGCTGCGGCCGGGAGGCCAAGGCTCGAGCTACCGCCACGCGCTGGGCCTGACCACCGGAAAGTTCCTCGGGAAGCTTATCGGCAATGGTATTCAGCCTCATCCTATTCAGAGTTTCTAAGGCAGCTTTGCGGGCTTTGGTTGCTTCAATTTGTCCCAGAAGCAGCGGCAGTTCAACATTTTCCACCACGGTCAGCGGCGGCAGTAAACTCTGCATCTGAAAAATATAACTAACTTTTTGCGGACGAAGATTCTCGCATGTTCCTAATCCTGGCCAGGAGATACTCCCTGTGCTTGGTTGATCCAACCCTCCCATCAGATGCAGCAAGGTGGACTTGCCGCTGCCGGAAGGACCTACCAGAGCAATTCGATCCCCTGGTTTTACAGAACAAGTTGCCGATACTAAGGCAGTCTCCTCTGCATCTCCGCGCCAATAAATCTTACCAATGTTTTGCAGTTCAACGAGGGACTCAATCATACTTAACAATCCTCCCGTCAAATACCCTGAGAATGCGATTAGCGTGAGCTGCCAAGGCTTCACTATGAGTTGCTATGATTGCAGCACCACCGTTCTGGCGGTAATTTTCGAAGAGATCCAAAATCTTTTTCTCCGTCTCTGCATCGACTTCACCTGTCGGCTCATCAGCCATGAGTACCTTCGGGCTGTTGGCGAGAGCTACGGCCAGAGCAGCTCTGGCAAGTTCCCCGCCGGAAATCCGAGAAGGGCGGGACTCCCGCCGTTTATCTAAGCCAACCTGATTCAAAAGCAAGGTCAGACGTTCTTCATCGACTTTGTGTCCCAA
This sequence comes from Desulfosporosinus acididurans, assembly GCF_001029285.1. GTDB lineage: Bacteria > Bacillota > Desulfitobacteriia > Desulfitobacteriales > Desulfitobacteriaceae > Desulfosporosinus > Desulfosporosinus acididurans. The sequence goes on from NZ_LDZY01000006.1 coordinate 215,470, forward strand.
TTGCATTTGCAAACGAATATTCTCTTCCACAGACAGATGATTGAATAGATTTCCTGACTGAAGTACGATTCCTATCTCTTGAGCACGAATAGCAGCTCGTTCCGCTTCCGGTCTTCTGGTAATACGTTTGCCTAGTAATTCCACATATCCGCCGTCCGGTTCATCCAAGCCGGCCAGACAAGCCATCAAGGTCGATTTCCCGCTCCCGGAAGGTCCCATCACAGCCACAATTTCGCCGGAATCCACATGGATATTTGCTCCGCGTAAGGCCAGGGTTTCTTCCTCTCCGGTATGATAAAAGCGATAGAGATCAAACGCGTCAATGATTCTCATATTACCTCCACGTAAAGCTTGCAGACATCCGGTTCCACTGGTCCACATTATCAGCGCCCTGCGGTGCCCAAAGGGTTAAAGCTGCCAGCTTGCCATTCTTATAAAAGAGATAGCGATTGTTCTCCAATCTTACCTGCTTACCGGTTACCGGATCAGGGTCGGAATTCGAGTCATACGTCATTAAAATTGCCGTACCGCCGGATAAATGCACTTGTTTCACGCTTTTGATGGTGACGGCCCTTCCTGTTTTCTGCAGTTCCGCCGCCTGATTTCTATTCACGCTCGCTACAGTAGGCTGGGATGATTCTTGGCTAACAACAACCTGCACACCATTCAATTTATCCTGGAATAAAACATCACTGCCCTTAATCGTGCGTCCCCATCCTTCCGGCACGACAAGATCATACCCGCCCGAAGAGGAAGTATACTTTACAAAAGCTTGCGTATCCGGAATATCACCTGTCGGATTTTTTTCCGGTGCCACAGGTTTTTCCGAGCTTGATCCTGTCACGGCAGCACTTTGCGACGGCTGAGTTGTACCGGTGTTATTTACAGACGCCGTAACTTTGGGGGCCATGTGGGGAGCCGGAGAACTATTCGTTCCGCAGCCGCCGAGTAACGCAGTCATCGAAATCGCAGCAACAGCAATGACCAATCCTATTGATTTAGACATAAGTACCTCCTTGCTTCTCGATAGTTTTCCATTGTTTGCATCGTCTCCTTTCGGATTTAATTTATCATTGACAGATTAAAGAACGATGAACGAAGGATTTAAAATGGATAAAGAAAAAACTGGACTCCCGTTGGAATCCAGTTAAATAATATGATGAGTGAACGTGAGCCCCTCCCACTTATGGAAGTGGGAGTCGATCAATAACGCCGAAGACTTCAAGACCATGTCCGGCATCAATTACAATTGTTTTTTCTTTCGGCCATCTCCCAAAACGGCAATAAATTTAACCGAGCTCGAAAGTAATAAAATTATTGTAAACAAACAGAGAAATACCGATAAAAGTGGCGTATTAGCACAATAACAGGGCGACTTCGCACCCTTCCCACCACCTTCTAAATACAGACTTAACGAACAATTAGAAGTAGTCCCGGATAAATAATCACTAAATAAACAATTGTCGTTGAAATAAAAGCGGCCATAGCCAAATTAACATTGAGTTTATGTAGTTTGGCTGTCACAACCGCATTTATTGCCGTCGGAGAACATGAGAGAATTAACATAATCTTCAGGAATTCGGGATCTGAGATTAATCTTCTAGCAATAAGATAAACGACAATGGGCGTTACTAAAAATTTAATAGTTATCAATTTCCAGATATTATGCCAATATTCCCTCATTTGACTATAATTTAATGAATACCCTATGGGAAGCAAATACAACCAAGATCGAATATGAATTATGTAATTAAAGATATTTCCAAATATCATAAGCCGAGGATACTTAAATACATTAAGCAAAAACCCTAATAGGATCCCTAAAACCGGAACTTGTTTCGGAGTAAAGATAACATCTTTAAGAGCTAGTCGTGAGACTTTGTTTTTGCTTGCCTGGTAATAATATTGAGCCATCGGAAAACAAAACATATAAAGGATAATATGTGAAGGGAGCATTACCAATTGTGCGAGCGCATACCCCTTTTCTCGGAATAAAATATAAACAGAGATAGCACCAATCACTCCAATATTTGATAACAAGGTTGACAATTATAACTTCCTTGTTCTAATGGATTTCTATAAGTAAATTTAGCTGTTAGATAGGCAAATACACCAGGGATAAAGTGAATAAGAAGCCCTAAAATTGGAATCCATATCAATTCCGGATTCAATTGGATTTTCCAAAAACTTAATACGTTTAGAAATGTAGACACTACAAATAGGTTTAGGAATATCATTTGATCAAATAATTCTGGCAAAACATTCTTCCATTTCTGAAGTTTATGCCCAATAAGTATGGGCAATATAATATCAGTCACAAAAGAGAACATTTTTTGAATAATATCCATAATCTTACTCCAAATTTCTCTATCAACAACCCATACTTTTACTTTCCTCAATCCTTGATACTTTGGCCGTATGTTTAGAACTATGCTGCATATTAAGTATTAAGTATTAAAGTTTTATAGTTATTGCCATAACTGCAAACTTTTAAATTTAATCGAACACCTAACTCCGATCAGTAGAATATAACTGGACAATAAAAACCCTCCGTAAAGGAGGGCTATCTTGTTATATTGATTGTATTTTATCTAAGATCTATAGTATGTGATTCAATAGAACTAATCCTCCAACTGTTGGACATCCTTGAGTGTCACCGATAAATAAACGACGAATATGACTATGAGTATCGTTAACACCGCCACGACAATCCCATCACCATATTATTGCCTTTCTTTAACCAAATGCTCAGAGGTTATCTGTTTGCTCTGTTTCATTTAATTCGGAACTTGTTACATTACCGATATTCTCACCAACAGCAATAAGGTTCTGATCTCTCTTTGTTATAGTTAGGAAAATTACAATGCTCAATATTGCGATGAGAAATATTGAACTGGTATCAATTGTTCCTAAAGAAAGCCCGCCAGCAGTTCGGGATTGTGAAAGAAAATCACCTAAGGATGCCCCAAGAGGACGGGTTAATATATAAGCAATCCAGAATGCAAGAACTGAATTAATCTTCAAGCGATAGAAAGCAAATGTTACTACCCCTATTAAACCAACAAACATAAGGGCTGATCTCCAATAACCTAGATTAAGCTGCTCTGCTATAAGATCGCCAGCCGCAGTCCCCAGGGCAAAAGTAAAGAGAATTGCTGACCAATAAAAGGCCTCTCTTTTAGTTGTGTAGATGGAATGAATTGATAATGTCTTTTCATTGGCATACCAAGCAACAAAAGTTGCGATGAGAGCCACAGAAAACACGGTAGTCGTTATTTCTAAAGGTACTCCAAAATGGTCCACAAGGTTATCGGTTATTAGTGTGCCGACAACACTAATTAGAACAACTGAAAGCCAGTATACACTTGGCACGTATTTTCTTAATTTAAACTGAAAGAATAAAGTAATCATCAAAAGACCGCTCATTATAAATGTTGTCATAGTTAACCCTAAATTTAGGTTTGAGTTCAAAAAATCAGCGGCTGTTTCACCGACTGTTGTTGCCAAAACCTTGATCACCCAAAAGAAAATGGTAATTTCAGGAACTTTATTCAGCATCTTTCTTATGGGATGAGAGGGTTTTACTTCATTGAGATTTGTTTTATCGTTGATAAATCCATTAGTCTTCATAGACAAAGCCCCTTTGTATGTATTTTTTTCTATTCTACCCAAATAATTAAGGAGATAATCCAATGGATTATCTCCTTAATTATTTGGGGTGCCTTTTACATATTTAACTAAGTAATTCATCTCATTTTACAACCTAATCTTGGCAACGAGGTTAAAAATTATAGTTATAGTTACCTAGAAGGTCTTCTCCCATTTTGAAGGTCCTCAGTAGTCAATCCAAAGGTGTATTGATAATGCGGACGTCTAAGTTATGGGCTCTTGTTAAATTCAGGAATTCACTAGCGAGAGAAGCGACGTAAGGATCAAGCTAGCCCATGTGGCAGGACCATTTCTTTTATCTTTAACGAGGCTAAAGCATTTATTGCTTAAGCCTCGTTTATTAATCCATTATTAATTACAATTTAATCCTCTCTTAATGTTTAAACTCTAGACTGATTTAAAAGAATTCGTCCACGAATCAGATCCAACAAAAATTCCGGGAGGAAACTATAGTTGTAATGAATTTTCTAAGATTATTGCGTCCGCATCAATGGATTAAGAATAGTTTTGTTTTGCTGGGTATAATGTTTTCTAAACAATGGGACCAGGCAACTTTATTTCTTGCCTGTGTTACTTTTGGAGCATTTTGTTCTATTGCGAGCAGCATCTACGTTTTTAATGATTTACTGGATATTGAGGCGGACCGCCAACATCCTACAAAAAAAGCGCGGCCACTCGCGAGCGGGCTGATTTCCCCTCGAAGCGGCTGGATGATTACGGGCGGACTGGTTTTAATAGCCTTGTCGCTTGCTGCAGTTTCGGGACAATGGGTCGTGTTGTTTATTGTTATTTATGCAGCATTAAATATCGCTTACACGCTTCGCTTAAAACAAGTTGCCGTTCTGGATGTGTTCATTATTTCCATGGGCTTCATGCTGCGTATTCTTGCCGGAACAATCGGCCTAGGCATAGCCCCCTCATCTTGGCTATTGATCTGCGGATTTATGCTCTCCCTCTTCCTGGGCTTTGCCAAGCGTCGGGCTGAATTTTTTACTCTTGAGAACAATGGGGTGTCCGAGACCAAAAATCAAACGCGACAGGTTCTAAGAGACTATAGCCCCATGATGATTGACCAGTTTATGGCGGTCAGTGCCGCCTGCACCATTCTATGCTATGGCCTTTATACCGTTAATTCAGAAACGGTCGCTCGATACGGCACTACAGCCTTAATCTATACTCTACCTTTCGTGGTTTATGGTGTTTTTCGTTATATCTTTCTATTACATCGACGCGGTAAGGGTAACGACACCGCACTTGATCTCTATTCAGACCCCCACTTATTAGTAACCGTTTTAATCTGGGGACTAGTAACTGTGGTGATCATAGCATGAGAATATCAGGGTTAAGCAAACGAAAATTAAGCAGCATTGTCCTCTTCTTCGTTTTAGCGCTGGCGGGTTGTCTGATCTTTGCCCAATGGAGTAATAGAGAAAAATATATCTCTGCCATTCAATCCATCGGTCCGACATGGCTTTGTTTGCTCCTAATGCTTTCACTTCTAAATTATGTTCTTCGGATTATTCGCTGGCAAAACTACCTTAGGTTCCTTGGGGCAAATCTGCCCGCCACTTTGAGTGCTTTGATTTATGTAGCAGGTTTTGCCCTTACGATGACACCTGGCAAAGCCGGGGAATTGTATCGCGGTGTTTTTCTTAAGACTTATGGCGTGACCTATTCCGACAGCATTGCAGTTTTTGTAAGCGAGCGCATTTCTGATTTGTCGGCAATTCTTCTGCTGATAATACTGGGTATATTCCGCCAACTCCACTGGTTCATGATAATTTCGCTGATAATCGTTGCTGTGATTATCAGCCGTGTTTTATTGCCACACACTCAGTTCCTTTTAAAATTCCTTGGCAATTTATCCAGACATATATACTGCCCATCCAAAGTAAAGCGGCGTTGGCTAACACTTCTCAAAGAAGCGCGGCGCTGTCATAGTCCGCGTATCCTACTCAGTGCAACGTTTTTATCACTTCTAGCCTGGTCCTCTGAAGCATTTGCTTTTTATCTTCTTCTTTACAAATTAGGGTTCAGTGCGGGCCTGCTTTTTGCCCTTTATGTATATGCGCTGGCAACATTAGCAGGGGCAATAAGTTTCCTGCCGGGAGGGCTTGGCGGTACAGAGGCAGTTATGACTGGTTTACTTCTTATAAATGGAATGCCTGCAACACAGGCCATAGCGGCGACTGTTATAATTCGCTTGACCACTTTATGGTTTGCCGTATTTTTAGGTGTGATAGCTTTAGTTCTTGGCAAGCGAGCGCTAGTTACCGGCACTGAACAGCCAGGCAACTAATTCAATAAATTACTGTAAAGGATGGTATACAACAAATGGATCTTTCCTGGAATCGATTCCCTCGTTTAAAGCATCGTGGAGTCTTTAACTTATCTGAAGGTTTTGTCAGCTTACCACGCACTGAGTCATTCTGTCTCCCCTACGGAAACGGCCGTAGTTATGGTGATGTCTGTCTGAATGAAGATGGAGTGCTGTTGAATACACGACAATTAAATCATTTTATTCACTTTGACCAAACAACGGGCCGCCTTCGATGTGAAGCCGGGGTTTTGCTAAAGGAAATTCTCGAATTGGTTGTACCGCAAAATTGGTTTTTACCCGTAACGCCTGGGACCCAGTTTATTACAATTGGCGGGGCTATCGCCAACGATGTACATGGCAAAAATCATCACTGTGCCGGCTCCTTCGGCAACCACGTGATCCGTCTGGAATTACTGCGTTCTGATGGACAGCGAATTGTCTGCAGCATGGAGAAGGCCAAAGATTGGTTCACGGCAACCATTGGCGGCTTAGGGCTGACAGGCCTGATTACCTGGGCGGAGATACAGCTGATCCCTGTGAACAACCCCTGGATATTAACCCAGTCCCGGCGTTTTTCCAGCCTGGATGAATTTTGGGAGATTAATAGCGAGGCCGAGCATCGCTGGCCTTATACTGTTGCCTGGTATGACTGCCTCTCGGCAGGACGCGGCCAAGGCCGGGGTGTGTATATATCCGGGCAGCACGCGGCTGAGACAGATAAGTTCCCCCCACGCCACCCTAAGTCGCTGCGCTTCCCATTTGACCCGTCATTTTCGTTAATTAATCCTCTCAGTCTGAGACTGATTAATACTGTTTATTACCATAAGCCGATCAAGGATATGCCATCATTATCTCATTACGAGCCCTTTTTTTATCCCCTTGACGGAGTGCTTGATTGGAATCGTATCTATGGAAAAAAAGGATTTTTCCAATATCAATGCATTCTGCCGCCGGAGGACGCTCAGGACGGAATAAAAGCCATGTCGAAAAAGATTGCTGCCAGCGGACAAGGTTCGTTCCTTGCCGTTCTAAAAACTTTTGGAAATATACCTTCGAGAGGTTTAATGTCCTTTGCTCGCCCGGGCGTCACACTAGCCCTGGATTTCCCCAATCATGGTCAAACAACGCTGCGTCTATTCAGAGAATTAGACGCCATTGTGTCTGAAGCGCAAGGTGTTCTCAATCCATCAAAAGATGCGCGCATGTCAGCTCAAATGTTCCAAAATGGTTTTCCTCGGTGGGAACAGTTTGCCGACTTCATCGATCCGAAGTTTTCATCCAGCTTTTGGAGGAGAGTCACACAATGAGTGAACGGCAGAGAATTGTTATATTTGGCGCTACATCGGCAATAGCAGGCGCATGTGCCCGCCAATGGGCGAAGCAAGGCAACAGCATTTTTCTGATAGGGCGCAGTCAAGAAAAGCTGATGGCGCTTCTCAACGATCTTCGGCAAAACGTTTCTTTTGAACAAACGATTGAAGGGGTAATAGCCGATTTAAACGAATTCAGTCTCCACGAAACACTCCTTTCACAGGCGGAACAAACCCTCGGAGGAATAGATATAGTACTCATCGCTCATGGAACTCTACCGGACCAACAGGCCTGCGAACAGTCTGTGGATTTGACTATGCAAGAGATTCGCACCAATGCCCTGAGCGTCATCGCCTTACTCATTATCTTAGCTAATCGTTTGGAGACGCAAGGAAACGGCACTTTAGCCGTGATAACTTCGGTTGCCGGGGATCGCGGTCGAGGGAGCAATTATGTGTATGGTTCTGCCAAAGGCATGGTTACCCTCTTTTTGCAAGGTCTTCGCAACCGCCTTGTCCGGCGGGGAGTCAATGTTATCACTATTAAACCCGGCTTCGTGGACACACCGATGACCGCTCATTTTGCCAAGAAGGGTGTCTTATGGTCAAAGCCTGATCATATCGCTGTCGGTATTGTAACAGGCATTGCCAAAAAAAGGAATGTTGTCTATTTACCAAATCTCTGGCGCTGGATTATGCTCATTATCCAGCACATACCCGAAAGTATTTTTAAAAGACTAAATCTCTGAGGATAATGTCCGAAAACATCTTAAAATAGCTCCATCAAATATGAAGGTGAAAGAATGAATAATAGCCGAGTCTTGAGAATCAATGGAAGAAGATACAAATTGAATTTGAAACGTTTTCTTTTGACAGCATTAATTTTTTTTACAATATTAGGCACAATAGCTGCCACATTAATTCAGCGGATTAATAATTATGACCCCGTGACTCCCATTAACCTCTCAAAAGAAACGGCCAGGCAATTTATCCAGCTATTAGATTCTACAAAACAATACTATGTTTCTTCTAATGCTTCAGACAACACTCCGCCCATCTACGCTCTTGGCAATAATGGAATAATTAAGAAGATACTGGTCAACGCACGAAAAGTCAGCAAAACGAACCAAATCTATGTATTTAGAACACCATATCAAAACGGCCGCTATTCCATTACCCTGCCGCCGGAATCCTTAAGCAACGGGCCGCAGGTCAATGATTCAGCGCTGACTATGGCGTATCCTTTTATGTTTTATGTCAGCTCCTTTAGTGGACAACCCCAGTCTATTAATGCCTATAACTTGCAGAACAACAAAAAAAATATATTTGCATTTTCTAACGTTGTCAAAAACGCAAGTATCCTACCTGTTAACAAAAATCAAGTAAAAGTACGATTGGTTGAGAATGCCGGAAAGACGGCGAATGTTTTTCTTACTATTAATAAGAATACTGTTTCCAGCAGTTCGCCTAATGACTTGCAATATATAGCCCCTCCCTCCGATAACACGTCACCCTTTATTCGATTGGTCGAAGGGGTAAAGCAGATCATGGGCAATAGCACAGTGGCCTTTTTAGAAAACACCTGGTATCAAACTAAAGACAATTTTACAAGTCTATTTTACTCAGTAAAGAACAGGAAGCAACAAAGTAACCCAACCCGTGCCGAAGGCACCGCAGCAGCCATTCCTCAAAAGCCTGCCTTGCCAATCTCCAAAACGCCGCCTCAGACATTACCCGTTCCAGACAACAGCCCGCCTCTCGTAAAGTCAATAGTCTATCCGGATCCCTCTCGCTCATATATTAAAGCGAGCTTAGTGAAAATTAACCCGAAGCTGGTCGATTTTCATCTAACAGCAGGTACAGAAGACCCTGTCTCGGTTACGGGCATTCATGGAACCGGTATGATACCTTGGTCCGAACAGCTGCAGAATAATCTGATAGCAGACTTTAATGCTGGCTTTCAAGCTAGAGATGGAGTCTATGGCTTCATGGTCGACAATCAGCTCTATCAGCTGCCAAAAATAGGACTGGCAACCTTTTGCATCTATAAGGATGGAAAAATTGATATTGGCTCTTGGGGTAAGGAAATAAGTTCTACAACCAATATGATTTCCCTGAGACAAAACCTGCCAATGTTGATAGACAACGGTAAGCTTAATCCCCTTATTTCTGATCAGGCAAAATGGGGCGCAACAGTTAATAATGCTGTCCGAGTGTGGCGCTCTGGCATCGGGATTGACGGACAAGGGCAAATTATTTATGCCGCCGGTAATAATCTCACAGCTGAAACCCTAGCACATGCTTTACTTAGTGCCGGAAGCATCAGGGCAATGGAGCTTGATATAAACAGCTATTGGGTTACATTTAATTTCCTGCATCATATTTCCGGCAGCAGCAATGGTTCGTTGGTTGGAACAAAGCTCGACCCCTCTATGACTAGATCACCCTACCGCTATTTATCGCCTGACACAAGAGACTTTTTCTATCTAACTCTTAAAACGCCTGCACATCCATCTTAAGAATAAGGAGATCGATGTCAAGAATCTCTATACTAGTTTATCAATGCAAATTTTGCAAAAATGATGTAGTGGGTATCAGCCGAGATCAAGCTAATATAGGCTCAGCCGTATCCTATAATAACCTTCAACCTGGCAATTTAGTCTTTTTCTCATTTTTAAGCAGCGGAACGATTGACCATGTGGGCATTTATCTTGGCAACTCACAGTTTATCAGTGCAACTATCTACAAAGGTGTCACGATTTACTCCTTTACACCTTACTGATTAAACGCTTACAAAGAAAAAAAACTATCCTACGTCAGGTAATTAACCAGAGCGTAGGATAGTTTTGTAATAACGTTTGACCATAGTTAGTTGCTTTCCGCGTTAAGCTTTAGCATCTATTCCACGGGCAAAGGATTTTGTTTGAGCAGTTGCTTGCTTAGCACTAGCCTGTTTATCTTCAGCAAGTTCTTGTACTCGATGCATTTGAGACTTTACGGCCTGCAAAGCTTGTTGATATCTAGCAATCAACTGCGCGCTCCCATGCTGACGTTGCAATTGCGTTATTTGGCTTAAGTCCTGATTTGCTTGCACGGATAACAAAGTCGGATCAGTTGTGGTTACCACTGTTGACGGAGCTGATGTGCTCTGAGAACTTAATGAAACGATCGCAGCCTGACTTGTTTGGCTACTTTTTGCAGTTTGACTTACTTGCCCATTCCTTGCTGCCTGGCTGAGTTGGTTACTTTTTGTCATCTGACTAGACTGAATTACTGCGGATACATTCATACCAAAAACCTCCTTTCTCTTCTAATATCGTAAATAATTATTGGGAATGTCAGCGAGTTCGTATGAAATTAGATTAAAGTTTGATTAAAAATACTTTATCTTAATGATCCCAAGCGAGAAAGCGACTGTAGATAATACGATACCAGGCCCCCCGTGCATTCATCGCAGCTGCAAATTAGCACTTGTTAATTTATCTATTTTAATGAAACGACAAGTAAAATAGACAACAAGACTTTGGACTAGCGTGGCAAAGAGCAAGTAGTCAGTTCATTCACGGTTAGATTTTTAGTTTCATTTCGCCCTTAGAAGGAAGATCTATGCAAAACCGCGCTCCATGGGGTTCCAGGTTTTCCGCCCAAATCTTCCCTCCATGGGCGTAAACAATCCTTTTGGCAATACTTAACCCAAGACCATGTCCTGGAATTTCGCGAGAACGGGCCTCGTCAACCCGATAGAATCGATCGAAGATCAATTCCAGAGCATCAGGCGGAAAACCGGGCCCATTATCTTCGATAACAATCCTGACGTTATTATCGATATTCTGTAAATATATCCCAATAGCTCCGCCTGGCGGCACATATTTGCCGGCGTTTTCCAGAATAATTCTGATCAGCTGTTTAAGATAGAGAACATCTCCCCTTAACTCGATATCCGGGAGCAGATCATATTTTACGGTAAAGGAGCGCAGGAAAGGCAGATCTCTGGCGCTTTCAATAATAAGCTCGCTCATATTAAGAAGAACTAAATTCAGATGCAGCTCTTCCCGAGCCAAGGTCAAAAGATTTTCCACTAATTTCGTCATCATCGTTGTCTCTTCAATCATTGCGGTGGCAGAATCACGCACCATGACTGGATCTTCAGCTCCCCAGCGCTGTAAAATATCAGCATGCCCCCGAATGACCATCAACGGAGTGCGAAGTTCATGGGAAGCATTGGCCACAAATTGCTTTTGCTGTTGAAATGAAGTTTCTAACCTCTGCAGCATATGATTGAAATTTTGGCCTAACAAATCGAGTTCATCCCCGCTTCCCCGCAGCGGCAGACGTCGGTTGAGATCATTGGCTGTCAAGAGCGAAATCTCCCGATTCAGCTCAGCCAATGGAGCCAAGACCTTCCGGGATAAAAACAATCCTCCGAGGAAAGCCAAGAGCAACGCAGAACCGCACAGCCACAGCAACTGGCGCAAAAGCACAGTTTCGGCGAGTTCCACATTTTCCAAATCAGCAGCACCTTGAAGCGTACCGATGAGTTTCCCGCCGGACATAATCGGCCGAGCTATATAATAGACATCTTTGCCGTCGAGGTTCCTGACTTCTGGACCGGCCTGTCGTTCGATGGGCAGCTGAACCTGAACATTACCTTTCTTTTGGACCACATTTCCTTGCAAGGAAGTCAGTTGTATTGTCACACCTTTGGGGACATTATCATTTAAGGCCTCAGGATCACGAATATCTCCCGCCTGCCCGTCCGTGGAATCATCCAGTGCGCCGAGAACACGAGAAACGGTAGTCTCAAGGACTTGCTTTTTTTCTTTATGTAAATCCTGACTATTACCCCAATATGTGATTGCCGAGAGAATAAACACCGTCAAAAGAAGCAGAAGAATATACCAAAGTGTTATCTTCCAGGCTAAACCCCATTTAAATCCAGGCAGCCGGAATTTCCTGATCTTCCTAGTCTTCGGCCCGTAAGACATAGCCGACTCCCCTCACCGTATGGAAATAATGAACTCCAAAGCGTTCATCAATCTTGCCGCGTAAAAAGCGTACATACACATCTACAGCATTTGATTCTCCATAATAATCGAACCCCCAAACATTTTCCAGAATATGCTCTCTGGACAGAACACGATTCGGATGCTCTAAAAACATGGCCAATAATTCAAATTCTTTTTTTGTCAAACTAATTTCCTCACCTTGAAAATAAACTTGATAGGCTTGAGTATCAAGTTCAAGTTCTCGAAAGGTTAATTGCCCTGAATTTTTCTTGACCGGCGGATTTTTACGCCTTAATACGGCGCGAATCCGAGCCATTAATTCATCCATGGCAAAAGGTTTTGTCAAATAATCATCAGCACCAAGATCCAAACCAAAGACTTTATCCTGAACTTCATCTTTGGCCGTCAAGAGCAGAATTGGAGTATCTTTGCGCGCTCGAATTTGTTTGCAAATTTCATAGCCATTGAGAAAAGGCAGCATAAGGTCCAAAAGGATGACATCCCATTCCTGCGTTAAGGCCATATCAAGCCCCGTTCTGCCATCTGCTGCCAGCCCAACCCGATGTCCATGATGTTCTAATTCCAAAGCTATGACTTTAGCAATAGCACGGTCATCTTCAACCAATAATATATTGAGAGTTGTTTCCGGCATAATTTTCGACAGCCTCCTTTGTATCATCATCTCCATATTGTGCTTACTGACTTCGGCTATTAATTCCTAAACCGAGGCATACTGAAATCTATTTAACATTCTCCTCCAACCCTTAATTTACCACTAAGCGGATTAGAATCCTAATCTTCAATATTTAGAAATAAAACGTCATCTCCCTGGTTTACAAAGAACTTGCTTCCATCGAAGGGTTCAAAGGAGACAATGCGCTGCCCTGAACCCCCGACGCAGCAAGTTATGCTAGATGGTCAATCTTGTTTCCCAAATGACTTGGACTTGGCATATTGGCCGCCTTAGCTGATGAAGATTGGGCTTCAGCCAGCCGCTCACTCATGCTTTCGTTGGCTTCCTCACTGGCTCCTGTTCTCGCCGGTACATTATGGTTAACCATAGCCATTCTGGGCAGCATACTGTTACCGCTGATTCCTGTAATCATTTAATTCACCTCCTTTCTGTCTTTATCTTAATGCTTCAACATTAAAGACAGATTAAGACTGAAGTGGCTGTAACTCTACCAAAGTGGAATTCCCTTGCTTGGTCAATTGAATGAGCTCAGCCCCATCTGACGAGATGTAATTCTCATCCCCGCGTAATTTAACCTCCTTCAAATGACCGGCAGTTACAATATAGGCCGTCTGCTGATCATAAGCTATCAATTGTCCTTTGGCACCAATTAGAGTATTCGTACTGCTGCTATAAGGAATCGCGCCTTCCCATTCTGTCGTCAGCGAGGGATTGTTCGCCATGTGAGTAAGGTCAGGTGTAGTTTTAACCTTCATCAACTGATTATTTTGGACCTCTCCGATATACACTTTTCCATCTTTAATTCCTAGTATTCGATCATTGTTGTTTTCAGAAATAATTTGCCGTTTGCTGCCGTTGAGAGCGATGATCCGATGAACCCCGTTTTCCTTACTGTCCAGAAAAAGTGTTCCATACCGATCCGAGGCCGCCATATTGTCAATTGTCTCTCCCGATCTGCTTAAAGTACGAACGTTTTTCATCACGTCGATTTCCAAAAGTAATTCTTTGGACGTACCTTTGACTGTAAGATACATCAAATTAGTTGACGTGGAAACAACCAGGTTTTCAATTTTACCCCCAGCAGGGAACGAGTTTATCGTTTGATTAAACCGATCGTCAGGAGCGGTCGTCTCATTGCTGTTGGGGAGGTCCAGAGAGTATAGCTCAGTGATTTGCGGATTTCCATAACGCTTTACAATCCGAGGTGCCCCAGTAATCTCTTTGGTGACAGTCTTGGGAACTTCTCGAACAACTTTTTGATTGGGATCTTCTGTTTTCGGTATTACCGAAGCAGAACCAAACGTTGAAGCCGGCACTCGAATCGTTCTTTTGGCAGGATAAACAGTGCTATAAGTTACCGGCTGTGAGTTTTTCCTGGCATAAAAATAAAGCAACATGTTGCGGTCCGGCAGCCATTGATACATAAGAACACCTAGATTTTTATCATTGCCGGGCGGCGCCTTTTCAAAGACTACCTTATTCTGTTTAAGATTAAAAACCTTCAAGGTACCGTTTTCCGTATAAGCCAAATAATCCTTAGCATAGGAAACTTTAATCTTTGTAAGATCGGCGGCGGGAATAGTGGCTTTAAGCTGAGCTGTAATCGGTTGAGCGGTGACCCCAGGCGGCGACAAAACGTTTTGAACTTGTTTATTTAAGATAGAGTAACCGCCAAATTGCAGCAATACTGAAGCTAATGTCCAAACAAAAAAAGTACGTAGTCTCTTCTTCATCCCAGATTTCTCCTTTATAGTTTACGGATACGCAGGCCGAGCCTTCCTGAAAAAATTAGCTGAAAGTAAACCTTAAGGGGTAACGACAAAGGCAGTAGGAATATAGCGTTCTCCAAAAATATCCCAGAGCTTGTTCTCAACATGCCCATTATAGACAAGTTCCGATGAAGAACCGCCGTCAAGATTAACTGCATTGACTGCATGATAGTTTTCAAAAACATTCATCAGGTCTCGTAAGGTTGCTCCAATACTCCAAGTTGGCTGTCTGCCGTCAATGACCACAAAAATAACCGTTCCATCAGCCATTTGCCCGATTCCTGTGCGAGGCGCAATCCCCCAGCCGCCATCTCCTGAAATGACAGGATTTCCATCGACAATTAAATTTGGCCCGAAGGTAACAGCTTCAAGAATATGTTTCTGGGCTATTTGTGCCGCGGTCATATTGCCGATGATCAGCTTGCCTTGATCATTAAACCCTACAATATTAACCGCCTGATTGCCCACATTATTATGGACTATATTCCCATTTTGCACGGTGAGTCCGTCCGGAAATGCTCCGTTCCCTTTACCATTGGGATCGTAGAATCCACCCGCATTAATGCCGGCAACCGCTCCCGTGTCCTTAACAAGATCACTGACCCTTTCACCCGTTACGCCAATCTCTTTAGTAACTGCTACCTTCACTCGTTTCGGGTCTTTAATCAGCATTACTTTCCCTTTGAAGCTTGGTCCTTGAATATCTTCAATGGTAATACCGGAACTGGCATCGGCCATCACTTCTTTACGCCCAATCGTTTGACCGCTGCTAACTCCTTGGGAATCATTAAGATTCATAATTCGATCGATTTCTGCTTGGGAGAGAAATGCCTTGACAACCTGGGGATGACGGGAAGTATAAACGGAACCAACTGCCATCACTTTAAGGGCCTGAAAAGGACCCCAGAACAAAATAAATGGAGCTAAAAGCACAAAAAGGACGAGGTTATAGGCCAAAAATGCAATAATTACTTTCGCTCGAATTCTGCGTTTTCGTTTCATGAAAGAACGTCTTCCCCTTTTCTAAACTAAATCACTAAGAACTTCTCAACTCAAAAGCTATGCTATTTTACCACCCAAAGATTAAAGCAAGATGAAAAATGGCGAAAATTGATGATTAAAAAATATTAATCCAGAGAGAGTTTCTAAGAAAAACTAAAGGTTCGTACTTTATCATGAGGATGAACAAGAGGTTCGAAACTTGTTATTCAACATTTGTTGCGACAGCAATTCCTTTTTATGGAGGTGAAGCTAATCATAGGACATTTAACATTTAGTTAAAGACCTAAGAAATTAAATATAGGGAGAATCAACGTGGAAGCTATTTTATCCCACCTTGGTCAATTTGTTGTCAGTGTTATTTCTCTGTTCGGTTATCTAGGCGTTTTTCTGGCCATGGCTATTGAAAGTGCCTGCATTCCCTTACCCAGTGAGATCATTCTTCCTTTCACCGGTTATATGGTCTTTCTTGGCCGTTTCACTCTATGGCAGGCAACTCTGGCAGCCACCTTGGGCAACCTCTTTGGGGCACTTATTGCCTACTATATCGGACTGTGGGGAGGCCGACCGTTCATAAAGAAGTTTGGACGCTATATTTTTATCCGTGAGCGAGAATTGTCCAACACCGAACAATTATTCGAACGACGCGGCGAATTAACCGTATTTCTTGGCAGGCTCTTGCCTGTAGTACGAACCTTTATCTCCCTGCCCGCGGGAATCGCGAGAATGAATGCTCTCAAAATGGCTGTCTACACTGTCGCCGGAGCCCTGCCCTGGTGCTTAATGCTTATTATCACCGGCCAGAAACTGGGGGAAAATTGGAATACCCTTAAACCATTGTTTCATCGTCTCGATTTAATCGTTGCGCTTTTAATTTTGATGCTGTTAGGTTTCTGGATTATTCGCAAGAAAAAATCGCTGAAGTCTAAACAATAGTCTCCGGCGAATTTTAGGGTCACAATACTCTTACGTTCTGAACATAACAGATCAATCTTCCTTAATACATCTGTTTAGCTAATTAACTGGAGGGAAAAAAATGAACAAAAAAACTATAGCCATGGCTGCAAGTCTAGCCATTGGAGGATCTCTGCTCTTTGGAGCCGTTTTGACAAACGCTTCGCAATTATCCGGCTATGAAGCCTATAAAAACGCCATCAACGATACGAAAAATGTCCAAAATGAAACCATTGATCTGACAGCTTCCATTACCGATAATGGCAGCAGCTTGGCAAGCATTAATTCCAATCTTAAACGCAATGAAAGTTCTAACGCTATGAGTGAAGTAACTACCTTTAAATCAGCTAATGCCACTCAAACCTTCAGCAGTTACGAACAGGACGGGAAAAGAATCATTAAAAACAGTAACAGCGACCAATACTTAGTAAGAGACGACAATCATGCTAAAGCTGTCAAAGATTCCCAAAACCCAGTTGTCGAAAAGAGCATGGGAGTTGTCATCGATACCCTAGTCGGTAGTATGCAGAATAAAGTTACTACAACTGACAACGCGGACGGAACAAAGACTGTCGCCATCAACATCGGTGAAAGTGATGTAACGCCTCTGGTCAATGCTTTGACTTCTTTAGCTTTCACGGCAGAAAATCACAGGGGCTCCTACCAAAACACCGGCAATGAGAAAAATAATATGAAAGACTTCAAAGATCTTATCCCTCAGCTGCAAAACGATATTAAAGTTGTGAGTGTTAACTCAACAGGTAATATTAACAGCAATGATATTATTACAAACCAGACTGCAACAATCGTTGTTTCAGGGACAGATGCTCAAGGAACTCAACATCAACTGACATTTAAAATTGACTTGAACCTGTCCAATATCAACAGCACAACTCCGGATAACGTTGACTTAACCGGAAAGCAAGTAAAAACCGTCAGTTTTCATAATGAGGAAAACTAGTAACTGATTCGAATTAGGAACGGGGATTCGGATTCTGATTAGATTCTGATTTAACCAGATTAGATTACTCTGAGCGAATTGAATTACCTCAGGCTATAAAACAGATGGCAGAAAATGAGCAATTGTTGATTTGCTCATTTTCTGCCAATAAACAAACAAAAATGGGTGAAGCAAGTGGAAAAGGTATTAGAAGTGGCCGGACTTACCAAGATTTATAAAAATGGACGAGGGGTAAAAGATATTACCTTTGATGTTTACACAGGCGACATCTTTGGTTTCTTAGGCCCTAATGGAGCAGGAAAAACCACGGTCATGAAAGGCATTACCGGGTTAAACACAATCCAAAAGGGGAATGTTAGAATATTAGGCTATGACCTGAACTTCCAATTTGAAAGTGCCATGCGAAATGTCGGTTCTATAATCGAGACTGCCGATGTTTATGAATATATGAGTGCTTATGAAAACCTGAAATTTGTTTCTCGCTTTTATAAAAATGTTAACGAAGAAGATATTGATAACCTCTTGGAATTGGTAAATCTGACAAAATACAAGCAAGAGAAAGCCGGTAAATTCTCCCTGGGCATGAAACAGAGGTTAGCACTTGCCAGAGCTTTGCTGCCAAATCCCAAGTTAATAATTCTGGATGAACCTACTAATGGCTTAGATATTGAAGGTACAGTGCAAATGCGCAATCTAATCAAAGAACTTGCCGAAAAAAGAAAAATGACCTTCTTTATTTCCAGCCATTTAGTTCATGAGGTTGAACTAATGTGCAACAAAGTTGCCATTATTCATGAAGGACGTCTTGTCAACAGCGGCATATCCATAGAGAGCATAAAAAAAGATTTTAATTCTCTGGAAGACTTCTATCTGGATCAGGTCAAGGAAGGAGGAAAGGTTTGATGGATAGCCTGAAAGCAAATGTCATAAATGAAGTTAGAAAATTATTCTTAAAGAAAAAGACTCTTGCCTATCTGATCCTCATGGCTATGATGAGCTTTTTGACAGCACTCTTTATATCCAACATTCAGGCCAAGCTCATATTTATTGCTGTCAATTCAATCAGCTATCCCATAATGCTTTTAGCCATCTTTACGAATAGTTTTCTGCCCTTATTTGTTTTTATGGCAGCCTCAGATTTATTTCCCGGCGAAATAGCAGATAGAACGTTAAAGTTGGTTCTTACGATGCCCATAAGCCGTTTCAAGATTTACATCTCGAAACTAATTGCCATCAGCAGTTATGCCTTATTGAATTTTTGCGTTATTTTCTTTGTTTCCCTGCTTTCTGCACTTTGCTTGAATATCAAAATAACAAGCATTACAAATGTTGCCCTCAGTTACTTAGCCGATCTTGTTCCAGCGCTCATTCTGGTTATTTTCGCATCATTTATTGTCCAATTCTTTCGAAGCGGAAGTACAGCTCTCATCAGCTCTATCTTCATATTTATTGCTGTCAAAACCTTGTCACTATTTAATACCTTAGTAAATAACAACCTTTTTACCACCTATTTGAATTGGTCCTCATTGTGGCTGGCAAGTGGAACAAATCCTTTCCGAGAACTAAACTTGCTCTTGCTCCTTTTAGCCTATGGAATTATCTTCTTTACTGCCGGGTATTACTTATTTGACAGAAATGAAGTATAATCTATTTTTAATCTAATTTTAAGATTTTTGTTGTATCATAATATTTATTCCACTCAACTTATTAAACTGACTTAAGGAGGAACCCCAGTACATGAACTCATTTGACCTTCGAGGATACCACCTGTTTAACCAATTTGCCGGACACCACGCGATACTCGATAAGATGTTTTCTTTCTTCGCCCAATACTCTCTTGAAGTTTATGTCGTTCTCTTCATCATCGCCTGGTTTACTATGCCCAAATACGAGACTAAGCAGCGCCACGCCCTGCTCATCATGGGTTTATCCGGCGTCTTAGGACTAATCATCAACGTCCTTCTATCGCACATCTACTTCAGACCGCGACCTTTCACAGTACTTCCAAAAGGGACGTTTACTCAGCTTATTCACCATAGTGCAGACGCTTCCTTTCCCAGTGATCATACAACCGGCAGCTTCGGTTTTGCTGCAGCATCCTGGGGAAAGGCACCCCGCTGGATTACAACCAGCTTTACTATCTTAGCGATACTTAACGGAGTCGGACGCCTCTATGTTGGTGTACATTGGCCAACGGATGTCATTGCCGGAATGATTATCGGCATGCTCTGCGGCCGCTTGCTGTGGAAGTTCAGCTCCTTCTTTCAGCCAATCACAGACTTTGGACTGCGCTTATTCCATTATGGAGCATTTGAACGAAACGCTTTTAAATAGCAGATGACCAAATAGAGATACTCTGTCTGGAAATTCAAAGTATACAGCCCCTAATGGCATCAATTATGCCATTAGGGGCTGTGTACTTTATCCAGTTTTTAAGCCCCCTACTTCTATAAGTGAGGGTGGGTCCTTCGTTAACTTCACGTGGGGTAGAGTCCTCCTTCGCCGATAAGTATTCCTATTGGGTAAGGCGGCTCGGCAATAATGTCACTGGACATTATTGTTCCCTTTAATAAGACTATAAATACCGTCCAATCTAAGCGGCTGGACGGCATTTATAGTTTCTATATTATTGTTCTTTTAACGAGAGGAAATGAGTTCTGCTGCAGTGAACGGGTTTTCTCAGGCTAATTGCTAAACGATCTTTGTCGTCCACTCCTCTAAATTCCACACATCCGTCACCCAATCCTCATAAAAATCAGGCTCGTGGGAAACAAGAACCACCGTTCCGCGATAATTTATAATCGCTTTTTTCAGCTCTTCTTTGGCTTCCACATCCAGATGATTCGTCGGCTCGTCGAGAACCAGCCAATTCACATCTTTAAGCATCAGCTTACATAACCGTACTTTGGCGTTCTCTCCACCGCTCAAAACCATCATCTTGCTGGAAATATGCTCGCTGGTTAAGCCACACCTAGCTAGAGCTCCGCGGACTTCGGCATTAGCCATACTGGGATACTCATCCCAAACTTCTTCTAAGGCCGTCTTCTCATTTCTTCGGCTCGATTCCTGCTCGAAATAACCCGGATACAGGTAATCCCCAAGTTCTACAACTCCGGAAATCGGCTGGATATATCCCAAAAGAGTCTTAAGCAGTGTCGATTTGCCCAGTCCATTAACCCCGCGAATCGCGATCTTCTGACCGCGCTCCAGCGTCAAATTCAAGGGACTGGTCAAGGGTTCATCATAACCCAGAACAATATCTTTAGCCTCAAAAATCACTTTTCCCGGTGCCCGAGCTTCACGAAACTTGAAGGTCGGCTTAATCTTTTCCTTTGGTTTCTCGATTAATTCCATCCTATCCAGCTGCTTCTGGCGGCTCTTGGCCCGACCTGTCGTGGAGATTCTCGCTTTATTGCGGGCAATAAAATCCTCTAAGCGATCAACTTCCTTCTGCTGTTTGTCATAAGCCTTAAGTTCCTGCTGTTTGCGGGTTTCGGCAAGCTGGACAAATTGCTCATAGTTCCCGGTATAACGAGTTAAACTGGCATTTTCCACATGATAAATGACATTAATCACATCGTTTAAGAAAGGAACATCATGAGACACCAGAATAAAAGCATTTTCATAGTTAATCAAATAACGCTTCAACCACTCAATATGCTCAGCATCCAAGAAATTTGTCGGTTCATCCAAGATCAAGATCGTAGGACTCTGCAGCAAAAGCTTCGTCAATAAAACCTTCGTTCTTTGTCCGCCGCTTAAATCGGTGACATCTTTGTCTAAACCGATTTCACCTAAGCCTAAACCATTGGCAACTTCCTCGATTTTGGCATCCAGCATATAAAAACCGTTGTGCTCTAAAATACTTTGGATTTCCCCCACATCATCCAGAAGTTTCGTCATTTCCTCTTCTGAAGCGCTGCCCATCCGATCATATAGAGTCATAATCTCCGCTTCTAAATCAAACATCCCTTGAAAAGCTTCTTTCAGCACATCACGGATCGTCTTGCCTTTGCTTAAGACTGAATGTTGATCCAAATATCCGACGGTAACCCGGTTTGACCATTCGACTTTTCCTTTATCAGGCATCAGCTTCCCGGTAATAATATCTAAAAAGGTAGTCTTTCCTTCTCCGTTAGCCCCTACCAGGCCGACGTGTTCTCCTTTCAATAAGCGGAAACTTACCTCTTCCAGAATCTTGCGTCCGCCAAAACCATGACTCACGTTTTCTACATTTAAGATGCTCATTGACCCTTACTTCTCTCCTTACTTATCAAACATGCCTCCGACTTTACGTCGTTTGATGCCTTTTCGTGTTTCACCGATCTTTTGCGTCGATTTAACGGGGCCTCCCTGCTGCGAACTCTTCAATTTTTTAGCAGCCAGAATCTTCTTCATCTGTTCAATTGTCTTATCATCCATTAATTTATCTCCTATCGATCTAATTTCCCTCATTACGCTATCGAAATTCCTTTGTCCATCTCTTGACCATATCTACGAGATTGTCAATACTCACGTCATGCTCAATTGTCACTTCTTCAGTTCTTTACTTTGCTCTGGGCAATTTTTTCGGCCAGCTCATTTAAATAAGTCCAGCGCTCAATCAGTTCATCGAGCTTGATTTCCAACTCTTGCTGAGTCCTCGCTAACTCATTTAGTGTTCCAAAATCACTGCCTGCCTCATTCATCTTTTGCAGATTTAGTTGCAATTCCTCTTCAACCTGAGCGATGCGGTCATCGATTTGAGCAAATTCCTGCTGCTCCTTAAAGGTCATTTTCAGAGGACGTTCTTTTCTCCCTTCACCTGTTTGGCTTTCTTCACGTCCCCCTGAACCGGTACCTATGCCGGAAGACTTCGCGGAACTATTCCCGGTCTTGTTCGGATTGGCAATCGCCGCTCGTAAAGCCGCTTGCCGAACCTCCTGAGCTTCTTCCTGGGCTGCAGCGTAAAGCTGCTCCCGATAATCCGAATAGTTTCCTACATATTGCCGAATTAAGCCTTCTCCCTCAAAAGAGAAAATCTTCTCCGCCATCCGATCCAGAAAATAACGGTCATGGGAAACAGCAACGACTGCGCCCGGAAAGTCATCGAGATAATTTTCCAGGACCGTCAGGGTCTGAATATCCAGATCATTGGTAGGTTCGTCCAAGAAAAGGACATTCGGAGCTCCCATTAAAACCTTTAAGAGATACAGCCTGCGTTTTTCTCCCCCGGAAAGCTTACGAATAGGAGTCCACTGGGAAGCCGGCGAAAAGAGAAACCTCTCCAACATTTGCGAGGCCGTCAAAAAACCGCCATCTCCCGTTGGAATCACCTCTGCCACAGCCTTGATTTCCTCAATCACACGCCATTCCGGATTTAAAGCCGAGTTTTCTTGAGCGAAGTACCCAATTTTGACCGTTGAGCCGACATCAATAACGCCTTGATCCGGGCTTAAACGACCCGCCAACATGTTTAACAATGTTGATTTCCCGCTGCCATTCGGACCGATAATTCCTATCCGGTCATTGCGCAGCAAAACATAATTAAAGTCTTTAATGACAGTCCCCCGGTTCGGAAAACCCTTTTGCACTGCCTGACATTCGAGGACTTTTTTACCCAGACGGGAAGCCCCGGCAGTGATTTCCAAGTGATCGTTGTTTTCTGAAGGTTTCTCAGCTTGAAGCTTTTCAAAACGTTCGATTCTGGCTTTTTGCTTTGTCGAGCGGGCCTGAGCCCCTCGGCGCATCCAGGCCAGTTCATTGCGCAAGAGGTTCTGGCGTTTTTTCTCGCTGGCCTCTGCCTGCTCTTCCCGTTCCACCTTTAACTCCAAAAAACGACTGTAATTGCCGGGATAAGGATACATCTTGCCCCGATCTAATTCCAAAATGCGCCCTACGACACGATCGAGAAAATAGCGGTCATGTGTGATCATGACTAAAGCACCCTTGCGTTTATTCAAGTATTGTTCCAGCCAATCCACCGTGTCATTGTCAATATGGTTGGTGGGTTCATCCAAAACTAAAATATCCGCCGGGTTAATCAGGGCACTGGCCAAAGCGACCCGTTTCCTCTGTCCTCCTGACAATGTTCCTACAACCAAGTCAAATTTGCTAATTCCTAGCTTCGTAAGAATTGTTTTCGCTTCATTTTCCAGCTGCCAGGCATCCAGTTCGTCCATTCGTTGACCAAGAGCTATTACCTCTTGCTGAAGCTTGGAATCCTCCGGCCGGTCATTCAATCGTTCCAAAGCACTTTCATACTCGCGCAGCAATTTCATAACGGGGGAATTTCCGCGAAAGACCTGCTGCAAAACTGTGGCCTGATCATCAAACTCAGGATTTTGCGGCAAGAACTCTAACTTGACGTTATTGCCCATCGTAATACTGCCTTGATCCGGCGGTTCAACCCCTGCCAGAATTTTAAGCAGGGTAGACTTACCCGTTCCATTTACCCCGATGATCCCGATCTTTTCCCCTTCGTCAATGCCAAAGGTAATATCCTGAAAAAGGATCTTATCACTATAACTTTTCGTCAGATTTTCAGCAGTCATGATATTCATGTCAGTTCCTCCAAATATCTCATTATATCATGCTTTGCGCCAGGATTCCCGCATAAAAGTCCCATAACGATATCGCCTTAGGACATTCGTTATGGGACTAATTTTAAGGTTTCTTGAGCTAATTAAAGTAGTTGTTTTAGATTTGACCCAGTCGTAAGGCTCCCGCTTCTATAAATGGGAGTGGTTCCCACACCTTGCTTCAATAGGGTGTAGAGTCCATCCTCAGCGCGATAGCATTTGTTCTGGGCTAGACGCTTTCGGTGAACGAGTTCTCTAACCAACTTTCTTATTAACCATGATATCAAGAATAATCCGATCCACTTCTTTAGTGCCTTGAGTCGCGAGGCGGCCAAGGTTAGCTATGGTCTGTTCGGCCGTCTGCTCAATAATACCGTCGGTAGACTGAATGGCAAGCCCCTCCATTGCCATGATCGCAGACTGCACCGCAGTGCTCGTACAAGTCGACAGTTTCAGAGCACATCCGGCCTTTGCCCCATCACAAAACATCCCGGCCACATTACCCTGCATATTCTGAATGGCCCTTTGAATTTCATTCTTACCGCCGCCTAACAAATAGGTAATACCACAGCTGGCACCGCTGCCTGACGCTGTTGCTCCGCAAAGAGCCGAAAGACGGCCGATTTTGGTTTTGATATAGATGGCGATGAGATTGCTTAATGCCACGGCCCGTATTAATTGATCCTCAGCAGCGCCTAATTTTTCCCCCACAGCTACAACAGGCAAGGTAGCTGAAATTCCTTGATTTCCGCTGCCCGAGTTACCCATGACAGGCAAGGGACATCCCGACATTCTGGCATCCGAAGCGCCTGCGGTTAAAGCCATAGCCCGGGTGATCAAATCATCCGCAAATAAGCCTTTACGGATATTCTCTTTGATCGTTTTGCCGACTTGTAAGCCATACTCATTGAATAAGCCTTCTAAGCCAATCGTTTTATTCAGCTCAATCGCCTTCTTAATAATCGTCAAATCCTCTGGGTTTACCGCTTGCACAAAGTCCCAGATCGAGTCCAGAGATAAAAAGGAATACTCCGTCTCCTCGTTGTCATCCTTTCCCTCTTCAGCCAATGTATTAAGAATCGTTTGACCATCAACTTCGATAAGAGCAACACGGGTATGTTCATCAGCAACAATAACTCTGGCAAACGATTCAGACGTCGCCAAAATCACTTCAATATATAATTTCTTTGAGGTCTCTGCAACCTCGACAGTAACCCTCTCTTCCCTGATCATAGACCTGGCCTTTTCAACATCGAGCGAACTCAGGCCTTCCAGAACCTCCAGCCCTTTAGTGCTGTTTCCGGCAATAACCCCCAATGCAGCAGCCAAATTAACGCCGCTGTTCTTTGTCCCGGGAATAGTGACAGACATTGCATTCTTAATAATGTTAGCGCTTGCAAATACGTTTATAGACGTGACCTCTCCTTTGACATACGTCTTAGCTAAAGCGGCGGCAAAGGCAATGGCCATAGGCTCAGTACATCCTAAAGTAACGACAAGTTCCTTCTCCAGCAGCCCTAAAAATTCAACATCGTACACTAATTATCCCTACTTTCTCAGCTAAAATAAGTGCATTTTACTTTATTCTTCCCGATTAAGAAAACTCCTTTATTTATTTGCGATGATTTTCTCTTCATTTGAGAAAGAATTACCGGAACGAGAATTATAAACTGAGAAATACATTATATCGATTCATTAGATTTGTTGAACTTGGGAAGACTATTTTGGGATCAGAAATAATTACGAGAAAGTTAAAGGAGGTTATCGCTTATGTTATGCGCCGAAGTATCTGTTTATCCGCAAAAAACGAATAGTTCCAGCGATGTCATCAACAAATCAATCAGCTCTCTTTCCAACGAAAATATCAAGTATGAAGTCGGTTCACTCAGTACTCACATCGACGGAAATGACGAACAAGTATGGAATGGCATCAAGAAAGTTTTTGATGCTGCCAAAACCTCTGGAGAAGTCAGTATGGTCGTAACTATTTCTAATTCAGCTCATTAACTCTGTTGGTATTAAATCTAACTGACACCAAAAAAGAGCCTTGCGGACTTCAGGATCAGAAGTTCACAAGGCTCTTTTAAGATCAAGAAAATCTCTCATGGAGGGAGACAAAGCTCACATCTCAAACTCTCCAGACGATCCTGCCGTTCTTGATCACCACATCAACAGGATTATTGCCAAAATGATACGGTAAATAATCGAGATTAGGAACATTCAGAACTAAGATATCTCCTTGCTTGCCGACTTCCAGACTGCCTGCCTGAGCGGCTCTGCCCACCGCATGGGCCGCATTGATCGTTGCCGCTGTCAAAGCCTCCTCCGGAGTCAGATGAAGATAAAGACAGGCAAGAGTCAGAACAAAAGGCATTGATTCCGTCGGCGATGATCCGGGATTGCAATCTGTTGCCACAGCAACAGGCACCCCTGCTTCGATCATTGCCCGTGCCCGAGCATAAGAATTTTTAGCAAGATTAAAGGAGTTTGCCGGGAGGAGAACAGCAATAACTCCCTGTTCAGCCAGAGCTGCAATGCCTTCAACAGAAGCCTGCAGCAAATGATCGGCACTAACGGCCTCCAGTTTGGCCCCTAATTCAGCGCCTCCGGCGGATTCTAATTCATCCGCGTGAATTTTAAGCTTTAAGTTCAATTCCTTGGCTTTGCTTAAAATCCTCTCACTTGATTGGACACTGAAAACTCCCGGCTCACAGAAAACATCACAAAACTCTGCCAGCCCTTGAGAAGCAACTTGAGGCAGCATATCCTCCACAACATAGTCCGTATACTCATCTTCAGTATACCCAGAGGGGACGGCATGGGCGCCCATAAAGGTTGGAACGAGGTCCAAATCCTGCTCCAGATTTAATTCCTTAATTAAACGTAACATTCGCAGCTCTTCCTCAACGGTAAGTCCATAGCCGCTCTTAACTTCTGCCGTCGTCGTTCCATGACTTAACATCGTCTTCAGACGGCTTCTGGTTTGCGCCTTTACCTCCGCATCAGAAGCCAGCCGCGTATCCCGAACCGTAGCATGAATTCCTCCGCCTTGCTGGAGGGTTTCCATGTAGGGTACACCCTTTAATTTCAGGGATAACTCATTTTCCCTCGAACCTGCATAAATGACGTGGGTATGCGGATCAACAAACCCAGGTGTTACCACTTTACCCTGAGCATTAATTTGCACGGTATAGGGGCCAACCCATCCCTCTGCTAAAATATCCTCTGTCGAACCAACTGCAACAATCTGACCTTCGCGCAGAACTACTGCGCCGTTTTCAATTAACCCGATCTCCGCCATTCCCTCTCGGCGCGCCGGAGAGTCAGAGTGTCCTCTCATCGTCACCAGCATATCAGCAGAATGAATTACAAGATCTGCGCTCGGCATGATATCATCTCCTCTAGAATCTGATTCCTAGTTCCTCTCTTATCCTAAAACCCAAAAACTCTCTTCACTAAGAGCTGCCGATAACAACTATCCCCATTTTCTCTCATTATTGTTTGCCAAACTTTCCCCTCTTACTATACCAGTTAATGCATTGATATCAAGATCTTTTGCCGGTCTTTTTAAAGCCTTTAACAAAGCCATTGCTTACTATATTAAGGACAAGTCCTTCAGAAATAGTGATTATTTTTGTTTTTTAGACATTTTTCCCCTTACTTCGCAAATAAATTATGGGATCATTATGTTAGAATGTTATAAGATAAAATAAGTTTTCGTTCGATAATTGCCCTTTGTTTATCTTACCGACCGATCCGATTTCAATGTCAGAAAGAGAGATAATGATTTAATGACCATTAAAAATAAAACAGCGATAGTTTTGTCCATAGCAATACTGTTCACCATGGCAAGCGTTATCGATTCAAATAATGTTCAAGGAGCGGAGAATACCGCAGCTGCCTCAACAACTACTACAACTACCACAACTACTACAACTACTACTCCTACTACAACTACTACTCCTACTACAACTACTACTCCTACTACGTCTACTACTCCTACTACGTCTACTACTCCTACTACGTCTACTACTCCTACTACTTCTACTACTCCTACTACTCCTATGATTTCTAAGTTAACCGGAATTAAAAAGCTAAAAAACAGTAACATTCGCGTTGTCATACTTGGAGATTCCATCGCGGTAGATCAAGGGGCTTCCAATCCTGCAACAACAGGATGGGAGTCAAATCTTTTTACCTCTTTGACCTCACTCTATTTACATAATATATTATGGTACAACAAAGCTTCTTCCGGTAAGCTTGTTGATTATTGTTTACAAAGGGCAGATGAAATCGAGAAAAATACAGATGCTGTGTTTATTTGCGTAGGAAGAAATGATCGAAACTATTATACGCCTGATCAATTTAGCCAAAAATACATTCAGTTAATCCAGCTCATAAAAAGCAAAGCACCAAATGCGGATATATTCTGCATTGTTGAACCTCCAATGGTGTCCTCTGATGAATCTCTATTTAAAGCGATAAGATTGCAAATAATCAACGTTGCCAAAAATCATGGAGCAAACTTATTGGATGTCTGGAGTGCTTTTCCAACGAATCAAACTGATTTGGCTGCCGTATTATCAGACGGACTTCACCCCAAAGACACAGGTTATAAGCTAATGTCCGATTACATATACAAGCAATTAGTAACAAAGATAAATGAAGATAAGTAAAATACCTATAAAAAAGGCTTCCGGGCTAATCCCCAGAAACCTTTTTCCGCTTCTTTAGCAGAACTTTCGGAGCAACACGCTAAAAGCTCTAATCAGGCAAGACAATCAGCGGCTTTTCTTTCGACGGTCTGTAAAGCAAAAAATTCCTGCCGATGACTTGAACCAGCTCAGACCTTGTCTGTTCGGCCAGTTCAGCTGCGACACTTTTGGGCTCCTCCAGGCAATTTTGCAGAACCCGGCCTTTGATCAGTTCACGAGCCTCCAAGGCCTCATTGGTCTGAGTGACGACGTTTTCCCCAATTCCGCCCTTACCGACTTGAAGAATCGGGTCCATTTCATTACCCATCGCCCTTAAATAACGTTTTTGCTTACCTTTTAACACAAAGTTTCCTCCTTAATTAAACGAAACGCCTTTGTTCCTTCTTTTTTATCATCCTTAATTCGATCTCTTTTACTCAAGCTCATTCATATCTCAAAGCTGTAATCGGTTCAAGTTTCGCAGCCTGCAGCGCCGGGTAATAGCCAAAGAAAAGTCCGACTGCCAGGGAAAACGTCACGGCAAAGAGAATCGCCCATCCAGATAACAGCGGCGGCCAGTTTAAAAGATTCGCCGCCGTCAGAGCACTTCCCACACCCAGGGCAATCCCCACAATACCTCCCGTCACTGCTAAGACAATCGCTTCCAAGAGAAATTGCAGCAAAATATCGCGCTCTTTGGCCCCGACAGCTTTCCGCAGGCCTATTTCATGCGTTCGTTCCGTCACCGATACCAGCATGATATTCATGATGCCAATCCCGCCGACCAGAAGCGAAATCGCGGCGACCAAGCCAACGATACTCGTTAAAATTTGAGTAATTTTATCGGCAGACTGCACTAACTGCTGGACGTTATAGGCTTCATACTGATCAGTCGTTCCATGACGCACGTTCAGAATGCGTTTCGCACTGGAGATTACGCTGTCCAGATCAGATTCCTGATACGTTGCCCCCTCTAACTGATCAACCCGAGTCGATTGGAAAATATCAGTCCAAGTCCCCCAGGGAACATAGGCATAGGAATTCTGTGGACCCACTTCAAACTGAGAAAAGGCCGAGGTATCTTTAGCCAGAACTCCGATAACTCTGCAGGGAACGTTTTGGATCATCACCTGCTGTCCCAAAGGATTACCGGCTCCAAACAACGTATCTGCCAGGCTTTGGTCAATGACTACAACACGCCGTTCCGCATCATATTCCTCCCCGGAGAAAAAGCGTCCCAAGGCCACATCCCGGCTGCGCAAACCGGCGAATTCCGAAGTTGTTCCCACGATCATGGCTGAGGAATCTTTTTGATTAACTTCCAAAGCAGCATAGTTAACACTCGCCGGAAGCAGCGTCTTAACTTGGGGTAAGGACCTTTTTAACGTTTCACAGTCCTGCAGGGTCAAGACGCTATTCTCGGATTGTGCCGTTTGGGCAGAAGATTTCGGATACAAAACAAAAAGATTAACACCGCTTTTTTCCATTTCCTGCATAATAGCAGCTTTGCCGCCCAAGCCGATGGTTACCACAGCGATAACGGCAGCAATTCCTATGACAATACCCAACATAGTCAGGCCTGTCCTCAGCTTGTTGGTCCGCAAACTAAACAGGGCTCCCCGCAAGGCCTCGTACAGACTCATGCTCCATCACTCCCCAAATCGGGCGTTACAGCCTGACCCTCGGAAAGTTGATTCGTCGGATTGAGAACAATCTGATCCCCGGATTTAAGACCGGCGGTAATCTCCTGATCGGTATCATTGCCAATCCCCACCTTGACCTCCGTTTTGTGAAGAAGCCCGTTCTGAATACGATAGACGTAATTCTTGCTTCCCTCCTGAAATACGGATTCCAGAGGAACTGCCAGAACATTTTTCTTCGTGGCCACAATAGCTTGAACTGTCACGGAATAACCCGGCTTCAACAAAACGGGCGCTTGATCTAAACGGACCGTCACCGCCACAGTTGGAGATGCATTTCCTTGAGCGGATGGCTGAATAACCGCCTCAGGTGCAATTTTAGCAATAACTCCCGTCAGAGAGGTGCTCCCTAGAGTCTTGCTGGTCACTGTCACTTTTCCGCCCATCTTCAGCTTAGCGGCGTCCATTTCATTCAGCTGCATGTTCACATTCATATGCTTCAGATCCGCAATCACTACTAAGGGCTGTTGGACCGGTGCCGGATTGCCGGCCTGAACATTAACCTCAAGAGCTGTCCCGTCAAGGCTCGACTTATAGGTTAATTGGTCTCTCTGGGCCTGAGCAACCTGCAAGGCTTCCTGGGCCTGCTTTAAGGCGGCCTGACTCTGGGCCAAAGTCCCTTCAGCCTGGTGAACTGAACTTCCCAGGCCGCTGCTTGATAAAGCACTTGGGAACGCTGAACCCCCTGATGCCGGATTAAGGCCGGCACTCCCAGAATTACCGTTGATATTTCCGCCGCCGGTTCCGCTGATATTAACAGTACCTGCACCCGCTTGTGCGGCTCCGGCAGTTGCTGCAGAGCTTTGAACAGCACTCTGAGCTTGCTTCAAATCTGTCACATTACCTTGGGCAGCATTTACGCCCGCCTGCGCCGCATCGACATTCGCCTGAGCCTGAGCGACTTGAGCATTGGCCAACGTCTGATCAAGGCCGACCAGTACCTGACCGGTTTTGACAGAGTCGCCCGCCTTCACGGTAACCTTAGAAACAAGACCGGGGTTTAAGACATAAACATCCTGGCGCGAATTAGGAACGACACTTCCTGTGGCATAAATGTCTTCCTGCATCGAAATCGGAGACACTTTGCCGGCACTGACCTTCAGCGGACTCTGAGCATTTCGCGAAAACCACCAGCCGCCAGCCGCCAGAAGGACAACTACGATTCCTATTCCCCACCAGAGACGTTTCTTCACAGTACTACCTCCAAAGGTCCAAATTCTTTTGGCTGCCTACTCCCATTCAAAGGTTACTCCAGCGATCTCTACGCTGTCTCCCTCTTTAATTCCTGCGTCACGCAGAGCATCGTCAACCCCCATGGCTTTTAAGATATTTTGAAAACGATAAACACTCTCTTCGTGGTCAAATAACGTCATGCGCACGTGTTTCTCAATTTCTTTCCCTGTAATCAGATAATGATCATTGTCTTTAGTTATTTCAAAGCGTTTTTCCGGCTCTGCTTTTGTAACCAAATGTTCCTCATCATAGTTTGCTATTTCCGGCATAGGAATATCCGGTAAAAGTTGAGCAATCCGATAAATCAGGGCTTGCAGTCCCTCACCCGTTGCCGCAGAGATAGGGAAAACTTCCTGCCCCTCCTCCAGCTCATCCTTAAGGCGCTGAAGATTTTCTTCCGCGCCCGGAATATCCATTTTATTAGCTGCAATCAGAAGCGGACGCTCAGCTAAGGCCGGACTATACAGCCTAAGCTCCTTCCGAATAATGCGAAAATCCTCCAGGGGGTCTCGTTCTTCCGACCCGGAAATATCCAAAACATGCAAAATTAGGCGAGTTCTCTCCGTATGCCGCAGAAATTCATGGCCCAATCCTGCTCCGGTATGGGCGCCTTCAATCAGGCCCGGAATATCTGCCATAACAAAACTCAGCCCGTCTTCAAGTTCAACGACCCCGAGATTCGGCACAAGGGTCGTGAAATGGTAATCGGCAATCTTGGGCTTGGCGGCCGAAACTTTAGAAATCAAGGTCGATTTTCCTACATTGGGAAATCCGACTAATCCCACATCCGCCAAGAGTTTCAATTCTAATCTCAGCCAACGTTCCTCGCCTGGTTCCCCATTCTCCGCCAGAGTAGGCGCTTTATTCGTATTGCTCATAAAGCGGGCATTTCCCCGGCCTCCTCTGCCGCCGGCGGCAACAATCACTCGTTGTCCATGTTCCGTGAGATCGGCGATGACATTCCCGTTGTCATCATCCAAAACTACCGTGCCCACGGGAACACGCAGAACGATATCGTCAGCGCTTTTTCCGGTCATATTCTTCGACTGCCCATGCTCGCCCCGATCCCCTTTATAATGGCGTTTATAGCGAAAATCCACCAGAGTGCTCATGCCCTCGTCACCGACAAAAACAACATCGCCGCCCCGGCCTCCGTCTCCGCCGCTGGGACCGCCTTCCGGCACGTATTTCTCTCGGCGAAAGGCGACAGCACCTGCTCCGCCGTCGCCTCCCTTAACATAAATCTTTGCACGATCATAAAATAACGACATGGCTATTCTCCTTGTATCCCAAAATAACTCATCTTCTCAAAGAGCACTTTCTCTTCATCTTCCAGAATAAACTGGCAAGAAAAGCCTTCGTTCTCTTCAAATAAATAGACTTCCGAATTTAAATCCGGCAATCCATTATACTGCTGTACCTTCTCTAAACACTCTCTAGTGTACCCGAATAAGCTCTCTCCATATTCTTTTTGCCAATGATCCTGCCAAAAATCTTCCAGTCGCATCGCATCCGGGAAACTCAAAGAGGTCGTAATATTTAGCTGCCTAAGGTGAATAATCCAGCTGAGCAGAATTGCCGAAAGCACGGGGACCGAGATTTGGCCAATCTTCTGCTCCTCCTGAGGCCTGATCACCTCGCGGATATAATCAAGAGCCTTCTCCGGCTTCTGGAGCTGTATATTTCCCATCACGACCTGCCAGTGGTTAAAAAAATCATGCCGCTGCAGACGATACCACTCAACCATCTCCGCTAATAACTGATGTTCAAGTTCTGACATTATCATCCTTTCCTCTCATGGGTAACTTTTGTTCCCAGTGAACTCGTTGCTGCGTATTTATGTATGTATAAAGAAAACTCGGCTTATGCCGAGCATAGAAAGCCCCTGGGGAAATCCCAGGGGCGTAAGAGAAACAGCTTATTTTGCAGCAACCGCCGGTGTTTTGCGTTCCGCATAAACGCTCACTTGTTTGTGCACCCTGTCTTTATGCTCAAATTTAACATAACCATCGATGAGTGCAAATAAGGTATCGTCTTTACCGATGCCGCAATTTTTAGCGGGATGGAACTTCGTTCCGCGTTGGCGAACGATAATTGTTCCGGCTGTAACGAATTGTCCGTCGCCTCGCTTTAACCCGAGACGTTGGGCATTACTGTCACGACCGTTTCTGGAACTACCTACCCCTTTTTTATGGGCAAAGAGCTGCAGATTCATGTTTAACATGGAGTCCACCTCCTTTGATCAATTAATATATATGCCGGCCCGTAGACCGCTTCTATTTGTTCGATACCAAGCTTTAAGGTTTGCAGAATCCACTGCGCCTGATCCAATTCCTGCTCAGGAATTCCTGAGAGCTGACAAGACAGAAAACCTTCGTCTTCCTGCACTTGAGGAGCCTGAGAAAGAAAATGTTCCAAACCATTGGCAGCCGCAATGCTCAGAGCGGAAACCCCTGCACAAACAATATCGTGACCTGCTTCTGCATATCCGGAATGACCGGAAACCTCAAAACCGCGAATCCGCTTCAGCTCATCCAGCCAAACCAGGAAACGAATTCCCTCTTCTCCTTTAGGCTTGGAGCGCTTCGACGCGAACTTTTGTGTAAGGTTGACGATGTCCTTGTTTACGGCGATAGTTTTTCTTCGCCTTATATTTGAAAACAATAACTTTCGCCCCTTTGCCGTGCTCTACAACTTTAAGCACTGCGCTAGCACCTGCTACAACAGGAGTACCGACTTTGACAGCACCCTCTTTTTCCAAGAGCAGAACTTTGTCAATAGTCACCGTATCTCCAACATTTGCTTCCAATTTCTCAACGAAAATTTCGTCGCCTTCTTGGACTTTAAACTGTTTGCCGCCGGTTTCAATTACTGCGTACATAATTACATTACACCTCCCATACCCTAGACTCGCCATTGCAGGCCGGCTTTTAAGCTTAAAAACCTGTTAATACCTGATTTGAGCGGTTGCGGTGAGAAGCCACCACATTTAGATATTTTAGCATTTGGTCACATCATTTGTCAAGTGAATAAAGTTTAAGCAGATAAGGTTATGGCAGATGATTAGAAAATGATTAATTGTTGAGAAAGATTATCCCAAAATATGTTATGGTTGCAAAAGGAAAATTTAGCTCTGTGTGGAATATATACCTATCTATTCATGCAAGGAGTGAAGACGATGCCCTGGAAGCACCTTAACAATTCTCCCCTCCATCTGCCATCCCGCCAGGATCTGCTAATTATTGCGGGAGCAGTGGTTATTTGCCTTCTGATTATTGCATTTTTTATCTGGCGTTCTTAATTTAGTTTTCCCAAGCACAGAAGGCCTAACTGCGACAATCCAACTCCCTTTAACGTTTAAATGTCACCAAATGGAAGCATCCAGCCTATACATAACAAATAAAAAGGCTCAGTTGAGTAAAATGATATGCTCCCTTGGTGGACAGGGAGCAGTTCAAAATCTCAGCCGAGCCTTTTAATTTTTCGTCTAGGAGGGACCATTATCACCTTTAGTCAATAGGTTATAAAGGACCTCCAGACCGCCAATTATTTTTTGGAGTTCCTCATCACTGGCACCCTTAAGTGAATCCGAAATGTAACTGTTGAACAATTCTTTAATTACGTTATTTCTTTCAAATTCCGGCGATAGCGATAAACGAACAATGCGGCGATTATTCTCAGGAATCTCGCGAATAACAACTCCCTGACCAACCAAACGGTTAACAATTCCGGAAACAGTACTCTTAGACAAGCCTATATACTCGCTCAGTTCATTCAAGGTGGAATAGGGGTGTTTGCTCAGGCCGAAGATCAGGCCTAATTGCGGTCCAGTAAACCCATATTGCTGCGACTTTTCAAAAATCTGGTCTCGGTAGATTTTCTGAACCGCTTTGAATAAAAATACGATTCGCTCCGAAGGGCTCTCTGGAGGATTACTCCATAATTGCTGCGACTCCTGTTTCTGATTCATGAGCCACCTTCTCTCCTTCCTGAGTTGGGCCCTTCTTCTGCCCAGTTGCTTTTTTAGAACTCATCATGAGAACTAACACGACCGCCACGAAAACTATCGGTACAGTAAGAGCAATCGCATGATTCATGGCATCCAGATAAGCTTGACCATAAATCACCTGTCCAAGGGTTGCATAAGCATTTTCCAGGGCATCCACCTGCGGTAACCCGTAACTCCAATAGACACCTTTCAACATAGTGATAACCGAGGAGGCCGTCCGATTAAAAGGAGTTATCTGTTCAGCCAGTCTGGCATAGTTAACATTGGTCGATCCAGAAATAACAGTCGTCATAAAGGTAATAGAAACAGCTTGCAAAATACTGCGGATCGTCGTGGAAAGAGCGGTTGCTTTCCCGTATAAATGCCTGGGAACAGCGTTCATCGCCGCCGTGTTGACAGGCATCATGGCAAGGCCAAGACCGATTCCCCGGATCGCCGCAACAAACGTAATATAAGTCGAGGGCGTATTCATATTGAAGAGCGACATTTGATAAGTAGCAAAGGCCAGGATCAGAAGACCGGGAAGGGTAACCACCTTGGCCCCAAACTTATCAAAAATCGCACCGCTGACGGGCATCATCAAACCTGAAGCAATGGCCGAGGGAAATAGAATTAACCCTGTTTGCATCGCCGTATAGCCTCTTAAGTTTTGCAGGAATAAAGGAAGCACATAAACTCCGCCCATCAGAGCTAAGGTCGTAATCCCCGTAATAAATTGGCTGAGGGTAAAATCATAGATCTTAAGAACACGCAATTCCAGCATAGGGTTAGGATGGCTTAGTTCATTAACCACAAAGATCATGAGGCCAAAAACACCAAGGGCTATCAGCAGCGGGAATTTTACATTTCCCCAGTCGATCGTATCTGCTTCACCAAGCACATAAAGAAGACTCACAATACCTACAATCGAAGATACTAAACCAATAAAGTCAAAATCGCCTTTATAGGGCACTAAAGGCGTGTCTTTAAGTAAAATACTGGCAAAGATAACCCCGAAGATGCCGATAGGAACATTGACATAGAAAATAAAACGCCAATCCATGTATTGAATGATATATCCTCCCAAGGTAGGACCGATAGCCGGAGCAGCCATAGAGGCAATCCCCCAGAAGCCTAAAGCTTTTCCCCGCTCTTGAAGAGGGAAAATCTGCATAATATAGGACATTCCGACCGGCATAATAGCTCCGCCGCCTATCGCCTGAACAACTCGGAAGATAACCATCACATTATTGCTCCAGGAAAAACCACATAGGAAAGAACCGATCGTAAACAAACTCAGCGCACCAATAAAGAGTTTTTTAATACCAAACGTATCACTTAAAAAACCGGTAATCGGGACGACGGCACCCATGGCCAGGGTATAACCCGTCAGAACCCACTTAATAGAGTCCAAATCCGTGCCGAAAACATTCATCATTTTAGGAATCGCAATATTAACAATACTGCTGTCCAACATAACCATGAAGGTACCTATGACAACCACAAATAAGGCTAACCACTTATATGAATTGTCACCTGCGCCTTCCGGTTCAGGATGGTGATGTTCAGTCATACTTATCTCACCTCATCACTTGATGTGAATATGGACCACAGCATTTGTCCCTGGCAGAATTGAAGCATCGTTTTTATCAAGAATAATTTTTACAGGTATTTTTTGAATAACCTTGGTAAACGTTCCGCTTGTTGAGGTCGGCAGCAGCGAAAAGGTAGAGTTTGCGGCTTGACCGACATATTTGACCGTACCCGTAAATTGCTTGCTGCCAAATTGGTCAATCGTAAGATCAACTTTTTGGCCTGCTTTAACAGAACCAAGTTTTGTTTCTTCGATGTTCGCCGAAACATAGAGCTTCGAAGGATCAATAAGGTAAGCAATGGTTTGACCCGGGGAAACAACCTCTCCCACGGTTGCTTGTTTCTTAATCACAATTCCGTTAATCGGTGCTCTGAGAACCGTTTCATCGATGTTGGTGTCCGAAGGATTATCAATGCCCTGGCGGCCGACAATTTGGCCCTGAATCACTTTATCTCCTTCTTCGATATCCAACTCAACCAGTTTACCAGAGATCTGCGGACTTACAGCAACGAGGTCACCCGTTACGGTAGCATCCTCTGTAGAAACATAATACGTGTTTTGATACCAGTAATATCCGCCAATCCCAGCAAAGACCATAATCATGACTACAAGGATTGCTAAAATCATTTTTTTACGCTTTTCGTTCATCTTATCGTATCGCCTCCTTACTTTTTAAGGCCTATTTCCGCCAGCATACCTGGTTTTAACGCGGGATCCGGATTATTAATCTGGATTTTCACTAATACACTTGTGTTTTGGGAATCAACTACAGAGTTGACCATTGAAACAGTCCCTGAGAAATTTTTATCAGGCATCTCGGAAACTTTAACATCAACGTCTTGACCGACCTTAACACTGCTCGCAAGGCCCGCCGGCAAAGAGGCATTGACAAATAAAGACGTATTGTTCGTAATCGTAAGTAAGGTTTCTCCGGGGGAAGCCAATTCCCCGATATTGATACTTTTTGCACTAATTGTGCCCGCTATAGGAGCCACAATGGTTCCATTAGCCAACATGGTTTTGGCATAATCCAAAGCTGACTGAGCTTGTTGAACTTGAGCCTGCAGGGCATCGATAGCTTCCTGAGTTTGCCCCTTCTTTAACAAATCCAGCTGATCCTGGGCCGAGTTATACTGTGCTTGAGCAGCTGTGAGCTGAGTCTGAGCAGCGTCTAACTGCGCCTGCGGAAGAGCTCCTGACTGAAAGAGCTGTTGATCCCGGTTATAACTCGTTTGAGCATTCGTATAGGCGCTTTTCGCCGCATCTACTGCTGCCTGAGCCTGAGCAATCTGTTCAGGACGTGCTCCGGCCTGAGCATTGGCCAAGTTGGCCTGAGCGGCAGCCACGGCTGCTTGGGCTTGGTTCACTTGAGCCTGAATATCATTTGTATCTAAGGTAACTAAAGTATCTCCTTGTTTAACGACAGAACCAACGTCGACCGAAATCCCTGTAACCTTGGCGGCAATCTTTGTCGTGATATTCGCCTTATCATTGGCATTAATAATTCCTGCCATGACATAGACAGGTTTCGTCGTTTGAACATTGGTACTTGCTTTAGCAGCTGATTGACCTGCAGCCGGTTGACTCGTTGTACCACAGCCCGTCAAAACAACTGCCATGGCCAGCACGATTAAAGCAACTCTTTTCATTCCAATCCCCCTTATGTTTGTACTGCAACCGTTCGTATGCATATTGTTTGCTAGCATGACTAATTCTCTTCCAATCTGCTGTTCTTGTCAAGACCTAAAATTCATCATTTCCGGCAAAATTCCTTCAAATAATAACCCCCCGAGCACCCCTACAAGGACATGTCCATATAATATTAGGATTAACCAGTGAAGGAGGGCCGGAGGTTTGAGTAAACAGAAGCAAGTAGTCTATTATGGTCAGAAATTAAGAAAAGCACGCCTCAAAGCAGCAATTGGGACTCAAAAGGAATTAGCCGAAAAAACAGGCATTTCCGCCAATATTATCAGTGATCTGGAACGGGGCAAACGCCGCATGAGCCCTTCCTGGGCCCGGCGGATCGCCGAAGTGTTAGGGGGAGAATGGACGGATTACATGGACTGAGCGGGGTGTGATTTCATTCCCTGTCTTTCCCTTTCTGTGACAGGAAGTCATGCCCTTCAATATACTGAGATTAGGACAAGCACTCTCCCCAAGAGTCAGTCCTAATACTATTAAGAAAGGGTGTGAAATTATGCCAGTTGTCGCCAGTGCCAAAGATTCCGTGATGGTCGTAACCTATCAGATCGGTTTGACCGAGCAAGGTTCCCCCAAACTCAGCCAGCGCAGTTTCCCCAATATCAAATCCACCAGTTCAGACCAAGATGTCTATGATGTTGCCGCAGCCCTTTACAGCCTTCAGGACTATCCCCTAATCAGCGTCAGGAGAGACAATCGAGTTGACCTGACTCCGTAACGAAGAATGGACAGTAAGCAAAAACAAAACTCACCCCGCAATGAAAGGAGGAATAATCGTGGCCAGCACCACCAAGAAAGTCCTGAGAATGACCTTTAATAACGCTGCCGGAAACGCCGTAACGATAACCATGCCTCAGCCTAAAGATAGTTTGACTGCCGCCGATATTGAAGCCGTCATGGATCAAATCATTACCAAGAATATATTTCTCACTTCCGGCGGTGAACTCATTTCCAAACGGGATGTAAAAATTGTTGATACGACAACCAACGACCTTTTCGATTAACGATTAATTGAATAGGTTATTAAAAAAGTGATGGTGTCCCATTAATTGCTTTAATTAGTCGCTATAATAATAGGTAATTCAAACTAAGTAATTCGAAGGATAAGAGAACTGATCACTTTCAATGGAAAATAAAAGTGAAAGCACCGGGTTTGCCCGATGCTTTCACTTTTCACAGGGTGTCTGACAACATTGCTTCTTATCACACTCAACTTTATTTGAGCCGCAGTGCTGGCAAATCAGCCTGCGTTCTTCATAAGTAGCTGTCATCTCATTTCCACAAGACCTACATTTGAAATAACAGACATTCTTGGTATAGTGGCCGCCTTCAATCCTGATCGCTCTGTTCTCCAGAAGCGCCTTGGCAACTTTCTTCCGCGCCTCATCAATAATATTTTGGAAGGTTTGCCGGGAAATCTGCATCCGGGCAGCACACTCTTCTTGGGATAATTCCTCAATATCCTTCAGCCGCATGGCCTCCAACTCTTCTATTTTAAGCTGAATCTGCTCAAGCCGGCTCTGTTCGTCCCCCTCCAAACAAGCGCATTTACCCTTGGGACAGGGAGCGAAAAATTTATTCTCAGGTATATATTCAACCCTTCTCCATTTCACCGGTCTAGGCATAGGGTCTCTCCTTTCGGTTTAAGCTGCTCTGCAAATACCTAACTTGAGGATAACACGATTATTGTCAAATGCCAATAATCGTGTTATTATTTTCTTGAATTCAGTTACCCCTTAGGGGTGGGGTTTTAATCTATAAGCCGAAGGAGACGTTGTGATGGGCAAGAAAGTAGTCATAGTCGGCGGAGTAGCTGGAGGAGCCAGCGCCGCAGCACGGTTACGCCGTCTGGATGAAGACATGGAAATCATCATCTTTGAACGTGGAGAACATATTTCTTACGCTAACTGCGGTTTACCCTATTATGTCAGCGGAGTCATTAACCAAAGAGACGCTCTGCTGGTTCAAACACCCGAAGGAATGAAAAAACGCTTTAACATTGATGTCCGAATCTTTAGCGAAGTCACCCGCATTATTCCCGCAGAAAAAGCCGTGGAGGTCCAAGAAGCTTACGGTAAAACCTATCGTGAAACCTATGACCAATTGATCCTTTCTCCCGGAGCAGCACCGCTTCGCCCGCCGATTCCCGGAATTGACGATATCGAAGCACTAGTCGTGCGCAACGTCACAGATATTGACCGTATTAAACACTATATTGATGAGAAGCAGCCTCGTTCCGCTGCCGTTGTCGGCGGCGGATTTATCGGCCTGGAAATGGCAGAAAATCTGCAGCATAAAGGAGTAGCCACCACACTGATTGAAATGAGCAATCAGGTCATGGCCCCTTTGGACTATGAAATGGCTGCCATCCTGCACGAACATATTTTCAACAAAAACGTTGACCTGATCTTAGAAGACGGCGTAAAATCCTTCGCTCAAGAAGGAGATAAGACTCTTATCACCCTGCAGAGCGGCAATCAGGTTGAGACAGAACTGACTATCCTGGCCATCGGAGTCAAACCCGAAATCAAA
Organism: Desulfosporosinus acididurans; assembly: GCF_001029285.1. Classification (GTDB taxonomy): domain Bacteria; phylum Bacillota; class Desulfitobacteriia; order Desulfitobacteriales; family Desulfitobacteriaceae; genus Desulfosporosinus; species Desulfosporosinus acididurans. The sequence goes on from NZ_LDZY01000006.1 coordinate 257,157, forward strand.
CTCGCTAAGGAAGCCGGACTGGCTATCGGCGAACTAGGCGGAATCAAAGTCAATGAAAAACTCCAAACCTCAGATCCCAACATTTTCGCTGTCGGTGATGCCATTGAAGTGAAACATTTCGTCACTGAAAAGCCGTCTCTTATCCCTCTGGCCGGTCCCGCCAATAAACAAGGCCGCATCGTCGCCGACGTCATTGCCGGGCGCGACAGTAAATATGAAGGAACTCAAGGAACCTCCATTGCCAAAATCTTTGATATGGCAGCAGCCTCTACCGGTGCTAATGAAAAAATGCTTAAACGATACGGAATTCCCTACGAAGTCATCTTCACTCACTCCGGCTCCAATGCCGCTTATTATCCCGGAGCCACCCGCTTGTCCACGAAACTCCTTTTTGACAAAAGCAACGGCCGCGTCCTGGGAGCGCAAATTGTCGGCATGAACGGTGTCGATAAACGAATCGACGATATCGCCGGCGTCATCCGCCGCCAAGGCACCGTCTATGACTTACAGGAACTCGAATTAGCCTATGCTCCCCCCTTCTCCTCCGCCAAAGACCCGGTCAATATGGCCGGCTACGTGGCCGAAAACGTCATCAATGGCGATGTCCGCATGGTTCAATGGTATGAAGTCAAAGATATGAACCCTAACGATGTCTGTATCATCGATGTCCGCACCATCGAAGAACGCCGCGGAAAATTCATCCCCGGATCCATCCACATCCCCATCGACGAACTCCGCGACCACCTCTCCGAACTGCCTAAAGACAAAGATATTGTCGTCTACTGTGAAATTGGCTTACGCGGCTACGTTGCCTATCGGATTTTGACTCAACACGGATTCACCCGTGTCAGGGATTTGACCGGAGGCTGGGTGACCTATTTCCCTCCTGTATTCGGTTAAGAATAGAATCTCTATATCACAAATAATTGATCAAAAAGGGAATCCCTGAAGGCAATTGGTTTCGCCTTTCAGGGATTCCCTGTCTGTTTATCTGCATACCCAAGATTTCCTACTTACATATCTCCCTATACTTAGATAACTCAGCGGTATACAACTCTCGATCTTTTGTCATCTTTTTGGTCATTTCAACAGGATCAATATCAGTAGTCTGATTCGTCAACGTCAATTGTTTGTAAATAAGCAATGACCTGAAGTCCAGATTGTATGCCGCTAAATAAGATTGTAACTCGTATGGATTGAGGGTTCCAGTTGGATCATTAGGTACTTTTAAGGCGTATAGTTTATCATTGATAATCGATACTTTATTCAGGCTCGCCTTCACAGAGTCGAGATTACTTGGGTCGGTCGTATTCGTAAGATCATCTATTTCGTGTAAAAGAACCTCTGTATCGTCGAAGAACTTCGTAAATGCTGCTTTATCCAGATTTTCAGATTTACTGACAGGATTATTACTATCTTGAGCTTTACTAATTGGTTGATTGGCATCATTACTTTTACTCACAGATTGATCAGTACCTTTAGACTGAGTCACCTGCGCAGCATCTGACGTCGTTTTTGAAGAAACCTCAGAGTTTTGAGTTTTTGAACTTCCACATCCAACTAAAACAATGGCTGCCATAATAATTGCGACGACAAACTTCTTCATTTTTTCTACACCCCTCCATTTGTATTATATACTTCATTGGGGGCAGATGTGGATTTTCGTTCAAATTTTTGTTGATGAATGCGCATTAATGAATCATTCTAACCTTCATTTTATTGGACCGTTTTACTATAAGTTAATTTTTTATTCACATCATCGATTAAGCTTTGAATTTCTCCTAAGAGCAAATCAGAACCTTTTACCAACTTTGCTGCTGCAATTACCTTATCATAGTTCCCTTTATATTTTCCTACAGCGCCTTTGATTCCCACTAAGGCGAAATCAGAGAACTCTTCCGTTCCATTGTTGATAAATTGTAACCTTAACGGAACATTTACACCATCGACTACTTTTTGAACTTCAGCTAAAGTTAAGTTAGATCCTTTTGCTTTAAGTGCCGCCGCTATTGCGGTATCATAACTTGCTTTGTCTGCTTCAATTACACTGGTTACTCCTGCATTTAAAAAATCGCTGTAACTGTCTGTTCCTCCATTAAGTGCCGATAAAGCACTTGCTGCTCTTGTATTTATAATATCCACTGCCATTTGTACATCTTGAAGGGTTAAATTTGCCCCCTTCTGATTGACAGCTGTTTTTACTGAACCGTCATAGTACCTCTTAAGTCCGCCAATAGCTCCCTTTACTCCTGCTATTTCATAATCAGCGAAATCCCTTGTCCCTTTATTAATCGACTTTAAGGCAATTTCAGCAGCTGCCGCATTGACTATATCCACTTGTTTTTGCACGTCTGCTACCGTTAAAGGAGGCCCGTTAGGTATTTTTGCCGCTTGTATTGCCGTATCATATTGCTTCTTGTTTCTGGAGTTCGCATTTCTTATTCCGACGATAGCGAAATCGGTAAAGCTTTCACTTCCTGTGTTAATTGCCAAAAGTGCAGTTGACGGGGACATACGATTCACTTCTTCGACAATACCTTGGACATCGGCACGTGACAATATCGAATATGCTTCTTTTCGTGCCGTCGCTATGGCAAGATCATAACGATCTTTATTCGCTTGCACCGCTTTTGTAATTCCAGCTGCTGCGAAATCCGAGAAACTCTCTGCTCCCGAATTAATTGCCGTTAAAGCATCTTCAGCAACTGCTGTGTTAACCTTATCCACAGTGTCTTGAACTTCAGCTAATGATAAACTGGCGCCTTTCCTTTTTACAGCCGCAGCAATTGCCGAATCATAGTCTGATTTATGGGCTTTAGAAACTTTAGTAACCCCTGCCGCTGAGAAATCCACAAATTCTTCGCTTCCTGTATTAATGGCCGTTAAAGCGGCAGCGGCACTAGCCGCATTTACGCTCTCTATGACGTTCTGCATTTCCGCCAAGGTCAGATCGGATCCTTTTTTCACACGATCAGCTGCTATTGCAGAATCATATCCTGCTTTGTTAGCCTGAACCGCCTTGGTAATTCCAGCCGCCGCAAAATTAGAAAATTCTTCTGTTCCCCGATTAATTACCATTAAAGCATTCGCTGCAGCCACTTTATTTACGCTATCCACATTTTTTTGGACTTCAGCCGCAGTTAAGTTAGAACCTTTAGCTGTTAGGGCATCCGAAATCGCTGAATCGTAACTCACTTTATTGGCCTTAGCCGCCCTCCATACCCCGGCCGCGGCAAAATCAGAAATGTCCTCTGTCCCTTTATTAATTGCGGTTAAGGCAGCTGCAACAACAGCTGCATTGACGCTGTTCACTGTATTTTGAAGTTCAATTAAATTTAAGTTTAAGCCTTTATTTTCACGGGCATCTGCAATTGCCGTATCATACTTGTCTTTGTTAGCTTTTACCACTTTCGTAATTCCGGCCTTTGCAAAATCTTCAAATAACTCTGTCCCAGAGTTAATCTCGGACAGAGCAGTTGCCACAACCGTTGTATTTACGCTGTCTACCGTATTTTGGACTTCAAATAGGGATAGGCTGGATTTTTTAGTTTTTAAAGCCGCTGCAATTGCAGAATCGTAGTCGGCTTTATTAGCCTTAATCGCTTTTGTTACTCCGGCAGAAGCAAAATCATCAAAAATCTCTGTTCCGGAATTAACAGCGTCTAGTGCGTCAGCAGCAACTTTTGTATTGACACTATCTATAACGTTTTGTACTTCCGACAAGCTTAAGCTGAGCCCTTTAATTCCTACAGCATATGCGATAGCTAAATCGTATTTTTCTTTGTTTCCTTTGATCTGTCTCTTTACACCAGCCGCTGCAAAATCCGAAAAGCTCTCGTTCCCGCTATTAATAACCGTTAATGCCTTTTCAGCGGATGTATTGTCCTTGGTAAGATTAGCGTTAAGTATCTTAAATGAATCCGATTGATAACTTACGTTTGGTGATGGAATAGGTAATGCTTGTACAGGCTGAATAGGCAACATACTTAAGAGCAATACATTTATTGTAAACACAGTAATTTTTGTTTTGACGCGACCTGAAGACATAGTAACTCACTCTCCCTTTTTTGAATAATAAGTCAATTGATTATCCCCGTTACCGTTTGAATTCTCATGACCTATGTAATTCGCTACATTATTAGAAAATCCTGTCATAATATCATGATTTATCTTAAAAATATTAAAATAGGATATCCTTCAGAAATGTTCCAAGGAAGTTGAGTTTAAGAGCTATGATAAATTGCTGCTGTGATTGTCAATTCGTTAGAATATACTCCCATTTTTTAAGAATGTTTTAAACCCATGATGTTTATTAAGCCTTAAAACAAAATAAATGATAATAATCGCACCTATTATTTCTGGAATATAAGTATGTTGATCGGTGATTAAGCGATGGTATTCTGGGGAAAGCCAATTCAAGGATCCTTTAGCTGCTGTATGAGCAGGTTTCTTAAATGCTCCACTTAATAAGGGCCAGAATAGTATTTTGGGAAACATCCACATTTGATCCAATATATCATGTAATATGGTGCCTCCAGCTAACACTAGCCAACCAATCTTTTTATATCTATATAATCGGTATAGGCCCATACTAATTAAGAGCAATATAAAGGCTAAGGTATGAGCAAAAACGCGGCCACTCTCAAACCTACTTTGAAAAAGAATCCTCCCAATGGGTTTATCAATGAGATCTGGTAGTAATGAACCAATAACCACAAGTCTGTAATCTATTCTCTTTTCATTTGTGCTTTTCTGAATTGCCCTTGCTGTTAGAGTGGTTAAGCCAGCATGACCAAAGATAAACATATAAATAGACCTTTCTTACTTACTGACTAGATTCAGTAGGAACGTCATAAGTTCTTCGGCAAGATCACCCCGATGCAAAGCGTATTCGATCGTTGCTTCCACAAAACCTAATTTGTCCCCAACATCATACCCTCTGCCTTCGAATTCATAAGCATGAATATCTTGATATAGCCCAAGTTCCTTAATCGCATCTGAATCTCTCCACCTTTGTCAGTGGGAAGAGAACTCGAAATATCAAAAACTTCCGAATTTAGAATATATGATATTATTGCTTTACGAATTTTACGGATCACAGTTTTCTCCCATTAACATCAACCAAAGAATTTCTAGAATTTCTTTGCTTATTACGAATAATTCATCTTTCTTTAGTCAAAACGTTAAGCCTTGCTACTTTATTGATAACAACTATTTTTTACGTAGTTACCAGTTAAGTAAGCACTTAAGAGGTTTAAGTGTCCCCTTGACAGGACTCAACAGGGTGCATATCAACGCCCCCGGCATAATTCCGGAGGAAACCAGAGAAATTATAATCAACATTAAGAAGTCAGGGTTTATTCTACCCCTTAACAACAAACCTTCAGAATCTGTGCCTTCCCGTGGAGCTTCAGGAGAATGGAATCTGCTGGGACAAAAATACAGTCTCCCTTAAAGAAATTGATAGATTCCCCATCTTCCATAAACAGAACACCGCACCCGTTTATACATAGTAATACTTGGAAAGAGTTACTGTTTGTTCGGAACCTAACCATCTGTCTCGACCGCTCTGTATTGATCAGCAGGCGCTCCACCTGAAAATATTTGCATCGGCACAAAAACTCTGAAGCACAACCATTAGCGTATTTCAGCACACGCACGGGTTGCCTAGGCTCTGAACTTCTCTTCAGATTTGCCACGTCAAGCGCCTTATCGATATGCAGTTCTCTAGCTCTCCCATTTTTATCAACACGATCATAATCATACAGACGATATGTGAGATTAGAGCTTTCTTGAACTTCCGCAATCAAGGCACCTGCGCCAATCGCATGAACTGTGCCGGCCTCTATATAAAAAACATCGTCTTTTTCTATTCTTACTTTCTGCAGATACTTCTCTATGGTTCCCTGCTGCAAGCTCTTCTGCAGGGTTTCTTTGTCCATATCATGATAAAAGCCATAAATCAGGCTGGCATCTCGAGACGCATCCAGCACATACCACATCTCCGTTTTACCCAGAGAACCATTTTCGTACTCTTTCGCATAAGCATCATCAGGATGCACCTGGATGGATAAATCCTTTTTGGCATCGATGAACTTAATCAGAATAGGCAATTCCCCTTCTGTCCTTGGATGGGTTCCCAGGTAATCTGGATGTTCCTTAAGCACCTCAGATAAAAGTCGTCCAGCATGCTCTCCGCAAGCCACAGTGCTTGGGCCGTCCGGATGGGTGGAGCACTCCCATGTCTCAGCTAAGGGCATAAGATCGATCCCTTTGGAAAAATCATCATTTAAGCGGTTTCCACCCCAGAGATAGCTTTTTCCTGCTGGTTTCAATAGAAATGGTTTAGTCTTCGAGCTCGAATTTTTGTTTATCATGCACACTGATCTCCTTACCTAGCTGCACCTCAACAACCTTAAGCTCCGTATCGGCAATGATGGTGTGACGGCAGCCTGCCTGCATAGTCACCACATCTCCAGCAGTCACCGGTTGCACCATACCGTCCACGATGGTTCTTCCTTCACCGGAAATAATTGTCCATACCTCATCTCGGGTCTCATGGCTATGGTAGTTCATGCGGTGTCCAGGATTCAACGTCACCTTAATGCTCATGCTTTTGTCTTCAATATCTAGCACACGGAAGCTTCCCCATGACTTCTCCGCAAACATGACCTGCTGGTCAAGCTGGTCCACATAAGGCTTAATATAACTGGACTGCTCCTTGTCTGAAACCAGGATCCCCTCCGGACTTGCCGAAACAACTACATCTTTTAGTCCCATGCAGAGCACCGGTACATCCAGTTCATTGATTACATGGACATTCTCACAGGTGTCGTTCAGCATAGCTTCCCCGACACTGGATTCCTCCATCGCTTCGGTCAGTGTATTCCATGTCCCCAAATCCTTCCACTGCCCAACAAAGCGCATGACCTGAATCTGTTTCTCTTTTTCTACTACCGCATAATCAAAGCTGATCTTCGGCAGAGAATCATACTTCGCAAACAAATCCTCATAGTCGGTAAAGTCAATCAACTCATGGGCTTTTTGAAGTACATATTTCAGTTTGTAGGCGAACACACCACCATTCCACAGTGCACCCTGACGGATATATGTCTCTGCTGTTCTTAAATCCGGCTTTTCCTTAAATGTATCCACCCTGCTGACATTCCTCTTGTCCGTCGGAATGATATAGCCATATTTTTCACTTGGATAGGTAGGCTCGATTCCCATCAGCACCAGATTGGCATTTCCATCATCAGCAAGCCTATCCAATTCCTGCAAAGCCTCAAAGTATTCATCCTCTACATAAGGGTCTACAGGGCACACCACTACGGATTCCTCTTCAGAGACTCCTTTTACATCATGGAGATAAGCCGTTGCCAGGGCAATAGCAGGAAACGTATCCCTTCTGCAAGGCTCCACACATACCCCAACATCATTCCCAAGCTGATTATGTATAGCGGATACCTGAGCTTTAGATGTGGCGATGGTAACATTAGCCTCCGTATCGACAGAACAAATCTGGCGATACACACGCTGTACCATAGATTCGTATTCTCCATCTTTTGTCTTAAAAATCTTCATAAACTGCTTGGAGCGGATGTCATTGGAAAGCGGCCACAAACGCTTCCCCGACCCGCCTGATAATAAAATGATATTCATAGCCAATTCCTTTCTGCATACTTAGCATACACAGAGTGTCGCTTCAAACTTTTTTAAGACGTGAGCGGCATTGCCTTTATCTTTCAGCTCTCAGTGGATTGTTCAGAAAATCATCATAGGATAAACAGATACCTTCCTCCAATTCGGTCGTGTAGTGCCAACCAAGTGAAGCGCTCTTGGAAACATCCAGCAGCTTGCGAGGCGTTCCATTTGGCTTGCTGAGGTCCCAGCAAATTTCACCTGTATAGCCTATCACCTTGGCAACAAGCTCGGTCAATTCCTTAATTGTCAGTTCTTTGCCGCTTCCCGCGTTTACCGTCTCATTACCACTGTAATAGTTCATAAGGAACACGCAAAGGTTGGCCAGATCATCCACATACAAGAATTCACGCAGCGGACTACCATCGCCCCAGCAGGTCACAAGAGGTAGGTTTTGTTCCTTTGCCTCATGAAAACGACGGATCAGTGCAGGTAGAACATGGCTGTTTGTCGGATGGTAATTGTCGTTTGGCCCGTACAGGTTTGTCGGCATCACTGAAATATAGTCCGTACCATACTGGCGATTTAGAAACTCACAATATTTTAATCCAGAAATCTTCGCCAGCGCATAGGCTTCGTTGGTTTTTTCCAGCTCACTGGTCAGCAGGCAGTTCTCCTTCATCGGCTGAGGAGCCATGCAAGGATAGATACATGAGGAACCCAGAAATTCCAGTTTCTTGCAGTTGTTCTGCCAGGCCGCGTGAATCACATTCATTTCCATCATCATGTTGTCATACATAAAGTCTGCCAGAGCGCTCTGATTTGCCATAATACCGCCGACTTTAGCCGCCGCCAAAAAAACGTATTCTGGCTTTTCCTCGGCAAAGAACTTCTCCACCGCATCCTGACGGGACAAATCCAGCTCCTTATGAGTACGAGTAATGATAGTGGTATAGCCCTGACGCTCCAGCTCACGCACAATTGCCGAGCCAACCATCCCGCGATGACCGGCTACATATATTTTGGCATCCTTCTCCATCATAATGATTGCCTCTCTTCCTTTACCGGCTCTGCTCTGTTGCCTTTAATGCTGCTTCTCGCCTGGCAAGGGCTCGGTCATGCTCTGCCATGAGGCGTACCAACTCCTCATAACTGGTCTTCTGTGGATTCCAGCCGAGAACGGTCCTTGCCTTGGTCGGATCGCCCCAAAGGTTGTCCACATCGGTCGGGCGAAACCAGGCCGGATTCACACACACCAGCATTTTACCGGTTACAGCATCGTAGCCCTTCTCATTTAGGCCAGTGCCTTCCCAGTGGATTCCAATGCCGTTGGCCCTGAAGGCCTTCTCCGTAAAGTCCCTTACCGTATGTTGCTCACCGGTAGCAATCACAAAATCTTCCGGCGTATCATGCTGCAACATCATCCACATACACTCGACATAGTCTTTGGCATAGCCCCAATCCCGTAGGGATTCGAGATTGCCAAGCTCCAGATGGTCCTGTAACCCTTCGGCGATTCTTCCTGCTGCCAGGGTGATCTTTCGGGTCACAAAGGTCTCTCCTCGCCGCTCGGATTCGTGGTTGAACAAAATTCCATTGACCGCGAACATGCCATAGGCTTCCCGATACTCCTTGGTAATCCAAAATCCATACTGTTTGGCTACCGCATAAGGGCTGTAAGGGTGAAACGGAGTTGTTTCTTTCTGAGGTAATTCCTCCACTTTTCCGTAAAGCTCAGAGGTAGAAGCTTGATAAATTTTCGTTTTCTTCGTCAGTCCAAGGATTCGCACCGCTTCTATAGTACGCAAAACGCCTAAAGCATCTACATCCCCAGAATATTCAGGCACGTCGAAAGACACCTGAACATGGGACTGTGCTGCCAAATTATAGATTTCATCCGGCTGAACAAGCCCAATAATACGGATCAAGGAAGAAGAATCCGAAAGGTCTCCATCATGCAAAGTAATTGCGTTCTTTGCAATCAGATGATCTATTCTTGCTGTGTTGGAAATAGATGCACGACGGATAATACCGTGAACCTCATATCCCTTCTCAAGGAGGAACTCTGCCAGGTATGAACCATCCTGACCCGTAATGCCGGTTATCAATGCTTTCTTTGTCATCGTAAGTCTCCTCTACTTTCTCACAAATCATCTAAATTCTTATACTCAAACACAAGTCTCCTTCAAACACAAAAACGCATCATTTCCAGAAGACGCAGTCAATTTTCGCCAAGGATTATATAAGGTATTGTAATCGAAATAAATCCACTTTTTTAGTAACGATATTGCTATCAAGTAGCACAATATTGACCTTTGTGTTATTCTGGATTCATTGGAAGAAGAAAGAAAGGAGAAAATCCATGGTTTCATCGCTTTTTTACGGTAATCTTATAACCTCTAATCGTATTCTTTACACCCCATCTTCCTTTGCCAAAACAAGTCTTATCTATCTTCAGGAAACCGGATCTTTGCAAGCACAACAACCTCACACCAGCAAACGTGAGAATCTGTCTTCATACCTCTTTTTTTTGATACTTTCTGGCTCCGGAACACTGGAATACGATGGAACAACTCATTGCTTAAAAGTCGGTGATTGCGTGTTTTTGGATTGTAAAAAACCTTATTCTCACCGAACTTCCGATGATTTGTGGAAACTGAATTGGGTGCACTTTAACGGACCAAACATGAGCAACATCTATGCCAAATACACCGAACGTGGTGGACGTCCCTGCTTTCATCCAGAGGAAATCACTCCATATGAAGAGCTACTGCAGGAATTATATGAGATTGCATCATCGGATGATTATATCAGGGACATGTTGATTTTTTCGAAAATTTCTTCTCTGCTCACACTGATTATGAAAGAGAGCTGGCATCCGGAAAATACCAGACGTAACTCTCCAATGAAGCATAATATACAAAGCGTTAAGAGTTACCTTGACGTACACTACATGAAAAAAGTAAATCTGGACAATCTTGCTAATACGTTTTTTATTAACAAATATTATTTGACACGAATTTTTAAAGAGCAATTTGGCATGTCGATCAACAGGTATCTCCTACAAATAAGAATCACCCATGCTAAACAGCTTCTTCGTTTTACGGACGATACCATTGAAACGATTGCTGCCGAATGTGGCATGGGTGATTCAAATTATTTTGCAAGGATGTTTAAAAAAGTTGAAGGTATTGCACCTAGTGAATTTAGAGAAACATGGTAACTCAAGTTTTATTCACAATTTAGAAAGTCCAAAATATTTCTAAATTTATAGAAATATTTTGCATATAACCGTTAATTCTACCATATTAATCCCCAAAATCTTAGTTTAAAAATGTATCAGATAATTTGGGGATAATCTTGCTTTGTCAAGTTGCTTTTTACACTAATTCCCACCTTATTTTGGTCATGTTTACTACTTAAGTATATTTTGTTAAAATGTCGCCCACTGAAGGAGTTCGACAAATTCCGAAATGTTCAATCCCTACTGAGCGGGAGCCGCGAGGCAAGCAGACATTCAATTTTAGATATAACATACTCCAGGCAGATCAATAATGTTATGGCAGTCAAGAACAACCTTATCTGTCAGCTTTGCCATATTCTCCTTAATCTCGTTATGCTTAACCATAACGACAACCATGTTAACGTCACCCAGAAAGCTATCCAAATCATGGTACTGGTTCTTAACAACATCCTTCTTGATAAACGGATCGTAAACCTTCAGCCCCGTTGCCAGATGACGCTCCTGGCTTTCCAAAAGTTGCAGAGTCGGAGACTCACGCATATCATCAACATTTTCCTTATATGTTAGACCATACAAACCAACACGGCTAATGTCAGTCAGGCCCTTTTCCTTCATAATCTCGTAAATACGATTCAAAACGAAATCAGGCATACCATCGTTTGTCTTCATTGACTCATCTATAACCTTTGCCAGAGACGGATAGTCGCCAACCAGGAACCAAGGGTCAACAGAGATACAGTGACCACCAACGCCAGGACCCGGTTGCAGAATGTTCACGCGAGGATGCATATTGCAGATACGGATAATTTCATAAACATCCATATTATCATGGCGGCAAATCTTTGCCAGCTCATTTGCAAATGCGATATTAACAGCACGAAAGGTATTCTCAACAACCTTGGTCATCTCAGCAGTACGGATATCAGTAAGTACAATCTCGCCCTGGCAGAAGGAAGCATATAGAGTCTTGACCTTTTCGCCAATCTCATGATTATCTGCACCAATGGTACGATTGTTGTGAAGCAGCTCATAAACCATGTTGCCAGGTATGATGCGTTCCGGTGCGTGAACCAAATTGATATCCTCGCCGATGTGGAAGCCGTTATCTTCAATCACAGGTCGAACATACTTGTCAATAATACCCGGAGAAATAGTGGACTCGATAACCACAGTTGCACCCTTCGGACAAACTTCCATAACATTCTCAACTGCCGCAACAACGTGGCAAGCATCAACCTTCTTGCTGAATTTATCATACGGGGTAGGAACAGAAACAATATATGTATCCGTCACCTGATATTCAGTACTAAATTTGATACCAGCTTCTAAAGCAGCATCAAACAGATCATCCAGACCATTTTCTTCAAATGTAGTTTGACCTGCATTCAGGGTTGCAACAATCTCCTTATTATAATCAGTACCGACAACTTCCACTCCGTGAGATGCCATCATCAATGCCGTAGGAAGACCGATGTAGCCAAGACCAATAACATTAACCATTTTTTATTTCCCCCAATTCCAAATTCTCGAAATTCATTTTAATACGCTAATAATGTGCAGACACTCAAATATTCTCTTCCAGTTTAAAGCAAGCATAATCAATATAAATGTACAATAGATTAACATTAGAACAATTATCGAAGAACTAATTACAGAATACAAAAACATTTTTAATGTGTAGCATATACCCCCAATAGCCAGAAGTTCTACCACTATTAGACTGACTTCTTTCAAGTTAAACAGCTTTACAATATTGGTATTTATCTCCCTTGCTCCGAGTACTACAAGCGCAAGCGTCAAGCACAGCGTGAAAGCCAATGTCGTAATTGCAGGTCCAATCATGCCAAACATTTTAAATGATATAACATTGAACACCAAGTGGGCTCCAAGAGATATTAAGGAACAATACATCAGAATCTTTGTTTTTCCTTTTGCTGCGAGAACAAGTGATGTATTAGCAAAGCGGGTCATATCCACAAACCGATAAATAATAAATACAGACAATCCTGGCAAATACTTTTTATCATAAAAGAAAAGCATCAATTCCTTAGCTACCACAATTGCTCCAGCAACTAGTGGCCATGTTGTGATGTATCCAACTCGCAAATATGATTTAAATGTAATTTGTGCTTCCTCATATTTTTCACTCCGAATTTGACGCGTAATAATAGGTATCATTACTGTCAAGAAAGAGGCTGTTAACAAATCAAAAGGTAACCCCTTTGCCGCATTCGTATATATAGCCAACGTCTCTGTGTTTGTAAAGTAACTGATAACATACTTGTCGATATCACGTGATAATGCATTGGTAAGCACATATATGGCCATTGGAATACTAAATTTTAAGATTGCGGGAACAAGACTCTTTCTAAAATCAAATATTCTGATTTGAAATCGTAATTTCGATAAAGAACCCATAAAATAAGCAACTTGGATTATATCGAGGACGAGCAGTAAAACAAATATTGTTTTTATATCATTTGTGACAAAGCACGCCAATACCACAATTAATAGCCTTGCTAATGAGATAATAAAGTTTCTTACCGCTATCAATTTTGCTTTACCAATGGATACAAATAAAACCTGTAGCATTGGCAGGAGGTTTTCAAGCAGTGGCATCCAGGCTGCAAAATAAATAACCTGTTTCAGTTGATCATTATCAAAAAATTCAATGATTGGAGCACTAAGAAACATTACTATTATCGCTGCTGTTGTTCCGATAATATATTGCAAACCAAAAACTGTTGCGATATTCTTCTGTTTCTGAGTCTCGTCATCTGCTGCGTTGTAAAAAAAGTTCGTTGCATCTGTGAGGCCAAGAACAGAAATAGATGTTATCGTAGAAACGATTAGCATGGCCTGCGAATAAGTACCATATTCCTGTAACGTAAATTGCGAAGATAAAAGCTTTGTAAGTAATAGCCCTAGTACAGCTGTCACAACTTTTACAAACGTCAATATTAAAGAATCTGCGGCTGCTCCTTGCAGTTCCAGTTTTAATTTTTTTAATGCCATATTATAACCTCGCGCAAGATGCTATTACAGGCATCCTATTTTAATTTCTTAACAAATTAGCTGGATTACCAGCGACTATGGTATACGGCGCTACATCTTTTGTGACAACAGAATGGCAACTACACTGGACACTAGTGACTGCGTTAACCTTGGCGGGAAAAACAATAATAAGGAATATTAGCTAGGCTACATAAGAACCAGGTATTGTGCGTTTTACGTGTCTACTTAATCGGGGTAGGTTCAGTTCTTTTAAAACAATTTCTTCTTAAATAGAGGTTTCGGAAAACTTTTAGCTTCTAACATTTTAAAATTTTTGTACAAATCATCTTGTAACTCCCTTTGTTTCGATAAAACTGCAACAGTAGAAAAAATAATTGAATTCCAGAAAAATCTTTGATTTTGAGCTCCAATTAATGCCCCCGGAATTATTCCGCTGATAATCAACATTAATGCGACTATGTTTCTTTGCTTGAAAGCCTTTGCAAATATCCAAATCAAAATACTAAAAAATACAGATGTTCCAACTAGTCCAACGTCTACTAACATAGTAAAAAAGGTTCCATGACATTCATAAGTTCCCCAACCACAGCCAAATAGGAAACCTTCATTCCACCACATATTTAATCCCGTACTCCATCGCTCTAGTCTTCCTGTCCCATCTATGAATTTCAAAGGACCCAGTCCTAGTATTCTATCTAAAACATCAGTCGGAACATAAAGACTTGCTATAATACCAATTAGAGCAAGGACAATAATCAAAACAAAAAGTTTTCTTACAATATCAATTGGTTTCTGCCTTTCTTCTCCAAGAAATATAACCAATACAATTTGCGCAATCAAAATAACCAGTCCTGATCGAGAACCAGACATAAAAATTCCGTATGCATTGATAAGTAAAGTTAAGCCACTAAGTATTTGTAATTTCTTCTTAACAAACAAGTTATACAGGCTCAATCCTGTTCCTATGCCATAAAGTGCGTCTAGCCCATTTGGGTCCATATATACACCAAGCAAATACAAAGTGTTTCTGGTACCCCAATCAAATGATTGTGAGAAAAACAATCCAAAAATTCCAAGCGATAAACTTATAACTAAAAAACAAGTCATAAGACTATCGAAGACATCTGTAGTAAATCTTATACCAGTAATGATAAACATAAATGCTACCATCGCAGTAATAGTCAAGAAATATTGTTCCCATCCATTATTAGAGGCCCACAAAATGCTCACTAAATATAACCAATACCAAATTATTACTGCAGTCTGTGCATAATTTCTTACTAATTTAAAATTTGTCATTATCAAAAGGATCATTGCTAATGCTATAATATAATATTTTGTATACGCACCAAATGCACCATTGATGTATGCTTCATAGACACTCAATATTAAATAACCGACTATAAGGATGTAACCAACTAGGAAACCGCAGTATTTCTCATTAAAATTATATTTAATATCTTTTCCCATTGTTCTTCCCCTTAAATTTGCACTCTTATTTCCTCAAGGAAATTTTTAGCGTTATTTCGCGCATTAAAATATGTATTCCAAAATATTCTCGCATTTCTACGATATTCTTGTCTTTGTTCCGTGGAAAATTTCGCATATTCCTCAATAAGTTCAGTTAACTGGTGTGGTTTAAAGTCTTTCGATAAAAGGAAACCTGTATTCTCTGTGATAATTTCCCTGCTCCCACCCACATCCGTAGCAATTGCAGGAATACCATAACTCATACATTCCATTAGAGATACCGGTAATCCTTCAGCCTCACTTACATTTATAAAGAGATCAACTGGATTTTCAACATAATATTCTTGAACTTTCTTGTTCGGGAGTGTACCCTTGAAACTATAATTTACTTTTTTCTTCTTCGATAGTTTTGCTTCAGCAAGTGCCTTTAATTCTTCTAAATCTGGCCCACCGCCAATATGAATCCATTCAATTCTTCCTCCATTCCAGAACGATAGCGCATCTACAATCAAATGAACTCTCTTTATCGGTATTACTCCAGAACAGGATGCGATGCGCAATGTATCATCTACGGATTCCTGTGATTCCTTATCTGGATAAGCTTTCTCACTTCCTAAATAGCGAACAATAGTGGAGTAGTCCTTAATTTGCGGATATATTGTACAAATATAATCAAAATATTGTTGTCTCATCACATATGAAATAAATACAATTCGGTCGCATCCCTCATGCTTTACCTGATTATATCCATAAGCCATGAGCGCATTTTTGTTCACATCAATCTCAAATGAGTGCGCATATGAAATACTTCTAAAATCAGGATACATTTTTTTTAGTTTCGCAGTTGCATATGCCTCATTAGAGAACCAAGTGGCTAATATCACAGTTTCTTTTGGCGTTATCTTCGAAGCAACAATCAATTCACACACTTGTTTTTTCAAAACTTCACTGCATACAGAATACCTGATAAGTTGTTCCAAAAGCGCTCTCTTGCTGACATTTTGCGTTCTTGCAATTTTGATCTGATTTTGAGAATCGGTATTTAGCATATTAACCGGAGATTTTAAAAGTGCCCATCTCCACTTGCTGCGCGGCACCTGATATACTTCCAATTTAGTCGCTCTACACGCATTCCTGTTATCATTATAGAGTTCCGGTGTTATATATATAATTTTTTCATAGACATCATTTGCAAAGTGAATTACACTCTGCATAAATGGAGGTATTTCTCTTTGGTAATTTAAAATTACCAATGTATTTCTCAACTTTTACTCATCTCCTTGTAAAGCTGTGAAAGTTTATCAGCTTCTGTTTCCAAATCAAATCCGGTATTAGAAATCGTCCGCACCATTTCATCTCGATTTATATAATGCTTATGTTCACATCTTATGATTCGTTCGGCCCATTTTTTCACTGCACCATCGCCTATGTCTATAAAACACACATCTTTACCTATTTTAACTTCATCTGTCACGTTGCTAGAAACAATACAAGGTAATCCGTTAGCTCTTGCCTCTACAATACTAAGCCCGAATCCTTCGAAATGCGATGGAAGTAAAAAACAATCTGCAGCATTTAACAAATCTGGCACATCTCTTCGATCGCCTAAAAAAACAACACATTCATCAAGATTTAAATTACTGCATTTTCCTTCAAGTTCACTTCTAATGCCCCCATCACCGACTATAATCAGTTTTATATTTTCTCTTGAATTATTTTTTAGATACCACATTATATCCAATAGAAAAGACTGATTTTTATTATCCGATAAAGTAGCCACACACATGCATATAAATTCATCGTCAATCTTTAGCTCTTGCCGGACTCGGCGACGTCTTGCCACATCAAATGCGTACTTCTTGCTATCAACAGAGTTGTGTAAAATAAAGCTGTGTATATCAGATAATACTAATTCCCTTCCATATAGCCAAGAATATGCCGCTTTCCCACAAGCCCAAAGATCCGTTGATGCAGCAATAAGCATTCTACGATCAAGGCCCTTTAATATTTCCTTTACCGCTGTACTCTTCGGTCTACTTGAGTGACTATGCGAAATTCGCACATTAACTCCTGCAATTTTTGCTATCCATAACGGAAGTGTGTTCTGGTAATTTTGATGTATATGTATAATCTTATATTCTGGATACATTTTGAGCAATCGGAATAAATTCCCAGAAAAACCAATGGGATGTTTCGTCATTTCGGGAAGATAGTATATTTTGCTTCCATTTAAAAGGCACTTATTTTCTATATCCGGGTTGCCTTTACCCTGAACAATATAATCAAAGATTACATCATATTCTTTAATCTTTTTCGCATAATTCAATACGACTTGTTGCACACCACCTGAGACTAGCGTAGTCAATAAATGAAGCACTCTAATTTGTTCTGCCATGTCAATTACCTTCTTTTGCTTCAAAATTAACAACCGTTTTCTCTATAATTTCAAGATATCGATCTGAAATATCTGCATAGTCATATGTTACTTTAACGAACTCAACGCCTTTCTTTGACATGGCATGATACTCAGCTTTATCCATATTTACTACTTTACAGATTTTATTTTTGAAATCATCTATCTGTCCAGCATTAAACACCAACGCATTTCCATGACTTGCCCTGTCATAATTTATGCAGTTATTTTCAAATACTACTGGGAGCCCACAAGCCTGTACATCATAGAAGCTTAAGCTGCATTGCTTAGGAAATACTGCTAAATCGGCTGCCTGATAAAACATAGCTAAGTCTGAGTATTTCTGCGTTGGAAATCGAAGGATTTTATTTTCACTCGCTTGGAATGCTGACTCAACCTTTTCACCATATTCACCAGCGGTCTTCCCTATAATTAGGAAGAAAACTTCTTTATCCACAGGCAACTTTTTTGCGACGGCCTCAGCCAAAAGCATGCCGCCCTTATTTTCATCTAATTTACCCGCATATAAAATAATGAAAGCATCATCACTTATATTATTTTCTCGTCTGAACCTCGCTCTAACATTATTATCCGGATGAAAAAGAATTGTATCAGAGCCAACAGAAATAAACGGTGCTTGGGAAAGCGGTATTCCCAAACACTTTTCCACATAATTATCGTCTTGGATTCGAATAACTGGAATTTGTTCTTTAATGAGAATTGGAGTAACAAACTTCCGATAATACCACCTAAAATATTTACTAAATTTATTTTTAGACGCAATTTCCAACATATGAGTATCCAACACTATGGGACAATGGAATGTTTTCCACTTCATTGTACATATTAAACTAGAAAGTTTATCATTATCATGTAAAAACAAAGCATCTGGTTGCTCCTGTTTAATTCTTTTTATTAATTCTTTTGTGAAAATAGCGCGTCCACTCATATATGCCAAAATCGGCAGACGAATAATTTTTACCCCATAATGCTCAGTATATTCTTTGTCCTTCGCTGAAATATTGTCTCTTCCAAAAAAGCTTATCAAATTTCGAGGCACTTTATCCATTTCAGAAGTGATTATTACGACTTCATTTCCAGCCTTAACCATATATTTGGAAATTATATTTATTTGATATCCTGCTTCAGGATGAAAAAAGTCTTCGACTTGAACAATCTTCATTTGCTATCCTCCATTAAATGTATAAGTTTGTCATTTTACCTCATACATGTCCGCATAATGCAAAGACTTTTCTTTAAAATTATTTTGAATTGTAGTAAACAAATTCTCTAGTTCATCCCATAACTCAAATTTTTCAAGCTCCCAACTATGCCCCCAAATCATCAATACATTATCGTTCTTCTTGCTTGCTTTCTCAATAATTTTATTTACCAGTTGGAAATAATCATTAGTCGGATGAGTCAATAAAAAAATGAGCTCACTATAGCTTCTATTTCTCCATGCATTTCCAAAAAGAGATTTAAAACCTCTAGGATAAAAATGAATCGCTGGCTTTAATACTCCTCCAGAATAATTAAAGTTCATTGTATCTGCTGTTCGTACAGTTTTATAATACCGATAAACTATCTTTAATATTTCCTCATTATACTTGCCTCCAGGCAAGCAAAAATCGCACACCTCATGTCCTAAGATATTCTCCAGATACTCTTGATTTGCCTTAACCTCTTCATCTACATCCTCAATAGGAATGCTTGTTAAATATGTATGGTTTTCTGTGTGTCCACCAAATGAAACATACTGGGACTCTGCATTCCTCATCATTTCTGGCGTTATTACAGTTCTACCTTCTCTATTTCTAGTAGGCACGAAAAACATACCAGGAATTTCATACTTTTCATGTAATTCAAATAGTCTTTTATCTTCTGGTGCACCATCGTCCCAGCTAAATGCTAATTTCATTGCTTGCTCCTCTATCGCTAAATCACTAAGTGGCTTTTAAATGTATTCAAGAACTTTCTTGTACTCTCCCACAGGAATTGCTATTGATTTTCCATCATGGAGCGTTTCCTTTGCGCCACCAACCTCATAAGTTATTACTCTCGTTCCACACGCTTGTGCCTCAAGATTAACAGTAGGATATGTATCTTCTCTAGTCGGATTAAAAAATATATTCGCCGTTGAGTATATTTCCGCAAGTTCCTGAGCATTATTAGTTTGTTTTATTCCAATAATATTAAAAGGCAATTCTTTTATCTGTTTATCACTAACTCCTACCATTACAATTACAGTACAATCATCTAGTAAACCGGACAATTCAATAAAATCTCCAATTCCTTTTCTTTCACTCCATCGACTAGCAACACCTAAAATAATCTTTTTATTTTGAATATGATATTTTTCTCTAAATAAGCTCTCTGTAGGTTTGAAAACAGTTTTATCTATAGTATTATAGTGTACTTTAACAGGATACTCCTTAAGAAAACTATCCCTTGTCAAATCTGCTAACCACTTAGACGGTGTGAAAAGTGTCAAATTCTTAACACCGCAAAAAGCTTCTTTTTTCCTTAAATAATTTGATTCAGAATTATCAAAGAATCGACTTGCTGGATATCTAGTCTTTTGAGGGCAGTCTTTACACAGTGTTTTCCATTTGTGACAGTTTGTAATTAAGAAATGAGTACAATGTCCAGTAAAAGACCAACAGTCGTGTAAAGTCCATTTAACCTGCATTTTCGATTTACGTTTAATCCACTCAAAAAGTATCTCTATATTTATAAAATATCCGTGTATATTATGTAACCACACTATGTCCGGATTATAATGATCAGCCCACTGGATAAACTTTTTAGTTGCAATTTTTGAGCCAAAACCATGCTGATCAAAAATAAGCGTTTTTACCGCATGGAGATAAACATCTCTATTTGCACCAATACGAATAGCGTACTTTTTGCATTTATCTGGCACGAAAGCTTTTCTTCCATAAGCTATCTTAACTTCATTTCCGTTATTCTCATAAGTCTCCGCAATTCCAGCGCAAATTTTTCCTGTACTTCCAGTGCCGCAGACTTCATTAATTAACAACAATCTCATATTTATTCCTCATATAAGTTCATAAAGAATCTGTAATTAATATTGAATATTTCTCATCCATTCAATTAGATTATTCTTTTCTTTTGCTAGATTCTCCAAATCAATCTTAACCGGATGATCATTAATACCTTCAGCTCCAACTCTAGTTAACAAAGCACTTCTACCTGTCTTTGCAAACAAATATGCAGCATTGCCATACGCCAATGTCAATGCACAAGCATGAACGCGGTCTGACAAAGTAAGTTTAGATTCCGCGTAAATATTCGCATAGGTATGTGGAATATCTGCACAGAACGAATTTACATATCTAAATGCTTTGCGAATAAACATCGGACAAAATCTGTGATCTGGACGAATGACTGTATAATCACCAATTTTCGCTGGTCTTTTACCCCTAGGCAGAGGACTAGACGCATATATCAATGCATCCGTAAATCTATCTGTTCTTAATCCAACACTTGCTAAACCTTTAAATTTCATTCCGTAATGATGGTCTTCAAAATTGAATTCAACATCAACTTTCTTATTTGACTCATCTACATAAATATATGGTTCATCAATTTTATCAAAGTTAACAGCCATCACTGGACCTAAATCTGTCTTCACAGGCTTGTAATAGTCTGGAACAAAAAAGGCAAAACAAATCCCATCATAAATCTTCGGAACAAAATCTTTGAAGGTTTCATACATATCTCTGTCGCGAGTGGTAATAACATATGGTGGGTTCTCGTTAAAATACTTTTTAATCTCAGTGATATCATCATAATTATGTTTCATCATGCCAGAGCTAAGAATCATATAACGAATTCCACGTTTTTTTAAAGTATCAAGTGTACTTTTCCAAATTGGCAAAAAGTTACGTGAAATGACAGGTCCCAGCATAACAACATAGTCAACATCAAGATGTGCCCAATAATCAATCGCCCACGGCATTTTGCCTTTCGATTTCTTCCATCCAGGGACATAAGCAGATTGATCAAAAATCATACTCACATTATCATTTCCGAATACTTGCTTTAGGACATAATCAGCTCCTAGATTAAAGAAAATCCAATTTCCCAATCATTAGTAGACCAATATCCGCCTATATATGCCACTTTCTTATCTATCATTGTCATATTTTCTCCTTATCCAAGAATATACTTTGCCATCTCCAATGCAACTCGGTGAAACCAGTAGAACCGACTCATTCCATATTTTCTGTAGATACCGTAAGTGATTCCGATTCTCTTCTTAACCTCAGTAAAGCTTTTCTGTGTACTCATGCCGCCGAAAGTGAAGTTACTGATCACTTCGTTAATCGTAATTACTTTCTTGCCAGCTCTATATGCACCTGTTATATAATCGAAATCGTCATACATGGTTTCTAATGGATATGGAAATTCAAGCAAGATTTCTCTGCGAGAAAACATTCCTGGATGGCACCAGCCAGAAGTCGTCCACAGCTTACCTATCTTGGCATGTTTAATCATGTCACCCGAAGGCTTCTTGATACGAATACTGCCCCAGGCAACATCATAATGTTTTTTCTCATAGAGCTTGACCATCTTTTGGACGGCATCTGGCTCATACCAGTCATCTGTGTTGATCTGCCCAACCAACTCACCATGCGCTAGTCTTGCTCCTTTATTCAGACCGTCGTACATACCTTTATCCGGTTCAGAGATTACCGTCAGAGATCTGCCAACTCTTTCATCAAACGCGGACTGGTATGATTTTGCCACCTCGACAGTCTTATCTTTGGAAACTCCATCCACTATAATGTATTCAATATATTCATAAGTCTGATTCAGAACAGACTCTATCGTTCTTGCAAGTGTCGCTTCACTATTAAAAGCGACACTTATAATCGTAACTAATCTCATCGTTTCAGGCTCCCATGACAATGGAGGCCTCAGCTCCTAGAACTGAACAAAGGCCACCACTTTCTTTTATATATAATTTTTTAGAATTAATCTTAACTTTTTTGGCCCCCGTCGATTCGGGCGAATATAATTCTTAAATCTTCCAAAACACTAGGATAAAATACATAAAGCCCATCAGCAACTTATCATATGGCGTCGTGTTATACTTACCATAAACCTGCGCATAACCAGTTGAAGACGAAAACTGAACTCATACATCTATTCTTAATACTGTGCTGCAATTTCAGGTCTCTCCGGTCTCGGCCCAACGACACTCATGCTCTTGCCTAGGATATAAGAATCTTGGAAAGCTCATCAACTCGAATTTTTGGAACCTTTCTACCGGAGTGATTCGAAAAACGTCTACCAAACTCGCTATCAAGTTTTCGCGACAGCCTTCATATTATTCTCCACCCCAGCAGCCTTATCTCTCTGAAACACTACCCGCGCCGTTAACAATAGTATCTTTAAGTCCATTAAAATGGAATAATTCCTTATATACATCAAATCAAACCTTAGCTTATCCTCTGCGGAGGTCGTATACTTACCCATCACCTGTGCCAATCCAGTAATTCCAGGCTTAACTTCCATCCGATATCTATAATATGGTATTGTATCTGAAAACTGGCTAACAAAAAACTCTCTCTCCGGCCTCGGACCCACAAGGCTCATGTCACCTTGAAGTACGTTTATAAATTGCGGTATTTCATCCAACCGCGTTGCTCGTAAAAATGAACCAAATTTTGTTATTCTTGGATCTCTATCTATTGCTAGTACCGGTCCAGTTAACTTCTCAGCATTATTAACCATAGACCTAAACTTAAAAACTTCAAACGATTTTCCATTCTCCCCCAGTCTTTCTTGCTTAAACAAAGCCGATCCAGGGGAAGTAATATGAATTATTAGCGCGATAAATATCATGACAGGACTCAAAATTCCCAGGAAAATTAACGAACATATAATATCAAAAGTTCTCTTCAATAGCTTCTGGCCCGGCTTAATTCCAGGAGGTTTCAATGCAAACATTAAAGTATCATCAACATAACAAGTATCCGAACTGTTTAATAGAACTGCCGTGATATCCGGGACCATAAATATTTCCTTATGTTCTTTTATGCAAATATCAATTACTCGTCCTTTTCTCAGTAAAGTCGAGTTAATTGCTACTATATCATGGTCCTTTTGTTTAATTCTCGATTCAATTTTCTTTATGTCATCCGTATAAACGACCATAGTTATTTCAAATCTACCCTTAGCGTGACAAGAAAATTTATTGGCCACCATCATTGCTTCTTGTGCATCTTTTCCAATAACTATAACTCTTTTGGTTGAGCTAAATCTCTTATGAAAATACCACAAAAAAAGACGATATAGAGCTAAGAGTGCAGCTTCAAGTACCGGGGCTAGAATTGATACCGAGCGAGGCATAGCAAATGCCTGGGTAAGATAAAGTAAACCCATGGCCAATAAATTCGTTATGATCAGAGCTAGAATTAACGAATAAATGACATTATTTAAATCTCGGTGCAGCCATCCATTGTACAAATCAAAGACATAGAATACCAATACAGCCGCTAAACATATCCAAGGTGCTACATGAAGATAAGCACTAAAGTTCTTTCCTGGAATTTGTTGACCTGATTTTAATATAAAGATTGCTATATACGATAAATTAATAATGAATAAATCCAAAAAAACTAATCCCAGCTTGCCTATAGTCAATTTCCCCTCGCTCAACTACCAACCCACCTTTGAAGATTTCCTGAAATCTTAAGCGTAACTCTTTTCCGCCGAGTCATATAATAAAGAGTAATATCTTAAGGTTAGCTCTAATCCCTTATACAGACTAAACTCAGGTTTCCAACCCAGTTGATTAAGTGCTTTTTCATTACTTAAGTAACTATCCTTGATATCCCCATGGCGTTCCGGCAGATAGACAGGCTTGATAACGCTTTGGTTTATTTCATTAAGTATTTCTGATAGTTCATTGACGGAAGTCTGGGAAGACGTACTAATATTAAAAATCTCTCGATCTCCTTTGCTCAGAGCAATTATATTGGCTTTTGCAATATCTTCGACATATATAAAATCCCGGGTTTGCTTACCGTCACCGTAAATAACAAGCGGCTTCCCTAACAATAAATTATTGGTAAAGATCGCCACAACTCCACCCTCTCCCAGAGGATCTTGTCGCGGGCCATAGGCGTTCGAATATCTAAGTACGGTGTAATTTAACCCGTATAACTCGGCATACATTTCCATGTAATGTTCGGGAGTGTGCTTTGATATTCCGTAGGGCGAGAGTGGGTTAACACTATATCTCTCATCAATTGGAAGATATTCCGGGTCGCCATATACAGCAGCCGATGATGCGTAGATAATCTTTTTCACACCAAACTCTCGGCAGCATTCTAATAAATTCAATGTCCCTAAAATATTATTTCTTGCATCATTTGATGGATTACTCACTGAATTTTGAACGCTGATTTGAGCCGCATGGTGGATTACATAATCTGGTTCCTCAGTCCTAAAAATAATCTTCAGTCTTTCAATATCAGTAATATCACATCCATAAAACACCGCAGCTTTATTGATGTTTTCTATCTTGCCAGTAGAAAGATTATCAATCACGACGACGTAGTACTTTTCATCAATTAGCTTGTCTACAATATTTGAGCCAATAAAGCCAGCCCCACCGGTAACCAACACTTTCGTCATTGCTTCTCCCCCATCTTGTATAGTGCTTTTCTATTTCATCTCGATGATCTAACACCGAGATGATAATAGGAGCAAATCTCCTTTTCAAACCACTAATTATGCCAACGATCTTATGATGCTCATAACAAGAACCGCAGACCTAACCGTATGAGTCTACGGTCCTAGGACAAACGTACTTCCTTGTATTTACAATTAATTCGGCATATGCCTGCAATATCCTTTAAAAATAATAACAATTAATCTTCAAAATAGTTACATTTTTACTCTAAAATTCTGCGCAAATAGATAAAATAAAAGAAATTACTCATTTAAATTGAGTAATTTCTTTTATTTTATTTCACAATTCATTACATAGTAGTTTAATAACAACTATTTCGACATTATATTTTAAAAAATCTACTAATTCCTCGTTTTTTCTTCTTTATATCAACATTTTTTAACACATATTCTTCATTAACCCTTATTTCCTTTCCTTCTAAGATGCATTGCGGGTTTCGAACAGTAACCTCTTCGAATTTTTCCTCACCTATAATTTGTCGAAGACTTTGAAGAGTCTCTGCATCCGATTCGCTGTGGGATACACGATGAGCATCGGAGCCGATAAAGTGAATCAAACCGCTGCTGAGCATCCTTTCCGTGAGCTTCTTAACCTGTGGGCCGTATCTCCCGCTTAAACTCCTAAAGTCAATCTGAAAGAGAATCCCCCGCTTTGCCCATTCTATGAGCCGTTCCGGTTCAGCGATTATTTCTCGATATCTCTCCGGATGGGCAAGGACCGGTGTCAGCCCTTCAACGTTCAGATCAAAAAAAACCTGGTCCGTATAACGGGGTATTTCCATCAGCGGCAGTTCGACAAGAATATACCTTTTAGTGTTGCCTAAGGTCAGCAATTTTCCTTCGCGAACCCATTTCGCCATCTCAGGAAAAATATAGTTCTCTGCTCCCGGGAGAATTTGCACAGGGATTCCTGATTCAATAACCGCTTGGCGCACCTGCTCAACTGAAGCAAGGATTTCGTCGGGATGCAGGTAGTCAGTTCCTTCAATGACGTGCGGTGTCGTCAGGATTGTCTCAAAGCCTGCTTTCTGTAACTGACGCACAATTTCCAATGTCTCTTCCAGGCTTTTAGACCCGTCGTCTAAACCAGGGAGTATGTGACTGTGAATATCAATCATGTAAACGCTCCTTTAATCTAATAACTAAAACTCTTTTCGCAAACCGTATAATAAAAACCTCCTAATGCAGATAGTTTGGCTTCTGCATTTAGAAGGTTTTTGTCCTTTACGTTTAGTTTTTAAGATACATCCTTTTGGTTTCTGTGCAAAAGATTAAAAAACGTTGTTTTCTTCTCATGTTTATGCCGTTTGCGCTTTTTCGCTGGGGCCTCTGAACCATGATAATAGTAATAGTAATAATATTCACTGGTTTTCAGGTCGGCCTTATTGAGCACTGCGCCAAGGATTTTGGCCCCTACTTTATCCAGCTGCTCTTTAGCACGCTGCGCATAATCTCTATTTACCTCTGCCGAAGCGACTACTAAAATGACACCGTCAACTTCCTGGGCAAGAATGGCTGCATCGGTCACGGCAACTATGGGAGGGGTGTCAATTAAAATAATATCAAACTGTCCGCTGACCTCTTCGATCAATCGTTTCATGCGCTTGGAACCGACAAGCTCGGCTGGATTCGGAGGAATAGGGCCTCCTGTCAGAACCATGATCCCGGGCACAGAGCTTTCCTGGATAAAGGTATCCAACTCATACTCCTGAACCAAGGCCATGGACAGTCCGCGGCTATTGTCCAGGCCAAAGAGTTTATGCTGTGTAGGATTACGCAGATCGGCATCGATGATGAGCACAGATTTGCCTGTCTGAGCCATACTAACCGCAAGGTTGGCTACGGTTGAAGACTTTCCTTCCCGTGGACCGGCACTGGTAATCATTATCTTCTTCGTTTCAGAATCCACGCTGGTAAATTGAACATTCGTTCTAAAGGTTCGGAAAGCCTCCGAAACCGGAGACTTTGCCTGCTCAACGGTGATTAAGGAATATGTCATGATGCTCTTCCCCTCTTAGCCTTTTTTTCAATATCATATCTTGGAATAACACCCAGTACCGGAATCCCCAGAAGATTTTCTATATCGTCGGAGGTTTTGACCGTGTTATCCAGAAATTCCAATACTAAGGCCAGCCCAACAGCAGCCATTAAGCCAACGACAAAAGCTATCAGAACGTTAAGCTTCTTATTTGGTTTAACCGGCTTATCGGGGGGGACAGCTTTATCTACGATGCTGACACTGTCAACCTTCTTAATCTCAATGACCGCTTTGGAAAAATCAGCTGCTAAATCGTTAGCGATCTTAGCTGCCAGTTCAGGATCAGTATTCGTGACCCCGATTTCCAAAACTTCCGTGTCCTTTACCTGATTGACATCTATCAAGGCATCCAATTGTTCCGCTTCCAACGGTAAGTGTAAATCCTGAATAACATTCTCTTCAACGGTGCGGCTTTTGGCAATCGTCGCATACGTTCTCGCCAGTTGTTGATTAGCCAGCAAAACGTTATTATCCAGCATTTGGGCAGCAGCTTGTCCTTCTTCGGCGGCCTTTTTCCCAACAATTAAGGTTGTGGAAGCTTGATACGTCGGTTTAATAATCAGGAAGCTGATAATACCACTAGTCAAAGCGGCAATAAGAGGTAAGGTTATTACAATCAGCCAGCGTTTTTTGATTACTTCCCAGTACTGCCGAAGGTCTATTTCTTCTTCCATGTGATCCTCCCGATTAATTCAGACTAGTCTAAACATAGTAGTATTCTCGTTGATTTGTGATTTTCCTCTCTAATTGGATAATTATTCTTCTAAAGTAAAATTATATGGTTAACTTTTATGGTTTCCCAGTTTAATCGTGAAGGTCAATTCGTCACTGTCCTGATAGCCATCTTTCGTTATCTTTCCTTTAAAGACGACATTTCCTGTTCCAAGAAAACTTCTTAAGGACTTAAGAGATAAGCCATTTTCTCCCTTGCCTAACCCTCCCAGCAAATCACCCGTTGTGACTACCCCGCTGCTGTCAATCGCTGCACTGATACTGCTGTTAAGCAGTTCCACTCCGCTGGATAGGCGGATGGATTCAATGACCAATTTAGGAGACGATTGATTGGCAGTAATTTTTAATCCCGTAAAAACAACACTATCGCTGGTTCCAGTAAAATCGAAGGTATTATCACTTGTAACTTGCCGGGTCACATTGTCACTTGCGAGAGCGTAAACAGATGTCACAGTTAGTTTGTTTGAGTCCGTGGGGGGCGTGGGCTGTGTTGGTGTTGTTGATGTTGTTGTCGGAGCTGCACCCCCGCCTGATGTCGGCGTCGTGGTGATCTCGCCTGGAGTAGGAGTCACCGGTGTTATCTGCCCATTAACTTTTCCTCCGCCGCCAACAAGGGAACCGGTGGAACCGATGTCCAAATTGCCTATCGTTGCAGTGCTGGGAACTATAATCTCAGCCTTGGCCAAACTCTTCATAGTTTCAACGGCGGAATTTGCTGCTAAAGTCACGTTCCCTTGGGTGGTCATTTCAACATTCTTAAAACTGCCGTCTAAAGTCACCGTTTGCTTCGGATTCTCTGGACTGATAACGACGGAAGGTATCACCGCGTCCGACGCTGCTTTAAGATTAACTTCTCCAGAGACTGTTACCGGCTGAGTAAAAGTCCCCCTCAGTTCTACGACAGGGCTCTGGTCTGGGGGGCTTTGAATAGCCAGCGTACCCAAATTTGCTCCGTCCGCCTCTATAATGGCGGAAGACCGGACAACAATATTATTGATAGTCGTAGTTCCTGCAGCTTCGACGTGGACATTTTTGCTGCTGTCAACTGTGAGACGTTCTGTAGAAGTGTTCTTTAGAAGAATGCTGTTTTGAGCCCCGGAGAGAATAACAATATTGGCAGCGGTTACACCATCTAAAGCGGCTGTGCCATTGTCTCCAGGATCCAGGAAAACAGTTCCTTGAACATTTACGTTGCTGAGAGTGATATTATCTCCTTTGACATAAATACTGTAGTCGGCTTTGGCATTGCTCAGCGTTACATTGCTGCCTGTTATTTGAATATTATCCGTCAGCTCCTGGGGCTTTGCAGGATCTTTCGAACCCAGCGTCTCATTGTCCGTGGAATACGCTACTGTCGAATTCAAAGAATTTAGCTCAGCTGAAGGGACAACTGCTTCTCCGCCTAAGACAACCATATCTTGAGTGGAGATCATAGATTTCACAAAATTCTTAGTCCCACTATCTAATGAACTATTTACCAGCAGGATAGGTGCATGGTCAGCCGCGGCCAGAGAAACGCCGGCTAAAGCGTCAACCAAGGTTTCACCATTGGCGACATAAACCTTATTATTCCTGTAGTCCCCTGCCATATCTTTCAGAATCTGAAGGTTGGTATCATATTTCGTTTGACCAAAGTAACGGTTTACTTTACCGGGTAATTGGTTGGCTACCGTATCAGAAACTACTGCAGTACCGCCGATTACGTCGGATTCTGTAACATTAGTCTTAATACTGTCCAAATACGTTTTTACCGAGTCGGGAAGTTGGGACTGGGTCGTCGTCAGAATCGGAATACCCTGAGCCGCTGCAATAGAAGCTATGGAAAGGGCATCCGACGGGCTTAACCAACCCGCAGTGACCATAACTCGGGAAATGGGAACCCCCTGCTGGGCTATTTCTTTAGCTATGTTTACCGAAGTTTCATATTGATCGTTTCCACCCAGTTGAACGGGCGTTATCCCCATACCCTTAATTTCCTCAATGACAGAGGGCTTTATGACAGCAGAACCACTGGTTATATAAACGTTTTGCGGTTTTAACCGGAGTAATTCTGATTTAGCATACGAATTTAATTGCTGCCCGTTATCTGTTAAAAGAATTGGTGCTTTCAAGCTCGCGGCCAAGGGTCCTGCAGCAAGAGCATCAACAAGATTATTTTTCAGTCCCGTCGAGAGAACGACACTCGCACAGGTACCCGTCCAACCCTTTTGCGAAATCAAAGCTGCAGTCTCGTATTGGTTGGCCCCGCCGATTCTTGTAACGGCACTTGGACCATTGGCGGTCGCTGCGTTGGCGGCTAAAGGGGATAGAGTCGATGATAAAGCCACAACTGTGGCGATACATCCTTTTATCAATCGTTGTTTTGTGCTTCTTTTCAAGTTATGTCCTCCTCTTTTTACTTCTTTTCTTAAGTGTCACTCTGAGGAAATCCAGATGTAATTCGCCGCCGAATATGGATATTCCTCTATTTTAACCCATAATTTTAGTTACTTTCCATATTGTTCATTTTCTTTCTTAACGAGTAACAGAGAGTTGGAAATCCAACTCTCTGTTACGACTATACTCAGAATAGGAATTAGACTGAAAACGTTAACGACATTTGCTCATTAATTTACCTGAACCGTTATGAACAATACGGCGTTACTGCTACCTGGAGTGCTTCCATGCTTATAGGCAGAAATAATTGTCGTTCCGGCACTTATGGCATTGATCTGTGGTTTGCCGGTGGACGTTGAGATTGTTATGGTAGCTGCAGCTGGATTACTGCTGTACCAATCGACCAGACCCGCCAGGTTAATCCAGCTTGTATCGACGCCTTTGACACTGATATCAAACTCCTTACTTTGTCCAACCGATAATTGAGTTGGAATTGTGCAAGTAATTTGAGATCGGATGGCAGCCAGGACGACTGCTTTCTCAGCGGCGTTAGATGGATCAATGATGGTTCCGAGCTGACGTTGGGCTTGTACTAACATATCAATATTCCAGCCAAGTGCCGGAAGCTTCGTAGCAAAGGTTGAATATTGACTGTTACTATTCGCAGCGTCTCTCATTGCTTCCTTAGTCCAGGCAACCATTTGGTCTTTAATCACTGTGTTGGAGGCACCGATTAGATCAAGTAAACTCGTACTTGAATTTGATATGACCGTAGGGAGTTCATTCTTGGCTGCCAACAAGTAGCCGTAAACTTGGTCCATCGTGAAATCATTGCCGAAAAGAGCCCTGAATGTTGCGTGATTCTCAGACTTAAACTTATTGAGATTGGCCTCGAATGTATCCCTGTCATCTGAATACTGTACCGTGCTCATGTCCTTCACAAACTGAATTAGCGCTGTTTTAGCTGTTCCTGCATCCGCAAAGCGAGCAGTTACCTGAGGCGTAAGAAGAGGATTTACTACACTGTCCCAGCGCTGATCGGTAACCGGAAGGGCATTAAGGGCATTTCTGGCACTCTTCAGTGAAGCTTTCTCTGCTTCACTCAGGTTGGCATACATGCTCATGACATCATCAATCAATTGATCTTCTGCTGCTGAAGATGCAGCATTAATGACAATCGTATAGGTTGTGGTTTTCCCGTCATACGTGATCGTCAACGTTTGAATGGCTGACGGGGTGGTACTGTCAAAACCTGTGACATTATTGACTGTTATCGGCTCAACTTTCGTGCTGCCGTCGCTGTAAGTTCCTGTGACGACAAGGCCTGAAATGTCCAGGCTCTCTCCCACTTTATAAACAAGTTTTGTCGCCGGTGTAGTAATGGAAATGCTTTCCAAGACAGCAACAGGAGCCGGTTTAACGGTGATGGTGTACGTTGCCGTTTTACCGCCAACAGTAATGGTCAAGGTTTCGCTGGCAACCGGAACCGAGCTGTCAAAACCGGTCACATTCTGAAGGGTGATGGTTTCCGTTTTAGTACTGCCGTCACTATAATTTCCTGTCACAACTAAGCCG
This sequence comes from Desulfosporosinus acididurans, assembly GCF_001029285.1. Lineage (GTDB taxonomy): Bacteria > Bacillota > Desulfitobacteriia > Desulfitobacteriales > Desulfitobacteriaceae > Desulfosporosinus > Desulfosporosinus acididurans. Next base: position 289,392 of record NZ_LDZY01000006.1, read on the forward strand.
GAAATGTCCAGGGGTTCTCCGACATAATAGACCGTCTTTGTTGCAGGAGCAGTGATGGTGATGCTGTTCAGAACGACTGGGGCCGCTTGGATTTGAACTGTATAGGTTGTGGTTTTACCCTCTATAGTGATGGTCAAAGTTTGGCTGGCAACAGGGCTTGAGCTGTCAAAGCCTGAGACATTCGCCGCTGTTACATTCATAACCTTCTTACTGCCGTCACTATAATTTCCAGTCACGACTAAACCGTTAATATCCAGCGCGTCACCTACGGTGTAAACCAACTTAGTGGCCGGTGTTGTAATGCTGATGCTTACCAATACAATAGGATTTTTGGTAAACACTAAGGGTTTAGCGGCACTGGCCGGGAAGTTGGCAGTTGCTGCCAATCGTACCAGTACAGTTACATTCCCGCTGAGGTTCGGAGGAGTAACCGAGCTATACCTGAGATAAGTTGTCCCCCCATCGAGACTGTACTCCATGGTACTGTCAATACCTACAATGACATTGTTCGCATCATCAGCACTGACATTAGGCGCTGCAGGTGCCCCATTGGCAGGAATAGAAATTGTAATCGGAGAGCCCTGAATGCTGCCGACTTTCGTGGACGTTGGCGATGCACTTAAGGTGAGAACTAAATTTTGCTCTTTAGCTGTTTTTGTTACCGGTGTAAACGTGAACACGCCATTTGCATAATTCAAGTTTCCCAGAGTATAAGGAGTATTATTCAGCGCAGCTGAGAGGCTGAAATCAGCTTTCGTCAGAGAAGCTGAACCATTGCCGCTGAAGGTCAATGTTAACTGTCCATTTGTGGCACTCAGTCCTTTGACGTCAACGACTCTCTTTACACTTTGTGTTGCTGTGGAGGTCCATTTAGCCTTGTCAGTCGCCTTCACCGTTATTGTGTTATTGCCCAAACTTAAGGGGATATTGGAAAGGACAAAGTTCCCGGCAGTTTGCCCGCTCAATGTTGCGATTGGCGCTGCAGCATCGTTTACAAAAACTGCAACATCCGCCGTTTCATCCAAGGTCCCTTGCACTTGAATTGAATCCGACTCTGTCGGATTTGCTCCAACGGTACACGTTAAAACTGGAGCCTTCTTGTCAATGCTGAACGTCAAAGACTGATTGGCAATTTTAATTGCCCCATCTGAAGTGACTTTCAGAGCCATGGCAATAAAGGCATAGGTATGCTGACTATCTTGATTACAGTGTGCAGTTTCGCTGCCGCCGGCTGCGCCAAGATTCCAGGCATTTGTTACAACGTTGTCTACCGTTTCGGTTAAGAATACCTGTTGAGAACTCGAAGCAGTAACGGTCACGTTTTGATCTTCCGTATAGGTTTGACCATTGCTGACGGCACTGAAACTCAGTAAGGGACTGCTGCTGTCCATGGTGAAGGTGACGGTTTTTGTCGTTGTATTTCCGGCCAAATCCGTAATAGATGCTGTTAAAGTATGCAGTCCTTCATTGGCAGCACTGTAAGTATAGGCGCCATTTGAACTGTTTGCCGTCTGGAGCGCACCGTCAATCTTAACCACTGGAGTTTGATTTTCATCGGACGTGACAACAATACTCAAGTCATTTGCATAGACCCCTCCGTCACTAACTCCAACGACATTCAAATTCGGAGATATGGTATCTTTCCGAACGATAAATGATTGGCTGGCTTCGTTGCCGAAGGAATCAATGGCATCAATAACAAAGTTGTTGTTGCCTTCACCAGGCAAATTGAGGGTTAACGAAGTATTGCCATTCTTCTGACCTACAGACTGGCCATTGACAAAGACTTCCGCATTCTCAGAGAGTTTGAAATCAAGCACAACTTTTTCTGTATTGGTGACAAAAATGTCTCCATCTTTGGCAACATACCCTTTCAACGAGACTGAACTAAACACCGGAGGTGCAGTATCCACGTTAAAGGTTTTTCTGAGAGTTGTGCTGTTTTCAGCACTGTCTTCAGCGGTAATTTTTACTTTGTGCTGTCCATCCGCCAGATTTAGGGGAATATTAAAGGATTTCCCTTGAACATAGTTAGTCACCAGATCCGGTTGAGAAACGCCGTCAATTTCCACCTTTGTAATTGTTGCAGCAGGATCGAGGTCACTGACGGTACCTTCTAACTTCATCTCTCCTGCTTGTTTTGCAGCAGCATTGATCTGGATCAATGTGTTAGTGTTCGTAAAGTTAATTACAGGCGGTGTGCCGTCTAAAGCGGCCTGGTAATCGGAGAAGTTTTTCGTCTTCAGCCAGACATAGCCGGTATCAGACAGATAGTACCCTTCATCAACCACCATGGCGTTAGGATCGAAAGCACCGCTTGTCGTGCTGTGAATTACGATCGGCGCACCGATTGTTCCATCTTCACTGATATGGAAGAGGGTAACGCCCTTTAATCCCACTCCAACTAAAATCTTCAGGGTGACAGGATTGATCGGTTTTTCGCTGAAGTTGAAAGACAAGGAGCCGCCAAGCAATTTATACGTAGAATCCCCGGCAAAGGTTCCTGTACGTACTGTCATCTGGATTGCACTTCCAGTTGTGCTTCCCGTTTGACTAAAGGCATTGGCAGGAATGTCCAGCATAGCATTCTCACTAACTTGGACATTGCTTTGTGCCACAGCGGGCGGAATATAGTTGGAAGTCAAAGCCCCATTCCCTACATTTCCAGCCATATCAGTAGCGCTTAGATATAAGCCATTTGCTCCAACTTGCGGCGAAGGCGTCGTGATGACATAATTTCCGGCAGCATCCGGACCGGTAATATTTCCGGCCGAAATAGTTGTTCCATTATAGGTCGCAGTTAAACTCTTAACAGCTTCATTAACAGAGACACTGTAATGTGTGTCATCGACTATAGTTACCGCAAGAACAGGAGGTGTGCTGTCCAGCTTCAGGGTATAATCCTGCGGACTACTCTCATTACCGGCATAATCTACGGTAACAAGTGTCAAAGAATTTAGACCTTCAGTTAATGGAACACCGTTGACACTGAACGTGCCGTCTTGGGCAACGGTTCCTTCAGCCAAATCGACACCGTCTTTGCGAACAATAACAGTAGTGTCAAAGGGGTTTGCATCTCCGGCAGCCGCGGAAACCGTTCCGGTAATATTTACAATTCCCGTCCGGACGGTACTTCCTGCCACAGGCGACGTTACCACAGGTGCAGAAGGTACTACACTATCGTAGTCAAAATCAAATGACATTAGACTGCTGAGATTCCCCGCTTGATCCTGAACTTGATAGGTTAGTCTGTTATGTCCCTGAAGCAGCTGATTGCCGCTAAGCGTGACAGTCCCTGAGTTATTAGTTTTTGGAGAGTTTTGGTTAAGAGTATACGTAATGGTTTCGCCGGCAGCAGCTTGTAATTGAATTGTTAAGTTTGCTGCTTTGAAGTATCCATTTTGTCCATCGGGTGCAGCAGGATTTGTGATCAGGCTTACATCCGGTGGGGTGTTGTCCAGGATGATTGGTTGTGCCCAGGCAGATTTCTGCACATTCCCGGCTTTGTCCTTGGCAGTAATATTAAGCACGAGGTTGTCCAAATCTCCGCCGCCCGCGCTCCAGGTTCCTGTGAAGGTTCCATCCCCGTTCGCGGTCAAAGGAATGTCCCCGCTTATGGATCCAGACGGTGAATCAATACTGAAGCTCTGATTTTGCAATTTAGCATCCGTAATTGTTGCAGTTACGGTGACAGTATTTCCCGCTCGAACATAAAGGGGTGCATTTAAGTCAGCTGATTGACCATCTTTGGCAACGCCGCTTAAGGTTACGGTTGGTGCAGATCGATCGACTGTGAACTGAATCGTCCTGGAATAGGACTGCCCTTGATATTGAGTCGTAACGATCAGCATATGGTCTCCGTCCCTTGTCGGAGCCGAGCCTGAGCTGAAACTGTTACCATCCAATGTGGCAGTCGTCGCATCGGTTAGGAGGGTCTCGCCAGCGTAGGCAGAGAAAGTGATTGTTGGCAGATAGTTGAGATACTGACCTTCAGTGACACCCGTTATGGTATTCGTTACCTTAAGTTTATCAATGCTGAAGCTGATCTGTTTCGTAGTCACGTTGCCGGCTGAGTCAGCTGCGGTAATGACAACAGTATAGTCTGTTACAGCATTGTCTGCGCCGCTAAAGGGATATTGGCCATTAGGCGGTAACGGTATCTCATCGTTTTTATTTATTTTTAGAGACGTGTTACCTTCAGAAGCGTTCACTTTCATCGTGACATCATCTCGGTAAGTAGTCCCATCTGTAATGCCAGTAACGGTAACTACAGGCGGGGTCTTATCAATGACAAACCTAATGAGCGGCGAAGTTCCTACATGAAAAGCTCCATCCGTCGTGGAGACTTGGAGGGTGTATGCCCCTTCGCCGGATATCGCATCTCCAATCGCGTAGGGAACTGTGGTGCCATCCTTTGTAAGAACGGTCTGAGCGTTTGCTTTTAAAAGCGATTGACTGGCTACCGTATCGGTAAAGTTGATAACCGGAGTCACTGAGGTATTATAGCTTTTTCCATCTTGAACTCCTGTTACAGTTACCGTTGGGGCAGTTTTATCAATCCAAAACTGTATTGTTTTGTGGCTTGCAGCGCTCACATAGCTGGGATTCAGGGCATCTATGCTAATGGTATATTTGCCCTCTGTTGTCAACACAGGGATAGGATCACCTTGATGATAAACACCCTGTGCCTGGGGTCCTGTAAGGGTGGCTGTATAGGTGTAGTTAGCAAGATTGTTGCCGCCGTTTAAGGTGATCGCCGGACTAGCGCTCTCCAGAGCAGCACCATCTGTTACTCCGGCAATCGTAATATCCGGAGAAGTAGTGTCCCAATCGATCGTAAAGCGTACGGTCGCCGACCCGATATTTCCTGCAGCATCTTGCACCGATGCTGTCACAGTATGTTGTCCGGGTTGTGTAATCGCTTGGCTGATGTCGAAAGGATTGCCGTCTAACAACACACTTGCACTTGCTGCAGCGGGCAGAGATATTCCGCTGTACGTAACGCTCAAGGACACTCCTGAATTTTGAATTATACTGTTGTCGGTTACGCCGTTTATTTGTACTACTGGAGAGGTTTTGTTAATAGTAAAGGAGAGATTAACCGATTGTGTTCCTGAAGTTATGGTCAGAGCATGTACCCCTTCACTCGCAATCGTCTTAGAGGCCACACCGGATCCAGTTACATCAGGGACACCTGTTTCCTTAATCGTAATCGGTTGATTATCACACATCGCTGTAACGGTGACTTCATGATTGATCACCGCTCCATCAGTGATACCGCTGACGATCAAAGCGCCTTCGGCAAATGTCGTAGCAGTAGCCAAACCGGAATTCAACGAATTGCCTTCCGCATTATAGGCAACCACATAATAACTGTGTGTGCTTTGATAATCCAAACCGGTATCGGTATATCCCGTGGTAGTACTCGGGATGTTATCCTGAATTGGATTAGGATTATCATCACGATATAGTCTGTAACCCTCGGCGCCCTCCGAGGCACTCCAGTGGATATTAATTGATGTTCCGCTGACTGGAGTTGCGGAAATAGAACTTGGGGCTGCTGGCGGGGCCGATTTAATTGTTACATCAAAATTAGCCGTGCAGCCATTTATGGTGACCGTTAAGGTAATTGCACCGGCTGTGGTACTGTTAAAACCAGTAATGTTATCCGATGTAACATCTATTTGGCTTTCCGTACCATTATTGTAAAGTCCCGTAACAACTAAACCTCTGATATCAAAATCATCACCTACAATGTAAGTTGTCTTAGTAGGCAGATGGTCGATCCGTATGCCCGTAAGCACTGGTGGTAAGGCCACAATTTTAATCGTGTAGGAAGTCGTCTTCCCATTAACCGTAATCGTGAGTGTTTGACTATCAACAGCCCTGCTGCTGTCAAATCCAGAAACATTCGCCGCAGTGATGGGTTCCTGTTTCTGTGTGCCGTCACTATAAGTCCCGGTCACAACTAAACCTGTGAGGTCCAGGTCTTCTCCGACATTATAAGTCAGCTTCGCGGCCGGACTGGTGATGGCTATGCTTTGTAACTCGGCTGGGGCCGGGTTAATCGTAATCTTAAAGGTGGTTGTTTTCCCATTAACCGTGATCGTCAGAACCTGGTTTGCTGCCGGGGCAGAACTGTCAAAACCCGTGACATTGGCCGCAGTAACAGCTATCTGTCGCTGGGCACCGTCACTGTATGTTCCCGTAACAACCAAACCTGTGAGATCCAGTGGTTCACCTACGGTGTAGGTCAGCTTTGCGGGAGGAGTGGTAACGGCAATGCTGTTCAGTACAACTGCAGATGATCCTCCGCCTCCGCCGCCACCGCCTCCACCGCCTCCGGTTGTGCCTACATTTCCGCCTCCGGTTGTCGTGGAACCGGTCGTTCCCGGATCAAAATGCGTAATAGATGAGGTTGGAGGAACTGTGATTTTGGCAGTATCCTTAGTAACCATGTTTTTCACGCTGCTATTGCTGCCCAGGACAACATTTGCTTTGGTATTTACCGTAACAGCGTCAAAGTTGCCTTTCAGTGTCACCGTCTCTTCCGGATTGTCTGTCACTACCTCAAGGTTAGCTATCTTAGCGCCCGCTGCTGCAGTGACTGTTACTCCGCCCCCTACCTCGATAGCATCTGTAAAGGTCCCGATTAACTCGACGACGGGAGCAGCTCCGGGTGATTGAGACGAATACGTAATTCTAATCATACCAAAGGAACCGTCCGAAGCTTCAAAACTTGCTGATGCTGAGGATTCAGTCCGTGTGATATTAGTACCTCCGGAGGCTACAATATGCACATTGGGACTGTTGCTCTGGTTACTTAATAATTCTGCGATGACGTCCACCAAGTTTATACTGTGCTCGCCGCCAGATAAAACTACGATGTTCGCAGCCTTGACGTTTTTTAAGGTTGCGCTGCCATTGTCTCCGGGATCTAAGAAAATTGTTCCATTAACTGTTACATTAGTCAGGCTGACATTGTCGCCTTGGACGTAAATACTGTAATCAGTCTTGACATTTTTAACAGTTGCCTTGTTCCCAGTTACTCTAAGGATACCTGACAGCTGCTCTATGTTTGCAGGGTCTTCTGAGCCAATAGTTGAACCGTCTTGACTTAATGTTATAGAAGGTGCAAGCTCCTCCAAAACATTAGCAGGAACAACTGCTTTTCCTCCCAGGCCAATAACGTTGGATGACAGGTTAGCCAAGGCATAGTTTTTGCTTGCTTCCGGCAATGTTTTGCCGGTTAAAAGAATCACAGAATCGTTTTTAACAGCTAAGGGCGCGCCTGCCAAAGCATCGACCAGAGTATCACCATTGGCTACATAGGTATATTTGTTCTTGCCTGCTCCTGTAAAGTTTTTCAGGACATCAATATTTGTGTCATATTGCGTCTGTCCGGAGTACCGTTCGACTGTTCCTGGAATTTGAGCTTTCACAGCATCATTGATTACTGCTGTTCCTCCGATTACATAAGTTTTCGAAAGATTACCCTTTATTCCATTTAAATAGTCTGAGACATAGCTCGACAAGGAAGCACCGCTGGTGTAAAGAATCGGCATACCTTGAGCACCCGCAATAGGTGCAATTGACAATGCATCTGAACCTGCTCCGCCTGTTAAAACTACTTTCCCTATTTTCACTCCTTGATTTGCCATTTCTTTGGCAATATTCACGGAGGTCTCTGAAGCATCATAACCGCCTAGGGATACGACGTCGGTAACAGTCGGCACAGACTTAACTGCGTCAATGACACTTTGTTGAATAACCGCTAAACCGCTGGTAATATAGACTTTCTTGACTTTCAGGCGATTTAGTTCCTCTAAGGCATTTTTATTTAAGGCATTGCCTTCCGTTAACAAAATTGGAGCATTAAGTTTCGCTGCTAATGGTCCCGCGGCTAAGGCATCCATAAGATTTCTGGACATGCCGGCAGCTAAAATAGCGCAGTCCGAAGTTCCTGTCCACCCATTCTCGGCAATCTTGGCCGCTGTTTCATATTGGTCGAGACCATAGATGCTGGGGGGACCTGAAGCAGACTGAGTTACTGGTGCCGCTGCTGCCATTAATGGTGATATTGCATTAGCTAAGGTAAACCAAACAGCTAAACCAACACTTAGCAGCTTTCGTTTAGGTTTGTGCACTAAACCATCTCCTCTCTTTGAATTTAGATTTACCTTCTGATTTTCGACACCATACTAAAAATTGAATAAACGCGTTACCCTCCTTTCAGCAAAAAAACAAATAAGAATAAAGATATGTTGTAATCTTGTAAGTAAATAATCAGAGGCAAATCTACATGGTTATTTTCTCCTTTAATATTGTAAATTCCTGCCTGCAATTTAACAGATGAACTATAAACGTACTATTAATTTTAATTTATGTCTTGTAATATCTACATTATTTTTGCATTTCAACATATTCCACAATTATCTTAGCATATTTTATGAATATAATTGCTAATAACCAATGTTTAATGTTAATTTTCTAATTTAGTAGTATATTCGACATGTTCTACGAATCAGTATCGTTTATTGCCGAATCCCGAAAAAGATCACAGCAGCTATAAACTTACAGACTTTAATGGTTTCAAGGCCTGTACCAAAATTTGTTAGGCCTCTCATTTGAGTCTCCAATTTGTTCACCTAATCGTTAAATCAAGGGGATGTGTAGAAACTTAACATTAAAAATCAAAAGTGGGTTCAAATAGCGAAAGGCGATCTCGCTTCACTGGTATTGTGGAGCGAGATCGCCTTAAATTGAATGTATTCATAGTTCGCCATTCATATGCTTTCCTGAGCAACAAAAAAGCCCTGCTATTTTAGCAAAGGCTTTTTCCCAAATTTTATACTTATTTTGTTTCATACCCTTCCGCTTCCGTCACAAGTTGGACAGGGCGCCGTATAGCGCACGGCTAAGGTCTGACCGACCTTCTTGCGGGTCATTTCCACCAAGCCAAGCTGAGTCAGTCCTAAAACCTGAGACTTTGTTTTATCTATGGCACAAGCCGCTTCTAAGGCTTCAATCACCTGCTGCTGATTTTCTTTCGCTTCCATATCAATAAAGTCAATAATAATAATTCCGCCCAGATTTCTCAGCCGCAGCTGCCGGGCAATCTCCCGAGCCGCTTCCAGGTTGGTATGAACGACAGTCTCCTCCAGAGAACGCTGCCCGACATATTTTCCTGTATTCACATCGATAACACTTAAGGCCTCTGTTTGCTGAATGATTAAATATCCGCCGCTTTTTAACCATACTTTCGAACGCAGGGCCTTACGGATTTCATCGTCAACCCCGTAACGGACAAACAAGTTCTCACCCGGCATAACAAAGATCCGCTTGGCAGCCGGATGTTCTATTTCCCGCAAAGCCTGACGCAAGATCTCAGCCGTTTCCTCCTGATCGACGGTAATCTTCTCCACATCCTGATCAATCCAATCCCGAACTAAACGTGAAACCAGATCAACATCCTTATGTACTAATCCCGGGACAGAGACATGGGGAATTTTATGTTCCAGAGCCTGCCAAGCCGTCACCAGATGACCAATATCTTCAGCAATATCCTCACCATCAATTCCTACTGCCAAGGTGCGAACAATCACACCCATTCCTTCAGGTTTGACCTTCTCCGCCAAATCCTTCAACCTTGCCCGTTCCTGCGCATCGGTAATCTTCCGCGACACCCCGACATAACTCACCTGAGGAAGAAGAACAACATACCTCCCCGGCAGCGTCAAGTTAACACTAATCCGGGCCCCCTTCGTGCCCACAGGTTCTTTAGTAATCTGAAGCAAAAGTTCCTGACGAGGCTTTACGATGTTCTCAATCCGCTCTTTAATCACCGAAGAACCCTTTTCCTCATCCTCAAAACGAGAAGGGGAAGGAATAGCATCACCAACATAGAGAAAAGCATTCTTCTCCAAGCCAACATCAACAAAAGCCGCCTGCATCCCGGGCAAAACATTCTCCACCCGCCCCCGGTAAATATTCCCCACCAAATGGGAAGAATCACCCTCATCCTCAAAGACATCCATCAATTCACCATGCTCAAACACAGCCGCCCGAATCCTTTGAGATTTAGATTTCGTTAATTGTTCACTTTGAAGAACCAGTTCCTTCTTACAGCCCCCCGAGCTTTCAAGTTTCATAGATTGATTACACCTCCCCAAGAAAACTTGCGTTACAACGCTCACCGTCATGATCTCGTGGGCCACTCTATCAAAGAGGCTCCCTCTTGTAAGCGCAAGTTCTAAGCTAATTCTGCCCCCAGCGTCTCTAATAGGAATACAAGCAAGAATGCCAGGTCGCCATCCGAGCTACAGCGAGGGGCGCGATCACCGGCGTGAAACCTTTGCGGGAGCCGCTTGCCAAAAACTCGGCTTTAAATTCGCTTGCATACAGCAGGGCGGGAAACAGGACGTTTCCCGCCGGCCTTGCGACAGGACGTCGCATAGGCCGGGCACCCTGCCCTCTTCCATCAAGAATTTAAAGCCCTAGTTTGGCCGGCTCACGCATGGTTGAACAAGGTGACGCGCCACTCGCTCCCCAGCAGGACCCGCAACACAGCCCACTACTCAGCGAGCCCCAATAGGAATACCCAAACGTTGCGCGCCCAAGCTTCAGAGCGAGGGGCGCGATCACCGGCGTGAAACCTCTGCGGGAGCCGCTCGCCAAACTCGGCTTTAAATTCTCATGCATCCGGCAGGGCGGGAAACAGGACGTTTCCCGCCGGCCTTGCGTCAAGGATGACGCATAGGCCGGGAACCCTGCCCTCTTCCATCAAGAATTTAAAGCCCTAGTTTGGCCGGCTCACGCATGGCTGAACAAGGTGACGCGCCACTCGCTCCCCAGCAGGACCCGCAACACAGCCCACTACTCAGCGAGCAACTCAAACGGCGAACTCTTCTGCCCCTGATAACTCACATGCACACCCGTCCTCTTAACCCGCAAATTATCCAAATCAAGCGGCAAATTCTCCAACTCCCGGAGACTGCCCAGAACTTCCTCCGGCCGAACGCTGCCCGCGTTCCCCATCTCAACTTCCAATTCAAAGACAACCTCATCACCCTGAATATTCCCCGTTAAACTCTTCACCCAAGGCCGAATATCCTTATCGGTCGGTCCCTTCTTCGAATAGCGGGAAAACGTCACATGCTCCCGAGCCAGCCAGGCCTGCAGCCCTTCTTGGAGTCGATCCTCCTGAATCGGCAGAGCCATAGGAACACGCATCCGGTAACTCGCCGCATTCAAAACAGCCATCAACGGTTTGGCTCCCGTCGTCAGAACTTGGCCTTCCAGAAGCCGGATTCCCGAAGGCAATTGTTCCTGAATACGTCCTAAGACATCTCCCAGCTCCAGTCCCCGTTCCAGATCAATATCCACATATTCCCGTTCCCCTTCTGTTCCCACCGCTAAAGCAAAACCGAAGGAGATTTTGGGCCGGGGATTAAAACCTTCTGTATAAACCATTCTAATCCCTGCCCGCCGAATTGCCCGCTCAAAGACCCGAGTTAAATCGAGATGAGCAATAAACTTAGCATCTTCTTTTTTGGTATAGGCGATTCTTAGCCGCATGGCACTCACCCTTTCAAATCAATCTGAACTCCTCTGCCCGGGCAAATACCACACCCAGTGCAGACATCATACCGACAATCAATGGTTCTCGCTTCCTGCAGCGCCCGATGATGCTCTTCAACCAAGAATTGTTTCGTTACACCACTTTCTAAATGGTCCCAAGGCAGGATATCATCATAATCCATAGCCCTGTTGGCATAAAACTTAGGATCGATGTCCAGTTCCTTAAATCCTTCCATCCAAGTCTCTTGGTCAAAATGTTCAGACCAACCATCAAAACGGCAGCCATGTTTGTACGCCCATTCCAAAAGCGGAGCTAAGCGCCGGTCTCCCTTGGCAAAAACGGCTTCCATATAGCTGGTCTCCATGTCATGGTAATTATATTTTATGCGCCGATCCCTAAGTTTCTCTTTAAGATATTTCTGTTTCAGCTTAACGGAAAGATGTGACTCCTGAGGTTCCCACTGAAAAGGGGTATGCGCTTTAGGAACAAAAATACTGGTCGAAACCGTCACATTCACATTGCGACGCCCATTCTGAGTTCCCAGATTAGCTACTTTTTTAGCCAAATCTGCAATCCCGTCAATGTCTTCCTGGGTTTCCGTAGGCAGTCCCATCATAAAGTAAAGCTTAATGTTGGACCAGCCTTTTTGGAAAGCAGCCTCTACGGCGGCCAGCAGGTTTTCCTCGGTAACGCCTTTGTTAATCACATTGCGCAAACGCTGAGATCCGGCTTCCGGAGCAAACGTCAAACCTGATTTGCGGCTTTTTTGGATGGACTCAGCGAGATCCACATCAAAAGAGTCAACTCTCAGAGAAGGCAGGGAAACCCCCACTCCTTCACAGCTATGCTTTTCCATAATGGACTGAATCGTCGGCTGAATACAGGTATAATCTCCACTGGAAAGTGACGTCAAAGCAATTTCATCATACCCTGTGGAGCGTACCAGTTCCTCCGTCTGTTTAAGGAGAGTTTCTGTCGATCTCTCCCGTACAGGCCGATAAATCATGCCCGCTTGACAGAAACGACAGCCCCGGGAACAACCGCGCATGACTTCCAGCATCATCCTGTCATGAACAATTTCCATATAAGGGACAATAGGTTTCGTCGGGAAAAAGGCTTTGTCGAAGTCTTCCACGATGGCCTTTTCTACGACAGCCGGAACACCGGGCTCCGCCTTAATCTCCTCAATCCGTCCGTCCGGCTTATAGGATACATGGTAGAAATCCGGAACATAAACCCCTTGGACTTGGGCCACTCGCAGCAAAAACTCCCGGCGCGGCAGAGGGTGTTTCTTCTGCTCAGCAATCAGACGCAGCACTTCCGGCAATTGCTCTTCGCTTTCACCCAGTAAAAAGAAATCAACAAATCCGACCAGAGGTTCAGGATTAAAAGCACACGGTCCCCCGGCAATAATCCAGGGATCCTCCTCTTTACGTTCTTCACAGCGCAGAGGAATACCTGCTAAATCAAGCATATTAAGAATGTTGGTAAAACTCATTTCATACTGCAGTGTAAAGCCGATAACATCAAAGGCTTGCAGCGGCTGAAAGGATTCGAGGGTATAAAGAGGAAGCTTCTTTTGCCGCAGCATTTCCTCCATATCCACCCAGGGAGCAAAAACCCTTTCACAGAGAAACTCCGGAAACGAATTTACCAAATGGTAAAGAATCTTAGTTCCCAGATGGGACATTCCTACTTCATAGACATCCGGGAAAGCAAAAGCCATGTGCACCTCTGTTTTATCCCAGTCCTTTTTTATCGCGTTCCATTCCGAACCCAGGTAACGGCTTGGTTTCAAAACTTTAGGCAAAAACATTTCTACCTGCCGGCGAAGCTCCGCCGCAGTAAGTTCACTCATGATTTTAGTGAAGCCTCCTTGTACTCCTTTGTGAACTTACATTATATCACAGATTGTACAAAATACCCAATATTCTGTCCAAGTTCCCTGAGGTTTCCAGAAACCCTTAATCAGCTGATCTTTTTGTCCAGCTTGCCCACAGGAAAACGAATTCCTTCTCTCAACATGCCCTCTAAGACATCCGTTTCTGTCAGAATCTTTTCCAGATCCATTCCTTCCTTTGTCAAACTAATGAGAGTATAACGATCTGGGGTAAATTCCTCAACAATGCGTACTAAGGGAGTATTGGGCTGGACAGTGAGCCATTTGCTGCGCATAAGTCCCTTCTTGAGCAATTCCTCCTTCTTATGGGTTAACTGCCGGAGAAAGGTGATATGCGCGGCTGAAATTTCCTTGCTGCCTGCCAGCCAGAAAAATCCCCCCAGGATTATGAAGGTCAAAGGGCCTTCAGAAAACTGTCCCTTACTCAAGAGAAAGATGCCATAAAGAGTCAGCAGAACGCCCAGCCCTTTCCCTGCCCAGGCCAGGAACTTCGTCGTCCGCACAAAACCGAAAGCATCCGCCCAAAGAGCCCGCATAATCCGCCCGCCGTCCAGAGGCAGGACAGGAAACAAGTTAAACACTGCCAGCCAAAGATTATAGCGCACAAAATCATCCGCAAAGTCTCCTGTCCAAATCCCCTGCCACCTTAAGCCTTGGGCAGCAAAGACAAGAACGATATTAAAGGCCGGACCGGCCAGAGCCATGATACTCTCCTCGATTTTTCGCCCCTCGAAAAGATCGTCACAATAGGCTGCACCGCCAAAGGGGAAAAGCTCCAGACCGACGACTCTGAAACCATAGGCCCGAGCCGTTAAAAGGTGGCTCAACTCATGGCCTAGGACCAAAGCAAAGATGAGAAGAGCCTGGGCTGCAAGACCCAGGACTCCATAAATCGCCAAAAAAAGAAAGAACGTCGGATGGATTCGCAGGCTTATCCCAAAAACTTTAAAAAGCTCCATAGTTAAATCCGCTCCCCTAATTTTTAGACTGAGGTGGAATCAAGTAGGGTATTGGATCAAGGGGTTTGTTGTTCTTGCGCAGTTCGAAGTGCAGCCAAGGCTTCTTCAGAGGAGCCGATAAACCAACCGTCCCCAGAACACCTCCCCGGTTGATCCGTTGACCTTTTTTCACATAAACTGTCCCCAGATTTCCGAGCACCGTCGTCCATCCGTCACCTAAATCTGCCTTCACGATATTCCCCAATTGCGGATCACTGCCCACAAAGGTCACGACTCCGTCGGCAGGCGCAGCCACAGGGGCTCCCAAGGAGCTGAGAACGTCAATGCCTTGATGGACTGTACCGGCAGCATTCGTTCCGTCATCACCTTTAATCCCAAATTTAGCCATCACCTGCCCGGAAATGGGCGGCAGAAACTGCCCTAACATCTTGGCATCAACAGGAACGCTCTTATTGCTGACTCCACTGAGAGACAAGGCATCTTTGGCCATTCCGTTCAGACTGTCATAATAATTTCCCGAGTCCATGGCGCTGCGGTAGAGACCGTGGACCATTTGCGAGATGCTGTCCGTGCCATTAGCACTGAAGAAAACCAGAAGAAATAACATAGCTGCGATAAGTGTCTGTTTCTGGATTCCGTTCCAATGCTTAAACATATCTACCCAGGTTTCCCTGGGCGATGGCCGCTGCCTACGGGGATTGTAATTACGGCTCCCCGCTCTTCCCTGTCCTCTTTCTTTGCCAACCTCTTGGATCGCTCGTTCCCATTCCCAATCATCCCAACGTTCAAAAGGATTCATACTGCAGGCCTCACTTTACCGTTGATCGCTAGGACCAAGCTCGTACTAGTTCTTTACTAGTCTATGAAAGGGCAAAAAAAATAGAACTCCTAAGAGTTCTATTTTTGATTCACTCAGAACATTAGCCTTTGACTCCTGAGATTGATGCTCAGCAGCAGTCCGACGGCCGCCATATTGGACCACATGGCACTTCCGCCAAAGCTTATCAGCGGTAAAGGGATGCCGGTTACAGGCATAATCCCCGAAGTCATCCCAACATTGACTAAGATATGGAAGGTAAACATGGAGATGATTCCTGTCCCGACCAGCATCCCATAAGGTCCTCGAGCTTTCATGGCAATACTGACACTGCGGAGAATAAAGATCAGGAAAATGAAGAGCAAGGTCACCGTACCGATAAAGCCAAATTCTTCACCAACAACGGAAAAAATAAAATCCGTATGATGTTCGGGGAGAAAATTCAGCTGCCCCTGCGTTCCCATGCGATACCCTTTACCCCAGAACCCCCCCGAACCAATAGCCCAGATAGACTGAATAATATGGTAACCGTCACCTGTGGTATCTGCCGCCGGATTCACGAAAATCGTCAGCCGCTTTAACTGATAGTCCTGCATGGGGAGCGGAAGTCCTTGAGCCCAATGCAGCCACCAAGGGAGGTCCGTCGCGAAGTGAAGCCAGAGAGCAACCGCCACTATACAGACACCGCCCAATAACAAACCGCCGAATTTATAGGGATTCGCTCCGGCAACAAACATCATACCGATGAAAATCGCCGCAAAAACCAGAGTGGTTCCCAAGTCAGGCTGTTTAAATATCAAAAGCATGGGGATTAAAACAAAGAGAAAGGGCGGAATAAAATCCTTGAAATTATTCAGTTTTCCTTGTCGTTCCGCTAAAAAGTCCGCCAGGGTAAGGATAATGAAAATCTTAGCGAATTCCGAAGGTTGGATCGTAATCGTTGAGGTGATGGGTATCCAACGCGTCGCTCCTTTGGCGCTGGAACCAAATAGAATTACCGCTCCGAGCAAAGCGAGATTCAACCCGTAAATCCACCAGCGAAAATGCCGCCATTTCTGATAATCAATGGAAGCCAGAACGATCGCGATCACAATCCCGCTGGCAATCCAAACCGCTTGGGCTTTGACATAATGCATCGGGTCCGCCTTGTCCACATTAATAGAAGCGGTGCTGAGGATAAATAAGCTCGCTGCTAAAAGCAGGAATGTAAAAACCACAAATAACAGATCTACGTTTCTATATACACGTTTATCCACAAAAATTGTCCCCTTCAGTTAACATCCTTAACCATTATATCACAACTCGACTTTTCTCCCCAACAATAATAAAAGGAAAGAAATAGAAAAACACTGCAGCAACTTATTTCTGTCGCTGCAGCGTTACCAACATTCTCTCAACGTATTACCCTAACATTTTGCCGCATAATCACGCTTCATCTTAAGAACCGGAATATTTGCCACCAAGGCCACATCCCGTTCATCTTGACAAAGATTAAATTCCAGGGCGGTTTCGTCAATTTCCATGTAGTTGGAAATCACCTGAACCAAATCTTCCCTCAAGCGGTTGAGCATAGCTGGTGATATACTGGCACGGTCATGAACCAAAACGAGTCGCAGACGTTCTTTAGCCAACGACTTGCTCGAGGCAGTTTCCTTGCCAAGGATGCGGCTGATAAATTCTAACAAGGACGATTCCTCCTCTCACTACCGAACGATTAACGTAGGCCGACAAGTTTCTTAATTTTATCCATAAATCCTTCCGGTACATCCAAATTCATCAGAGGAACCTCTTCGCCCTGAATCCGCTTGGTGATTCTGCGATAAGCCTCTCCTGCTTTGGAGTTTTTATCCATAACACAAGGTTCTCCCCGGTTCGTGGAAACAACAATACTCTCATCTTCCGGAACAACCCCGATCAAATCAATAGCCAAAATATCCAAAATATCATCGATATCCATCATATCCCCGCGTTTTACCATCTGAGGACGAATGCGATTGATAATTAATTTAGGGTTTTTAAGATCTGCCGCCTCTAAGAGGCCGATAATCCGGTCAGCATCCCGTACCGAACTGACTTCAGGAGTACAGACAACAACTGCTCGATCTGCTCCGGCAATAGCATTGCGGAAACCTTGCTCAATACCTGCAGGACAATCGATAATTGCATAGTCAAATTCTTTCTTTAACTCCTCTGCCAAGGCCTTCATCTGCTCCGGACTGACGGCTGTTTTATCCTTCGTTTGGGCAGCCGGAAGCAGGTGGAGATTCGCAAAACGTTTATCTTTAATGAGCGCTTGCTTTAAACGGCAATTTTCGCTCGTCACATCCACAAGATCATAGACAATCCGGTTCTCCAGCCCCATCACTACATCAAGATTACGTAAACCGATATCTGTATCGACTAAAACGACGCTAAAACCTGCCTGCGCAAGTCCAGTCCCGATATTTGCTGATGTTGTGGTCTTGCCTACGCCCCCTTTACCGGAAGTTACGACGATTACCTCTCCCATAGTTTGACCTACCTTTCCGCATAGTTCTTTATTCTTCTCAACGACCCTTGCCGCGATAACCAATTAAACCGGCTGCTTCTACAATCAAGCGGTCATCTTTGATTCTGGCAATTTCCGGTCCACGTTCCTCTGAATCCTCATCCGGCGCTCTGGTAACTAAATCTGCGATTCTTAGCTGAGTAGGAGCAAGATGATAGGCGCTAACTGAGGCATTCCGTTCACCGGTTGCTCCTGCATGAGCAACACCGCGCAAGGATCCTAAAACAACAATGTTCCCCGTTGCAATAATCTCAGCACCAGGATTGACATCACCCAGTACAACTACATGACCCTCATATTGCACACTATTGCCGTTACGCAAGTTGCGCTCTACGAAGAGGCAGTGTCCTTCCACCATTCCTTCATCTCCAAGTCGCGTTTCTTTCTCAATTGCCTGGGATTGAACTTTTCCTGGCACGTACACTTCCTCCGTCGTTAACCATCCCCCAAGTTCCAACTGATGCTCTTGTAAAAGATTTGTTAGCTGGTCATGTTCATCCTCTGAGTATTCTTTGTCTCCAGCAAAACACCGAACTGTCGCACCTTGCAGGAATTGAACTGAATCCTTCAGGAGCTTGTTGAGTTCCGTTAGCAACAATCCGAAATCCGCGAGGGGATCAAAGTATAGCACTAATCCTTCGCGGGTGCCCTTCAGGGCAACATGTTCTGTCCGTGTCAACCTGCACAATCCTCCATTGCTTCTCATAATCGATGCCTTCTATAAATTCTACAAGCCTGTCCCAATTCCCTTTTCTTCTTAAAAAAAAACGAGGAGAAATTTCCTCGTTTTTTAGCCCCCATTCGTGGATTTCCAACCAAAATACTTCATAAATGCCGCTCTAGCGACGTATCCTGCGGTATCCCCGCCGTGACTGCCATATTCAACAACACCGGCAAAGGCAATTTGAGGATGATCATAAGGAGCAAAGGCCACAAACTCTCCGTTATAGAGCTCACCCGAAATTGTATCTTTCGACCCGATTTGCGCGGTACCCGTTTTGGCACCCCCCGAGAATTCCGGAAGGTCGGAGAATAGAAAGGATGCTGTTCCTTCCCCTCTTGTCGTAGCCTGCATGGCTTGTTTAACCGTATTTAAAACACTAGGCGAAATGGACACTGTATTGATAACTTTCGGTTCATTTTGTTTGACGACCTTTCCCGTGATGGGATCTGTAATTTTATTGACGATATAGGGCTGATAGTGTTTTCCGCCGTTCACTATGGTTGCCACATAATCTGCCAGCTGGAGTGGGGTATAATCATTATACCCTTGCCCAATAGCGTTGTTATAGCTGTCATAAGCTTGCCAATTGACATTCTGACTAATCATTTGCTGATACCAAACCTGAACCTGTTTTTTCTCCTGATCTTCCTGAGCTTGGAGTTTTTGCTTAGTCTGAGTATCTTTCGCCTGGGCAATTTTTGCATCATATTTGCTGCTGATGTCAGCGAGTTTCTGATCCCGCTCTTTATCATATTTAGGCTGATTATTGGCTTTCTTCCAGGCTGCCGACGGTACAAGTCCCTTCGCTTCTCCGGGCAAATCGACACCGCTGTACGTACCTAAGCCAAATTCATGGGCAATCTGACCAATAAATTCCGGATTTGCGTCAAATACCCGCCTGCCTATGACCTCAAAATAAATGTCTGACGATAAGGCTATAGCCCGATAGAGGTTTACAAGGCCAAAGTTATTTCCGCCCCATTCTACAAAGCCCTGACGCTGCGCTACAATATTTCCTAAAGATGAAAGGACATCACTGATCTGTTCCTGCGGGTTCGTCACTTTCAGCTGTAAGGCAGCCATGGCTGTGATCATTTTAAACGTGGAACCAGGCGGGTAAAGACCGGCAATGGCACGGTCCAGGGAAGCGGCAGGTGCATCTTTATTGGTAAAGTATTTATCCGATACGGCCTGAGAAATATTACCAATTAAATCATTCGGGTCCATACTCGGGCGGGAGGCCATAGCCAGAATCTTGCCGGTATTGACATCAATAACGACTGCTGCACCCGACTTGGCGTTAGGATTCGTTGTCTTCTGAACATTGGCGATAACCTGATCGAGGCTGTCTTCAACCGTTTTTTGCAAATCGGCATCAATCGTTAACTGAACCGTCTTTCCCGGCTCGGGAGGCTGAACCACTTTTTTAGACAGAGGGCGGGCATTATTGTCAACTTCTACTTGCTGAACGCCTTCCTTGCCGCGCAGCCAAAAATCATAGGATTTCTCGACGCCGTCCTTACCGACTAAATCTCCTTGAGAATAGGTGAATCCGGCCTTTTTCGCATCAGGATTTTGATTGAACTGGTCTATCTCATTAGGACCAATCTCCCGCACATAGCCAAGAATCTGGCCTGCCAAGGTATGCTGAGGGTAAGAGCGAATAGGTATAGCGTCGACACTGACACCGGGAAGCTCATCCTGATGTTCAGCAACGATCGCTTGAAGTTCCTGTGGAACATTCTGCATAATGGTCACAGGACGGTATCGTTCCCATTGATGGTTTTGGACGTTGACTAAAATATCCACATCAATGTTATCAACGCTCTCATTAGGGTTAGGCCAATAAGGTTTAATAAAGCCCGCTAAACGTTTGACAACGTCCTTCCAGTTTGTTGTCTTCGACTGCTGCAAATCGAGCCAGTCCAGGGTTAAAACAAACTCCGGCACACTGGTAGCAAGAAGTTTATTGTTCTTATCGACAATATCCCCGCGAGTTGTTGGAATTTTCACGACCTGCATCACGTTGCCCTTGGCCATTTCCGAATAATAAGATCCTTCAGCAATCTGCAAGCGCCATAGGTTAAAGCCTAAAATTAGAAATACGAGCAAAACCACTGTGGAGAGTCCCCAAAAACGATGCGTATATGGCTTTCGTTCTTTATCATCCATCTCAAAAACTCCTCCATTTTACTCTCACTATCTATCATACCTTGGGCGATAGCGCAGCCAACCGTGTAAAAAGGACCGATGAATCAAAGGATAGGTTATAGGAACCAGAACAGCGTTATATAAAGCAACACCAAAGATTAATTGAACAACATCTCCCAAAGACCATTGCAGCCCCGCTCCAAGTCCTAAAAAGGCAACACAGGTTTGGCCGGCGACCGTGACAATAAAAACCATGAAGGTGGTTAACAGAAAATTGTCACGATACCAACGTTCTGTCAGCCAGTTACTTAGGAAGGCTACGATTAATAACGTGAGTGTGTACATTCCTATATACCGGCCTAAGTAAAAGTCTTCCAATAATCCTGCCCCCAAACCCCAAAGGACGCTCGAAAGACGCCTGTGGTGCATAGCCATATAGATGGTTAACAAGATTAGAAGATCCGGTTTAATACCCGACCAGGCCCAGAAATGAAAGAGGGTTCCCGGCAGGATCAGACTAAGGAAAAACATTAAAGCAATTAGGATGTAGCGCATTATTTCGCCCCCACCACTTTAACTATATACACCTCTTCCAAGGAATCAAAATCAACCAAAGGCTGGATATAGGCAGTTTTGAGAAGTCCTGAAGGATCAAGTTCGATTTGCTTGACTTTCCCGATAGGAACATCTTGAGGATATACTCCGCCTTGGCCTGAAGTCAAGACCAAATTTCCGACATTAACATTGTCGGCCCGACGAAAGAGCATTTCAAGATTTCCCTCAGGGGTCAGACGCGAGCCTCGTTTATACGTCCCTTGGACAATGCCGAAAGTACCGCTGCCGGTGCTGCCGCGGACAACAGCGCTCACTTCTCCTTCACCATCAAGAATCATCAAAACTTCGGACGTCGTTGGCGAAACAGTCACCACCTTACCCACAAGCCCCAAGTCTCCGATCACAGGATCATTAACCTGAACCCCGTCCTGACTTCCCCGATTGACAGTCAGTGTCCGGTACCAAGTCGTCGGATTACGATTGATGATCGAAGCCCCGACTTTAGTATACTTGTCAAGCGTCGGGCTGCGAAAGATCCCCTGATCAAGCTCATTGTACCTTAATCCGGCTAAAACTTGCTGCTTAAGTTTAAGGTTATCGCCGGTTAACTGAGCGACTTTTTTTTGTAATTGTTGGTTTTCTAGTTCTACATTTCTAAAATTCCATAAGGCTTTGGTATTATCTCGAATTCCGTTTCCTAACTGAAGCATTGGTTTTTCTACAACACTCAGCACTCGCTGCATAGCTCCCCCAACAGGATTGGGAAACCGGCTGCCGAGACCTGTCAAGCGAATACTGATCAATACCCCTAGCAACAGAAAGAAAACGAGAACCGCAATTCCCGTTACATTAACTCTCTTCCCCACCATGATTCCTCCCCGCTATCCCTAGCTTTTTTGCGAGGCAGCTATTTTACGAAGAACATCAGCGTGTTCCAGGACATGCCCTGTCCCGTGGACAACACAGGACAGAGGGTCCTCCGCCAAGTGCACCGCAATTCCTGTTTCATCTGAAATCAACCGATCGAGATTGCGCAGCAATGAGCCTCCTCCCGCCATCATAATCCCGCGATCCATAATGTCAGATGATAATTCCGGCGGAGTTTTTTCCAAACACGACTTCACTGCATCGACAATAGCCATGACAGGTTCCTGCAGCGCATCCTGGATTTCTTCCGCCGAAACGTCAATGGTTTTGGGAAGTCCGGTCAACAGGTCACGCCCTCGCACAGTGTAATTTCCCGGTTCAGACATATAAGCATAGCCAATTTCAAATTTTAATGATTCAGCAGTCCGATAACCTACCGTCAAATTATAGCGTCTCTTAATATGGGCAATAATCGCATCATCCATTTCATCGCCTGCAACGCGAATGGAACGGCTGGTGACAATACCTCCCAAAGAAATAACGGCAACTTCCGTCGTTCCCCCACCGATATCAACAATCATGTTGCCTGTAGGTTCACTCACTGGAAGTCCGGCACCAATAGCCGCTGCCATAGGTTCTTCCAAAATCATTGGATCTTTCGCTCCGGCGGCCATAGCTGCTTCTTTAACCGCCCGTTCCTCAACAGGAGTTACACCGGAAGGCACACAGATTACCACCCTGGGACGAATAAACGGATGATCTGTGCCAAGTGCCCGGCTAATAAAGTATTTCAGCATCTTCTGAGTTATATTAAAATCCGAAATAACCCCATCTTTAAGAGGGCGAATAGCAACAATATTGCTGGGAGTACGGCCAATCATTTCTTTAGCCTTGTCTCCTACAGCCATCGGGGTCTTCGTCATAATATCCATCGCAACAACAGAAGGCTCACGTACAACAATCCCTTTTCCTTTTAAATGAACTAATGAGTTCGCTGTCCCAAGGTCAATCCCTAAATCCCGGCTGAAAATACTAAACATGGTTTCTAAAAACTCCTTCCAGTCACTCTCTATATACAAACAGTATACCCGTTAAACCCTTAAACTACCAAATCTTCTCTTCGAACCTGAGCACTGATTGCTAATTAATTATGAACATATTTCGCTTGTCTCATTTATCCAGTTTTTAAGGCCCCCAACTTCTATAAGTGGGGGTGGGTCCTCCTTCGCCGCTAAGCATTCCTATTGGGAAAGGCGGCTCGGCAATAATGTCCACTGGACATTATTGTATCTGAAACCTCGATGTTCAGCTTTAGCGTAAGCGAGTTCATTGATGTTCTTTTATAGGATTCCCCGTTCTTTCAAACTAACATAACGGTTATCACCAATAATTACGTGATCAAGAACTTCAATCCCTAGTATCTTTCCCCCGTCGGCCAGACGGCGGGTAACGTCTATATCTTCCTTACTAGGTGTTGGGTCGCCGCTGGGATGATTATGTAATAAAATAATGGCATTGGAGTTTCTCCGAATAGCCTCTTTAAAACATTCCCGCGGATGAACCAACGATGAATTCAGCGAACCAATAGAAACGGGACTGATCCCCAAGACATGATTTTTCGTCGAAAGAGAGACGACTCGGAAATGTTCCCTGTCGAGATAGCGCATCTCTTCCATAACAATATGGGCCACATCCTGCGGTGAATTGACGGTAGGCCTTGACATTGGGTCCACAGAAACCGAACGGCGTCCCAATTCAAGGGCAGCTTTCAGCTCAGCGGACTTCGCCTTGCCTAAACCGTGAATTTGAGCTAATTCGTGAACGGTAAGCTTTCCTAACCCCGAAAGACCGCCAACCCCGGCTAAGATACGCTCCGCCAGAGTTAAAACGTTTTCCCCTTTAATACCGGTGCGCAAGAGAATTGCCAGAATTTCACTATTGGACAATACCTCAGGTCCCAGTAAGCAAAGTCTTTCCCGAGGCAATAATTCCTCAGGTAAATCTTTCAGACGCCGATACTCCATGATTCACCCCGCGTGAAGCGATATTTATCTGCTCAATCCCCCACGCCTTCAACTGTTCTGTTAGATATTCCATGGGAAGACCAATAACGTTTGTCAGCGATCCCTCGATGGCTGTGACAAACTTTTTAGCTCCCCCCTGAATTCCATAAGCACCCGCTTTATCCATCGGTTCACCGCTACTGACATAATCTTTTATTTCCTCAGTGGAAATCGGGCGAAAAACCACAGAGGTTTCTATCACCTCAATTTTTAATTTTCCCAAACCATTGAGCAATGCCACACCGGTCAGCACTGCGTGATTGCGTCCGCTTAAGTCGTGCAGCATTTCTTCTGCTTCCTGCGGATTCGCTGGTTTCCCCAAGATTCGAGTATCTAATACAACCATAGTATCCGCACCTAACACAGCATCCAAGGAGTTTCCCCCAAGTTCCAGCCACTGCTTAAGACCTGCTCTTGCTTTGCGTTCTGCCAATTCTCTAACCCCGGGCTTCGGTAACATTCCAACAGGCAGCGTTTCCGAAACAATTGATTT
The DNA here is from genome assembly GCF_001029285.1 of Desulfosporosinus acididurans. Taxonomy (GTDB): domain Bacteria; phylum Bacillota; class Desulfitobacteriia; order Desulfitobacteriales; family Desulfitobacteriaceae; genus Desulfosporosinus; species Desulfosporosinus acididurans. The sequence continues at coordinate 314,050 of NZ_LDZY01000006.1, forward strand.
AACTGTTTCAAATAAGAAGCCGGCCTCTTGAAGCAGCATTGCTCTGCGGGGAGATGTCGATGCAAGTACAAGCACCTTACCACTTCCTTGATAACATATATCCGCCCAGGGCACCAATCAAGGTAGCACTGGTAATACTCAAACGAAAACCAAAAGAAAGAGAGAGAAAAAAGAAATCGAAGTAAGTATGTGATGGAAAATCAATGACGGCCGGCTTTAAAAACGGCGCAAAAATGCCATATTTATCCAAGCCGAACCCGACTAGAGTTCCCAGGGCAGCACCTATCAAAATGAGCAATATCATTCTTCCTGTCCCCGAAGAATTACGCCCAACCGCCATAGTTTTTTCCCCTTCCATCTCAGAAATTCAGTCTTTTTATCTACAAATCCCCAAACTATGACTTCTCACTAAGTTTAGCATCTTCCCCCTGACTAAGCAAGTTCAACCCCTTGCCTGAAGCCTAAAAAGAACACCTTTAAAAAATAAAAATACTATAGAATTATTTGATAAAAGGTATCCGTTATAATTGCTTTGAATGAAGAACGGTTCTTTACGGCATGAAAATTAAGTTCATACAGTAAAGAACCGTCCCTTGTTTCTTTCGAATTTTTCTTGTCCTTGATTGGTCAACAGCTAATCGGTCAGTGAAACAAAAGATATGAAACACCTATGACACAAAAAGCAATTAGGACACACACCCCGATGATAATTTTATTTTGTTTTCCAGCATTCATTTTATGCCAAGGTAATGGTTTATTCGACAAATCAAGGTCCTCCTATACAAAATTCCTACCTCAACTGTAAAATATAGCATAGAAGGTGTAAATAGTCCATATAGCCTATCTTTTACTAAGGATTCGCGTCACAACGCGTGATGCCTCTGCACGAGCCGCAGCCAAACTCAGCTTTAAATTCTCTTTCATTAGTGGGGCCCCACCCGCTTGCATTAAGAATTTAAAGCCCTAGTTTGGCGCGGCGACCGCATGGCTGAACAAGTGTGACGCGATTCTCGCTCTATTTCCTCTCCAACAACTCCGCCCCCGCAATGCCGGGTTTTGTCATTTCATAAGGATGTAAAATTATATCAAGCTCTTCAGAAGTCAAAACTCCCTTTTCCAGCACAATATCCCGAACTGGTCTGCCGCTCATAATCGCTTCCTTGGCCACACCGGAAGCTACTTCATAGCCTACATGCGGGTTAATCGCGGTAACAATTCCCACACTGTTTTCCACCATGTAGCTGCAGCGTTCGACATTTGCCGTAATCCCCTCCACACATCGTTGACGGAAAACACGCATCACATTGCGCAAGATGTCTAAGGATTGCAGCAGATTAAACACAACAACAGGCTCCATAACATTCAGCTCAAGCTGACCGGCTCCACAAGCTAAGGCAATCGTAAAATCATTCCCCTGAACCTGAAAAGCAACTTGGTTAACCACTTCTGCCATTACCGGGTTTACCTTCCCAGGCATGATCGAAGACCCTGGCTGCATCGGGGGCAGATTAATCTCATTCAAACCGGTTCTCGGCCCTGAGGCCATCAACCGCAAGTCATTCGCCACTTTAGAAAGATTGACGGCCAAAGTTTTCAGAGCTCCCGAAACCTCCATAAAGGCATCCGTGTTCTGAGTGGCATCAACCAAATCATCGGCCATACGCATTGGCAGGTTTGTCCATTCCACAATACGTTCCGTAACCTTCTCAATATACCTGGGGTCTGCATTCAAACCTGTGCCTACCGCAGTAGCACCCATATTAATCACTTCAAGAGATTTCATCGCCTGCTTTATCCGCTGAAGATCGCGGCCCATCATATGAGCATAGGCCGAAAACTCCTGACCAAGACGAATCGGCACAGCATCCTGCAAATGAGTTCTGCCCATTTTAATGATCCCGTCAAATTCCTGAGCTTTCTTCTCCAGGGATTGGCGCAATTCATCCAAAGCCTTCAGCAAATCCGTAGCCACATTCAGACTGGCAATACGAATTGCCGTAGGAAAAACATCGTTGGTACTTTGTGCCATGTTAACATGCACATTGGGATGAACTTTAAAGTACTCTCCCTTTTTACCGTCAAGAAGCTCTATCGCCCGATTGGCAATAACTTCATTGGCGTTCATATTTATAGAAGTCCCGGCCCCTCCTTGAATCACATCAACAACAAACTGATCATCAAACTTCCCGTCAATAAGCTCCTTCGAAGCTTCAACAATCACTTTGCCTATGGCAGGACTCAGAGAACCAACAAACATATTAGCCTCAGCAGCCGCCCCTTTAACCATGCCCAAAGCACGAATCAATTCTCGATGAGGATGATACCCCGTAATGGGGAAATTTTCAGTTGCTCTTAATGTTTGAATCCCATAATAAACATCATCCGGAACATCATGAACACCTATTAAATCTTTTTCTTGACGCATACTATGACCTCTCCAATCCTTAGCGAAGTAAGCATAATGTATTTTGTATACATTATACAACTATTCTAAAAGGTTGTCGACGGAAAACTTCCCTTTACTTATTCGCCAAGAGGGGCCAAATTATACGGGATTACTTTTTGGGGTGTCGATTCTATTGAAAACAACAAGAACCCTTCTCTCTTTAGATTCTTCTAAACCTAGAGAGTAGGGTCCAAGTTAGCGATATAAATATTTCCACGTTTTCTTACCCGATTACTACCCCCTTAACTATTTCTCCTGCGAAAAATATACGTAACAATAAATCCTCTATCATCTTCATTTTCGCTATAGTTTATTAACTCAAAAAATTTATCCAGATCATCGAAATCATTTTGTTGAATTAAATCCTCTTTTCTGATTCTAGAGTCAATCTTATGCTTATACCCAAAGCCACAAATAAATAAAACTCCATTATCCGTAATATGATTTTTAATTTCTACGAGCTGTTCTCTACCTAATCTAAAATGGTTAATTACTATGTTATCAAATGACCCGATATCCCTTAATGAATCACTAATGCTTAAATCTAGTTCTCTTGTCCTAACATAATGATTATTTCTTCTCGCGAACATCTCCAGACGAGTGAGTGCCTCAACACTAAAATCAACTCCTGTAAGAGTGACATACTCCCACCACCTATGCTAACGCTTAGAGGTGGGGGCTTCTTGGGACATACCAGCTTATGCCAGTATAATTACCAAGCTAACCCCGTTTGCCCAACGGTTCTTAGTTATGGATTAGGCTATGCCAAGCAAGCGGCAGCCCTCATTTTTGATATTGATAGCAGCGTTTATGTCGCGGTCTAATTCTGCTCCGCAATGACTACAAGTCCAGGTCCTATCTGATAGAGTTAGTTCTTTATTTTCGTTGTTGCAGAACCTGCACATCTTACTGGATGGAAACCACTTATCAATAACGACTAACTGTTTTCCCTGTTCAGTAAGTTTGTATGTTAGAAAAGTTCTTAGCATACCAAAACCATTGTCATTCGTGGATTTTGCAAGATTGAGACATTGAGCTATGCCAAGCATATTTAGGTCTTCAATGGCAATAGCTGAGTAATCATCGGCTATTTGCCTAGACAGTTTATGCAAGAAGTCCTTTCGTTGATGAGCTACTTTTTCATGCAGTTTGGCAACCTTACGACGTTGTTTGTCACGGTTTTTACTACCCTTTTGGCGTTTAGATAGTTTGCGTTGTGCTTTTTTCAATTTTGCTTCGGCTTGACGGTAGAACTTTGGATAATCGGCATTATTTGCTTGGCTATCGACAAACAATGTCTTTGATGAATAATCCAAACCTAGTACCGTTTCTCTCGTTGGTGTTACGGGCTTTATAGCGGCTTCAAACTCAACCAATACGGAAATATAGTAGTTCCCTGTAGGAGTTTTGCTTATAGTCGCAGACTTTATAACGGCTTCTTTAGGTAATTGTCGGTGTAGCTTAATCCGTACATCTTTTAATTTTGGCAATCGAATTATCTTACTGTCAATAAGCCTGATTGTTCCACCTTGATTGTTGGTAGTATAGGATTTCTTGTCACGATGCTTGTTTTTGAACTTCGGAAAGCCTATTGATTTATCCCGAAAGAAGTTTTTGTATGCGGTCTGCAAATTCAGTTGAGCATTAGCC